>NZ_JAHPTH010000006.1:0-167708 GCF_025514195.1 Acinetobacter sp. WU_MDCI_Abxd143
TGGTGCGCTCAGAGAGATTCGAACTCCCGACCCCTTAGTTCGTAGCCAAGTGCTCTATCCAGCTGAGCTATGAGCGCATTAAGTAAATGGCGGTGAGAGAGGGATTCGAACCCTCGATACCAGTAATAGGTATGCTTCCTTAGCAGGGAAGTGATTTCAGCCACTCATCCACCTCACCGGAACGAGCCGCCATAATACAAACTAAAACCCTATTGTTCAAGTCATCATAGTGAAATTTTCTTGTTTTTTAGTTCAATGAATTATTTTTTAAGCAATTTTCTCATTATTTTCGTCTTTTTAGATCAAACGCTTGTTAAGATAGATATTATTTCTTCATCAAAATACTGTAGTGCATAACACATTATTGCAAACCTAAACGTGCAGTTCGGGTCTGCATGACTTATGCTAAACTTATCTGCCAAGCGTGAAACCAAACGACATGACAAAAAACTGGGCTGACCCCGAAGCGAAAGCTGAAGCTGAACGTTATGACAATCCTATTCCGAGCCGTACTCTTATTTTAGATACATTGGAACAATTGCAGACACCGCAATCTCATGCAGAACTTGTAGATCATTTTAACATTCATGACCAAAAAAGTATTGAAGCACTCAGTCACCGCTTAAGTGCCATGGTTCGTGATGGTCAAATCATGAAAGACGGGTTTAAATTTCAGTTGGTGGCAGATCAACCAACCTATGAAGCAACTGTTTATATCAATAGTAAAGGTTTAGGTACGGCACATATTGATGGTCAAACTGATCTTTTACTTCCTGAACGTGAATTACGTTTAGTATTTAATGGTGATCGAGTTAGAGTGCGCCAGACTTCGGTTGACCGTAAAGGTAAACCTTGGGGCTTTATCACAGAAGTTTTACAACATCGTGTTAAACAATTAATTGGTAAATTGTCGGTTCACGATGGCGAATATTTTATTCAACCCAACAATCCAAATCAGCACCAACCTATTCCTTTAGAAAAAGAACTGGTAACACACGCTGAAGTAAATGTTGGCGATATGCTACGTGTCGCAATAGACAGCTATCCAACTCGTGAAGAGTTTGCAACGGCGCATATTATTCAATCTATGGCCGACAAAGCCGATACAGAAATTATTATTCCACAAACCATTCTTGAATTTGGTTTGCCATATGAGTTTCCAGATCAGGTCTTAAAAGAAGCTGAAAGTTTTAAAGAACCATCCGCTCAAGATCGTGAAGGCCGCATTGATTTACGAGATTTAGCATTAGTTACGATCGATGGTGAAGATGCTCGAGATTTTGACGATGCTGTTTATGCAGAAAAACGTCCAGGGGGCGGTTATCGTGTAGTTGTCGCAATTGCTGATGTTAGCCATTATGTACGCTTAGACTCAGCCCTCAATGAAGAAGCTGAGGAACGTGGTACTTCGGTATACTTCCCACACTTTGTATTACCAATGCTACCAGAGGCTTTGTCAAACGGCTTGTGTTCTCTGAACCCTCATGTAGACCGCTTATGCATGGTCTGCGACTTGAAACTCTCTCGTACAGGCCGTGTAACTAGTTACGATTTTTATCCGTCGGTTATGCATTCAAAAGCACGTTTGACCTATACACAGGTAGCCCAATATTTTGACGGCGCAACAGATGCGATTCCAAAAGATCGTGATGTTCATAAATCTTTAAATACGCTTTTCCAACTTTATCAGATTTTGAAAAATTTACGTGCCGACCGTCATGCAATGGAATTTGAAACCATTGAAACCTACATGACTTTTGATGAGCTAGGCGGGATTAAAGAAATTTTGCCACGTACACGTAATGAAGCCCATAAGCTCATTGAAGAATGCATGTTACTTGCTAACGTTGCTGCGGCTGAATATGCATTAGAACATGATGTTCCAATGTTATATCGCGTGCATGAAGCTCCTGAATTCTCACGTATTCAAAAAGTAAAAGACTTTGTGAAATTACTGGGTCTACCCTTCCCCGACCAACCAACTCAAGCAGACTATCAAAGAGTAATTGAAGCAACTAAAGATCGTATTGATGCACCAAGCATTCATGCCGTCTTATTACGCTCAATGATGCAAGCTTATTATGGTGCAAAAAATGCAGGGCACTATGGTTTGGCCTATGAAGCGTATACGCATTTCACTTCACCAATCCGTCGTTACCCAGACTTATTGTTACACCGCGCCATTAAAGCACATTTGAAACAAAAGCCTTATCCACTCTCTGGTGCGGCACTAGATGATGCAGGTGAACATTTCTCTCAAACCGAGCGCCGTGCTGATGAAGCATCTCGCAGCGTAACGACTTGGTTGAAATGTCACTACATGCAACAGCATCTAGGTGATGAATTTATTGGCATTGTAAGTGCGGTGACCGAATTTGGTTTGTTCGTGACACTGAAAGATCTATATGTCGATGGCATGATTCATATTAGCCAACTCGGCGATGACTTCTTTATTTATGACCAAGCGAGCCAAAATCTAGTAGGTCAAAATCGTGGACAAGTCTTTGGTTTGGGTGATGAAGTTAAAATTCAGGTTGCTGGTGTCAATCTGGAAGAACGTAAAATTGACTTCCAGCTCATTAAGCAAGTTACCCATGCAGGCCGAGTAGTTCGTAGCCGTGCGCCGCGTACAACTAAAACTACTACGCAGGCGACTGAAGAAGTTTTCAGTAAACCAACTGTCAGTAGTGATGGTGAGCGACCTGTTCACAAAAAGAAAGAAAAAAGTAAGCCAAGTTCTTACACCAAGAAATCTGGTAAGAAAACCTCAGCAAAAGCCGAGACTAAATCAGAAAAGGTGAAGAAAAAATCTAAGCCTAAAAAGAAAAAATCGAATGCAAAATCAAAGGCTGAATAATGAGTAAATAATTATCACGTTTCAAAAATAAGTCTCCAATAGGAGGCTTATTTCTTTTTAAAAGGGTTATTTTACACATTAAGCTTGATTTCCGACTTGAGAGGACCTACATCTAATACCATGTTTAAAAAATAATGTGGCTATTAGCAATGACTTTACAGCAAGCGACTTTACCAACTCCGCGTTTTGATCAAATTGAATTAGAAAATTTAAAACAAGACATCCAACAAGCGATTCAAGCAGGTCAGGAATTTTTAAATACTCTTACAGCTGCACCTACAGATACAGCTCAGCAACTTGCAGTACTTGAGCAAGTCGATACACTTGAAAATAATCTAAGTGAATCATGGGGCGTTTTATCGCATTTAAACGCGGTAATGAGCAATGCAGAAACGAGAGAAGTCTATCAATCGTTATTACCAGCATTAAGTGAATATTACACTCAGCTTGGTCAACACACGGCGCTTTATCAAACTTATCAATACATCCATGATGGTCAAAGTTATACGTCTCTTAGCCCAGCCCAACAAAGTGCTATTCGTCTAGCTTTGCGTGACTTTAAACTTTCTGGCGTCGCTTTAGAAGGCGAAGAGAAAAAACGTTATGCAGAGATTTCTGCGCGTCTTTCACAGCTTTCTTCTGATTTTTCAAATCACGTTCTTGATGCAACACAAGCTTACTTTAAGCCACTTACCGAAGATCAGTTAAAAGGTCTTCCAGAAAGTAATATTGAGTTATTAAAACAGTATGGTAAACAACGCGAACTTGACCAAGCTGTCGCAACTCTAGATTTCCCAGCATATTTTGCAATCATGACTTATGCAGATGACCGTGAATTGCGTGAAGAGCTTTATAAAGCTTATGTGACACGTGCATCTGATCAGTCTGAACAAACTGAGTTTGATAACAGCAAAATTATGGAAGAAATTTTGAGCCTTCGTCAGGAAATGGCAAAACTACTTGGTTTCAATAACTATGCTGAATATTCTCTTGCAAGTAAAATGGCACCAGACGTAAAAACAGTACATGAGTTTTTGGTTGACCTAGCAGAGCATGCGCGTGCTCCTGCGCTTCAAGAAGTTACAGAACTTCAAGAAATTGCCAAACAAGATGGTGTTGATGACCTTAAACCTTGGGATACAACTTACTATTCTGAAAAGCTGAAACAGCAACAATTTAATTTATCTCAAGAAGCATTAAAGCCTTATTTCCCTGCACCTAAAGTTATTCAGGGATTATTCCAGATTGTGCAGCGCCTATATGGCATTAACATTATTGAAAGACAAGCACCTGTCTGGCATCCAGATGCACGTTATTTTGAATTAGAAGACCAAGGTCAAGTGATTGGTGGCTTCTTCTTTGACATCTATGCACGTACAGGTAAACGTGGTGGCGCATGGATGAACGGCTTCCGCTCGCGCATGCAGACTCTTCATGGTTTACAAAAACCAATTTGCTATATGGTGTGTAATTTTACTCCTCCAGTAGGTGACCAACCTGCTTTATTGACTCATGACGAAGTGATTACTTTGTTCCATGAATTCGGACATGGTTTACATCATATGTTGACCGAAGTAGATAATATCTCGGTTGCAGGAACGCATGGGGTAGCTTGGGATGCAGTAGAACTACCAAGCCAGTTTATGGAATTCTGGTCATGGGATAAAGAAAGTCTAGATGTATTAAGTGAACACATCGATAGTAAACAGACTTTGCCACAAGAATTACTAGATGCTTTATTAAATGCTCGATTCTTCCAATCTGGTATGCAAACTTTACGTCAGCTTGAATTTGCATTGTTTGACTTAACCATTCACACCAAAACGCCTGCCCTGAACAGTGAGCAAATTCAGCAAACGTTAAACGACATTCGTAAGCAGTATGCAGTCGTTCCTACTGTCGACTACAACCGTTTCCAACATAGTTTTAGTCATATTTTTGCTGGTGGTTATGCTGCAGGTTATTACTCGTACAAATGGGCAGAAGTCTTAGCAAGTGATGCATTTGATCGTTTTGAAAATGAAGGTATTTTTAATACTCAAACGGGTAAAGAATTCCGTCAGGCAATTCTAGCTGTGGGAGGAAAAGACACTGCACTTGAGGCATTTGTTAATTTTCGTGGGCGCGAGCCTAAAATTGACGCGTTGTTACGTCATCAAGGTTGGACGAATGACAACAAAACCGCTTAAACTATGGGCCTAAATTGATCGTGTGGTTAGGGTGATAAAGATGAAAAAACGTTTCATTGCTGGGGCAAAATGTCCAAAATGTGAAGCCATGGATCGAATTGTCATGCTAACCACCGCAGAAGACGAATGGATTGAATGTATCGAATGCGGTTATAGCGAAAATCGTCCGACTCATGTTGATGAGCCTGAAACGCCTGCTGAACCAGATGAAATTGGTGTAATACAGTTCAAGCCACGTCGTCCCGACTAAAGGTCTTAAACATGCCACTACAAAGAAAACAAAACTCAAAATTATTATGGATTTTAATTGGGGGCTTAAGCATTCTCGTAGTGCTTTTTTTTGCAGCGCAATGGTTTTTTAAAAAAACTGAGTCGTCAGCACCACTGGTTGATCCACAACCTGTCTCGACATCCGCTCCTGCTAAACCAGTTGACCCATTACCAAGTTCTGAACCCTTAGCTGAAAATGCAAGCTCTCAGCAACTTGTCAGTGAAAATGTGCTTAAAGAGCCTGTCCCTGCACAAGAGTCTTTAGCAAAAGAAGAAGTATCTAAACTTGAAGATATTCATCGCCAGCTAAAAGATCAGGAAGCAACCTTAAAAACTCAGCATGCTGATGCTGATCAATTAACTAAACTCAAAGAAGAACAAGTTAAATTGCTGGAAGCTCAGCTTAAACAGCAATAGTTTTTCAATAGAATCTAAAAAAGCTAAAGCTATCCATCTTTAGCTTTCTAATGTTAAGAAGAAAATTAGATTTTTATCGAATGCAGAATACTCATATTGTATCATTCAAAAAAAAACACCCTCTTAAAGAGGGTGTTTTTTTATCAATATATTTACTTCAAATCATTAGATTAGTGATACCAACCGAATAATTTAAAGAAGTAAGGTGCATAAGCAATGATAAGCATCGCAGGCACCATTACAATTAGTGGAAGCACCCATCGCTCGAAGCGGTAGAAGAACGATTTATGGCGAACTTCTGCATCTGCTTCAGATACCTCATCGTCGCCAATTGCTTGCCTAGCTAATAAATGGTTTAGAGCAACGGGCGGAGTAATATAACCAAGTTCAAAACCAATTAAAGCAATCATCCAAAAATGTACAGGATCGATTCCGTATTTGTATGCTACTGGTGCTACGGTCGCTGAAATTAAAATAACGGCACCAAATGGATCCATAATCATACCGACAAATATCATCAGAACTACAATCAGAGAAATCACAACAAATAGACTACTAATATCTGTTGGGAAGGCCTCCATGATTTCAATTCTTTCTAAGAATCCACCAACACTTACAGATAATGCCATAAGGATAACTAATGCACCAATATGTCCTACAGTTTCACTGGTTGCTGTATGTAAAGCTGATCGGAAAGAGACCCTTCGTTCAGGATTACGTGGATCATCAACAGGTTTGACTGCCGGAATAGGCTGTGAACCATCTGACGGAACCGTATAGACATTTAAGGTACTGTCCCAATGCCCTACTGGAGCTAATGGAGCAGGTTCTTTACGTAATTTATCGAATAACACCATTAATAATAAAATCACGGGCATCATTACTGGTGCAGTGAACTCATTCAAATCTGTTGCTAAAGCATGCTTGTAAAACAACCAAATTAAAATAAAAATTACAATATATGGAGATACAGGAACAAAAGCACGTAAAGATTTTGGGAAAGCGATTTTTACTGGAGCGATACGGAATTTTTGCTCAGCAAAAAATAAAGAAACTATCAAGAATAAAGTTGATGATAATAAGAATGTATATACCCCATAGTGATATAACATATCTGTTGTGACTTCTTTATTCAAAGATGCAACAACAACTATCAGCAAGCATGGTCGTAACACAACACCTAATGAACCAGACATAGCTGTGGCTGCCAATGCAAATTGACGGCGACCACCTGCATTCCAAACTTCTTTATAAATAATTGCACCCGCTGCAATAACGAAAATACCTGAAGCTCCTGTATAAGCTGTTGGTAATGCGGCAGCAATTAGAATTAACCAAGTTAGTGTTTCTGGAGCAAGATTCCAAGGTCGAAGGATATTTAAAAATAAATCAACAATGCGTGTCTGTTTAAGTAACATCCCGGCCCAAATAAACAGAGCCAGATTTAAGAATATACTTGAAAACTCAACTAACTGGCCAAGGTAAATCCCCTGCCCCATTGGGTAATCCATAAAGAAAGTAAATGCGACACCAGTGATAATCGCCATATAGGCATAGAGCGGTACGCTTAAGAAAGCAAGCCCAAGATTTCCCCCTTCTTTCGTCGGAGTTGGAGATTTAATCAACTGGAATAAACTGATTAATGTCAAAGTCGCAAATAAAGTAATCCATAACCAATAAATCACTTGCATTTCAATTGCTACGGGCACCCCCGAACCAGTTACCGAATGGTATTGGCTAATCGTTGATGATGTTAAAAGACCATTGGCAAATAACATTGCGATTGAATAAACACGAAAATCTATTCTAGTGGCAGGACTGCGCAAACCAATATGATGTGTCTTTAATGTAGCCGTTATTGCCGCTAATACAACCATCACAACTAAAAGCATTGCTCTATTTTCAGTACCAAATTTAAAGAGACCAAAAAAAGAGGTTTCTATCGTTCGATACGTACGGATACTTGGATGCGCATCCATATAAGTGATCGCTTTATCATAGAACTGATATTTTTCATCACATTGTTGCTGTGCTGCGAGTAGTGATGCACGGACATCACTTTCCGATGCCGCACCAAAGAAACTCGCGAAATCATCAGACGCGTTCGCTTTCATTTGTTCTTTTACTTGAGCCTCGATATTTGGATGTCGATCACAAGTTGGCTTTTCAGGCTCAGCACGCAAAAAAGAATATTGCATACCTGTAGCAGGGTCGCCATAAAGACGTTCCCCGATACGTAATAATTGTCCGTGGATCATTTCCCCGGTACCAATAATTAGCGTCATTAATAGCAAAATGAGGATGACGAATGTTGAGATCCATTCGTTCCAGATATAACCCAGCAGACCTAATCCAGATCTTTTTTCTTGATGTTCTTGCATAAATATTCCAATTTTGTTCTCTCAAATCCCTAAAAAAATAAGGACTTGAGTCATGCAATTTTTCTTGGTCAGGGGTTAAATCCATCCCCCTTCTACCAATCCCTTTATTCAACGATCAAATTTGCATCAAACTTTGTTAATAAAGAATGACTAAAATCTCTTTTTTAACAGTTTGTATTGTCAATGTTTCTTTTTTAATCTCTGGAAAATCCAATAACATCCTCCAAAGATTGCTCCACCAATTGCCCCATATAGATGAGCTTCAGTTAAAACTGGACTCCCTATTAGTTGAGCAGTTCCTGTTTGCCCAAAAGTATTTTCCCATATGAGTTTGGCAATAATTAACCCTAAAACCAGCAAAGCAAAATTTCGCTCTTTACGATATTGCAGATAGACCAAAGCAACCGCTGTATATAGTCCATGTAAGACACCAGACAGACCTGCGTAAGCTTCGATATAAGGTAAATAAAAGTAGAACACCAAACTAATAAAGGGTGGCAACAGCAAAAGTAGACTTAGAAGATGCCATGCTTTTGTATGTGGAAAAATAAAGGGTAAACAAGCGAATGCCATCATATTTAAAAGGAAATGAACCCATCCAACGTGTACCCAATGTGCAGTCCACAAACGCCAGAATTCGCCAAGTAAACTTTCGCGCCAATAAATAAAAGTATCAGGAAACACCTGTAAACATGCAGATATGGAAATGCACACTGCGACCAAAAGCACTTTACTATTCAGTACATGATCCTTCATGGCACACTCCTTGAAATTAAACTTCTTACAATTATTGTAGAACTTAACAATAGACTCGCAAGAAGTTAGTCTTTCAAATATTCTTACTGCGCTGCTGGTGAAGCAGATGAATCCGCAGGAACCTCAGAAGCGGCTCCCCCATCAAACAACTCATCTAGCTCTGCTGCACCTTCATTTTTATCATCCCAGAAATGAGACATACCATTATCTCCGGTACGTACACCAGTATGCTCAGTCCAGTACCGGTCAGAGATACCACGTACAATAAGACCAGCCATACTATCGATTAACTTAAAGTTCGGATTGACAGGTTTGTCATCAGCTTGTGATGCTGCATAGGTTCTTAAGGCATCACGGATTTTTGCATCATCACCGCTTGCTTGAGCAGCCACAGCATATAAGGCATGAGATAGGCGAACACCTTTTTTCTCAGCAATCTGAATTGACTGTTTTAAAGTTTGGTACGGATCAGGTTTCCCTTCATCAGCACCTGGCAATAAAGTCCAGATAACAGCACGCGTTGCGTTAGGTGCGCCCCAGAATTTTTCATTATCTAGACAAACCATGCCACGCTCTACAATAGCAGCGATATCTTTAGGAACATTGACTGCACCGCCTGAGTTAATATCGTTGGTCACAGCCTGAAGACCACTGATCATGCCAAGTAAATAAACAGTTTGATCAGTATCATTACGCATCGTTGGGCAAGAATCACCTAAGTGATATTTATATTTAGATTCCCAACGATCAGCAAATAACTTATAACCCGTATATTGACGTTCAGCAGCAATTGCTGCCCAACGCTTTTGTGCAATACGTGCATCTTGGGCTTCTGTCACTTGACCAGCTTTTGAGGCGCGCAAATAACGTAATTCTGCTTCTAAAGCCTGATTTTCCGCACATACACCTGATGCTGCATACATTAATACTGCAACACGTGTCGGATCTGCACCCATCCCTTTAGTAGACATGATTGCAGGTGTTAACGCACTACCAGTATTACATACCATTTCAGCATCTTGCATTGCCAAAATTGGTGGAACGACGTGCTTTTCCGTAAAACCTAGAGCAACATTTGCTCCAGTTTTCACGACGTATGAACAACCTGATAAAACTGAAGCTGCAAGAAAACTCACCGCCAAACCTTGGCTTATTTTTTGGACTTTAGACATCTTCCTGTCCTCTATGTAATTTGTTTTTTCCTTTTCAGATGTACATTAGCAGATGCATATCTTGAATAAAAGAGTAATTACTCTAATTGTAGCGCTTATACTTTGACACACTTCACAGCAGATAAAATTGACAGTTTTTCGAGGAAACAGAAATTTTAGGCAAAAAAAAGTAGCATTGCGACGGTTCAGCACATGCTACTTATTAACTGGGATAAGCTTTTAACGGCTTATATTATTTTTGTTCTATATAATCCTTAAGTAAAGTTCCTGCTCTTCCTACTACTACAGCCATAACAACTGTAATTAACAGAAACATCCACATTGAAATCTCCATGAGAGACCTCCTTACTACAATCGCACCCAGTTATAAACTGGACACTTGATGAAATTAATCGATTTACCAATTTTAATAATTGACTGATCGACGACCTTGCATCCTCTGTCTCTTAACCTTGTTAAAATTAACTTTGTTAAGATGTTCCCTGAGTAAAGTTCCTGCTCTTCCTATCACCACTGCCAGAATTATGGCAATGACCAAGAACGACCATGTTGGCATCTCCATTTTGAGACCTCCGACACACTTTACGTTGGTGTTTGTACTTTAACCGATCAAATAGTTACCCATAGGTGAAATTGTCAGACAATTGTCTTTCCTTGGCTTTTTTCTATATTTTAATTAGACAATCCGAAGTTTAATAAAGAAAATAATTCTTAAACTTTTGTTTTTTATAATTTTTAAATAAATATACAATTGTAGAATTGTCTAACAATTAATAGAGTTTTTCTAGAACTTTTAATCTTTTCCACTGCTGAATGGGAAGCTGATCGAACCATACAATAGCTATATTCTTAGGAGTTTCTTCAAGATAAATAACTACAAATAACTGATAATCAATTATTTTAGTAATTTCCGCACGGTAAATTTCTTTTTTTGAGAAATATGCAACCGACCATAATTTTTGATCTAAATATTCAATTTGAGATATTTGTGCTTGCTTTAAAAAGAAAATAAAACCAATAAATAGAAGAATAACAGCACATAGCCACCATATCGGTGTTAATAACTGATAAAGCAGGATTGCTAAACCCAAACCAACAAAAAGCTGAAATATTACCGAGATACGGCTATATTTCAGCTCAAAATTTAATTCTTTTATCAAAACAGTTTAGCCATGTACATACTGTTTTAGTTTATAAATAAATTCACGTAACTCAGTACGTGGAGGTTCAGAAACTTCCATGAACCAATCTAATAAATCCGGATCTTCTTGATCAACTAACTCTGCAAATAATGCTTTTTCTGCTGGATCAGCTTTTAAATAATAGTTTTTTACATACGGGTCAAAATAGACGTCAATTTCTTTTAAGCCGCGGCGTGCTCGATAAATTACTTTACGTTCTTCCAAGGTCATTTCGTCAGACATTTACGTCCCCATCTGTGTTGATAGTGCGCCTAGTTTACCTGATCACATCCTAAAGATCGCTAAAAATATCAAATTGACCAAATTTATCATCTTATCCGCATAATTGAGCATTCATCACATTGTTAGGCATGAAATGCTTACGTATGTTTAGGGCATAACATCACACCTGAACCAAGGAAGAAATACAAATGCAATCTGGTGCCATCCGTCCTATTCCAAATATGTTACCAAGACAATTATTCAATGAAGAACACGAAGCCTTCCGTGAGACAGTGCGTAAATTCTATGAAAAGGAAGTCGTTCCCAATATAGAAAAATATGAAAAACAGCAACATGTTGACCGAGATCTTTGGAATAAAGCTGGAGAACTAGGTCTTCTTTGTACCACAATGCCAGAGGAATATGGTGGCTCTGGGGTAGATCGCCTATACAGTATGATTCTTATTGAAGAACAAGCGTATGCGATGGACTCAAGTACTGGTTTTTCTCTACATTCCGATATTGTTGCTAATTACGTTAATAATTTTGGTAATGAAGAGCAAAAACAAAAATGGTTACCCAAAATGGCAACTGGAGAAATTGTTACTGCTATTGCAATGACGGAACCAGGCACTGGTTCAGATTTACAAGCGGTAAGAACCACCGCCGTACTTGAGGGTGATGAATATGTCATTAATGGTTCTAAAATTTTTATTACAAATGGCTACTTATGCGACATGGCCATAGTCGTTTGTAAGACTGGTAATAGTGACAAAGGTTCTGCGAACTTATCCTTAATTATTGTAGAAGCAGACAGAGCTGGTTTTAGTAAAGGTAAACCACTAAACAAAATTGGTATGAAAGGCCAAGATACCTGCGAATTATTCTTTGATAACGTTCGCGTTCCTAAAGAAAACCTTTTAGGCATGGAAGGTATGGGCTTTATCATGCTCATGAAAGAATTAGCATGGGAACGAATGTTAGTTGCTATTATTTGTCAGGCAGGTGCTGAAGCAGCATTTGCACATACCGTCCAATATACAAAAGATCGCAAGGCATTTGGTAAACCTATTGGCGCATTTCAAAATACGCGCTTCAAACTTGCGGAACTTAGAACAGAAATCGATTTCTGTCGTACTTATTTAGATCGTTGTATGGAATTACAACTTGAAGAAAAATTGAGTGTCGAAGCTGCAGCTGCTGCTAAATATAAAATTTCTGATATGTTCTCAAAGATTGTAGATGAATGTCTTCAGTTACATGGTGGTTATGGCTATATGCTTGAATATCCAATTGCACGTGCATACATTGATCATCGAGCAAATCGAATTTATGCAGGTACAAATGAAATCATGAAAGAATTAATTTCAAGAACACTTTAATACCTTCACAAAAAAAGGGGCATTACGCCCCTTTTTTTATTTAACAGGACTTAAGATACTAATTTTGGTTTACGCTCATTCGCTTCAGAACGCTTATGAAAATGAAGAATGCCATCTTCAAATTTTGCATTTTTCAAAGACTTTCTATCTTCTAAATAGTTATTAGTCACCTGCCATGGAGCACGCTTACCTTGTTTAGGAAGTTCATGTGCTGCACGATTAATATAACCTGAAGATAGTTTACCCATTACGGTATCTTCTTCCATCACAGTCTTATCACCCGATGGAATCACTTCATCATAACTATTTTTGTCCATATAGTTTAATAAGCGACAAATATATTCGGCAGCGATATCTACTTTGAGTGTCCATGAGGCATTTACATAGCCAATAATCATAGCCATATTCGGTACATCACTTAGCATTATGCCGTTATAAAGCATATGTTCAGATGAGTTGATTGGTTTCCCATCAAGAGTCGCCTGAACTCCGCCCATAATCTGAACTTGTAATCCTGTTGCAGAAACAACGATATCAGCATCAAGATGTTTGCCAGATTTAAGTAAAATACCTTTTTCAGTAAATTTCTCGATTTGATCAGTTTCTACGCTCGCTTTGCCTTCACGTAAAATCTTAAACAAGTCCCCATCTGGCACTACACATAAACGCTGATCCCAAGGATTGTATGAAGGTGTAAAATGCTTCATATCAACCTTACCTTTAAGCTGCACTTCAATTGCTTTTAAAAGTAAACGACGTACAGTTTTAGGATGTTTCTGAGACAGCGCATAAATAGCGCGCTGCATACCAATGTTGCGAGCTCGAGTAAATTTATAAGCTGCCTCTTCAGACATAAATTTACGCGTTTTTTCATAGATAAAATCGATAGAAGGAACGCTAGCAATATATGTTGGTGAACGCTGCAACATGGTCACATGACCTGCCCCACCTTTAGCCATTGCTGGTACTAAAGTAATCGCTGTTGCACCACTACCAATAATAACCACCTTTTTACCTGTGTAATCTAAGTTTTCAGGCCAATGCTGTGGGTGAATGAGTTGCCCTTTAAATGCTTCTTGATTTGGGAAAGAAGGCGCATAACCCTGATCATAATTATAGTAACCTGTACAACCGACCACAAAGTTAGCAATCCAAGTCTGCTGTTTTTTATTGCTATCTTCGACTACAACCTGCCATTTTTTTGAAGCCGAATCATAATTAGCAGAAAGTACGCGATGACCAAAATGAATTTTTTCTTTTAATTTAAATTCATTAATTACTTCACCTAAATATCCTTTAATAGAAGCACCATCAGCTAATACATTCGCTTTACACCATGGTTTAAAGTTAAAACCAAAGGTAGACATATCTGAATCTGAACGGATACCAGGATAACGGAAAAGATCCCATGTTCCACCAAAAGACTCACGACGTTCTAAAATCTCGAATTGTCGTTGTGGTGAATTTTTTGACAAATGGGCAGCAATTCCGATTCCTGAAATACCTGCGCCAATGATTAAAATATCAACTTGCTTTTCCATTTTATTTTTATACCCATTGTTGAGAATATAAGTTTATTAAAACACAATTTTGACAATACACAATGTCAAGTTTGACCGTTTATCTACTTTTTTATGTCACTTGAGGACATTTTTATAATTTATTTTGTGAGTAGAAATAAAAAAGACCGGCATAAAACCGGTCTTTTTTGAATAAAATCAATTATTCAGCTGAAGTGTTTACTTCACGATCTACAAGCTCAACGTAAGCCATCGGTGCTGCATCACCAGCACGGAAGCCCGCTTTAAGAACACGTAGATAACCGCCGTTACGTTCTTTGTAACGAGGGCCGAGTACGGTAAATAATTTACCAACAGTTGCAGCATTACGAGTACGAGCAAATGCTAAACGACGATTTGCTACAGTATCGTTTTTTGCTAGAGTGATTAAAGGCTCAGCAACACGACGTAATTCTTTAGCTTTAGGCACAGTTGTTTTGATCAACTCGTGTTCAAATAAAGAATTAGCCAAGTTTTGGAACATCGCTTTACGATGGCTGCTTGTACGGCCTAATTTCACACCACTATTACGATGACGCATGGTGATAGTCCTACTTAATTAACGGCTACGATAGGCAAAACGGTCGTCCATACGAAGACTAGCTGGTGGCCAGTTTTCAAGACGCATACCGAGTTGTAAGCCTTTCGATGCCAAAACATCTTTGATCTCTGTTAACGATTTTTTACCAAGGTTAGGAGTTTTTAACAACTCAACTTCAGTACGTTGAACAAGATCACCAATGTAGTAAATATTTTCTGCTTTCAAACAGTTAGCAGAACGAACAGTAAGCTCTAGATCATCTACTGGGCGAAGCAAGATTGGGTCAACTTCTTCACGAGGCTCTTGAGCAACTGGAGTTTGGTCTTTCTGAAGATCAACAAAAATTGCAATTTGTTGTTGCAAGATTGTTGCCGCTTTACGGATTGCTTCTTCAGGATCAACCGTTCCATTTGTTTCGAGGTCGATTACCAGTTTATCTAAATCGGTACGTTGTTCTACACGCGCATTTTCAACGGTGTAAGAAACACGTTTAATCGGGCTATAAGAAGCATCTAATTGCAAACGACCAACAGGACGTGTTTCGCCTTCAGGGAAACGAGAATCAGATGTTTCATAACCACGACCTTGAGCAACTTTCAAGCGCATTTTTAATGAGCCTGAAGCACTTAAAGTACCGATTAAATGTTCTGGGTTAACCACTTCAACATTATGAGGTAAACGAAGGTCAGCAGCAGTAATATCGCCAGGACCTTGTTTCTCTAATGTTAAATATGCTTCATTTTGATCGAACAGCTTAATAGACAATCCTTTTAGGTTCAGCAAGAGCTCGACGATGTCCTGCTGCAAGCCTTCTAAAGTACTGTACTCGTGCTCGACACCTTCTATCTCAACTTCAACCACAGCAGCGCCAGGTAAAGAAGACAATAGAATGCGACGTAAAGCATTACCTAGAGTGTGGCCAAAACCACGCTCTAAAGGTTCTAGAATCACTTTTGCCGAGGTCCCGCTTACCGCTTCGACCTTGATCGCTTGCGGAGTTAGAAACTCGTTTGCAGTACGCGTCATTATTGCTACCTCAAGGATTATTTAGAATACAATTCTACAATCAAGCTTTCGTTGATTTCAGCAGGTAAATCAGAACGATCTGGTGCAGCTTTAAACGTACCTTCAAGCTTAGAATGATCAACTTCGATCCAAGCTGGAATACCACGTTGTGCAGCTAACTCAATCGCGTTTTTAATACGCAATTGTTGTTTAGCACCTTCGTGAACCGCAATTACATCACCAGCTTTAACTTGAATAGATGCGATGTTTACACGACGACCATTCAAAGTAATGCTACGGTGACTTACTAACTGACGAGCTTCTGCACGTGTAGAACCAAAACCCATGCGATAAACAACGTTATCAAGACGGCTTTCAAGCAATTTCAACAAGTTCTCACCTGTTGCGCCTTTAACACGAGCTGCTTCTTTATAGTAGTTACTAAATTGACGTTCTAACACACCGTAAATACGACGGACTTTTTGTTTTTCACGTAATTGTAGTGAATACTCAGATTGCTTACCACCGCGTGCCTGACCATGTTGACCAGGTGCTTTGTTAGCTTTTTTAGTTTTGACGTCAAATGGTTTAACGCCAGATTTAAGTTGCAGGTCTGTCCCTTCGCGGCGAGAGAGTTTGCATTTTGGACCAATATAACGAGCCATGAATGTTTCTCCTTACACGCGACGTTTTTTAGGTGGACGGCAACCGTTGTGAGGAATTGGAGTCACATCGGTAATGCTGTTAATCTTATAACCCACTGCGCCTAATGCACGAACCGCAGACTCACGACCTGGACCAGGACCTTTTACAAGGACATCCAGATTTTTCAAACCGTAATCTAAAGCTGCTTTACCAGCAACTTCAGCAGCTACCTGAGCAGCAAACGGAGTTGATTTACGTGAACCACGGAAGCCTTGTCCACCTGAGGTGGCCCAAGCCAATGCATTACCTTGACGATCAGTAATCGTAACAATGGTGTTATTAAAAGACGCGTGAATGTGTGCAACACCTTCAGAGACGGTACGAGTGACCTTCTTGCGTGTGCGAGTATCTTTAGCCATCTTTTAGCTTCCAGAAATCTTACTTTTTAATCGGTTTGCGCGGACCTTTACGGGTACGTGCGTTAGTTTTGGTGCGTTGACCACGGACAGGCAAGCTGCGACGATGGCGAAGGCCGCGGTAGCAACCCAAATCCATTAAACGTTTAATGTTCATGGAAATTTCGCGACGTAAGTCACCTTCGGTAGGAACCTTAGCAACTTCTGCACGAATCGCATCAAGCTGAGCATCGTCCAACTCACGGATCTTAGTAGTTTCAGTAATACCAACTGTAGCTAAGATATTCTTAGCAGTGTGGCGACCGATACCAAAGATGTAAGTGAGGGAGATAACAGCATGCTTGTTATCCGGAATGTTTACACCGGCAATACGAGCCATTCACTTTCTCCAAAAAGGCAGTAGAGATAATCAACCGCCCCACAAAAATCTTGAGGGGCGGATATTAACCCAATTCGCCTACTGAAATCAACAGGTCTTGATTAGATTAACCTTGACGCTGCTTATGACGAGGTTCTGCGCTACAAATTACGCGAATAACCCCATTACGACGGATAACTTTACAGCTACCACAAATTTTCTTTACAGAAGCTTGTACTTTCATGATGAAACCTCTAAGTGCGCTTATCCCTTAGGATGAGCAGTCGTTTTTCTCATTAATGTTTGATTATCATATTGATGAGATGTTAAATGCGCTTGTAGCTGAGCCATAAAGTCCATAACCACGACAACTACGATCAATAGTGAGGTACCACCCAAATAGAATGGAATCCCAAAAGAACTTTGTAGAATCATTGGCATTAAACAAATGACCGTAATATAAATCGCACCAATAAACGTCAAACGATTAAGAATATGATCTAAGTAACGAGCAGTTTGCTCACCTGGGCGAATACCAGGCACATAAGCTCCGCTGCGTTTTAGATTTTCTGATACTTCCTTAGGGCTAAATACTAAAGCCGTATAAAAGTAACAGAAAAAGATAATTAACGCACCAAAGAGCACCAAATACAAAGGCTGTCCAGGCGACAATACTAAAGCTAAATCTTGTAAGCTGCTTTTAATAAAACCAGCATTTGGATCTGCACTTCCCACCCATTGACCAAGACTTGCTGGGAACAACAGTAGAGAACTTGCAAAAATCGCAGGAATAACACCAGCCATATTAATTTTTAATGGCAAATGCGTCTGCTGTGCTGTAAATATACGACGCCCTTGTTGCTTTTGCGCATAGTTTACTGGAATGCGACGTTGTGCTTTTTCAATAAACACAATAGCTGCCAATACACCTAGAGACAAAAGACCAAAGATTACAAGACCAATCAAACTTGTCTGACCATTATCTACAGAAGAGATAGATTGCATAATTAAATTAGGCAAACCAGCAACAATACCTGCAAAAATAATCATTGAGATACCATTACCGATACCTCTTTCTGTGATCTGTTCACCTAGCCACATTAGGAACATTGTTCCCGCAACTAAAGAAGTAACAGCAGGTACGTAAAATGCAAGGCCATTTGTCAAAGTAATACCTTGACCAATTAAGCCAGCACACATACCAACAGCCTGAACCACAGCAAGTAGTAATGTACCCTGACGCGTATATTGATTAATTTTACGCTTACCTTGCTCACCTTCCTTTTTCAAGGCTTCAAGTGATGGAATTACAGTAGACATTAACTGCACAATAATTGATGCAGAAATGTAAGGCATAATTCCTAAAGCAAGAATAGACATTCGCTCTAAAGCACCGCCAGAAAACATATTGAATAGCCCAAGAATAGTTCCTTGGTTCGCATGAAATAAATTTTCTAACGCAGCATTATTAATGCCTGGTACTGGAATATGCGCTCCTAGTCGAAAGACCAGCAATGCACCGATTAGAAAACTCATCCGGCGAATAATTTCACGGTATTTCACATGAAATGGCTGACCTTTCATCATGTTGACATGACCTGAAGAACTAGGAGACATAGACACTCGAGATTACTCCTCGACTTTACCGCCAGCTGCTTCAATCGCAGCTTTAGCGCCTTTAGTCAATGCAACACCTTGAACAGTGAATGCACGAGTGATTTCACCAGAAAGTACGATACGAGCACGAATTTGGTCACGACGAACAACATTCGCAGCTTTCAAAGTTTCTAGGCTAACGATGTCGCCTTCAACTTTGCTTAACTCAGATAAACGTACTTCAGCAGTTTTTAAAGCGATTTGGCTAGTGAAACCGAATTTAGGTAAACGACGATAAATCGCTGTTTGACCGCCTTCAAAGCCTGGACGAACGCCACCACTTTTACGTGATTTTTGACCTTTGACACCACGGCCACCAGTCTTACCAACGCCAGAACCGATACCACGGCCTAAACGACGGTGTTCACGTTTTGCACCTTCTGCAGGCGCAAGTTCATTTAAACGCAGAGTCATGGCTTATTCCTCTACACTAACCATATAGTAGACTTTGTTGATCATACCGCGGTTAGAAGGCGTATCTTGCACTTCTACAGTATGACCAATACGACGCAGACCTAAACCTTGTAAACAAAGCTTGTGATTTTTCAAGCGATGTGAAGAAGATTTAGTCTGGGTAACTTTAATCGTTTTCATGATTGATTACCCTTGAATTTCTTCTACTGATTTACCACGTTTCGCAGCGACTTTCTCAGGAGAAGTCATATCACGCAAACCTTTGAAAGTTGCGTTTACTACGTTTGCAGCATTAGTAGAACCATAACATTTAGCAAGTACGTTATGTACACCTGCAGCTTCTAGAACGGCACGCATAGCGCCACCAGCGATTACGCCAGTACCTTCAGAAGCAGGTTGCATATATACACGGCTTGCACCATGACGAGCATTCACAGGGTGTTGTAAAGTAGTACCTGCAAGGTCTACAGTAATCATGTTGCGACGTGCAGCTTCAAGTGCTTTAGAAATAGCAGCTGGAACTTCACGAGCTTTACCACGACCAAAACCAACACGACCATTACCATCACCCACAACAGTTAATGCTGTGAAAGAGAAGATACGACCACCCTTAACAACTTTGGCTACACGATCAACGGCAACCAGCTTTTCAACAAGACCTTCGTTTTGTTCAACTTTAGCCATGATTAGAACTCCAAGCCGTTTTCACGAGCAGCATCAGCCAAGGCTTTGATACGACCATGATATTTAAAACCAGAACGGTCAAATGCAACTTTAGTTACACCAGCTGCTTTCGCACGCTCTGCGATTAAAGCGCCTACTTTAGTAGCCGCATCTACATTACCTGTAGTACCGCTACGTAAAGATGCATCCAAAGTTGAAGCTTGTGCTAAAACTTTGCCACCATCTGCTGAAATAACTTGAGCATAGATGTGACGCGGAGTGCGGTTTACACACAAACGAGTCGCACCCAATGCACGAATGTGCAAGCGTGTGCTTTTCGCACGACGCAAACGGGATTGTTTCTTTTCGTTCATAAGAACCTCGCGCCTTATTTCTTCTTAGCTTCTTTACGAAGAATGACTTCATCCGAATAACGAACACCTTTACCTTTATATGGTTCAGGAGAACGATATGCACGGATTTCTGCCGCTACTTGACCTAACAACTGCTTGTTTGCTGATTTCAAAATGATTTCAGTAGCAGTTGGAGTTTCCGCTGTTACACCTTCAGGTAAAGCGTAGTCAATTGGGTGTGAAAAACCAAGGTTAAGGTTTACAACAGTACCTTTAACCGCAGCTTTATAACCAACACCAACTAGCTGCAACTTACGTTCGAAGCCTTCACTAACCCCTTTAACAAGGTTATTCAATACAGCGCGAGCAGTACCAGCTTGCATCCAAGCATCTTTCGATTCTTTAACTGGAGCAAGTTGAAGTTTACCTTCTTCCTGTTTTAGCTCGACCAGCGCATGCAGGTTGAAAGACAATGTACCTTTGCTGCCTTTCACTTCGACCTGCCGGCCGTTCTGAGTAACTGCTACACCATTAGGAACAGTTACTGGGGCTTTAGCCACACGAGACATGAGGAATCACCTATTAAGAAACAAAAGCAATAACTTCACCACCAACGCCCGCAGCACGTGCAGCGCGATCAGTCATGATGCCTTTGCTTGTAGAAACAATTGCAATACCTAAACCTTGCTTAACGCTTGGAAGTTTATCTTTACCACGGTATTGGCGAAGACCTGGACGGCTTACGCGTTTAACCATTTCGATAACTGGTTTGCCTTCGAAATATTTTAAAGTAATTGTCAAAGTAGATTTTGTCTCTTCTTGAGCAACTTCTACATTTGAAATATAACCTTCTTGTTGAAGTACGTTTGCAATTGCAACTTTCAACTTAGAAGAAGGCATAGAAACAGTTTGTTTCTTAGCCATTTGTGCGTTACGAACACGTGTTAGCATGTCGGCAACGGTATCTTGCATACTCATTTAGTCGCTCCTTACCAGCTTGCCTTAACAACGCCTGGTACATCACCCTGCATTACTGTGTCACGTAATTTGTTACGGCTTAAACCGAACTTACGGAAGTAACCATGAGGACGACCAGTTAAACCACAACGGTTACGAAGACGTACCGGAGATGCATTACGTGGCAATGCTTGTAACTTTAACATCGCTTCGAAACGCTCTTCTTCACTTGCATTTACGTTTGCAATCGTAGCTTTTAATTCAGCACGTTTTGCAGCGTATTTAGCAACTGTTTTTTCGCGTTTCAATTCGCGATTAATCATACCTTTCTTAGCCATATCGACCTCTTATTTGAACGGGAAGCCGAATGCACGCATAAGCGCACGGCCTTCGTCATCGGTGCGAGCAGTCGTAGTAATAGTAATATCCATACCACGAATACGATCAATCTTATCGAAATCGATTTCAGGGAAAACGATTTGCTCTTTCAAACCCATTGAGTAGTTACCACGACCATCAAATGATTTCGAAGAGAAACCACGGAAGTCACGGATACGAGGGATTGCGATTGAGATCAAACGGTCCAAGAATTCGTACATTTGGTCGCCACGTAAAGTAACTTTACAACCAATCGGCCAACCATCACGGATTTTGAAACCAGCGATAGATTTACGAGCAAGTGTAATTACTGGTTTTTGACCAGCAATTAATTGCATGTCGACTACAGCACCATCTAATAATTTCTTATCAGTTGCAGCTGCGCCTACACCCATGTTTAGGGTAATTTTTGTGATGCGTGGAATTTCCATCACGTTCTTAATGCTAAGTTCTTCTTGTAACTTTGCTTTAAGTTCATCATTGTAACGTGCTTTAAGTCTGGCCATTGCCTTTTCAACCTATTACTTCGCTACCGCCACTGATTCACCATTTGATTTATAAACGCGAGTTTTCACGCCATCAATCACTTGGTAACCAACACGGTCAGCCTTCTGGGTTGTAGCATTTAAAATTGCCACGTTTGAAATATGAAGCGAAGCTTCTTGAGTAACGATACCGCCTTCAGCGCCAGTTACACGATTCGGCTTTTGATGCTTCTTCACTAAGTTAAGGCCTTCAACCTTAACGCGGTCTTCAGAAACAGACAATACAGTACCCTGTTTGCCTTTTTCTTTACCTGCGATCACGATAACTTGATCGCCTTTTTTAATCTTAGCCATGATTGCCTCTTATAGAACTTCAGGAGCCAATGAAATGATTTTCATGAACTGTTCAGTACGAAGTTCACGAGTCACTGGTCCGAAGATACGAGTAGCAATCGGAGCTTTGTTGTTGTTCAGGATAACTGCAGCATTATCATCAAAACGGATCACAGAACCATCTGGACGACGAATGCCGAATTTAGTACGAACTACAACCGCATTCATCACGTCACCTTTTTTAACACGTGCGCGTGGGATTGCTTCTTTTACAGTAACTTTAATAATGTCGCCAACAGAAGCATAACGACGATGTGAACCACCAAGTACTTTAATACATTGTACGCGGCGAGCACCACTGTTGTCTGCTACGTCGAGCATAGTTTCGGTTTGAATCATTGCCCTACTCCAAAACCGAGCATCACCGGTCACAATTTCGAAAGGCTCAAAGAGTACTCGAAATTGACCGATGATGCAACAAGAACGTCGAATTACTCAGCAGCTGCTTCAACTACTTCCACTAAAGTCCAAGCTTTAGTTTTAGAAATTGGGCGGCTTTCTTTAATGGTCACAACATCGCCAAGCTTAGCAACATTGTTTTCATCATGAGCGTGTAACTTAGTTGAACGGCGAATTGACTTGCCATACAACGGGTGTTGAACGCGGCGTTCGATAAGAACAACAATAGACTTGTCCATTTTGTCGCTTACTACTTTGCCGGTTAACGTGCGGACTGTTTTTTCACTCATTGTCCGTTCCCCTGTTTTTCGGTAAGGAGTGTCTTAATACGAGCAATTGTCTTACGAGCAACTTGCACTTCATGCGATTTACCCAACTGACCAGTTGCTTTCGCCATACGAAGACGGAATTGGTTAAGCTGTTGCTCATCAAGCAAAGCTTTCAACTCTTCTACCGATTTTTCACGTAGATCTTTAGTTTTCATTACATTACCGTCCGAGTCACGATAGTGGTTTTAAACGGAAGTTTAGCAGCAGCTAAAGCAAATGCTTCGCGCGCTAATTCTTCGTTCACACCTTCAATTTCGTACAGGATCTTACCTGGTTGGATCTGGCAAACCCAGTACTCCACGCTACCCTTACCTTTACCCATACGCACTTCAAGAGGCTTTTGAGTGATTGGCTTATCCGGGAATACGCGAATAAAGATTTTACCACCACGCTTAATACGGCGGCTAATAGTACGACGTGCAGCTTCAATCTGACGAGCAGTCATACGACCACGTTCAGTTGCTTTAATTGCAATCGAACCAAATGATACTGTACTACCACGATGCGCTAGACCAGTATTACGGCCTTTGTGCACCTTACGGAATTTGGTACGTTTAGGTTGCAACATGGATTATTCTCCCTTGTCAGCAGCACGGTCACCGCGACGACCACGACGCTCTTGACCTTCACCACGACCACGACCACGTTTAGCTGGACGATCTTCAGCAGGAGCAGGGTTCATGACTTGTTTCATGCCACCTAAAATCTCGCCACGGAAAATCCAAACTTTAACACCAATCGTACCGTAAGTTGTTTCTGCACGCATAGTTGCATAGTCAATGTCTGCACGCAATGTATGTAAAGGTACACGACCTTCACGATACCATTCTGTACGAGCAATCTCTGCACCACCTAAACGGCCAGACACTTCAACTTTGATACCTTTAGCACCAGCACGCATAGTGTTTTGAACCGCACGCTTCATAGCACGACGGAACATTACACGCTTTTCTAATTGAGAAGCGATTGCTTCAGCAACTAAACGCGCATCTAAGTCTGGGCGATCAATTTCGTTGATACTTACTTGCGCTGGAACACCCATAATGCTGGTAAGTTCGCGCTGTAATTTTTCAATATCTTCGCCTTTTTTACCGATTACGATACCAGGACGAGCTGTGCTAATAGTTACTTTAGCAGCGCCTGATGGACGTTCGATAAGAATGTTGCTTACCATCGCATTCTTAAGTTTTTTAGTTAAAAACTCACGAACTTGAAGATCTTTAAGCAAGTATTCAGCGTATTGTTTCGGATTCGCATACCAGTTAGCGTTATGACGTTTCACAACACCTAGGCGGATACCGATTGGATGAACCTTCTGACCCATATCAAACCCCTACCTTAACGGTGATGTGACAAGTACGCTTAGTAATACGATCTGCACGGCCTTTAGCACGTGGCATAATACGTTTAAGGCTCATGCCTTCGTCAACGTAAATCGTAGAAACTTTAAGATCGTCAACATCTAAACTGTTATTGTGTTCAGCGTTTGCAATCGCAGATTCCAATGCTTTTTTTACTAAAACAGCAGCTTTTTTATTGCTGAAGTTTAAGATATTTAAAGCATGCGCAACAGATTTGCCGCGAATAAGATCTGCAACCAAACGTGCTTTCTGTGCCGAGATAGCGGCACCGCGTAATTTAGCAGTTACTTCCATCATGACACCTATTAACGTTTAGATTTCTTGTCAACACCGTGACCACGATAGGTACGAGTTGGCGCGAATTCACCGAGTTTATGACCAACCATATGCTCAGTAACAATTACTGGAACGTGGTTACGACCATTATGAACAGAAATTGTTAAACCAACAAAATCCGGAAGGATCATCGAACGACGAGACCAAGTTTTAATCGGCTTGCGAGAGTTACTAGCAACAGCCGCTTCAACCTTAGCGAACAAGTGCGCATCGACGAATGGGCCTTTTTTCAGAGAACGAGGCATTAGTCAGATTCCTTTACTTGACGCGACGGTCGCGAATAATCATCTTAGTCGTACGCTTATTGGTACGTGTCTTGTACCCTTTAGCTTTTTGACCCCATGGGCTTACAGGTTGAATACCTTTGTTACGCCCTTCACCACCACCGTGCGGGTGATCAATCGGGTTCATCGCCATACCACGTACGGTAGGACGAACACCACGCCAGCGCGAAGCACCAGCTTTACCCAATGAACGAAGGTTGTTTTCTTGGTTAGAAACTTCACCAATTACAGCGCGGCATTCAACATGTACTTTACGCATTTCGCCTGAACGAAGACGAATGATTGCGTAAGAACCATCACGACCCAACAACTGAACAGATGCACCAGCAGAACGTGCTAATTGCGCGCCCTTACCAATTTTAAGTTCAACGTTATGAAGTGTAGAACCAATCGGCATATTACGAAGTGGCAAGCAGTTACCTGGACGAATTGGAGCATCGTTACCAGATTGTACTTTATCGCCAGCACGTAAGCCTTTAGGTGCGATGATATAACGACGCTCACCATCAGCATATTTCAACAAAGCAATATGTGCTGTACGGTTTGGATCGTATTCAATACGCTCTACAACAGCTGGGATGCTGTCTTTGTTACGTTTGAAGTCAACGATACGGTAGTGTTGTTTATGACCACCACCAACGTGACGAGTAGTAATGTGACCGTTGTTATTACGACCACCAGTACGTTTTTTAGCTTCAACCAACGGTGCGTAAGGAGCGCCTTTGTGAAGATGGTCATGAACCACTTTCTCTACAAAGCGACGTCCTGGAGACGTTGGCTTACATTTTTGAATCGGCATAATTTTCGTCCTTATTCCGCTGCGCTTTCAGCGGTATCGCCCAAGTCAGCCATTTCAACATCTTGGCCAGCTTTCAGGGTGACGTATGCTTTTTTAACATCAGAACGGCGTCCCAATGTACGACCAAAGCGCTTAGTCTTACCTTTAGTAATAGTTGTGTTAACTTTAACAACTTCCACACCAAAAAGTTTTTCAACTGCTTTTTTGATTTCAAGCTTAGTAGCATTGATGTCTACTTTAAATACTTGAACACCAACAGTATCACCTAATACTTGTGCCTTTTCTGAGAAGACTGGTCCTTTTAGGACTTGATAGATACGTTCGTTGTTCATCCGAGTTCTACCTCAATTTTCTTAGCAGCAGCTACAGACATCACAACTTTATCAAACGCGATCAAGCTTACAGGATCGATTGCAGTTGCATCTACCACATCTACATGCGGAAGGTTGCGTGCTGCAAGATATAAGTTCTCATCTACAGCGTCAGTAACGATTAATGCACGAGCAGCATTTAAGTCGTTAAGCTTTGCAAGCAATTCTTTAGTTTTTGGAGCCGCAACAGCAAACTCTTCAACCAATACAAGACGATCTTGGCGAACAAGTTCAGCTAAGATACATTGCATTGCACCGCGGTACATCTTACGGTTTACTTTTTGAGACCAATCTTGTGGACGAGCAGCAAAAGTTTTACCACCACCAACCCAGATAGGGCTACGAATAGAACCCGCACGAGCACGACCAGTACCTTTTTGACGGAATGGTTTTTTACCACCGCCAGAAACGTCTGCACGTGATTTCTGAGCACGAGTACCTTGACGACCACCTGCTAAGTAAGCAGTAACAACTTGGTGTACAAGAGCTTCGTTAAATTCACGTCCGAAAGCAACTTCAGACAATTCAACAGCAGAGCCGGAAACAGTTTTCAAATTCACGGTATTTCCCCTCAGGCCTTGATGGTAGGACGTACAATCACGTCGCCGCCAGTTGCACCAGGAATTGCACCTTTAACAACTAAAACAGAACGTTCAGCGTCAATAGATACGATTTCAAGACCTTGTACTGTTACGCGTTCATCACCTAAGTGACCAGCCATTTTTTTGCCTTTGAACACGCGTCCAGGAGTCTGGTTTTGACCTGTAGAACCTAATACACGGTGAGAAACTGAGTTACCGTGAGTAGCGTCTTGGGTACGGAAGTTCCAACGTTTAACACCACCTTGGAAACCTTTACCTTTTGATTGACCAGTTACGTCAACTACTTGACCAACTGTGAACAAATCAACGCCAATAGTACCGCCAACTTCACGGCCTTCAAGCTCAGCTTCAGTAACACGGAACTCTTTAACTAAACGACCAGCAGCAACACCAGCTTTCGCGAAGTGACCTTTCTGAGCGTTAGTTACGCGAGATTCGCGACGTTCACCAGTAGTTACTTGAACAGCTTGATAACCATCAGTTTCAAGTGTTTTGATTTGCGTAATGCGGTTTGGATCGACTTCGATGACTGTAACAGGTACAGAAACACCTGCATCTGTAAAGATGCGAGTCATACCACATTTGCGACCGACTAAACCAATAGCCATGTGCATAAACCTCTAAAAAAGCGGCCTAATTAACTTAGAAGTTAATCAACCGAAAGCCTTAACCCAAAGCGATCTGAACATCAACACCAGCCGCAAGATCTAATTTCATCAATGCATCAACAGTTTTATCTGTAGGTTGAACGATGTCAATCAAACGTTTATAGGTGCGGATTTCGTACTGGTCACGCGCATCTTTGTTAACGTGCGGTGAAGTAAGAACGTTGAAGCGTTCGATGCGAGTAGGCATCGGAATTGGACCACAAACTTGTGCGCCAGTACGCTTAGCGGTTTCTACGATCTCTTGAGCAGATTGATCAATCAGACGATGATCAAAAGACTTCAAACGGATACGAATTCTCTGGTTAGACATACCAGTAAACTCCAAGCCAAACATATAAAGAATCACCCTTGACGCATCTCACCCATTGGTAAGTGTCAAAGGCAGTGAAAATCACTAAGGTCATGATCGATGCCACGACTGTAATGCACATTTACTACTTTCTTCGCAGTAAATGCCCCTCCTTTTGAGGGTCGCCCATTATAACGATTGTTTAAGTCTTATGCAATTCTCTTTTTCTATTTTTTGTTCAAAACACACTTTAACCTAGTATTCTCAACTCACTCTAGGCGTTTATGACAAATTCAATCGCTTTATTTAAGAGTTGATTACCTTGTTCAAATTTTTGTGCTTCTGAATATTGTAGTTCACTCACAGGCTGCACATATTCTCCATTAAAAATAGATAGCTCTTCTTCATTTTCAAGTAAGAGTTCTAAAGCTGCCGGTGTCATTTCTGGATGAAATTGAAAACCCAGCACATTTTTTCCAATTTGATACATCTGATTACGACAAGCTATATTCTCGGCTAAGTGTATGGCACCCTTGGGTATTTCAAATGTTTCGCTATGCCACTGCATCACCTTTATCTTTTCAGGCAATGGAAAACTGTCTTGAGGTAAATTTGCCACCCTCTGAACTGTTGACCAGCCAAGTTCCTGATAGCGGTTTCGACTGACTGCGGCGCCTAGTGCATTAGCAATTAGCTGCCCACCCAAACAGAGACCTATAGCAGGCTTTCCTGCTGCTAAATAACGACGCAACCATCTTTTCTCTATCTTAAGCCATGGATAATTCGCTTCATCATTTACACTCATGGTGCCACCCATGACTAATAATAAGTCAACCTCATCAATTTGTGGTAAAGCTTCTATTTCAAGTGACCGATCAACCGGAAGTGCAAAAAACTCCGTAGAACTAATAGTCGCGTGGTGGGCTTTTAAAAATGAATAACAACTCCCAAAACCCTCACCCGCGATATGTTGAAAATAATGAACTCTTAAATGCGACTTCATGCGCTTAAACCTATTGTTGTTAGAATGTTGTAGTGGTCTTTGCAAAAATAAAGCCAAGTTTTTGTTTTATAGGTCTACTGTAACGAAACCTCTTACAAAACTTTATAAATCTAGCGAAGAGTTTAAATTTCTCTTAATCTAACTTTATCATTTAAAACATAACGCACTATGAAAAAGCATAACGATTTCCAGACTCGCCTCATTCATGCCCCAAGAAAGGCTCCGCAATTCATTGAAACAGTGCAACCTCCCTTATTTCGCGCATCAACCATTATTTTCAAATCAACTTCGCACCTTTTTGATCGCCACTGGACTGACGAATATGACTATAGCTATGGAACACATGGCACCCCCACTACCTTCACCCTAGGCGACAATATTGCGCAAATTGAAGGTGGTTTGCATTGTTTGCTTGCACCGAGTGGCCTATCCGCAATTAATATTGTGAATTCAGCATTTTTAAGCACTAATGATGAAGTATGGGTCCCAGACAATATATATGGACCAAATCTAGAACACTTAACCTATCTACAAAGTCAATATGGCATTATTGTTAAAGTATATAACCCCATTGACGCTGCAAGTTTTCAACCCACCGAAAGAAGTAAACTATTATGGTTGGAGGCTGCAGGTTCGGTTACTTTAGAATTCCCTGATCTTAAAAATCTAGTCAAGAAAGCTAAAAAACATGGGGTATTGACTGCTCTAGATAACACTTGGGGAGCTGGGCTTGCGTTTAATGCTTTTAATTTTTCTGATGAACATCTATCTATCGATTTAACCGTTCACGCACTCACCAAATATCCAAGTGGTGGTGGTGATATATTAATGGGTAGCATTGTAACTCGTGATGAGAAGCTTCATCATCGCCTATTCCGTACCCATGCTATTTTAGGTATTGCAGTTTCAGGAGATGATGCGGCTCAAGTTCAGCGCAGTCTTGCTCATATGTCTTTACGCTATGAACAACAATCAGCCAATGCTCAAACTTTACTTAAGTGGCTAAAGGACCAACGCCAATTTGCACAAGTTCTACACCCAAGTGATAAATCCTCACCAGGTCATCAATACTGGCAAGAAATATGCACAACTGGTCAAAGTGCAGGCTTAGTGAGTATTATTTTTAAACCTGAATATGACATTACAGCAGTACGTCGTTTCTGCGATGCATTAGAGTTATTTAAGCTCGGCTTTAGCTGGGGTGGTCCCGTTAGCCTGATTATGCTTTATGATTTAAAAATGATGAGAAAACTTAAGAATACACATTTACAACAAGGTTTATTGGTTCGATTCTGTATAGGACTAGAAGATCCGCAAGATTTGATACAAGATATCGAAAATGCACTGAAACAACTGTAAAACGACAACATTATAGTGACTCAAACCATAGGATAAAAATATATGGGTACACCGATTGTTATTGCTAAAAATATTAATGACACATCAAAAGAAATTGTTTTACTTCCCCAGTTTGCTAACCGTCATGGACTTATTGCAGGCGCCACAGGTACAGGTAAAACAGTTACGTTAAAAGTTCTAGCAGAGAGTTTCTCTCGAATCGGTGTGCCGGTATTTCTTGCCGATGCTAAAGGCGATGTTTCGAGTCTCGCAAAAGCTGGTGAAGCTTCCGATAAATTTAATGAACGCTTAAAACTTTTACAAATTGATAGTGTTCCATTCGCAGCGAACCCAGTTGTTTTTTGGGATTTATTTGGTCAGCAAGGTCATCCTATCCGAACCACCATTTCAGAAATAGGGCCAATTTTATTAGCACGCATACTCAACTTAAATGATACCCAAGAAGGTGTTTTATCTGCTGTATTCCGTATTGCAGATGACCAAGGGTTACTTTTAGTCGACTTTAAAGATTTAAAAGCCATGATCACTTTTGTGAGTGAACATGCAGCTGAGTTTAAAGCCGAGTATGGCAATTTATCTCCAGCCAGCCTAGGCGCCATTCAACGCAACTTAATCGCTCTTGCCGACCAAGGTGGAGAACAGTTCTTTGGGGAACCAGCTTTAAATATTCTGGATTTTATCCAAACCGATGCAAACGGACACGGCTATATCAATATTCTTGCTGCCGACAAGCTCATGAATACGCCTAAGTTATATGCCACTTTCCTCTTATGGATGCTTTCAGAGCTATTTGAACAGCTACCAGAAGTCGGTGATATGGATAAGCCTAAACTCGTGTTTTTCTTTGATGAAGCTCACTTGTTATTTGATAATGCCAGCCAAGCACTCCAAGACAAGATTGAACAAGTGGTACGTTTAATCCGCTCCAAAGGGGTGGGTATCTACTTTATTACTCAAAACCCACTCGACTTACCTGAAAGCGTTCTTGGTCAACTTGGTAATCGCGTTCAACATGCATTACGTGCATTCACCCCTAAAGATCAAAAAGCTGTAAAAACCGCAGCAGACACTTTCCGTGCTAATTCAGAGTTTAAAGTTGATGAAGCTATTACCCAACTTGGTGTTGGTGAGGCATTAATTAGCTGTCTAGATGAACAAGGTACCCCACAGATTGTAGAACGTGGCTGGGTCATGCCTCCCTACTCTTCATTTACACCGATCACTCCAGAAGAGCGTCAGACTTTAATCTCGCAAAGTATTATTGCTGGCGTTTATGAACAAGCTGTAGATCGTGATAGTGCCTATGAAATGCTACAGAATAAAGTTGCTGAACGAGAACAGCAGCAGCAAGACGCCGAACTTGCAAAACAGCAAGCTAAAGAACAAGAAACTTTAGCAAAACAGCAAGCTAAAGAGCAGGAACGTTTGGCACGTGAGCAATTAAAAGAGGAAGAAAGAGCAGCCCGTGAACGAGCCAAACTCACACAAGACATTGTTGGAACTTTTGCCAAAAGTGCTGCACGCAGTTTAGGAGGAAGTACTGGCCAAAAACTCGTAAGAGGCTTACTTGGCTCTTTATTTGGTAAATAAAAATATTAAAAAATTGCGTTAACTTTAGGGGATTTTATATCCCCTAATTTTTTTATGGTTTTTATAAAGAAAGTTATTGCCATTCATTTTTTAAAGATGTATTTTAAATACATCTTAAATAGCCAGATAAATAAGGTCTAGCAATGACTCCACAACAAATTGAACTTGTTAAATCTACTGTACCGGTTTTACGTGAACACGGCGTTACGCTGACTACATACTTCTATAAGCGCATGCTGAATAACAATCCAGAATTAAAAAATGTTTTCAATTTAGATGACCAAACCAGCTTACGTCAGCCACGTGCTCTTGCAGCTGCTGTGCTTGCTTATGCAGAAAATATTGAGAACCCCACTGTTCTAGCTAAAGCTGTTGAACGTATCACCACTAAACACGTGAGCTTAGATATCCAACCAGACCAATATGCAATTGTTGGAGACAACTTGCTTCATTCAATTAGTGAAGTACTCAACGTGCCATTCGAATCAGAGCTTATCGAAGCTTGGAAGCAAGCATACTTACAGTTAGCTGATATTTTGATTGGTGTTGAAAAACAAAAATATGAGCAACTTGAAAGCTTAAAAGGTGGATGGGCTGGCTGGCGTTCATTTGAAATTACTCAAATTGATCCCCTGGAATCTGGCAAACGCTTCACTTTAAAAGCAACTGACCATGAAGACGTACTGACTAGCCCAGCAAATGCCTTTATTTCAGTTAAAGTACAAGTTCCCGAACAACAACTTGAACAACCGAAAGCGTTTAAATTTACTGAAGCTCAAGAAGATAACTCATATCATTTTGAAGTGCAGCCTGAAGAAAATCATACTGAGTTTTCGGTTGCTAATATTTTACTTGAGCATTATAGAGTGGGTGATCAAGTACAGGTTTCAGCCCCTTTAACGCTGTAATGTAAAAACCTCTTGCCTGAAAGTTTTATTATTTAGACTTTCAGGCTAAGATGATCATCCTTTTAATCTCTTCCATTTTTGGTGATCATGCAGCTTAATAAATTTACCGATTATGCATTACGACTCTTAATGTATGTTGCACGCCCAAGTGATGCACCTTACACGATTGCAGAAATCGCGAAAGATTTGCATGTTTCACAAAACCATCTAGTTAAAGTTGTTCACTTCATGGGCAAGCAAGAATGGATTATTACCATTCGAGGAAAAGGCGGAGGAATTCGCTTAAATCCAAATGCACTTAACTCAAATTTAGGTTCAATCGTTCGGATATTACAGGGCGACAATCAAATCGTTGAATGTAATACGCCACCTTGCGTATTACGCAGTCACTGTGGTTTAAAAGGTATTTTAGATCAGGCTTTAGAGAGTTTTTATCAAAGCCTAGATCAATACACACTCGGAGAAGTTTTGCAGCAATCAAAATCCGCTCCTGCCAACTCCCCTATTGCATTTTTACAAATCTAACCTCTATTACTTTTAATAACTAGATTTATTGAAAATTAGCAAGAATACCCAAGCTCCTTTATACTAGGCGCGAGCCCTCTCATTTAAAAAGTTATTTTTTATGCGTCGTAGTGAAAAATCGAAAGACACCAAAGCCAGACTCGCACCCAAGCAAAAGATCAGCTATGAAAAGAAACCAGATCCAGCGATCACAGCATACGCTGTGCAATCACTCAACTGGTTACGCCAAGCTGAGTTTCTAATGAGTGCACCTAAATTGGCACTTTGTGTTGAAGATAGTGGCTACGAGATCGCTTTTGCAGGACGCTCAAATGCCGGTAAGTCTAGTGCTATCAATGCACTAACCAACAAAAAACAGTTAGCGCGCGCCTCTAAAAAACCTGGCCGCACTCAAATGATTAACTTCTTTAGTCTAGGCAACCCCGATCAACGTTTAGTCGATCTTCCTGGCTATGGCTATGCAGCCGTACCTGAAGATATGAAACGAGTATGGCAAAAAGAATTAGAGAACTATTTAATCCATCGTAAAAGCTTACAAGGCTTAGTATTACTTATGGATATTCGCCATCCTCTACAGCATTTCGACATGATGATGCTAGAGTGGGCTTATTCACGTCATCTCTTTGTTCATATTCTCCTCACAAAAGCTGACAAACTTAATCGTGGCCCTGCAAACAAAGTGCTATTAGAAGTTAAGCAACAGCTGAAAAAAATGAAGCTTGATTTCTCAATTCAACTTTTCTCATCACTTAACAAATTAGGTTTAGAAGAGCTAGCAAGTGTTATGGCTGGACGCCTGCATTTTACACTTGATCAGGAACCGGAATTTGACGTTGACGCGATCCCTGAAGCAAGCGATGAGGATGCTGAAGAGTAAATCGTCAAAGCAGATACAATTTCTTTATTAAATTTATTTTCAAATTGGCCCCTATTGCTAAACACAAATGTAGGGGCTTTTTTTATACTCGTTATAACTTCATCGAGTTAAAAATCAGGACTAAATGATGAAATTGTTATCTTTTTTGAAGAACAAAGCTTTAGGTTCTTCTATTGACTATAAAATTCTTCCACGTAAAGTAAAATTTGACTGGAAAGATACCCCTGTTGACTGGATTCCAAATCAGCCTTTCGCAAGTTATTTTATTAATGAAATTAATAATATCTTGCCTGCCGGAGAATTCTGGTTCTGCCGTTTGTACAATAAGGTTTTACCTCAAATTAAAGACGAAAAACTTAAACAGGATGTCCAAGCATTTATCCGTCAGGAAGCTATGCACGCCAACGCCCATACATCTGCTAATAAAGAATATTTAAGTGCACGCAATATTGATATCCAGCGAAATCTGGACATTATGAATTATCTATTTACCACTGCCTTAGCAGATAAACCATTCGACAAAGAAGTCCCTCAATTTCTACAAGGGCAATGGGACCTTTTCCGTTTAGGCGTTATTGCAACTGTTGAGCATATGACCTGTGTATTAGGGAAATATGCACTCTATAACAAGCGCTGGGAAGAATTAGGCGCTGACCCTGAAATGGTCGATCTGGTTAAATGGCATGGTTCAGAAGAAATTGAACACCGTACAGTTGCTTTTGATTTATACCGCCATTTGGGTGGTGGTTATATTCCACGCTACTATTTAAGCCTCGCAGTAATTGTACTAGTGCTTGGATTATGGGTAGATGGCGCTGCACATATTATGAAACAAGATCCACGTTTTGTAGATGCGGCTAAATCTAGATTTTTCCCAGTATGGGTTGCAGTAGAATGGTATAAAATTAGCCGAAAAGATAATCAGATTTTACCAAATCCAATCTGGCTTATTGCCCAACAAATTGATTACCTCATGCCTTGGTATGATCCAGTAAAAGAAGGTAGCACTGAAGATGCGGTAAATTATTTATCACAATCTCCAGCAGCAAAAAGAGCTGAATTACAAGCGGCTTAAAAATAAAAAAGCAGGATTTAAAATCCTGCTTTTTTATTTAGGAGATTAGACACTCATATCTTTATCTTTTGTATAACGGTCAACAACCACGCTAATCATCATATCACCCTGCACATTTACCACTGTTCTTACTGTATCCAATAGGCGGTCAATCGGAAGTAAAATTGCAATTGCTTCAGCCGGTAAACCTACAGACTGTAAAACCATAATCATGGTAACCATACCAGCACTCGGAATTCCAGGTGCTCCTAGTGATGCAATCATTGCTGTTAAGCACACAATAATTTGTTGTGTCAGATTTAAGTCTAGCCCCACCAAATTTGCGACAAACAATGCAGCGGCTGCTTCATATAAAGCCGTACCATCCATATTAAGCTGTGTGCCTAAAGGAATCACAAAACCAGCTGTTTGCGGACGAACACCTAAGTTTTCCTGTGCGCATTTCATACTAAGTGGCATCGTGGCAGAACTAGAACTGGTTGCGAATGCTGTAATTAGCGCTGTACGTGTTCCTTTGAAAAAAGTCCAAGGACTCATGCGGCCAAAAATCCAAAGTAGTAACGGTAAAACAACAGCACCATGAAAAATGGTAGTCCCTGTCACTACAACAGCAAACTCAGCCAAACGACTTAGTACCGAAATATCTTCCGTTGCCATTAACTTTGCTAATAAAGCAAAAATACCCAAAGGTGCTAGCTTCATTACCCAGCCGACTAGCATCATCATCATTTCAAAAAATTGATGACTCAATACGCGAATACTTTTAAAACGCTCACCGCCATGGACTAAAGCAACACCAACAAATAGTGCAAACACCACAACAGCTAAAACGTTACCATCGCTAAATGCTTTAAATGGGTTAATTAATGTATTTTGAATAAAATTAGTGAAAAAACTTGCAGGATTTAAACTATCTGGTGCCTGATAGTTTTGCATAGACGTTTGGAAAATAGAGATATCTATACCACGCCCTACTTCAAATAGATGAGCACAACTTATACCTAAAATTAAAGCCAATGTTGTTGTGGTCAAACAACATAAAAAGGTAATTTTCCAGACTGGACCTAACTGCCCTCCCGCCTGCAAATTAGAGACCCCCACAACAATCGAGCTAAAAATTAAAGGCACCAACAACATTTTAAGCAGCCCAATAAAGACACTACTTAATATGCCTAACCCATATAAACTATGTTTTACAAACGCAGTATCGGGATACAACGTTAATATAAAACCAAAGGCTAAGCCTAAAATGGCCGCAATAAGAATTTGTGTGTTTAAGTTCATATCAGCATTATTTTTTTCAGTTGGCAATCCTTTTGCAAATATGACATGAGCTCGCTATTCATACGAGCAATTTTTTGTCACATCGTTTCAATTAAAAATAAAAAAGCCATCTGATGAGATGGCTTTATAAATAAGTTTATTGCGTTTCAATTTCCCGCAAACGAATTAAACCCTCTTGTACGGTACTGCATACCAACTGACCATTTTGCCACATACGTCCAAAGTTTAAACCGCGAGAAGCTGCGCTGACTGTTGCTTCCATATCGTAAAGCATCCATTCGTCAGCACGCAGCGGGCGATGGAAATAAATTGCATGATCAATACTTGCACACTGCAAACTTGGAGAAATATAGCTTAAACCATGCGGTCTTAAAGCGGTTGTCATTAAGGTAAAGTCTGAATAAAACGCAACAATCGCTTGATGTAGAGCAATATCATCTAATTGTTTTGGAATACGGTCATGTGTGCGGATATAGTGCGCATTATACGGCGCTTCAGGTTGAGGCTGAAACGGATTTACTGGATCAATTGGGCGGATTTCTACATGGCGCTCACGCATGAAACTAGCACGAACATTTTCAGGTACGAAGTTTAAAATACCTTCTTTGAGCTCATTTTCAGATTTAAGAGTCTCTGGTGCTGGATATTCTGGTTCTTGATGTTGATAGTTCAAGCCTTCTTCGGGGTTAGCAAAAGAAACCATCGCCGAAAAGATAACTCGTCCATGCTGAATTGCACGAACCTGACGACTTACGAAACTCTTCCCATCACGTAAACGGTCTACTTCATAAATAATTGGGGCATTAATATCGCCGCCATATAAAAAATATGCATGCAAAGAATGCGCTGGACGATCGGTTGTATAAGATGCCGCACGTAAAGCCTGACCCAAAACCTGCCCACCAAAGACACGTTTACCGACAAGATTACGACTTATGCCACGGTAAATATTTTCTTCCAACTTTTCTAAAGTAAGAAGATCTACTAGTTCTTGGGTTAACGCATTCATGAGAGATACCTTCATATTTCAGGTAAAAAATCGTATTAAAGTACAGATGTGTAGAATCTATTGTGCCATAAAAAACTATTTGAACATGGAACAATCAGTCAACTTCTGATGAAGATTGCTCATATAACAGCTAAAAATACGATTTTTAACGATAAAATATGCCAAAAGCATTATAATTTATAAGAAAGTAGCATATTGTTTTTTTTAATAAATGCCGCAAAATAATTACCCTCTGCATTTGGTGCTGGGATTTGTCTTTAAGAAGTAGGAGTTCTTATGTCCAAGAGTGGGTTTGGTCAAATGTATCGTCGGCTTTCGAGTAAACTACTTGACCTCGTGGTAACACCACATGTTCTTGGGGAAGTTCCTACTGAACCAGTATCAGAAACAACAGAAACAGAACCAAAAACTGACCGCCAAAAAGTGGTTTGTTACGTCTTACAAAACCACTCTCGAAGCAATGCTCTGGTGGTTGATGGAGAAACGCGTCGTTTAAATTTAAAGCCTGCGTTAGATCCATTAGTTGTTGGCACTCATCAGGAAAAAGCATCAGTTTTATTTTTACAGCACAATGATGAAAATAATTTACTGAATCCGCCTCCTCATGCTTTTCCACCACGCTTATTAAAACTGATTGAAGTTTTACAAGAAAATCCTGAACTCGATATAGAGCTTGTTCCAGTTACAGTTTTATGGGGCCGTTCGCCAGATAAAGAAGATTCTTGGTTTAAATTATTATTTTCAGACACATGGGCAACACCAAGCACAGTTAAGCAGCTGGTTAATATTGGTTTGCATGGTCGTCAGTCTTATTTAGAGTTTCATGAACCACAATCGCTACGTGAATTGGTTGAATATGCACAGCAGCATTATCCAAATCTTTCACCAGCAACTTATATTGTAAGTACATTAAATGATTATTTAGACCGTCAGCGTGAAGTCGTGTTAGGCCCCGACTTGTCGGATCGCCGCAATGTCATGCAATCGGTTGTTAAATCTCGTGATGTGCAAGAAGCAATCCGCCGTGAAAGTATTCGCGGAAAAGTGAGCATGCTTGAAGCTGAACGCCGTGCGATTGGCTATGTGAATGAAATCGTATCGGATTATTCACACTCAGCAGTGCGCTTTGCCGATCTTGCCTTAACACGCCTATGGACCCAGCTTTATGACGGCGTAGAAGTGCATAACTTTAGTACCGTTCGTGAACTGGCTAAAGACTATGAAGTTGTCTATACGCCTTGTCATCGCAGTCATATTGACTATTTACTATTGTCATATGTGATCTATAAGCGTGGCTTAATGGTTCCGTATATTGCTGCGGGTGACAACTTAAACTTACCTTTTGTTGGACAGCTTCTACGTGGTGGCGGTGCATTCTTCATTCGCCGCTCTTTCCGTGGAAATGGACTCTACACTACTGTATTTAAAGAATATCTATATAGTATTTTGTCACGCAACACGCCACTTGAATACTTTATTGAAGGTGGACGCTCACGTACTGGACGCTTATTACCGCCTAAAACCGGTATGCTTGCCATGACAGTTCACAGCCATTTACGTGGCCGTGCTAAACCGATCGTTTTCTTACCAACTTATATTGGTTATGAACGACTCATGGAAGGCTCAACTTACGTAGGCGAAATGCAAGGCAAGCCAAAAGAAGCCGAATCTATTTTTGGTATTGTGAAAACCTTACGAAAAATTGAACGTATTTTTGGTAAAGTCCACGTGAACTTTGGTGAACCTGTTTTCCTTGATGATCTGCTTAAGCAACATAATGCAGAAAACGTTTATATCGAGAAAAATGACGACCCAATTCCTCAAGCTGTTTCAGATGCAGTAAATAGCTCTGCACATGCAATTTTAGAAAACATTAACCGAGCTGTGGTGATTAACCCCGTCTCTTTACTTTCTATTATTTTGCTTGCAACTCCAAAGCATACGCTTGATGAAGAAATTTGTATTAAGCAACTTGAAGCTTACCGCAACTTGGCATCAAACTTCCCATATGACCAACGTATGGAAGTAACACCACTTTCTGGTAAAGAAATTATTGCGTATGGTTTAAAGCTTAAACTCATTAAACGCGTTCAGCATGCACTGGGCGATATTATTGCGATTGAAGATAACCAAGCTGTTCTTCTGACTTACTTCCGTAATAATATCTTGCACGCCTTTGTTTTACCTTCTCTAGTAGCATCACTTGTTGAACACAATGGGAAAATCAGTCGTTCAGATTTAACTAATGTCATCTATACGCTCTATCCATTCTTGAAAGCTGAGTTATTCCTTAAATGGAAGAGCAGCGAGCTTAAAGCACAAGTTGAGCAATATGCAGATGCTCTAGTTCAATCTAACCTTATTCAACAAGACGATGAAGGTAACTTGATTAGCTCTGCGCCAAATACAGAAGAGCATAATCAGCTTGTCGTTTTAGCAACACCAGTTAAGCAAAGTCTTGAGCGTTACTACATGACGCTTGCGCTCATTACTCAACGTGGTTCTGGTAATATTTCTGCTAAACAAGTTGAAGAATTAAGTCATTTACTCGGACAACGTTTATCAGTTCTATATGAATTTAATTCGCCAGAGTTCTTCGATAAAGCTTTATTCCAAAGCTTCTTAAAAGTACTTACACAACAAAATTACATTCGTACCAATGACCAAGGCCAAATTGAGTTTGATGATAATTTCCGTCAAATGGCTGCTGGCGCACAGTTGGTGCTTGATGAAGTAACCTTGCAAATGTTGCAGCACATCACCACCTTTACTGACGAAGAATTGAAAGATGCTCTTGAAGCAATGGCATCTCAACAAGCTAAACGCCGTTTAAAACGTAAAAAAGCTTAAAGTCTTTAGTCAAAATAAAAGGCAACTTCGGTTGCCTTTTATTTTATTAGCGAATTGGACATTCAAAATAACGTGGATCGTCCATACAACGTAATCGCTTCATAAGCTGAACAAAATAAGCATCATAGTAGCCTGAAAGAACATACTGATTACGTATTTTGGCAACCATTACATCATAACTTTGCTTTTCATAAAAAGAGACATCCACCCAATAATAAGCAGGTAAATGATTCTCCCATTGTGTCGCACGATTCGTCAGCAATTGGCTATTATGGACAAACCATCCTCGGATTTTTCGGCCAAAATTAGCAGGATAAGCTTGCGGTTTAATAATTAAATTGACACCGAAATATGCCAAAGGAAAATTGATGACTTGAGTATCTGATCCAAATTCTTTTTGTAAGTTATATGGCAACAACCCATACACTGGTGCAGGAACAATATCGATTTTATTTTGCTTAAACTGCGCAATCGCGTTTGATAAATCAACATAAACTGGCTGAGCACCTACACTTCGTACCAATGCTTGTTGTGGTGGATTATTAGGTAGCACCCCAATACGTTGATTTCTTAATTGAGCGACTCTAGAGAGCTTCTTATTTTTTAGAACCATGTAAGCAGTTCCAATTGGAATCATTCCTACAGCTTCATAATTCTTAGAAACCAGCCTTTTCTCAATTGTAGGGTGATTTAAAAGCTGCAAAAAGCTTTTGGCCGTACGATTATTAGGAATAAGCCCTATACCCGCGGTACTTCCCATAAACTGGTTATAACGATAAGTATTGAAATTGGATGCAGCCAAACCTGAACATTTCCCATCATCAAAAGCTTGTATGGCCTGCTGTTCTTTTTGATAGGTAACCACTTTAAATTTGACTTGATATTGCTGGGCATATAGCCGAATGTCATTTAAACGGCGAGTAATATCCCCTTGGGACCCGATAGGATCATATGCACACCACACCTGATCCTCGGCCCAACTCGCAGCAGCTGTTCCGCTCAAAATAAGAGCTAAACAAATTTTTTTCATTTTCAAACTTTTTATCTTTATCGGCAATTTGACTGCCTCATCAGGTATTTATGTTCTTATTTAAAGTTTAATCAAAATTTTATTTAGCGCTATGAACATTTAAACATAATAAATAGTCATTAAAGCAAATTGGGTGTTCTAACTGAAAACCTATTGTACATAAATGTTTTGCATAAATTCTTTTACCTGAAATTTGGTTTGATTCTAAAGTTAATTCTGGCAATCCCAATTGTTTTTGAAACCATGCGATAACTTCATGCAAAGGTAATGGTTGATTATTAGTCACGATATAGCTTGCTTGATGACTTTCATAATCAGGCATAAAAGCCAAAAATCTTGCTAAATCATCAATATGTATTCGATTGCTATAATGTATATTTGGATAACTTTGACTATTTTCAGCCATTTTCTTTAAACGGGCAATGGAAGTTCCATAAATACCTGTAGGGCGAACAATTACAGATTGAGTTGGATAGTACTTTTGCCAGAGTAGCTCCATATTACGCAATATATGGCCTTGTGCATCATTTGGATGAATTTCACTAAAATCATCAATAATCTCCCCTGCATTTTCACCATATACCCGCGTAGAAGAGACAACGATTATTTTTTTTACTGGATGTATTTTTAATGCTTCTCGAATCGGTTCAACACTATCAACATAAGTTTGCTGATAGCCCTCAACCGTACTCTCATTTGGAGAAAGTAAAATATATACAACATCTACAGGTTCAATTTTACTTAAATCGAGCGTAAAAATATCCTGAACAAGATGTGTTGCGTAACTATCCGTTTTTACACTACGGCTGATTGTGGTAATTTGATGTTCTTTCTCAAATAGTTGTTTAGCAACACGCTGAGATGTTTTACCATAACCGATAAATAATATATGCATAGAAAACTCGTTGAGGGGACATGACTTCAGTCCATCAGTTACAAGGCGTTGGATCGGCTTCAGCAGCCCTGCTCGAAAAACTAAATATTTTTACCACAGATGATTTACTGTTTCATCTGCCACGTGATTATGAAGACCGCAGTACGATTATTCCAATGAATCAACTTGTGGTTGGGCGGAGCTATTTACTCGAAGGAGAAGTCAAATCAATTGATTTCCCCCCGGGAAAAAGAAAATCTATGGCAGCCTTGGTGCAAGATGAATTCGGTAAAGTCACCTTACGCTTCTATCATATTTATAAAAACCTGACTGATAAAATAAAACCCGGTCATCGCTTACGCATTTTTGGTGAAGTCCGTGTAGGTGCTCGCGGCCTTGAGATGTATCATCCTGAAATTCAGCTCATTCATGAACATACACCTCTACCAAAAACTCAGCTTACAGCAATTTATCCAAGTACGGATGGGTTAACTCAACCTAAATTACGCGAATACGTTAAACAAGCTTTAAAGCATCATAGTGACGCCTTACCAGAGCTACTCCCGAAACAATATACCAATGGCTATGCGCTTAAAGAGGCTTTGTATTACATTCATGAGCCTCCTGTGGATGCCAACATGCTGCAATTGGCTCAAGGCTCGCACCCTGCACAGCAACGACTTATTTTTGAAGAGTTGGTTGCACACCAAATCAGTTTACTTAATCGCCGTGCTTATATTCGCCAAATTGCATCACCTGCATTTTCAAGCAGTAAAGTATTAGCTAAAAAACTATTAGAAGCTTTACCATTTCAAATGACCAATGCACAAAAACGTGTATCTAAAGAAATTTTAAATGACTTAAAACAACACCAACCTATGCTACGCCTAGTACAAGGCGACGTAGGTGCTGGAAAGACCCTTGTTGCAGCTGTAGCCGCTTGTCATGCTTTAGAAGCAGATTGGCAGGTTGCATTAATGGCTCCGACTGAAATTCTTGCAGAACAGCATTATTTAAACTTTAAACGTTGGTTTGAACCATTAGGTGTAACCGTGGCATGGTTATCTGGCAAACAAAAAGGTAAAGCCCGTGCCCAAGCAGAACAACAGATTAAAGAAGGCCACGCGGAACTTATTGTCGGTACACATGCCTTATTTCAAGATAATGTTGGCTTCGCTAAATTAGGGCTAGTGATTATTGATGAACAACATCGCTTTGGTGTAGATCAACGCTTAGCTTTACGTAATAAAGGTGCTGAGCAGTTCACCCCACATCAACTCGTAATGACAGCCACGCCTATTCCAAGAACTCTAGCAATGAGTGCTTATGGCGATTTAGACACATCCATAATTGATGAGTTACCTCCGGGCCGCACTCCAATTCAAACTGTTACAATTCCGCTTGATCGTCGTGAGGAAGTACTCCAACGTATTGCTTCGAATTGTAGAGATGGGAAACAGGCCTATTGGGTATGTACATTAGTTGAACAGTCTGAAACTTTAGATGCTCAAGCAGCAGAAGCAACTTACCAAGAGATGAAAGAGCGTTTCCCCGAACTCAATATTGGTTTGGTACATGGCAAAATGAAAGCCGATGAAAAGCAAGCCGTCATGCAAGCATTTAAAAATAATGAATTACAGCTTCTTATCGCAACAACAGTGATTGAAGTTGGAGTAGACGTTCCTAACTCTTCCATTATGGTCATTGAAAATGCCGAGCGTTTAGGGCTTTCTCAGCTACACCAATTACGTGGCCGCGTAGGTCGAGGTGCTCAAGCTAGTTTTTGCGTACTTTTATATAAAACGCCTCTCTCGCAAAATGGACAAGAGAGACTTTCTATTTTAAGAGAAAGTAATGATGGTTTTGTAATTGCGGAAAAAGATCTGGAATTACGTGGGCCGGGTGAATTACTAGGAACTAAACAAACTGGGGATATGGGATTTAGAGTGGCTCGATTAGAGCGAGATGATCACCTACTGAGTCAGGCTCACTATGTAGCACAGCAAGTTTTAAAAGATTATCCAGAACAGGCAGATGCTCTGTTAAAACGTTGGCTTCCTGAGGCGCCTCGCTACGCGTATGTTTAATTTTTTAAACTTCCAACCTCTTATTCAGTTATTTTCACCTTGCTCATTGTGCGAGTTAGGCATGCGAGAAAAATCATCGCTCTGTAAAGACTGTTGGGAACAGCTACCTTGGCTTAAACAAACGATTCAACGTAATAATCAATCTGTTCTTGTGGCCTGTAATTATGCTTATCCAATTAACCGGATCATTCAGCAGTTTAAATATGAACAAAAGTTACATTATCAGATCTTATTAGGTGAAATTTTAAAACAATTAAAATTTCCCAAGGTACAAGCGATCGTACCCATGCCTATTTCCAATCAACGTTTAATTGAGCGTGGTTTCAATCAATCTTTGCTACTTGCCAATATCTTAAGCAAACACTTAAAAATACCTGTTTGGCAACCAATTCAACGCTTAAATGAACACGCTCAAAAAGGACTTTCTCGACTAGAACGCTTTGAAAATATCGAACAACAATTTTTACCCCATCATCAAGAGAAACGACGTTATCGCCGTGTTCTTATTATTGATGACGTGATAACCACGGGAAGCTCTGTAAATGCGCTCAGTCAAGCACTTAAACAATTAGGCTGCACATCCATTCATACGGCGTGCCTAGCAGCAACGCCGAAGAGTTAAGCTATTGCAGTGTAGATAAATACTCTTCACACCAAGGAATGACAATTTCTCGGGTCAATGGTGCAAGTTGAGTTTCAGAATCATTTAAATCTATCCACTTCATTTCTGCAATTTCGGCTGCAATTTTAGGGGCCTGATCAAGCTGAACAAGATATAAATGACTCATCAAAATATGATCTGGCTCATTGGCAGCTGCTGTTTCGAAATGACCAATAAATTGCTCAATCACACAAGAGCTACCGACTTCTTCCAAAATTTCTCGCTGCATGGTGATCTCTGGTGCCTCATTAGGTTCAAGCTTGCCACCCACTTGCATAAAAGCATGTGTATTATGTTTTCTTACAAGCAACAACTGATTTTGCTCATTTAAGATCACTGCGGCAGCGACCGTAATTGTTTTCACCTATTTAACCTCGTTTATGGTTGAACATCTGCATTTGTCCATTTTGGAGCAGGAGCCTGATATTGCTCAAACTGTTGAAGAATATCTTCAATTTTGTCTGAGGCGATCAATTTATCAACGAACCGTGCTTGGCTGAATCCATTATCCACCGTGCCTTGAATCATTTTAAGTAAATCTTCATAAAAGCCCGCTACATTTAAGAAAGCACATGGCTTTTGATGAATACCTAATTGTGCCCAGGTCCATTGTTCAAAGATTTCTTCCAATGTACCAGCACCCCCAGGCAAAGCAATAAAGCCATCTGAAAGATCCGCCATCTTGGTTTTACGCTCATGCATATTTTCAACCACATATAATCTGGTTAAACCCGGATGAGCTAACTCACGATCAACTAAAGCACGAGGGATCACGCCAATGACTTGTCCACCTGCTTGTAAGGCGCTATCGGCAACTACACCCATTAGGCCTGAGCGACCACCACCATAAACTAAGGTTTTACCTTGTTTTGCAATAGCCTCGCCTGTAGCTTGGGCAATTTTTTGGAAAATTGGGTCTGAACCAAGAGATGAACCACAGAAAATACAAATTGATTTCATAGTGTAAAAAACCGTTTTATTGAACTGTCATGCTGACAAACTAAACTATCGATAGAGTTTTTTTTTGCAAAATAGCGTATTGGCAAGTGTTTTTCGGCAAATCCTTGTCTAAAATACACCCATCCATTTCCATCAGACTGCGTGAGGAAAAAAGACACATGCTTGAAGCCTTTTATGCCACAGAACGCGGAAGTCTGGAAGATGCCACCATCAATGGTGGATTTGATCTACATCCCGAATTAGTCTGGGTTGATCTTATTGCACCTTCGCAAGAAGAGCAACAATGGGTATTAGATGCCTATGACCAAAATTTACCAACACTAAAGTCGCTTGAAGACATTTCATCTTCTGCACGATTTTACCGTGATGATGACGGTATTTTGCACATCAGTACTTATTTTTTAACGAAAAATAAAAATTATCAGGTGGACGGTGACGCAGAAGACTCATCACATATTTTAGCAATGGTGCAAACGGTCGCTTTCATTTTGCATAAAGACCGCCTCTTTACGATGCGCGGAGAAAAATTAGTTGCCTTTCGCGCCTTTCGGGCACGCGCTCGTCGAAATGACTATGACATGGACTATAAAGATCCAACGTGGATTTTATTAGGCCTTCTTGAAGCAAAACTCGATGAGCTTGCGGATATCTTAGAAGATATCCACAAAGATTTAGAAAAATACTCCACAGAGGTTCTTAATAACCACCAACGTGAAAAAATTCTAGATCTCGATGACATGATTACGCGCCTAGCTCAACAAGAAGATATGCTAGGAAAAGCACAGCTTTGTCTCATTGATTTACGACGAGTACTTACTTTTTTATCGCGTCCGCGAGCATTAGGCAGTCATATCTATGATGCTGACATTCGAGAGCTCAGCGAAGATGTGCGTTCACTGGTAGAACATGATGCGTTCTTATTCCAAAAAGTACGATTCTTACTTGATACGACGTCCGGATTCATTAACACCGAACAGAATGACACGATTCGTCGATTCTCGATCTTACCAAGCATGTTAGCTCCTCCGATGCTTATCGCCAGTATTTACGGCATGAACACTGATGTATTACCTTTTGCACATGGTACGACCAGTTTCTTCGTTGTTTTACTCATTATTATGGGTTTCTTTATTGGGCCGATCATTTATTTCCGCTGGAAAAAATGGATCTAAGCTTTGTAATAAAATGCTAATTTCGAGCATAAAAAAGCACCTAAATATAGGTGCTTTTTTACATCTAAAACATCAGATCATTTGCAGGTCGTCCTGCAAATGACAGGCTTGAATGATCTTCAGCATTTTTTCAGGGACATTTTTAAAATGCAAACCAGTATTTTTGGGAGTCTCTCGTAACCATTGAACTAAAACAGCCAAGGCCAAGGTACTACCATGCTCAAGCTCAGTTAAATCCACCACAAGTGGGAAGCTTTGCTGCTTCTTTATGATAGCCAAACCTGCTTGATACTGTTGTTCCGCATTTTCAAAATCAATTTTTCCCGAAACAACCAATTGTTGGTTGAGATACTGAACCACACGTCACCTACTTATTTCTTTTTGTTTTGATTAACAGCCGCGTCTGCATCAGGTTGGAACGTAGCAATTGCTTTATTTAAATCACCGCCATTGCGTTTCACTGTTGCAGCAAACTGATTACGGAACTGTAATCCTAGATCAATACCAGAGACATTGATATTACGGATTTTCCATTGAGTGCCTTTGTCAGCTAACTGGAAAGAAACAGGAATTTTTTCACCATTGTGATTAAAGTCCAATGTCACTACAGGGTTTTTACCCGCAGTTGCCTTATAAGGACGCATGGTATAGCTTTGATTTGTATATTTAGCAAATGCGCTACCGTAATTTTCAATTAATGTATTACGGAAGTTTGTTTCAAACTGAGCACGCTGTGCAGCTGTACTATACTGATTCGTCGCATAAGTACCCATCACAATACGAGTGAACGCTTGTGAATCAACATACGGGTCTAAGTTCTGACGTACAATTGATTTTACTAAAGCAGGATTGTTCTGCAACTTAGCATGATCTGCTTTTAAACGAGCGATCAAGCCATCAGCAACACGCTTAATAAAATCAGGTGGTGCTTCTGAAGGTGCAGCAAAAGCTGTACCTGCAATCATAGTAGACAAAAGACTTGCTGTCAGGGTTTGTTTAAACAACGTATTCACCTGGAACCACTCCTTCAAATAAACTCTTACTCAACAAATGACGGCTGTGCACTGCTGTCGGTACTTGCAGGAGCTTTTTCTTCTGCTGAGGATGAACCAGCGGCAACTTTACCTGCGCCACCACCAGTAATAAATTTACTAATTAAATCTTCTAAATCCATGGTTCCTTGGGTATTTGAAATTGTATCGCCACGTTTAAGATAGTTTAAACCACCACCTGGAACGACTTTCAAATATTTCTCACCCAATAAACCATTGGTTGCAACCATTATATAAGCATCTTCATCAATACTGGTGATGGAGGACATGTTACTGATCAGTTGCTGTTCCATTGCTTTTTGTTGCTCTGGAGAAGCCTGCGTATAATCAGAACTATAACGTAGTTCATCTAAAGCATTTTTTTGAACTTCTTTTAGCTGCTCAGCATTAAAACTTGTCAATTTTCCATCTAAACCAAAGGTTACCGTAGCCAAACGCGTAACTGGATCAAGGGTAATTGAATCAACACGACCAATTGTGACACCGCTCATCGTTACTTTAGCACGAGGCTTTAAACCATTGACGTTATCAAACTGAGCCTTCATGGTATAACTATCATTTAAATTAGTACCTACAAGGCCACTAACTTTCATGGCTAAAAAGAACAAGGCAATACCGAAGATAATAACAAAGATACCTACGGCCAGCTCACTACTACGTGATTTCATTAAATCCCTCCGAACATGACCGCAGTCAACACGAAATCAAAACCTAAAACACATAATGAAGAATATACAACTGTTCTTGTCATTGCAGTTGCGATTCCTTCTGGAGTTGGATCACACGCATATCCTTGATATACCGCAATCCATGTACATAACAAAGCAAACACAATACTTTTGATAATGCCATTTACGACATCATGCCCAAATTGCACATTGTTTTGCATTCCGCTCCAGAATGAGCCTTCATCGACGCCAAGAAAATCGACACCTACCATTTTACCGCCCACAATACCAATCGCAGCAAAAATGACAGTTAGCATCGGTAAACTGACCACTCCCGCCCAAAGACGCGGTGATACGATTTGTTTTAATGGGTCAACCCCGATCATTTCCATGCTGGCAAGTTGCTCACTTTGCTTCATTGAACCAATTTCTGCTGTTAATGCAGAACCTGCTCGGCCAGCAAATAATAAGGCAGCAACCACAGGTGCCAATTCACGCAGCAATGTTAAAGACACCATTGTGCCTAGCATTGATTCACTGCCGACGTTCACTAAAATTGAGTATCCTTGTAAACCCAGTACCAAACCAATGAATAGGCCCGACACAGTGATAATTAACAAAGACATCACCCCTACCCGATGCATTTGGTAAATAAATCGTCCAAAACCACCAGATGAAGGAAAAGAAAAAACAATTTGTAAGAGCATTAGTGCCGCAACACCAATCCCTCGAATCCGCTCAATAACGAGTCTACCTAACCAGGCAATCGTATTCATGGACGAACCTCGTTATCTAAATAGGCTTGATGACTAAATTGGTATTCAACTGGTCCTTCTGCCGAACCTGTTAAGAATTGGCGCACAAATGGAGAAGCATATGCCTGTAATTCTTCTGGTGTTCCTTCCCCCTGAATTTTTCCTTCTGCTACAACATAAATGTAGTCAGCAATAGAAAGGGTTTCGGGAACGTCATGCGAAACAATAATTGTGGTTAAATCTAAAGCTTCTCGCAATGAACGGATTAAACGTGTCAAAACACCTTTTACAATAGGGTCTTGCCCTGCAAACGGTTCATCGTACATGATTAAATCGGGGTCAAGCGCGATCGCACGTGCCAAAGCGACACGACGGTTCATACCGCCTGAGAGTTCTGTAGGCATTAATTGCTCAGAACCACGCAAGCCTACGGATTCAAGTTTTAATGCAACCAGTTCAGCAATTAGATTTTCAGGAAGCTTGGTATGTGCTCGAATTGGAAATGCTACATTTTCATAGACAGACATATCCGTAAATAAAGCACCGCTCTGAAATAACATTCCCATACGTGCACGGGCTGAAAAAAGTTCCTGACGAGACATTTTTGCAATATCTTTACCGTCGAGCAAAACTTCGCCCTGATCAGGAACTAACTGTCCACCGATCAGACGTAATAATGTTGTTTTACCTGTACCAGAAGGTCCCATAATAGCCGTAATCTGGCCACGACGTATATTTAAACTAATATTGTCATAAATGACGCGTTCCCCTCGATTAAAACTCAAATTTTTCACTTCAATAAGTGGTTGAGTCGAGAGAGGAGTTTTATTATTCATAATGGCAATCGTTCCTGCACTTTTATGCACGCATACTATAACACTGAAAATTGGCAAACTTGTTGTTATTTTGACAAAAGCAAAACTGACTTAATTGGTAGAAATAGAAGAGGTATGTTCGTAAAAAGAGGTTAATTCAGAAATTTGAAACTGCTCAATAGAACTTCCAGTTATAAAAGCATAGGCAAAATAAACCCCATTACACAAAACAAGTGCAATAAAAAGATAAGGCAAGCCGTGCTGAACTAATAAGTTCTTCAACTGTGCCATTATTGTTTGTTTTCGCTTACTTTTACTCATTATTTAATAAAAAATTGAACCAATTCACACTTTGTTATTTTATAACAAAACTGAAAAATAAGAAAGGCCAGTATTTCTACTGGCCTTTCTTTAAACAACCTATTGATTAACGGTCGAATTTACGACGCGGTTTGTCATCAAAGCTACGACGCGGACGATCTTCACCACCGAAGCTACGCTTTGGACGATCTTCGCCACCAAACGCTGGACGCTCACCACGTGGTTTATCATCAAAGCTACGACGCGGTTTATCGTTGAAACCACCTTCGCGGCGTGGACGATCTGAGTTGAACTCACGACGTGGACGATCTTCGCCACCAAATGATGGACGTTCACCACGTGGTTTGTCATCAAAGCTACGACGCGGACGATCTTCACCACCGAAAGTACGTTTTGGACGGTCACCAAAACCATTTTCACGACGTGGTTTGTAATCTACACGGTTACCACGGTTGTCATCATTTGAGTCAAAACGCGGTTTATCGTTGAAACCACCTTCGCGACGCGGACGATCTGAGTTGAACTCACGACGTGGGCGATCTGAATTGAACTCGCGACGTGGACGATCTTCGCCACCAAATGATGGACGTTCACCACGTGGTTTGTCATCAAAGCTACGACGTGGACGGTCATCACGACCACCTTCACGGCGTTTGAAGTTGCTTTCGCCTTCAAAACGACGACCACCGCCAAAACCGCCACCACGACGACCATCACGACCACCGTTGCCGCCACGACCACGACCACCGCCATCACGACCTGAACGAGCAGGAGGTGGAGATGGCTCTAAGCCTTCAATTTCAGAAACACTTAAACGTGCATCTAAATAGTCTTCAAGCGCACGGATTTTACCGCGTTCACGATAAGTCGCTAAAGTAATTGCTTGACCTGTACGACCAGCACGACCTGTACGACCAATACGGTGTACATAGTCTTCATGTTTCATTGGTAAACCGAAGTTAATTACGTGAGAAATTGTCGGTACATCAAGACCACGTGCAGCAACATCTGTCGCTACCAAGATTTTTGCACGGCCTTCACGAATACTACGTAAACGACGGTTACGAACTGTTTGTGGCATTGCACCGTGAAGTGCAACTACAGAATGACCTGCTTCTGCAAGTTCTTCAGCCAACATATCTGTATCTTCTTGAGTGCTCGCGAATACAACCGCTTGATCAAGAGTTTCATCAGCCAACCAGTGAGTCAGAAGTTTCTTCTTGTGTTCGAAACCATCTGTCCAGTGTAAAGTTTGGGTGATGTCAGTGTTTGTACTGTGACCTGTTTCAATAGCAATACGCTCAGGTTCATTCATCATGCGCTCAGCAAGACGAATAATACGGTCAGCGAAAGTTGCAGAGAACATTAATGTTTGACGACGGTTACCAGCTAAATCGCTGATTGCTTCTAAATCTTCAGAGAAGCCGAGGTCTAACATACGGTCAGCTTCGTCAACGATTAAAGCTTCAACTTTATCTAACTTTAATTGACGACGGTTTACTAAATCTAATAAACGACCTGGAGTCGCAACAATAACTTGCGCGCCTTTAAGTTGTTGGATTTGCTTACCAAAAGGCATACCACCCATGATTGCAGCAATACGAACACCTTTCATGTGACGTACGAAAGCAATCGCATCTTGGCTAACTTGTTGAGCCAATTCACGTGTTGGGCATAAAACTAAAATATTAGGTTGAGTCACAGCTTTCATACGTTCTTTGAACGGAACAAAAGTTTCTTGACCAGCTAAATTATGTAATGTCGGTAATAAAAATGCCGCAGTTTTACCAGAACCAGTCTGGCTAGATACTAGAAGGTCTTTTCCTTCTAAAGCTGCAGGAATAGATTGTTCTTGCACAGGAGTCGGGGTAGTAAAACCTAAACCTTCAAGCGCTTGTTGTAAGGTTTCATGCAAAGAAAATTCGGCAAAAGTTTTGCTCATAGAGAGTTTCACCCTAGTGGGTGCTCCATTTTTAATAAATACAAAATAGACATCGGCACAAAGCGGCAAAGCAAAGTTAGCTGAAACGTTTTTTCAGCAGCAATCCGAGTAACGACGATGTGGACTAAACGCACGCTTGATTACGGCCGAACCTGAAGAATCGCTGAGCGATCGGGGCGCAAGAAATGGTCCTCTCTATGGACAGCGTGCGCTTACAATGAATAGAACAGAATGTTCAGGTAATGAACGGAAATTTAAGTGCGTGGGCGGATTATAGCAGAAAGAAATTAAAAGTCATGTGTTTTAATCAACTTTCTTCATATTTATTGAACTCAGTAACATTTACCCATGGCTAAAAAAATAAAACCCTCTGATAATAGAGGGTTTTATTTATAAATAATTAAATTATTTTGCGGCTTGAGCCCAAGCTGGAACTACAGTTTGCATTAAAGGTTTTAGCATTTTTAGTGAACTTGCAAGCACTTGACCATTTTCAAGAGATTCGTTACCACCGCGTGCATCAACCACTACACCGCCTGCTTCTTTAATAATAAGCTCACCAGCAGCGATATCCCATGGTTTTAAACCAAGCTCAAAGAAACCATCAAAACGGCCAGCAGCAACATATGCTAAATCTAGGGCAGCTGAACCACCACGACGAATTTGTGCGCCTGCTTGAGTAACCGCTAATAATGAAGCAAAGTGTTGTTCTGCATAAGATACGATCTCACCAGCACGTTTAGCGCGGTAAGGATGGCCTACTGCCAAGAATGTATTTTCTAAAGTATCTTTTACATTTACACGAATACGGCGTTGGTTCATGACCGCACCGCGACCGCGACTTGCAGAGAATAATTCGTCACGTACTGGGTCGTAGATTACGCCGTGTTGAGTAACGCCTTTATGCTGAACTGCAATAGAGATACAGAAATGAGGGAAACCATTAATAAAGTTTTGCGTGCCATCAAGTGGGTCAATTACCCAGCACCAGTCTGCATCGTGGCCTTTACCTTCTTGCAAACCGAACTCTTCACCTAAGAAGCTATGGTTTTTATAACTTTTACGTAATGTATCAATCGTCAATTGTTCCAAATAACGATCTACACGTGTTACCGGGCCATCAATGCCTTTCTCTTCAACTTGCAAATCGAGTTTATGACGATTTTGATGCGCTTTTAAAAGCTCTTGACCAACTGTTTGAGCCGCACGCGCAGCCATAACCACCATAGGTTCCATTGAACACCCACTACAATACAAATTTGAAGATTTTGACAAAGAATAATGCATAAAAGCGCATACATTTTAGCAAATGAATGCGCTTTAGGGGAAAAAATGTTTCAAAAATTTTATTAAAGGCTTAAACCACCTGATTTAGCTTAAGCCAAGCTCGTTCAATTGAGTTCAAAATACCTTTAGCATCTAGCCCGCAATCTTGTAGCATTTGACCATGTGACGCTTGCTGCAAGAACAAATCTGGTAGACCTAAATTAATGATAGGTTTAACAATTTGTTCTTGTGCCATGAACTCATTTACTGCACTGCCTGCACCACCCATAATCGCGTGTTCTTCAACAGTTACAAATAATTGTGTATGTTCAGCCAAATCACGAATAATTTTTTCATCAAGTGGTTTCACAAAACGCATATTTACAACACGCACACCAACATCATGTTTTTGTGAAAATTGCTCAGCAGCTTCTATGGCAACCATAACGCGACTACCAAACGCTAAAATCGTAATCTGCTCATCACAAGCAGGTTTAATTTCAGCAACTATTTCTGCCTTACCTAATTCAATAGCAGTTAGCTCTTGCTGAATTTCAACGCCTACCCCAGCACCACGAGGGTAACGTACTGCTGCTGGCCCATTATAAGCATAGGCAGTATGCAACATCTGGCGGCATTCATTTTCATCTTTTGGTGCCATGATGACCATGTTCGGAACTGTACGCATATATGCATAGTCATATGCACCAGCATGAGTTGGTCCATCTTCACCAACCAAACCAGCACGGTCAATACCGAAAGTTACATCAAGATTTTGTAATGCAACATCATGAATAAGTTGGTCGTAACCACGTTGCAAGAATGTTGAATAGATTGCAACAACAGGTTTTAAACCTTCACAAGCCATTCCTGCTGCAAGTGTTACCGCATGCTGTTCAGCAATTGCAACATCGAAGAAACGTTTTGGAAATTCTTTAGCAAACTTAACCATGCCCGAGCCTTCGCACATAGCTGGAGTAATCGCTAATAAACGTTCATCCTGTGCAGCTTCGTCACACAACCATTGACCAAATACATCAGAATATTTTGGTGGCGTTTTACCTACTGAAGTCGCATTAATTTTGCCAATTGCATGATAGGTAATTGGGTCAGCTTCTGCCGGAGTAAAGCCTTTACCTTTTTTAGTATAGACGTGGACTAAGCGTGGACCTTTACGCTTTTTCAATGCATTAAATACTTGAACGAGTTGATTTACATCATGTCCATCAAAAGGACCGAAGTAGTCAAAACCAATCGCTTTAAATAAATTATCGGCCGCATCTGTTGCCGATTGATGTAAACGAGAGTTGTACGTCCATTTCGGATGCGGCTGTACATAAGCCTCGCCATGTTCATCGACATTAACTAAATGACCTTTTTCCCAAATTGCAGCTAAATGCTTAGCAAAACCACCTGTACTGCAAGAAATCGACATGTCATTGTCATTAAGTACAACAATTAAATCAGCATCGTGTGCCACAGCATCGTTCATGGCTTCAAATGCCATACCTGCTGTCATTGCACCATCACCCACAATACAAACCACTTCACATGGGTCATTTTGATAGCGACGTGCTAAAGACATTCCTAAACCTGCCGAAATTGCAGTTGATGAATGCCCTACGCCAAAAGTATCAAAAACTGATTCTTCTCTAGCTGGAAATGCTGCCAAACCGTTCTTAGCACGGATTGTTGTCATTTGCTCACGGCGACCAGTCAAGACTTTATGTGGGTACGCCTGATGACCTACATCCCAAACTAATCGGTCATTTGGAGTATTAAAGCAATAATGCAGCGCAACCGTCAGCTCAACCACGCCGAGGTTAGCACCGAAATGGCCACCACTCTGGCCTGCTGCATATAAAATATATTGACGCAACTCATCAGCCACTTGAACCAATTGGCTATGCTCGAGCTGACGTAATTGTTGAGGATGATCAATTGCATCTAACAATGGCGTAACAGGGCGTTGAGTTGGAATTTCGGTATACAACATATGTGGCAAAGCCTTTATAAGCCTGGCAAATCCTAAGCTGGGTCAAAATGGGTCGATCATACAATCGAATGAAGTCACCTTCAATCAGCCACATTTGCGAACGAGGTCATGCAAAGCAGTCTCTCATACAGTATGGGTATGGTTGGCAGATTATCCTGAATAATCTGACTATTTATCAACTATTATCGTCTTCTTTATACAAAAAAGAAAACCTTAGTGCTCAAAATGATTATGACAATTCGACCAATCTCCCAGCATTACGCTATACTTTAAACCGTTTTCGGTTAAAAGATGAGTTAATCTGTGCCTATAGAGTTCATTGCAACATCAAAACTCCCGACTGCTTTTGGTGAATTCAATATTTCTGTGTTTCAAGATCCAGTATCAGGTGAAGAACATGTGGCACTGTCTAAAGGGTTAGAAAATCCACCCACAGGCCCTGTTTTAGTACGTGTTCATTCAGAATGCTTAACAGGTGATGCTTTTGCGTCATTAAAATGTGACTGCGGCCCTCAATTACAGGCAACTCAAAAGCTCATTAACGAAGCAGGTCAAGGCGTTATTTTATATTTACGCCAAGAAGGCCGTGGTATTGGGCTTACGAATAAAATTCGTGCGTATGCCTTACAAGATCAAGGTCATGACACGGTAGATGCAAATTTACTTTTAAATTTGCCAGCTGATGCGCGCCGTTATGACATGTGTAGCATTATGCTCGATCACTTAAAAGTAAAAGAAGTTAAGTTAATTACTAACAATCCTTTGAAAATTCAGGCACTCAAGGATCAAGGTATTAATGTGGTTGGTCGTGTTCCTTTAACGGTTGGACGTAATCCTTTTAATGAACAATATTTAAAAACTAAACGTGAACGCATGGATCACCTTTATCAAAAAGATGATTTCTAAAACAAAATTATAAACTTAAAAATAATTGGAAGGGATTTTTAAGACATTTCTTAAAAATCCCTTACTTTTTTTATGGTTTTGTGTTTTGATGTATCTATCTCCTATCTCAATCATCTTTGAGGGTCACTATGCAACATCCGACTTCAACAGATATTCAACGTGTCCGCGAATTTCTCCTCGATTTACAAGCCCGTATTTGTGCTGGTTTAGAACAACAAGAAAAAGCTGGCGGTGGTACGGGTGAATTCATTATTGATGATTGGGAACGTCCAGAAGGTGGTGGTGGTCGTTCACGAGTTTTACAAAATGGCACCGTGATTGAAAAAGGTGGTGTGATGTTTTCTCACATCAACATTAGTAAACTGCCCGCTTCTGCTACAGAAAGACATCCTCAAATTGCTGGTGCTAAAGCACAAGCGCTTGGTGTGTCATTAGTCATTCACCCTAAAAACCCGAATATTCCAACCTCCCATGCCAATGTACGTTTATTCGTTGCAGAGCCTGAAGGACAAGATCCAATTTGGTGGTTTGGCGGTGGTTTTGACTTAACACCGTTCTATCCAGATGAACAGGATGTTATCGACTGGCATCAAGCCGCATATGACCTATGCCAGCCTTTTGGTGACAATGTCTACGCTGAACATAAAAAATGGTGTGATGACTATTTCTATCTAAAACATCGAGATGAACAGCGTGGTGTCGGTGGTTTATTCTTTGATGATTTAAATTGCTGGGATTTCGAAACCTGCTTTAAATATATCCAAGCTGTAGGCAATAGTTATTTAAATGCCATTCTGCCAATTTTTGAAAAACATCGTGAACAGCCTTATACCGAAGCTCAACGAGAGTTCCAGCTTTACCGTCGTGGTCGTTATGTCGAATATAATTTAGTCTATGACCGCGGAACATTGTTTGGCTTACAAACAGGTGGACGTATTGAGTCTATTTTAGTCAGCCTGCCTAATCTTGCAGCTTGGTCATATCGTCCAGAATGGGATGAAGACTCACCAGAGAAACGTTTAACCGACTATTACTTAAAACCACGTGATTGGTTAAACCTAAAAGAAAAAGTTGCTTAATTTTTTGCTTTTCGGAGATTCTTTGGCTTCCACCCTAAAGAATCTCCTTTTTTATTTTCAATTTTCTGAATCTCATTCAAATATTTTTTCTTATTAAAATTTGGCTTATAGTGAGGCCTGCTGAAAATTCAGTACAGACTTTATCTGCCTCATGCCATTTTAAAATTTTGGATATAAGAATGACCAAACAGTTTGCAGTAATTGGCAACCCCATCGAACAATCACGCTCTCCTGAATTGCATCATGCTTTCGCTCAAAAAACAGGTGTTGACCTAGACTACCAAAAACGTCTCGCGCCTCTTGATGGTTTTGAGCCGAGTATGCGTAGTTTCTTTGAAAATGGCGGGAGTGGCATGAACGTTACCGTACCGTTCAAAGAACAGGCGTTTGCTTTGTGTGATGTGCTGACTGAACGTGCTCAAATTGCCAAAGCTGTAAATACACTTTGGATGGAAAATGGCAAATTGCATGGTGACAATACAGATGGCCAAGGCTTAGTTGCCGCAATTCAAGCTTTAGATTGGAACCTAGAAAATACAACTATTTTAATTTTAGGTGCTGGTGGTGCAACTCGTGGTGTTATTTACCCGCTTGTGCAGGCTGGCGCTAAAAAGATTGTGATTGCAAACCGGACTATTGCTCGTGCTGATCAACTTGTAGATGACTTAAAAGCAGCAGTCCCACAAGCTCAATTACAAGCAATTTCTCTAAATGAGCTAGAAGGGAAATTTGATATTGTAATTAATGCAACTTCTGCAAGCCTATCTGGTGATGCATTACAACTACCAGAAAATTTAGAGTTCAAATATGCCTATGAGATGGCCTACGGCAAGCCATCTAGCTTTCTTGATCAAGCCAAACAGCGCAATGTACCTTATGCGGAAGGTTTTGGCATGCTCGTTGGTCAGGCCATTGAAGCTTTCTATATTTGGAATGGCGTAAAGCCAGAATTAAAAGATTTTCTATAAGTCAAAAAAGAACCTACTTAAGTAGGTTCTTTTTATCTCAGCTATTATTTTTTAGCTGCAACCATCTGTTTATAAACATCTCGGAAAATCTCATAATCAATAAATTCATTATGTTCAGGTTTTAAATTCTGAATTGTTTTTTCCGTAAGTTGCTGTTTGCGAGCAGCGACATAAACTTTACCTAAAATATCAGCTGTTTCTGACAACAAATGTTTTTCTTCATCAGAAGTACCATTTTGTTTTTCAAACTCTAATTGATACTGTTTTGAGAAAAGCTGTTCAGGTTGCTTATATTGTTTCTGTAGTTTTTGCCATGCTTCACGCCCAGCTTCACCTTGTATTGTTGTGATCACAATATGGTCCACAGCTCGGCCTAAGTCATTATCAAATTGGTCTTCTTGCTCAAGATGATGCTTTTTCTGCAACGCCTCAATACGTTCTAAAGCTTTACCTTGTGGGTTATAGGTTTCCTCTTCAGAGAACCAGTAAGCATAAACCTCGGCAATTTCTTGCAACTGTTGAACTGAATAATAATTAATATATGACGGTTTTTCGGCAGTTAATTTTGCAATAAACACAGCCTTATAAGTTTTGTCATAAGTATGCGTTGCATCATAAGTTTTATCTGCAAGCACAGCCAGATTTGCATCTAAATCTTGCACATCGCTATGGATGCCCACAGGATGCTCTGAAACATCACTTTGCCCAAGCTTTTCGCCAAAACCTTTAATAAAGTTTTCAAGCATAGAACCTTTACTTGCTTCAGCTACAGACTTAGCTTGTTTAAGCTGCTGCTGATCAATTGAAGTCGCTTTCCCATAATTGAGAATTTGCATATCTGCTTTAATATTAAAGCGGTGCTTAAACTCAGCTGGCGTATAATCGACATCGTAGTCCATATTAACTGCACGGCCTTTGTCATCTAAAGCTACATCAATTGTGATAGGGTTTCTTTGCTTCGGTAAAGCTTGTTCAATTTCGTCCTTATGTTTTAACCAAAGAGTTTTAAATGCTTCATCATTAATAAACTGGTTTTGGTTATAAGCTTCAAAAGTTTGCTTTAAAGCGTCCTGACGAGACTTGATTTGCGCTTTTTGGATACTTGTATCGCTCTGATCTAGCACATCAATACCGTAGATCTGACAATAATTAATATCACCTAAAGCGACTGGTTTTTTAAGTGATTTTAATTCAATACATTGATCTTCAGACAGTGCAACTACTTCTTCATTTTCTGAAGTTTGTTCAGCCTCTGCTACAGCCACATCACCCGCCTCTTCACTAGAAGCAGATTCTACTTCTTCATCTTCAGAAGTAGAGGTATTACCTAAATGAGCATTAACAAGTGAGTACAACTGTTGACTAACAGCAGCGGCATCATCAGAAGAAACTTTTTGTTTTTCTTTACCAGCAATGCCTTTTTTCGCATCAGAAGAAGCAATCTCTGCGGCAAGCGTTTCAGCAAGTTTTTCCTCATCAACACCTAAAACAATTTTTTGAAGATATTTTTCATTGACTTGCCCGTACAAATCTACTTCTAAAAGCAATTGCTCAACCGTCGTTTTTAAACGAATTTTTTCAACCGCACCCGCTTTACGATCAGCCTCAGTCAACGATACACGTTGTAAGTTTTGCGGTTCAGCTAATCGGTATGAAACAGCACTTGAAGCTTTAAGATATTCAATAAACTTTTTCATATCGACATTTTTAAAGAAGGCTTTATATTTTGAGAAATCAATATAGGCCAAATTATTTTGATTATCTTTATTGACCAGATATGGCATCAAACCAAAATAATTTATGTAAAACTTATAATTCTCAAGGTCAAGCACCATTGGCAATTTTGCCTGAACTAAAAGTGTCGGTTTTTCATATTTGGCAGTTAAATTAAATGAACCCATTTTTTGACGATAATGTATTGAGCCGTCATAACTAAACTGCAAATCATTTAACAAATTAAATAATACGGCATTAATTTTTTCAGAACGTGCAGATGAAGTCAGTCCCAAATCACCTTGTTCATTTGCAATCGCTGCATATAAGGTTTGTTTCTGCGCCCGACTTAAGGCAACTTTTTGCTCACGTAAATATTGATCAACTTTCTTCTGTAATTCAGCATCTAACTTAGAAGTATTCTCAGCTTTTACATTTTGTTTTAGTTGTGAGGGATCAACGGTAATTTTAAAGTTTCCGCGATAATCATAACTCGGGTATTCATACATCGCATTAACACTTTGAATAGCTTTTTGCTCTAAACTCGCAGATGCCACCTGTGGACGCACGTTGTGTTGTGTACATGCGGTCAAGCCCAAACTAAATAAACATAAACTGAGATATTTTAAATGCATAACCTTTTTTAAAACCTTATCGCTTTATCTTTTTAACAAAACTTGCTAAAAATAAGAAAATTAGTTGTTTTTTCACATAAAAGTATAAGTCCCGACTTTAGCAGAAATTATAATTTCAGGTGTATTTATTTTCGACAAAATTCGCTTTTCTGACATTTCTTTCGGGTGCGATTAACATTGTATTTTTATCATGCGAGTGAATAATCAAATCATCGATTCAGATAATCCCACAATGATTCAAAATTAGGATTAAAGCCATGCCAGCATATAAAGCTCCGCTACACGATATCCGCTTCTTAATGAATGAAGTACTAGACTATCCTGCCCACTACAAAACTTTATCGAACGGTGAAAATGCAGATCCTGATACAGTAGATATGATTCTTGAAGGTGCGGCAGATTATTGTGAAAACGTATTGTCGCCACTTAACCAATCTGGTGATGAAGAAGGTTGCCATTTTGACAACGGCGAAGTAACTACTCCTAAAGGCTTTAAAGAAGCTTATGACCAATTCGTAATGGGCGGTTGGCAAGGTCTTTCTTACCCAGAAGAATTTGGTGGTCAAGGCCTTCCAATGTCTTTAAATCTGATTAAATCAGAGATGATGGGTACTGCAAACTGGTCATTTACCATGTACCCAGGTTTAAGCTCTGGTTGTATGAATACTATTTTGCAATTCGGTACTGATGAGCAAAAACAAACATATATGCCTAAGCTTGTTGAAGGTACTTGGAGCGGCACAATGTGCTTAACCGAACCTCAATGTGGTACAGACTTAGGACAGGTAAAAACTAAAGCTGAACCTCAAGCAGATGGTACTTATAAAATCACTGGTACAAAAATCTTCATTTCTGCTGGTGAACACGATCTAACTGAAAACATCATTCACATCGTACTCGCACGTCTTCCAGATGCACCTGCTGGTACTCGTGGTATCTCATTATTCATCGTACCAAAATTCATGCCTACAGCTGATGGAGGTGTTGGTGAGCGTAATACAGTGGCTTGTGGTTCAATCGAACACAAAATGGGAATCCGTGCATCTGCAACTGCGGTACTCAACTTTGATAATGCAACTGGTTATTTAATCGGTGAAGTGAACAAAGGCCTACATGCAATGTTTACCTTCATGAATACAGCACGTATTGGTACTGCTGTTCAAGGTATTGCACACGCTGAGTTATCGTTCCAAGGCGCATTACCATATGCCAAAGATCGTATGTCAATGCGTGCGCTTTCTGGTAAAAAAGATCCAGATAAAGTTGCTGATGCAATTATTCACCATGCAGACGTACGCCGTATGTTGTTAACTCAAAAAGCAATCGCTGAAGGCGGTCGTTCTATGATTTACTACGCTGCTCAAATCGCTGACAAAATGACAGACGCTTTAGCACGTGGTGATCAAGCTGCTTTTGAAGACTACGATGATAAACTTGGTTTCTATACACCAATTTTAAAAGGTTTCTTAACTGAACTTGGTTTAGAAGCTGCTAACCACGGTATGCAAGTTTACGGTGGCCATGGCTACATTAAAGAATGGGGTATGGAGCAAATTGCACGTGATGCACGTATTGCGACCTTGTATGAAGGAACAACTGGCGTTCAAGCACTCGACTTGATTGGCCGTAAAGTGTTGTTAAGTTCAAAAGGTAAAGTAGTTCGTGAATACACTGCTGAAATCTTAAAATTCTGTGCTGCACATGCACGTAATAAATATTTACGTCGTTTTGCTTGGGACTTAACTAAACTTTGTGCTCAGTGGAACACTTTAACAGTTCGTATCATGCTTGCTGCACGTAAAGACCGTGACATCGTATCTTCTGCTTCTGTAGATTTCTTGATGTTCTCAGGCTACGTGATGATGGCTTATTTCTGGGCTCAACAAGCTGTGGTTGCTTCTGAGAAATTAGAAGCAGGTAACGGCCAAGAAACTGCTGAATTCTATAAAGCAAAAATCAAAGTTGCTGATTTCTACTTCGACCGTTTATTACCGCGTGCTCAAGGTCATGCAGAATCAATGGTGACTACATCTCGCACATTAACATCATTACCAGTGGAACACTTTAGCTTCGATTACTAATCATTGTTAAATAGTGAAACGAAAAAGAGCGCAATATAAATTGCGCTCTTTTCATATAAAGAGGTATCTATTCTTTAGTTAAAACATAAGCCTGATTTGGAACAAAATAGTTTTGCTCTAAAAACTCACGATTTTTTCCATAGTCGCTATACAGTAATTTTTCTAAATTCGTGACCAATTTTTTATTTGAATCAAGATTAAAATAAAAATTAACTTTAGATAATGGACATTGAATTGTTAGCTCGCGCTCTTTTTCATCTACTTTCCAATTTAGAGTAGGACATAACTGATTTACAGCGGCACTTTTAGCACCGTCCTTACTTCCCACACGACCAAAATGGACAACATTCCAATAAGCTGACCCATTTGGTAATAAATTTAAAATGTATTCTGCTTCGCCTGATTCACAATCAGCAAAAGCATCCTCGCATGAAATACGAGTGTGATATCGCCCTACATATTGCAATGAAGTTGCATTTAATTTTTGGGTTTGATCTGAGGTATCTTCAGGTAAAAAAGTTCGTCCAGCGACATAATCCAATGTTTTTATAGACGTACTACTTTTTATTAAGTTTTCTTCATGATTAGAACTTGTAGTTGAGTGATCTTTTGAATTGGTATGGTTTATATCGCAAGCACTGAGTGTCATGCACATCGCAGCCACTACAACCACATGCTTAACTGAAAAACGAGACCACTTCAAAGACATATACATTATTCACAGATAACAGCTACAGCTACATTTACGATTCAAATCAAGTATTAGCTGATTGCCGCTTTAAACTCTTAAGCCCTGAAAGGGTGCATTTTAGTAGATGTTAGTTTCGTTCATTTCAATCCTTTACATATTTTAACTATTTTACTTTTTAAAGGACTTTAAACCCGTTATTTCGTCTCCATATTTTTATTAAGCAAGAGTAATAGCTTCTTGTAACTTTTATCTTTAAGGAGAATTAGATGGCCAGTTCTGGTTTATATCGCTCGAACCGACACAGCATGATCGCCGGTGTAATGGGTGGTATTGCTGAACGTTTTGGTTGGAACGTAACTTTACTACGTGTCATTTTTGTTTTGATCTCAATTATGAGTGCTGCCTTTCCAGGAATTTTAGTTTATCTGGTTTTATGGTTAGTGATTCCTAAAAAACAGCCAGAACATATTGAAGGCTATCGACAATCCGTCCGAACAGTAAATGAAGAACAAGTACGTTAATTCATAACTTTGGTCGCTACGGTTGCATCCCCTAATCAACCGTAGCTTTTTTTATTCTAGAAATTATAGCTTTCGATTTAACTGTTGCTGCAATGCAGCAATCATATCTGCACGGCTAATCATTCCTATAAGCTTACGATCTTCAACAACAGGAATGTAATTAAAAGACTTTTCAACAAAGTATGGCACCAAATCTTGAATAGGTTGAGTTGGCAGTACGGTAACCACCCTACGGCTCATAATTTGTTTTACATAATGCTGCCAAGAATTCCTTGGGTCGGCTGCACCTTTAAACCACTCTACGACTTCATATAACGCTAAAGTTCCGACCAAATGGTTTTCTGCATTTACTACAGGTAGGCTCATTAAGTTCACTTGTTTAAACTTATCGAGTGCCTGATGAATATCATCATCTTCATGTAGTTTAATCACATCACGACTCATAATATCCTGACAGATATATTGATTTACCATACGCTCATTGGCATGTTCCTGAGCTTCTAAAATGATTTTTTCTAAATCATATTGGCTAATATCTAAAAGTTCAGTGTGATGCCCTAATGCATACTCAATATCTTTCGGCTGAATCGATACTTTTTGAGTTGGCGTTGGGTCCTTACTTCGCTCATTTAAATGCGCGGTAACCGGATAATGTCGCCCAATCAATCGATTAAAGAAAACAGCAAACCCAAGTAGAAGTAACGAATTGAGTAAAACTGGATAAAAAATAAAGTAAAAGCCCAACTTATGAATTGTGGCTCCACCTAGTACTGCTGTAATCGCAACCGCTCCACTCGGTGGGTGCAAAGAGTCAGTGGTCATCATTAAAAATATGGCAAAACCTACCGCGACACTAAAAGCTGTAGTTAAATCAGGAATCCACTGTGCACAGGCTACACCAATAATTCCGGCTAACGTATTACCAACAATCACATTCCATGGTTGGGCCAAAGGACTAGTCGGCACAGCAAACAATAGAACAGATGAGGCACCCATTGGGGCGATGTACCATGCATTAATTCCACCCAGAACATACCAGCTAATTAAGGAGGAAATTGCTAAACCACACAAAGCTCCAATTCCGCAAAGTAATCGTTCTTTTAATGGTAGAACCTTAAAATTTGGCTTTAAAATCTGTAACCATTCTGGCTGTATAACACTCACAGTACACCTTAGGGGATATGCCGTTATTTATAACGGGCAAAAGTATACGCCCAAAGACACATAAAGTGCATTTAAATTATACCTTTTAACTATCAGAAAACTTATTAAACCTATTCTTACTATTCTAATACTTTAATATTCAATCAATTTTTCATTTAAATAACGCCAATAACGCTTCGGCAAATATTGCACATGAAGTTTTATATTTTGCCGTTCAGTAATATTTACGCTCTTAAAATAATCCTTCCAAAGCTGATCATATAAAACTTCCTGCTCATCAAGCTCAAGCTGAAAGCTTTGGCTCATTCCATTTTTTAAATTACGATCAACATCCGAGGCTTCTAATGAAACTTCATGTATTTCACGTAAATCATAATAGATTCCAAACTTGCGTTGTTCATCATAAATAAGCCAACGTTGATCTTGATAACGCCGTTTAAAATGAGGCTGAATAAGCGGTAAAACATTAAAATCGGGACGTACTAAACTTAAAAAAAGCTCATCTTTAGTTTTCTTAAACCGAATAAAAGCTTCCATCCGATGCTTCTCTCGCCCGACCTTTTTCGTCCACTGCGCAATCGCTAAAACACTAGGATTTGAATAATCTTTTTCAATGGAAACATGGCTAGTAAACACATAGATACAATAATCAAATAAGTGCTGATAGGCGTCTAAAGATTCAGATAAAGAGGCAAAATAAAATTGTTTTAACGAAGATGGTGAAAGCTTTTTTTGTAGCGCTGACCACACACGCTCAGCATGCTGCTCGTTATTTGCAACCTCAATTTTATCGGCAAATAAGCCATGTTGAGCTACATTATTCAAACAGAGCCTGACCTGTAATTCTTTAAATTGAAATGCACGAAAAACACAGCTCAGCAGCCCAACCATTGAACCATCAAAATAGTAAGCCACTTCATCATTAAACATTGCTAAAACCCAAGGCTTAATTGTGGCGAGAGTTGCTGCACATATTTCGAAGATCCCTGCGTTAAAATCTGCTGCCGAATAAAACTTGATGATAGTTCTTTTTGGAATTTTGGACTGTCTTCGCAGCGAATAAAGAATTTTGCACGCTGATAGGCTACGCCGAGTTTTTTTAATAAATCGATATGGATTTTTCCAAAACGACGAGCCTGTACAATTTTCTTGGCCGATTTCACCCCAATGCCCGGCACACGCAAAATCATTTGATAATCGGCACGATTTAAATCTACTGGAAACTTTTCAGGATGCCTTAAAGCCCAGCTTAATTTCGGGTCTACATCAAGGTCTAAGTTTGGGTGTTTTTCATTGACAATTTCATTAACTTCAAAACCGTAAAAACGCATTAGCCAATCGCTTTGATAGAGTCGGTTTTCCCGTAGTAATGGCGGTGCAGAACCCACTGCTGGCAAGTAATTATTTTCGGTATTAATTGGGATATAACCAGAAAAATAGACGCGTTTGAGTTTAAATTCTTTGTAATGCTTGTCTGCCATAAACAAGACATCTTGGTCTGACTCTTGATGGGCCCCCACTACCATTTGTGTGGTCTGCCCTGCTGGCACATACTTTGGGACATGCTTAATGATTTGTCGCTCATCTTTAAGCTGAATCAGCCTGTCACGCACTAATCCTAAATCTTTTTGCACTTCCTGATGTGATTTTTCTGGGGCAAAAGTTTTTAGCCCAATTTCGGTCGGCATCTCTAAATTAATACTCATGCGGTCAGCATATAAACCTGCTTCATGAATCAGTTCAGGCGATGCTCCTGGAATCGTTTTTAGGTGAATATAGCCATTAAAGTTTTCTTCAAGGCGCAGCTTCTTTACGACTTGAAGCATACGCTCCATCGTATGATCTGCCGATTTAAAAATGCCAGAGCTTAAAAATAAGCCTTCAATATAATTACGGCGGTAAAAATTAATGGTTAAGTCTACGACTTCTTGTACGGTAAATGCTGCACGCTGGACATCATTAGAACGGCGTGAAACACAATAGGCGCAGTCAAAAATACATACATTACTAAATAGAATTTTTAAGAGAGATACACAGCGGCCATCTTCAGTATAGCTATGACAAATACCCGAATGGCTGGCATCACCTAGACCTTTATCTTTGTTTTTACGGTCACTGCCACTTGATGAACAAGACACATCATATTTAGCAGCATCGGTAAGAATCTGTAGTTTTTCTCGAATGCGATCAGACATATCAAACGACTCATTTATGGCATCGTTTAAAAAATATCATTTTGCATTCTTAAATTTAATCCAGTGAAGTACGCTCGGCGTCATAAGGTGACGTGACAATCCCCCGAAAAATAAAACGGAATATCGCAATTGAGCAGATAAGCTGTGATATAAAAAGAGGTTCGCTTTTTTGTATGGGTACAACACCAATGCTGAATCCCATTTTTTCTTTTTTTAAACTTCTCATTCGTAATTTAAATGTAAATGAAGATCAAATTTGGAGATGTTTGTCATTGACTACACCTCTCTATGCTTCCATCACTATTTATATCTTTTTTCTTATTTTTATGTTTTACCCCAACATTATTAGATTTGAACTGCCTGATTTTAAATTCATCTTTCAATTCGGATTATTTATTGGATTCTTACTCCTTATCTACTACATCTTCGTATTTTTTCCTGCCATTTTTGTTCAACTTAAATTACATAGGTATCATCGTATTAATTTTTTTACCGTCATTCTAAGCGCGCTGTTTCTTACGTACGTCATTCCAACCTTACTTATGTTGATATTCGCACCACTAGAACAGTTTGAATTCTTTGTGATTGAATTCTTCTATGTATTAGGTCCATTTTCGTTGATCTATGCTGTCATCTATTGGATATTACTGCTCAGAGCAGATCTCAAACAGCATTTAAAAAACGGGACGTAATTCCCCAACTAGCCTTTGCCACTCACCACCAAAATCCTTATACTTAACCACAATTTTTGTTTGATTCCAGTGGATGCACCATGAGTCGTGCTATATCGCATATTGATACATTTCAGGGTTTAATTCTTGCCCTACAAAACTATTGGGCCGAACAAGGCTGCGTCGTACTACAACCGTACGACATGGAAATGGGCGCTGGAACATTCCACACCGCAACATTCTTACGTGCTTTAGGGCCTGAAACTTGGAATGCTGCATACGTTCAACCTTCACGTCGTCCAAAAGATGGCCGCTATGGTGAAAACCCGAACCGTTTGCAACACTACTACCAGTTCCAAGTGGTACTTAAGCCAAATCCAGACAACATCCAACAGCTTTATCTCGATTCTTTAAAAGCAATCGGGATTGATACGCTTACTCACGACATCCGTTTCGTAGAAGACAACTGGGAATCTCCAACGCTAGGTGCTTGGGGCTTAGGTTGGGAAGTTTGGCTTAACGGTATGGAAGTAACTCAGTTCACTTACTTCCAACAAGTCGGTGGTGTCGAATGTTACCCAGTAACAGGCGAAATCACTTACGGTTTAGAACGTCTTGCAATGTACCTTCAAGGTGTTGACTCGGTTTATGACCTTGTTTGGACCAAAGGCCAATTTGGTACTGTAACTTACGGTGACGTATTCCATCAAAATGAAGTTGAACAATCGACTTATAATTTTGAATACGCTCCAGTTGAAAAGCTATTTGAACTGTTTGATTTTTACGAATCAGAAGCAAACCGTTTAATTGAAGCAAAACTTTCTCTTCCTGCTTATGAGCAAGTCGTTAAAGCTTCTCATACCTTTAACTTGCTTGATGCACGTGGTGCAATTTCTGTGACTGAGCGTCAACGTTACATTTTACGTGTACGTACTTTAGCGCGTGCTATTGCACAAAGTTATGTACAAGCGCGTGCAGAACTTGGCTTCCCAATGGCAGAATCACACCTACGTGATGAAGTATTGGCACAGCTAAAAGCACAAGCTGAAAGTGAAGCAGCAAAGGCGGAGAAAAACTAATGAGCAAACATACTGTTTTATTCGAACTTGGCTGTGAAGAGCTTCCACCAAAAAGCTTAAAAACTTTACGTGATGCATTACAGGCAGAAACGGTAAAAGGCTTAAAAGATGCTGGTTTAAACTTCGCATCAATTGAAGCTTATGCAGCTCCACGTCGTTTAGCGCTCAAAATTGTCGACATCGATGCTGCACAAGCTGATACACAAAAACGTTTTGACGGCCCTGCAGTTCAAGCAGCTTACGATGCAGAAGGCAACCCGACTAAAGCACTCGAAGGCTTTATGCGTGGTCAAGGAATTACTGTAGACCAGCTTTCTACTTTCCAAGCTGGTAAAGTTGAAAAAGTTTGCTATTTAAAAGATGTGAAAGGTCAAAGTCTTGACGCTTTACTTCCACAAATTTTACAAACTGCATTAGACAATTTACCAATTGCTAAGCGTATGCGTTCTGCTGCAAGCCGTACCGAGTTTGTGCGTCCGGTTAAATGGGTTCTTTTACTCAAAGACGACCAAATTGTTGACGCAACTATTCAAGATCACAAAGCTGGTAATGTGACTTATGGTCACCGTTTCCACGCACCAGAAGCAGTGACTTTAGCGCATGCAAATGACTATTTAGCTGCTTTAGAAAAAGCTTACGTTGTTGCGAACTTTGAAAAACGTCAAGCAACCATTCAAGAACAAGTGAAAAAGTTAGCTGATGAAGTTAACGCGACTGCGATTGTTCCAACTGACTTACTTGATGAAGTAACAAGCCTCGTTGAATGGCCTGTAGCTTTACGTGCAACTTTTGAAGAACGCTACTTAGCTGTTCCTCAAGAAGCTCTTATTACGACAATGCAAGACAACCAGAAGTATTTCTGTTTGATCAATGCAGAAGGTAAATTACAGCCTTACTTTATTACTGTTTCAAATATTGAGTCTAAAGATCCGACTCAAATTATTGAAGGTAACGAAAAAGTTGTTCGCCCTCGTTTGTCTGATGCTGAGTTCTTCTTCTTACAAGATCAAAAGCAACCGCTTGCATCTCGTAAAGAAAAATTAGCAAACATGGTATTCCAAGCACAGCTTGGTACGCTTTGGGACAAATCAACACGTATTGCAAAACTTGCGGTTGCATTATCTTCAATCACTGGTGCAAACCCAGCCGATGCTGAAAAAGCTGCATTACTTGCTAAATGCGACTTAACCTCTGAGCTTGTTGGTGAATTCCCAGAACTTCAAGGTATTGCGGGTACTTACTACGCACGTATTGAAGGTGAAAACACTGAAGTTTCAGAAGCTTTAGGTGAGCAATATTTACCAAAATTTGCTGGTGATGTTTTACCTAAAACCAAAACAGGTACAACCATTGCCCTTGCTGACCGTTTAGATACGCTTGTTGGTATTTTCGGTATTGGACAAGCGCCTACAGGTTCTAAAGACCCGTTTGCACTTCGTCGTTCAGCAATTGGTATCTTACGTTTAATCATTGAAAATGAATTAGATGTAACAATTGAAGAGTTAGTGAATCTTGCACTTCAAGGTTATGGCGATATCGTTAAAGACCACGACAAAACTCGCGCTGACGCGGTTGCATTCTTGGAAGGTCGTTACCGTGCTAAGTATGAAGACCAAGGTGTTGCTGTTGACGTACTTCAAGCGGTTCAAGCACTTGCACCAAAATCTCCACTCGATTTTGACAAGCGTGTAAATGCTGTTAACCACTTCCGTACATTACCTGAAGCTGCTGCACTTGCTGCTGCGAACAAACGTGTTGCTAATATTCTTGCAAAAGAAGCAGCATCAGAAGGTTCTGTAGTTGAAGCGAACTTGGTTGAAGATGCTGAAAAAGCATTATTTGCCGAGCTTCAAGCAGTGACTCCTGTGGTTGAACCATTACTTGCAGCAAAAGACTACACTGCCGCACTCTCTAAGCTTGCAGCACTTCGCGCACCGATTGATGCATTCTTTGATTGTGTAATGGTAATGGCAGATGATGCTGACCTGAAAGCAAACCGTTTACGTTTATTGGCTCAGTTGCGTAGCTTGTTTACTGCAGTGGCTGATGTGAGTGTGTTGCAGGGTTAAAATTATATAAAAATTAATTTTTGTATAATTAAGCTTTAATAAAAACCATGTTTTCACTCTAGTTGGAAACATGGTTTTTTATTGAAGAATTTCATTCAATATAATTATAAATGATTATTTTACATCCAATTAATAAATAAGAATTATTTACTTCCTTCACTTTTTATCCACAATTCAATAAACTAAAACAAATAATTACCAAACTTAACAAAGTACCATTGCAATGAAAAACTTAAATTTATTACTCATATCGACATTATTATTTACTGGATGTGCCACGACTAAATCGATTCAATATCCAGCTGCGGGTAAACAAACCTCTCTTTCCGTTTCTTCAGAACAATTATCTTCAATGACTGAATCAGGTGCAGGTGATTACTTTATAAAAGACAGCCAAATATTAGTTGGTGATTCAAGTAATGCTTCTGCCAGCCCAGTTTCTGGAATGTTTGGTCTTATTGGGGTAGGTGTTGCAATGGCAATTGATAAAAATGCAAATAGTTCAGCCATTGAAAAAAGCTCTCTCAATCAGCCTATTAAATTTGACCAGTTAATACATCAAAAAATTACTGACTCCCTCACCCAAAATAAAGCTGATCCTACAATCAAATTACTAGATTTAAATCAGGCATCTGAAGTTAAAATTGTGCCTTATTCACGTCTTTCTTTCCGTGAAAAGCCAATTGTAAAAGTAAATTTTGGTTTAAAGACCCAATTTAAAAATGCGGCAGACAATAATGCAGATACAAAACGCTTATATCACTATGTAAGTAAGGATCGTATTTCTTTAGCTGAATGGGAAGCTCAAAATAATTTATTATTTATGAAAAAAGCAGATCAAGCATTTAGCGCTCTTAGCCAAGTATTCACTTTAGATTTACAACATCAATTAAATTTAAAAGCATTTGATGAGAGCAAGCAAAAGAACTGTAAAACTAATGCAGATACATCCTTAGTTTCTTTTATCCAAACTCCTGACAATTTATGTGTTGGTGTAGTTAAAACAAATAAAGGAGATGTATTCGAAAATAGTATTTATATTGTTGAGCAATAATAAATATTAACCAAATACATTGGAGAACTACTTAAATTTAAGTTGTTCTCTAATGTAATCAAACAAATGCTTTAATTTCTTCTAAACTTTTCGATGGTTCAAACCACATAAAATCATAATTGGCCACATCATGAATATAAAACGGATCATTTTTCATGATTTCTTCAGCTTCTTGAACCGAAGAGCTTAAAACTAAAATTACCCCGCCTACTCTATTTTCTCGACGTCCCGATGCCAGAAATTTCTTCTGCTCATAGTAATGATCTAAAAAAGCAATATGCTCTTTGAGTACAGCATCAACTTCGGCTAATGTTTTTTTATAAGTCAGGGTAACAACAATCATCTCATTCTCTTAAAGTAAGCAGCACATGACATAACATCAATCTACAGATCCTTTAATTATCTATAGCTTATTCGATAGTACGCCTATTCCCCCAATTCATCCATACCAAGCTCCCCACAATAATCACTCCACCTAACAGCACCATCATTGATGGTTTTTCATTTAAGAAAACAACGGCTAAACTCATCGCGACAATCGGCGAACAATATAAAAAATTCGATGCAATCGTTAACGGCATATTTTTAAGTACATAGCCCCAAAGTACATACGCCATCGCACTTGGGAAAATACCCAATAAGACAACCGACATATTGGCTTGCCAAGTGGCATGTAAAATCTCATCAGGCAAATGAGCACTATAAAAAAGTAAAGGAATGGTTCCGAACCAGATGATGTAGCACATCATGCTCAAAGCATCATAATTTAAAGCAAATTTTTTATATAAATTAAAGTACAGACCCCATGCAATTGCAGCTAAAACAATCAACAAACTATAAGGGCTCGGTACACCAAAACCATGGTCACCACTGACTACCAAAATGGCGCCACAAAGACCGAGCAAAATACATAACCATTGTTTAAACCGAATTTGCTCTTTAAAAACTAAAGCTGAAATAATAAAGGTAAATAACGGAATAGACTGACTTAAAATGCTGGAGGCAACCGCAGTCACATATTGTTGCCCTGTATTTATCAGCAAATGATGCAGTGTTACGGAGAAAAATCCTAACACCCCAAGCGCAGGAGCATCTTTCCACTTTAAAGGCTGAATGCCTTTTTTTATGACCAAAAGCAGCAAAAAAAACGATGCAATCAAAAAGCGAAGTAAGGCAATGTGCTGCGGGGTATATGAATGCAAAGCACTATGCACACCAATAGGTGAATAGCCCCAGCAAAAGACTGTCACAGCAATACATAAATAGAGCTTAAATGCGGGAGGCTGAGTTTCGGCAGCAAGAGAAATTGCCATGTTAAATCTGCACTAATGAAATGGAACCCTTTCATCATATGCGCATGGATAATTCAATAAAATTAACTTATATTGAGTTTAATATTCATTAAAAGTGAATGATAAAACATGGATATCGCTCAATTAAAGATGTTCCAAACCGTGGTTGAATGCGGAACAATGGCAAAGGCATCAATGCAACTGCACTGTGTACCCTCCAACATTACGACACGGATTAAACAACTCGAAGAAGAGCTTGGTGCACCTTTATTTTATCGTGAAGGTAAAGCTTTAAAACTCACTCCATCAGGAGAAATTTTCCTAGATTATTGCCATAAAATTTTAGCGCTATGCGATGAAGCGAAACGAAGCATTCATCCAGATGCCCCACCTTCTGGTCCATTAAAAATTGGAGCAATTGAATCTTCTGCTACCACTCGTCTGCCAAACTTACTTGCGAAATATCATCAACGTTTTCCAGAAGTTTCTATTCAAATTATTACTGGCACATGGAAACAGTTACTAGTCGATATTTCTCAACATAAACTTGATGGTGCAATTGTTGCGGGTAATATTGAGTTTCCAATGCTCAATCAACTCAGTATTTACCAAGAAGATATGGTCTTAATTGCATCTCACTCTTTGGGAGAGATTCATTGCCAAGAAGATTTGATTGGTAAAGAAATTTTTATGTGGACTGAAGGCTGTCCTTACCGCGCAGCTCTCGAAGAATGGCTTAAGCTTAAAAACATCTCTCTTCCCATCACCAGCATTACCAGCTATGCCACGATTATTGGCTGTGTCAGTGCAGGCTCAGGGGTAGCTTTAGTGCCTAAAAGTATTTATGAGCAATATAAGAATTTGGCTCATATCCAAAGTTATAAATTTGAATATCTTGCCTTTATGCAAAATCACTTTTTCTGGCACAAAAATGTGAGCAACCATAAAGCCAGAGACATGTTTATAGAATTGATTAAGACTGAATTTAGTTTATGAATCATTGCAATGATTCGTTTAGCGCTATTAAATGATGATTTATCGTAATCAAATCGTATGGGTTTTATCTCATTGCAGTACAAGCTTTATTTTTAACAGTAAGATCACCACTTCATGTTTTGATTCTGGTTGGGGAGATTGATCCATATGAAAACCTTACAAGTGTTATGCGTTGCAAGTTCTATATTGGCTTCATCAACCTTATTTGCAGAAACAACACAGCCACAGCAAGTTGTTGAAACGACACCTAAAACACAACCTTATGGTGACAATCCTAGCTTAGGGCGCGTACTGTTGTATAAAACAGGCAAAGGTATACAAAATTTAGGAAACTCTATTCAAGGTGCTTCTGAAAAAACATCGAATAAAATTAGTGAGAAATGGCAAAATACCAAAGAATTCACTGCTGAAAAAGCAGAAGTGGTTCAACAAAAAGCAGATACCGCCAAAGTATTTACCGAACAGAAAATAGAGCAAGCCAAACAAAATATTACCAGTAGCCGAAATGGTGAAAATATTCCGATCGAGCAAGGTGAATTAAGTAAATCGAGCACAACAGCTAACTAATTTTTTGGATAGCGCGATAACTTCGCGCTCTTATAAACACAGATATTCATCTAGAAATAATGTCATTAACTATAAGAAAGTTGGGAATCTGCCTTATGAATAGTCAAAAACTCCTCTTTACAACACTATGCTGCTTAGCATTAACTGCATGTGCGACCTCTACACCTCCTTCTTCATCTTATTCTCAGGCACAAGTTTTAGAACAAGATACAAATATCGAGGCTTATCCCTCTACCACAGGTAATGTAGCCAAACTCATTAAACAAGATAAACAGGCTTGTATGATTGAATTTACTGGCTATTTAGGGGGCGGACATGTAACTGAGCACTGGACTTTTAATAATAATGGTCTGATTTCAGCGACCTCATCGACTATGCAGTATCCTGATGAATCAGGCATATTAAATCAGGCAACCAACTCTACAACCAAAAGTTCAACGACATTTAATATTCAAGATCCAGAAATTCAGAATAATTTCAAGAAACTCCAAAACAACTTTAATCCAGCAAATCTAGCAAAGTGTAATTAATACTTTTACATAAAAAGCCCGTTGCAGAAGTTACCCTTTGCAACGGGTTATAGCCATTTATAAATTTCTTGGACCTAATTTAAAAAATTATAAATAAGCTATTTAATTAATAGTCAAACCATTTGTTGCTGCCAGTAAATCAATACGAGGGAAAACCAATCCCGTTCTTGGGTCAGTAATTGGTTTACCTGTCGTTTTTAAACGACTAATCGTTTGATCAATACTTTCTGTCGGACTCACACTATTCGCTCGTAATAAAGCAATCGCGCCAGCTACATGCGGTGTCGCTTGAGATGTACCACCCATGGTGTAACCACCCGCCGTGATCATTGCTCCCGGTGCCAATAAGGTCACAAGACTACCACCATTACTAAAGCACGCTACCTTATCTGCCGCTGTGGTTGGGTCCGAACATTTCACAGGGTTCCCCCATGACACACCACCAATATTACTATCATAAACAGCACCTACTCTTACTGCACCAGCTACACAAGCAGGAGATGAGATGCCATCTGAAAATGCATCATTACCTGAAGCGACTACAGGCACCACACCAGCAGCTCGTGCATTGGCAAATGCCGTTCCATAACTGCTATCACTACACTCAGAGGTATATTTAACACCCGGTACGCCAAGGCTCAAGTTAACTGCTTTAATATTATAGGTTTGTGCATTATTTACAGCCCAGTTAATCCCTGCGAGGATATCACTATCATAAGCTGTGCTTACCCATTTACCTTGGGATCTCACTTTTCTAAAGACATCAATGCCTATAATTTTGGTCTTGGTAGCAACCTTAGATACGATCCCTGAAACATTACTACCATGCCCATCATCATCTAAAGCGCCATCATCTGGTGCACTATCAAATGAATAAACCACTCGACATGTGTTTGATGGTGTATTTACTGCCGTACAGCCAAAATCAGAGTGAAGATAATTCACACCTGTATCAATCACCGCCACACTAGAGCCTTCGCCCGTAAAACCATTGGTATTGGCTTGTGGTTGATTAATTAAAGGTAAACTTTCATTGGTCGTAGTCTGGTTAATACGGTTCGGATAAACCGCTTTAACATTTGGATCATTTAATAAAGTCACCAAAGCTTCGCGATTACTAATTCGATAGAAAGCTAAAGGCAAATTATTGTAGTCCCGAAGTACTTGTACACCACCAGCACGGTTAAACCTTGCCTGTATATTCTTTTTATTTGTTGCAATATAACTCCGCCGTTCTAAACCGGAAGGCACACTCACCGAAGGAATATTGTATTCGACGATTAAATCATTCGAATCATTATTAACCAAGGCATCCAAATCGATTTTGCCCTGAAATACTTTTTGTTTTGCTGCTTGATTTAACCGCTGTTTAGCACCTTTAGAGTCCAAAGGAAGAGCGGATGCAGTTGTACTTAATATTGTACATAGACCTAATAGAAATAACGTTTTACTTTGCATTATTTTTCTCCGTAGTTTTTCAACTAACAATTTGCTTATTTCGCTTTTATTTCATTTGCTGGATCTTTTTCTGGATCAATCGGTTGAATAGAAAGATCACTTTTTGTGTCATAAAAAGGGACGGTATCAGCTGATACCGATTGAGGATGAGTTGAATGTTGAGATAGATTTTTAGGTTGAGTAGGCTCCTTAAGTTTAGAAAGAAAGGACGCGGTGTCTGGTTGTGGCGAATTCGACTCATGTAAAGCAGAATTGAACACATCAGATGCACCACTTGTTGGCTTAAGATAGAGAACAACGGCGACCAAGCCGACCAATACAAGAAGGGAAGCAATAATTTTCATCTGTCATATCTCTGTTTTTTTGTTTATAGATATCTATTTTTATTTTTGATTATTCGAAATAAAGTGCCATTTCTTTCAATATATTTCATGTGAAATTTCTATTTCATGAAATATACAAACCTGAGAAAAGCCAAAGTACCTTTTCTCGAATAAGCAAAAATACAGTTCTGCCCTTACATTTATATTTCTGGCAGAAGATGGTTCAAAAAAGTGCTAAAAAAGCACTCCATTCTCATAATAAGCAATAATTATGCCGTTTCCTCTAATAAATAATTAGATTCACATCACATTTAAAGATATAAAGAACAAGTCAGGAAAAAACGAAAGAGAAAAAATTAAAGGATATTTTTTAAAAAAGGAAAGACAAGCGAGCTTAATTAGAATATCTAACAAATAAATGTTCTTTTTCACTTTATTATTAATTTTTATTAATCTTCACAATTTATCCCTAGTCTGTTTACTCAACGTAACACTGTTGTAACATTTTGATGAAGTTAGTTCCCAAGCCCATATTTCCTTGGCTATGATTCGTTTGCGTTTATGAAATACCTCACTAAAAGGGTATATTCTTTGAAGGATATCGCAATGAAAATGATGAAAACAGCTATCGTTACTGCAAGTGTTCTTGCTTCTGCCTCTATTTTTGCACAAAGTGCGGGCGTTAATGCAGGTGCTTCTGCTCAAGTAAATGTACAACCGGGTGGTCTTGTTAGTGGCGTAGCCAATACAGTCAAAAATACTGCACATACTGTGGGTAGCACAGCAAAGCATGCTGGTCATGTAGCGGCTGACACTACAGTTAAAGCTACAAAAAAAACAACAGGAAAAGTGACTGAACTTTCTTCTAAAGCTGCAAATGGTACTAAACATTTTGCTGCCGAAGCTGCGACAGGTACTAAAAATGTAGCAACTAAAGCTGCAAACGGTACTAAACATTTTGCTACCGAAGCAGTAACAAGTACTAAAAATGTAGCGACTAAAGCTGCAAACGGTACTAAAAATCTAGCAGTTGAAGCGAAAGCTGATACAAAAGCAAGTGTTGATGCTGTAAAAGCTAAAGTTGCAGAAAAACAAGCAGACCAAAAAGAATTTACTGCTGAAAAACAAGCTAATGCTCAAGCACATGTAGATACTGTAAAAACTCGTGTAGCTCAAAACCAAGCCGAGCAAAAAGAGTTTGTAGCTGACACAAAAGCAGATGCTCAAGCGAAGTTAAATGCAGCTCAACCAGCACATGCAATTAATGCTCAAACTGGTTTAAATGTTGGTGTTAACGTTGGTCCTGTTGGAGTTAACACAAATGCAAATATAAACGCTGGTGCTCAAGCATCTACACAAAAAGCTGAAAAGAAATCTTGGGTTAAAGGTCTTTTCGGTAATAACTAATCCGTTATAAATAAAAAAGGGCAATTAATTGCCCTTTTTTATTTCTCAAAAAACAAGTATTCAATTCGCTTCAGTTAAAACTAAGCCCGCACGCAAACCAAGCTTCACATTTGGATTTGGAAATAAAATCCAGACCTGATCTTGCTCAACCACATAATTACCAGAAGGTTGAGTTGCAATGATTTCACCTTTGGTAAAAGTCGAAAAATTCGGAGCTTCAGCAGATAAATTCATCTGGAAGTCTTCATCTTTTTTAATTAAAGAATCAGACACCTTAAAGACTCGAATTTTTGTTTTATTGCGTAGCGGTAAGGCTTGCTCAGAAACTACATTACGAATAACTTCATCAATTGCAGCAAATTGGCTCAAGTCATTTTGCCCAAATGGTAAGGCTTTGCCTAACTCTAAAGTTGCGCTCGCCGCTTTAAAATTCTCACTCGTAAAATGTGTAAACGTTTTACCTACTGCATTGTGATAAACCAAAGCATCTAAATCGGCTGCTTCAAGACTTGCTGTTAAATCAGCATCATAGCCATGCGTTTGATAGGGAAATAAAGCAAACGTTGGTAACAATGAAGCACGAATTGCTGTATGTAAATCATAGTGATAGCGTTTAGCGTCACTTGCACTTTCTTGAAAGAAAGTCGTGACAACTTGCTCTAAAACTTCAGCACGCTTTGATTCTTCAGTCACGGGTAGAGTTTTATACCCGCCACAAAACATTCGATTTACATCATCATACACATAGCGTTTGCCTTGACGCATTGCATAGGGGTTAGCCAATACAAGCAGCAACCTCACAGCAAGGTTTAAACGCCCTGCAAATAAATCCGTGCAAAGATGAGATAACAATTCAATTGGTGCTGTTTCATTACCATGCACTCCAGCTGACAGTACGACAGCTTTGTCGTACTGTGCGTTTGGGGTGCATTCAAGAAGTCCTTCACCCAACCAACGCCAAGAAAAATTATTTTGTTTTCCTTCGCGAGTTGTAGGCTGCTCACCTTGTAAGGTTAATGCTAGAAAATCTTGCATGTCACCTCCTCATTATTTTTGGAAAGGATAAACCGAACCCAAACCTAAAATTTTGGTCAGTTCGTCAAGTGCCATACGGCTTTCCATTAACAAATGTGGATCAGCCAAATCTTCTTGTGCTAAACGATCACGATAGTGTTTATCTACCCATTGATTGAGTGTGCCAAACAATTGATCATTCATTAGAACTTTTGGATTTACGGCATTTAACTCAGTTTCGTTCAAAGCTACGCGTAAACGTAGACAAGCTGGACCACCACCGTTACGCATACTTTCACGTAAGTCATATACCTGAATAGCATCAATTGGCGTGCCCATTTGAATCATGTCATTTAAATAGCCCCACACTGCTGCATTTTGACGAGACTCTTCCGGTACAACAATAGTCATTCCACCATCTGGACGAGTCAAAATTTGGCTATTAAATAAATAGGTTGCTACGGCATCGTCTACAGTAACGCGGTTTTCAGGCACTTCAATCGAAATAAAGTCTTCACCGATGCTTGCCATTTTTTTACGAATTTCAGCAAAAGCCTGATCTTGATTTAAAAAGGCATGTTGGTGATGGAATAAAACCTGTTGGTTACTTACCGCGATCACATCGTTATGGAAAACGCCCTGATCAATTACATCCGGATTTTGCTGAACAAAAACGGTATGTGCATCATCTAAACGGTGCAAACGTGCAATTGCTTCACTTGCCTCGCGCGTTTGTCGAGCCGGATAGCGTTTTGGTCCCGGCAAGCCATTATTTAAATGTTGTTGACCATAAACAAACACCTGAACACCGCGCTTAGCATAATCACCCCCTAAGCGGTTATGATTGGCTGCACCTTCGTCACCAAACAAAGCCACTTGTGGCAATGCTTCGTGATGTACAAAGTGGCGTTCATTTTTAAAGATGGCTTGTAAAACTTGGCTTGTAGTTTCAGCTTCAATTGAACGGTGAAACTTATTGTTCAGGTTCGCTGCTGTGAAATGCACACGCTCATCTTGGCTATCTGCCGAAGGTGAAACAGTAGCCGCATTGGCAGTCCACATTGGAGAAGCTGAACTTAAAGATGACAATAGTTCAGGTGAATGACGCATTGCTTGAGCAACAACGCTAATGTCATCACCTGTAAAACCTAAACGGCGTAACATTGGAACATGTGGACGCTCATGCGGAGCAAGTACACCTTGTTTCATTCCCATGTCAGCCAAGGCTTTCATCTTTAGCAAACCTTGTTTAGCTGCTAATTTTGGATTCGAGGTATTATTACGGTTTTTTGTCGATGCTTCATTACCAAACGACAAACCCGCGTAGTGATGTGTTGGTCCCACTAAACCATCGAAATTTACTTCATATCCTTTCATTTTTTCTTTCCCTAGTGTTTAAGGCAACACAATCCCTGGAGATAATTTTTCTGGTAAGGTTAAGCTGTCACTTTCAAGTGATGCCATTGGCCAAGCACAATAGTCGGCAGCGTAAAAAGCACTCGCGCGGTGATTACCTGATGCCCCTACACCACCAAATGGTGCAGCACTTGAAGCCCCAGTTAATGGCTTGTTCCAATTCACAATACCGGCACGTGCTTCAATGAGTAAGTCATCAAACAGTTCGCGTTTTGGTGAAACCAAACCAACTGACAAGCCAAAACGAGTTGCGTTAGCAATTTTTAATGCTTCATCAAAGTTGTCATAACGTTGAATAGTCGTAAGCGGACCAAAATATTCTTCATCTGGAATATCTTTCACGCCTGTTACATCAACAATACCCGGAGTAAGTAGAGAGCTGTCTTCTTGAGGACGTGTCATTGGCAACAAGCTTTTTGCACCCAGCTCAAGTAATTTTTGCTGAGCATGCATCATGTTTGTTGCAGCAACTGACGAGATTACCCCACCCATAAATGGTTGTTGTTCATCGTTCCAACGGCCAACTTTTAGGTTTTTAGCAACCTCAACAAAACGTTGAATAAATGCATCACCTTCAGCACCATTTTTTACCAAGATACGGCGTGCACATGTACAACGCTGACCTGCCGAAACAAAAGCAGATTGAATAGCAAGATTAACTACTGCATCAACATCGATAATTTCATCAATAATCAATGCATTATTGCCACCCATTTCAAGCGCAAGAATTTTTTCAGGTGCACCTGCCATTTGCTTATGCAAGTGATAACCAGTGTTTGCACTTCCGGTAAACAATAAACCATCAATTTCATGTGAAGCAGCTAGCGCTTCACCCGTGGTACGTCCACCTTGCACCAAATTCATCACACCATTTGGCAGACCAGCTTGCTGCCAAAGTTTTACAGTTTCTTCAGCAGTCCATGGCGTTAATTCACTTGGTTTAAATACAACTGTGTTGCCAGCAAGTAATGCAGGAACAATATGCCCATTTGGTAGATGGCCCGGGAAGTTATATGGACCAAAAACCGCAAGTACACCATGCGGACGATGACGTAAAGATGCTACACCATCGGCCATTTCAGTTGAGCTTTCGCCTGTACGTTGGTGGTAAGCACGAATCGAAATCGCAACCTTGCCAATCATTGATTGAACTTCAGTTAACGTTTCCCAAAATGGCTTACTGGTTTCTTGGCTAATGACTTCTGCTAAATACTTTTTATTTTCTTCAAGCAAAGCGGCAAATTTTTCAACAATCGCTACACGTTCTGCAAGTGGTAAACGCGCCCAAGCTGGAAACGCAGTACGCGCTGCCTGACAAGCTTGCTCAACATCAGCAGCAGTAGCCTCGGCACCTGACCATACAGTTTGGTTATCAACTGGATTTGTTTTTTCAAATGTTGCACCGCTGCCTTGTAACCAGACACCGTTTATAAATAAAGAGTTTGACATCAGGATACTTCCATTGGATTTAGTGATAACACACGAACAACGTGACCTTCTTGTACACCGAGTTTTTCAGCTTGTTCATGTGTTAAATTTATTGTGTTATCAACAAGATCAAGCTTTAACAACATTGCCTTATAGTCATGATAATTATCATTGGCAATGAGATATTGGGTCTTACCGACCGCAGCTTCACTTGTAATTTTGACGTTTAGTAACTGACTTTCTTTTACTGCTCGCAATTCATCAATATTGGCTTCAATGGTTGGACCCGCATCAAAAATATCGACATATCCTTGATAGCGTAAGCCTTCCGACTCAAGCACATGATAAGCAGGTAAAGTTTGTGGATGCATTTTTCCAATTACCTCTTGCGCATCTTTTGGCAAGAGATCTACATAGACTGGGAAACGTGGCATAAGCTCTGCAATAAACACTTTTTGCCCAATTCCACTTAAATAGTCTGCTGTTGAAAAATCCATATTAAAGAAATGGTGACCAATCGCATCCCAAAATGGAGAACATCCATTTTCGTCTGAGAAACCCCGCATTTCAGCAATTAACTTTTTCTCGAAATATTGCTTAAACGCAGCGATAAACATAAAACGGATTTTCGATAAGAATTTACCGTTTTGGTTTTCACGACGCTCTGGATCTAAAAATAATGTACAGAGTTCACTACTACCTGTTCTGTCATTACTTAAAAATAAAGTAGGTAATGACTTATACACATTTAATGCTTTTGAAGCGTGTACTTGAGTACCAACATGAAAGTTGTACCAAGGTTCAATGAGTCCAACAGCAACTTCAATTGCACTTAACCCAATAACACGTTGAGCTTCTGTATCTTCAAGAACAAACAGATAACCTTGTTCACTTTTATGGACATTGCCATTTAAAGTATTGCGAGTACGTGAAATTCGAGCCGAAAGTGTATCCATATTTTGTGGCAAGGAAGTCAGGCCTACACCCGACTTACCTGCTAATTTATAAATATCTTCAAGGTCTCGAAACTCGGCATGACGGACGATCATCATGGCTAGCTTTCCTTTTTTTTATTTAGCCAACTTTGCCAATGCGCGTTTTAAACGAGCAATTCCTTCATCAATATCTTGTTCAGGAATAATTAGAGACGGTGTAAAACGAACCACGTTAGGTCCTGCGATTAAAGCAAGTAAACCTTCTTCACCTGCCCATGTGGTAATGTCTTTCGCTTTCCCTGCATACTCAGCTTTTAATACACAACCAATGAGTAAGCCTTGACCACGAATTTCTTCAAAAATCGGGTACTCAGCATTTAATTTATTTAATGCGTCGATGAAATATTGATGACGATGTTTTACACCCTCAAGCACTTCAGGTGTATTAATAAACTCAAATACTGCACCTGCAACCGCACTTGCTAACGGGTTACCACCATAAGTTGTACCATGTGTACCGACTGAAAAATGCGGAGCAAACTTATCGGTTGTTAGCATTGCACCTACTGGGAAACCACCACCTAGTGCTTTTGCAGTCGTTAATACATCTGGAATAACACCAGAGTTCATGTAGGCATACAGTGCACCTGTACGGCCAACACCGGTTTGTACTTCATCAAAAATAAGTAAGGCACCAAACTCATCACACAGTGCACGTAAACCCTTTAAAAATTCGATGTCAGCAGGAATAACGCCGCCTTCACCTTGGATTGGCTCAACAATCACGGCACAAGTTTGTTCATTAATGACCGCTTTTGCAGCTTCTAAATCATTAAAGGCAACATGGTTGATACCGTTTGGAAGTGGTGCAAAGTCTTGTGAATATTTAGGTTGACCACCCGCCGAAACGGTAAATAAGGTACGGCCGTGGAACGCATTGTTAAATGCCACAATGCCACTTTTGCCAGCAACGCCGCTGTCTAGACCAACTTTACGAGCTAGTTTGAGTGCTGCTTCGTTTGCTTCTGCACCTGAGTTACAGAAGAATACTTTATCTGCAAATGTATTTTCGGTGAGTTGTTTTGCAAGGCGTAGAACGGGTTCATTTGTATAACCATTGCCTACATGCCAAAGTTTTGTTGCTTGTTCTGTTAAAGCATTTACTGCCACTGGATGCGCATGACCTAATGCGTTTACTGCAATCCCGCCTGCAAAATCGATATATTCTTTATTTTCTTGATCCCAAATACGTGAACCTTCACCACGTACCGGAATGAAATTTGCCGGTGCAAAAACTGGAACCATCCAGTCGTTAAAGTTGCTTCGAGTTACAGAAATTGGCTGTTCCATGCTTACCTCAGTATTTATTTAATATATTCGATAACACTTAAATTTAAATAATTCAGAAAAAGGGAATGAACAAATAAACCCTATAACATCCTTTATATTTGCTCAAACCACTTTTTCTAAAAGTAATTTCCGCAGATTAGCCTGGGAAAATACCGCGTTCTTTACGAGCTTTTAAGATACGCTCACATGCCAAGATGTAAGCTGCTGTACGTAAAGTACAAGCGTTGCTGTTCGCTGTATTCCAAACATCATCCATAGCTTGAACCATCAACTTGTCTAAACGTTCGTTGATTTCTTCTTCGCTCCAGAAGTAGCTCGCCATATCTTGAACCCATTCGAAGTAACTTACAGTTACACCGCCGGCGTTACATACCACGTCAGGAACTACAACAATGCCACGCTCAACTAATACATCTTCAGCTTTAGGATATGTCGGGCCGTTTGCGCCTTCTAAAATCAACTTAGCTTTAAGTTTTTGAGCACGTTCAACAGTGATTTGGCCTTCTAGTGCAGCTGGAACAATAATGTCAACGTCAGCTGTCCAGAAATCTTCGTCAGCAATTGATTGCGCGCCAGCAAAGCCACCAACACCTTGGTTTGCATTTACGTGATCACGTAATGCTTCAAGATCAATACCATCAGCATTGAAAATTGTGCCAGTGTGATCTTGAACGTGCGTAACTTTCGCTTTTGATTCAACAAATAAGAAAGCTGCTTCACTACCTACGTTACCAAAACCTTGAATAGCAACTTTCGCGCCTTCAATTGGTAAATTAATTTTTGCTGCTACTTCACGACCTGTAACGAATACGCCACGACCAGTTGCTTTCACACGACCTAAAGAACCGCCTAAGTGAACTGGTTTACCAGTTACAACACCAGTTACAGTGTGACCTTGGCTAGTAGAATAAGTATCCATCATCCAACCCATGATATTGGCATTCGTACCAACGTCTGGAGCAGGGATATCTTTTTGAGGCCCAATAATATGACCAATTTCAGTCGTATAACGACGAGTCAAACGCTCTAATTCACGAGTTGATAATTTACGTGGATCAACACGGATACCACCTTTTGCACCGCCAAATGGCAAGTTCAAAACAGCAGTTTTAATTGTCATCCATGCAGACAATGCCATTACTTCATTCAAATCAACATTTGGATGGTAACGAACACCGCCTTTACCCGGACCACGAGACAAGTTGTGTTGTACACGGTAGCCTTCAAAGTGCTGGATCGAACCGTCATCCATCACGATTGGCACGTCAACAATAAGCGCACGCTTAGGACGTTTTAAAGTATCGATATAATCAGCTAAGTGTTCTAAATATGGCGCTACACGGTCAATTTGTGCCAAGTAAGTTTGCCATGCATCGCTATGTTCGTTTACGTATGAAAGATCTGACATCTTTTTTCCTATATACCTTCATAGACTCAGATTTGATAAATCCGTAGTCTTTATTATTCAGCAACTAAAACCTTGCAATAACAAAGTCTTAGTTTATTTACTAAACCTTCTGCTCTTCTAAAGCATTAGGTTTTTTAAATTCCATTTGTTGATACTAAAAGTATGATCTACTTTTATATATCGATATCTTTTACAAGCTTTCTTTCATTTAACTTACTGTTTATAAAGCTATCTTTATAAAAGCAAAGTTTAACCACAACCCACTTAATCCAGTCGGCTGAAATATAAATACAAAAGAAATGGCATAACCGTTTGGGAGTTAAAAAGAACGATGATTTATAAAAAAATCATATGTCCATAAAAATTATTTTGACTAATCGATAGATCCCTCCATTAGTCTTTTTAAAAATAAACATTGTTCAATAATGCTACAGATTAATTATCTCTACACATACCGCTTAAAATTAAGCCGGAACATAGCTATAAAATCTTCCAATAAATATAGCATAGAGCACACTCATTTAGAACATTTTAAAATAAATAAGCAGAGAAAAAATAATCAAATCGCACTAATCCTTATAATAAAAAAACAACAAATATTAAAAAAAGCTTAACTTTAATAAAAAATTTTTATAGAAAACATAAAATCATAATTTAAAAAAATACAAAAAATTAAAACCATAAATAACAACAATTTAAAAATTAATCGCCTTCGTAAAATTGTCAAAAAACTATACCCTCTCTACATTAAATCTATAATAAGTCCATTTCTAATTCATATTTCATAAAATCTCAAAAACCTCTTTATCAAATAACCAAGCTAAACATAGACTTAATCAAATATTAATAATAAATAAATATTAATAAGAATCCGATAAATGGTAATTTTACAAAACAATATTTGTTTTCATGATTAAAAATAAAACTTCATTTTAAAAAAAAATATATAAATTCCTTCTTTTTTAACTTCCAGTAAGACACAAAAAAGGCCCCTTACGGGACCTTTAAAAAAACATTCTTTAGACTCTAGAAAGCTCAGCTCTGCACCAGATCTTTCTTTCGATAAAAAATGAAGTAGCTTGCATAGCATAGAAGTATAAAAACAATACAACAGATAAAACCAACTTGCATGGATGGGTCAAAGACCATACTGATGCAGGTAACGAGACAGAACAACCCACCCACAATTGGGGTAAGAGGGAAAAGAGGTGCCGCGAAACGCAAATCTTTTGCTGTTTTTCCTGACTTATACCACTGTCTACGGAAGTTAAACTGCGAAATACAAATCGCAATCCAAACCACAACCATCGTAAAAGCTGCAACCCCCAATAGATTCTTAAAAATTGTTTCTGGTGCGAATTGTTCTGAAAGCAATCCAGGAATTGCACCAAACATAGTTACAGTAATGGCAACAATCGGTGTTCCAGAAGGAGTTAATTTAGAAAATATTTTTGGTAACTGATTTTTCGCCGAAAGCGACCACATCATACGTGAAGCAGCAAACAAACCAGAATTTGCAGCAGAAAGTAAAGCCGTAATAATTACAAAGCGGATAATATCTTCTGCATATGGAATACCAATATAGTTAAATACCGTCACAAAAGGACTATTACTTACTTCATTTGCACTAAGGCCTGCAAGTTGGAACGGCAGTAATGAACTAATCACCACAATTGTACCAACAAAGAAAATTAGTAACCGCCAAATAGCCGCATTGATTGCTTTAGGAACTGTCTGTGCTGGATTCTCAGCTTCCCCCGCCGCTACCCCAATTAATTCTGTGCCCGAAAAAGCAAAGTTAACAATAAGCATAGTGGCAAAAATTGGGAAGAGACCGTTTGGGAACCAACCGTGGGCAGTCAGGTTACTAAATAATGGCGCTGTTTCATGTCCGTGGTAAGGAATAAAACCAAAAATTGCCAGTAGACCCAAACCAATAAAACAGATGATTGTAATAACTTTAACGAGTGCCAACCAGAATTCAGATTCGGCAAATAATCGAGTTGAACTGATATTAAGGAAAAAAACTAAGGCACCAAAAAAAAGAGTCCAAGCCCATACCGAGGTAGATGGAAACCACTCCTGCACCAATAAAGCCGCTGCAGTAAACTCAGTCCCTAAAGTTGCAGTCCAAGTTAACCAATAGAGCCAAGTAATCATATAGCCCGTACCCGGACCAATATAACGACGTGCGTATTCACCAAAAGAACCTGATTCCGGCACATGAACCGCAAGTTCACCAAGGCATAACATCACGGTATAGGCAATTAAACCGCCCAAAAAATAAGAAATAATTGCGCCAATTGGGCCTGCTTGGGAAATTACATCACCAGACCCTAAAAAAAGACCTGTACCTATGGCACCGCCAAGGGAGATCATCACCAAATGTCGAGTACTCATTGCTCGTTTCAAAGGTGCAGAACTTCCATGTTGCGATGCATCATTATTCCGATAATTTAATGATTGCATATAAAAAACTGTAACGACAATTTAGTAAAAAATCATTTTAGGAGAAAAAAATAAATATGCAATTATCTTTGAATAGTGAACTTATTTTAACCAAGCTCTTCATGTAAAAATAAAATACATAGAAAAAACATTTAGTTATATTTTTTTATAGCTATATCTGTATTTTAATTAATCTCATATTATTTCTATAATTTATGTAGTAGAAAAACCCATTTATCTTTAAACATAGTATTTATATATATTACTGGTTATGCCTACTTTAAATACAGCAGAGCACTATATAACAAACCTACTATTTATTTAAATAATGAGTTTTAAAATAATATACAAATAAGTTTATAAAAAAATATTTTTTAAGCAAAAAATAAAGCCCAAACCTAAAGGTCTGAGCTTTATTTAAACACTATAAAGCTTTAATAGCTGATGGTGCTCAACTGTTCGGTAGATTGAATTGAACCTTCCGTAAATTCACACAGCCCTTGTTCATCACAAGATAAATTTAATTGCTTATAGCTAATCGCTAAAGAATCCGAATATTTTTTGATTACAAACGGACTCATATCCGATGTTAAGGGCTCTTCACGCTTGAACAATTTAATAATCTTACGATCATTCATCGCTAACAAATAAATTTCATTATTTAATTCAATGTGCACTACACCAGTTTGCTCAGCCACAATTGGAACCAAATAAGATTTATTCGCCAGTAGAGTATCTACTGTATAACTTTCAAACTTTGAATTGATGAGGTTAAATACCAAAATTAAACCAAAGCTAGTCTGCAAGCCTTCTTTATAATTTGCATCTTCTTGAATTCGCTGCACTTTAATACCGAGCTTTTGAAAGTCCAACTCAGTTGCTTGATTTGTTTTTATCAGACTACGTGTAATAGCCTGTTTAAGTGGGTTATCAAAATAACGTTCATCTAACTGAAAATCATTTTGACGCAATATTTTTAACAACATTTCATCATGATGAGTAAGAACATGCGCAAGTACATTACGGAAGTAAAACTTACTTTGTTTTTTGACCTTACGAACTTGCTGATAAAAATAGATTTCATTGAAATCATGTTCAATAAAATCATGTAATAAACTTGAACTAGCCAATACAGACAATGCTTCATGACCAGTAAATGGCAAATGAATCGTATGTAAGCTTGGTAACAGCTCTTTTATTTTTAAGTAATGTTCACGGTCAATCGAGAAATATGGGTCATAAACAATAATGTATTCACGCACTGCATCGACATCTTGTGGCTGAATCTGCATGTCTTTATTTGCTATAGCATCAAAAAACTCAGCGTAACGTCGGTCTTCAACATGCTCTGGATCAATTGAATATTGAGGCACAAATGCAATCACACGGTTCATATTCAATAAATTAGAATATTTGATTGCCGCATAGCCGCCCATTGAACCGCCATAACCCACAATATTTTTAAAGCCTTCTAGAATAGGCGAAATTGCTTGTGCCAGCTCAATCATGCTTGCTTGAGGAAACCATGATTTTTGTTTTGGCATTACCCCAATAACATTATATTGGTATTTAATTAGAGACTTTTCAGCATTGATAGATAAGCCACTCGCTCGGGTAATCAAATCGCCAAAAGAGAGAACCAATGTATTAGAATCGCCTGGTAAAAAAATGGCTCTAATGTGTTCGTCTTCAAAAATAATTTGCTTATCCATGCTCACACCGAAAGAAAATTTACTCCCACATACAACGTCAAAAATGAAACAAAATAGGTGTTTTGCCAATTTATGATTGCGGAGTATCTTATTTTATAGATGCCAGTCAGATTAAAAAGCGCAAAATATGACACAATCCTTACATCCTGCCGCTCAAAAAGGCTTCAGTTCAGCTGCTGAACTATATCAGCAAGTTAGACCCAATTATCCCGCAGAAATAGTAAGTTGGCTGCAAAATTGCCTACAAATACAGGAAAACTCTACTGTTATTGATCTTGGATCAGGTACTGGCAAATTCTTACCCTACTTAAAACAAACACATGCAGATGTTATTGCAGTTGAACCAATTGGCGAGATGTTACAGCAGCTTCAACAAGTTTATCCTGATATCAAAACATTACAGGCTTTTAGCCATTCAATTCCTGTAGAAGATCATAAAATTGATGCCATTATTTGTGCGCAATCTTTTCACTGGTTTGACAACCTCGATACCCTAACAGAAATGCATAGAGTATTAAAACCAGAAGGACATTTAGGGCTAGTTTGGAATCAACGAGACGAACGTACAGATTGGGTCAAAGCTTTAGCTGACTTCCTACTCCCACTTGAAGGTGACACACCTCGTTATCATAGTGAAAAGTGGAAACGCGTATTTGAACAACAAGATTTATTCCTATTTGATAGCCTACAAACATTCACGCAGTCACAACACGGTTCTGTCGAACAAGTCGTAAGTAAACGTTTACTCTCTACGAGCTTTATTGCTGCAATGACTGAAAAAGATCAATTACAACTCAAAGCACTGTTTGAAAAAATTGTTTATGATTTTACTGGATTAGGTCCTCAAGATCAGATTGATTTTCCATATGTTACGTATGCATATCACTTTCAAAAAAGTACGTTACCCGTTAAATAATTAGTGAATAGGTTTGGTTGAAAGTTATGAAGAAAACACCTCAAATCATATTAATGTCTTTGCTTTGCTCTAGCCTATTTCTGACTGCTTGTAAAAAAGCGGATGAGCCTGCTAAGACGGAGCAACCTTCTGCCACCTCATCTACCGATCAGGTTTTAGAAAAACTAAATGAAAGACCTGTTAAGACCTTCCCTGCCACTGCTGATGATGCACACGATATTGCGCTGTTAGAGGATTATGATCGTCGCTTTACAGAAATGAGTGACGAGATGGAAAGTGAATTAGCAAAAATGCATGAAGCTGGAACCCTCACTACAGAGTTTGAGCAACAGCGTACTCTCGATAATGTGCGCTCTTCTCTGACCATGTTAAAAGATTTAGATTTAAAAACTGAGCAAGGTCGTTACATTCAGGGTCTACTTTATCAATATTGGGAAAACCAAGAAAAACACTTGAGTGATAAGCAAGCCAATAAAGATGAACAGATCAATGATCTTGCCGACTATTTACAAGCGCAAAATCAATTAAAATATTGGAAAGCATCGCAACAGAAATAGCAATGTATTGGTTATAAAAAAGCCTTCAAACTTATGAAGGCTTTTTTATAAATTATATATTTTGCTTTTCAACCCAATGAATTGCCTGAACGCGGAATAACTCACATGCACCATCACCCGTATCAGTCGGCGTAAGTGAGGATTTCCAAACTAAATTTTTGTCCTTAATCTCGACAAGGTCACCTTTTAGATAAACTAAATCACCACGTTTAACCTGTTTAATCTGCTGAGCAATTTCAGGATTTGCAGGAATGATGTGCATGTTAGATACCATTTGCATCGCTTGCTCTGCTGGAACAGGTAATTTAGGAATTTTCCAGTTTAAATAACGGTCATATTGTTTCACTGAAATATGACGTGCGATCTCAGGCTTTGCAAACAATCCCCAACTTACTGCATAGTCGATAGGAGAAAACTTAGCTTGTTCATCATTTTGATAAACTTTTGAACCCAAGATTCTGAAATTTCCTTGAAAAGGTTGTAATACAGAAATAGATTGATCTTTTTCTATCGGGCTCAAACCATTGGCAATATTATATTCACTTGAGGTCGATGCAAATGTTGAACTCATGCCAATCACGGCGAGTAAGCCCATCATCAAACTTTGTTTTTTCATCGTGTTACACCTCAAATATTGCTAGATCAAAGTGATTAGATCTTCAATTTATAATAGCTTTAAGCGATGAAAAAAATATCGAAATTTAGTAACAATACAGATCAATTTCGTCTATTTTTGTGCTGAATTAAACAGCTTGTTAATCTTCGAAATCTATTCTCAACGTTTCGAAACGAACCTTACCTTGTTGAACAGCTTGGGCAATTGCTTGTTGACCTTTCGTAAGTCTAGCTCCACCACTTTTTACATCAAGCAAAATAATATTGATGTCTTCTGCCGTACCATCGCCATCGCGGAAATCGGTATATCCATCAAAAATAATATAGTCCACCGGATCGCCCATGAATTTTGCATCACTTGGTAAATACTGAAATTCAGGTAAAACGGGAGCAAATTGTTCTGCCATTTTTCCTTTCAACACCGCACGACTTGTATTTACACTTCTCTTTTGTGCTTGAGTAAGCGCCTGTTGATGCTCTAGTTCAAGTTCAGCAATATATTGCTCATATTCAGCCTTAATTCGTCCATTACGTGTATTTGATAAAATAATAGTAGTGATGATAATACCAATGCCAGCACCAATAAGCATGGCAAGCCATACAGACATAAATTTTCCTTAAAAAGCGCGAATTAAGATTACAGCTCTAATCATATCTAAAATAACGAAACAGCTTAAACTTTTGTCAAATGCAGTCATCTACTTCTCACAAAAAGATGCTAAGGTATAAAACATAAACAAATGTGCTGCTGAAAATAATTGGATTTATGAAAACGATACTTATTGCAAATCAAAAGGGCGGATGCGGAAAAACCATGACAGCCATTACGTTAGCAACGGCATTGGCACAAAAAGGATATAAAGTAGCATTAGCAGATTCGGACAATCAAAAATCGGCCTTACAATGGTTAAAACAGCGCCCTGATACTGTTGCAACGATTCAAAGCCTAGACTGGCGTCATGAAAAATCAATTGGTGATGCACCCAAAAATCTGGACTATTTAATTATTGATGCGCCTGGTGCTCTGTCAGGTGAGCATGCTGAACAGCTTATTAGTGAAGCGCATGCCATTATTACTCCACTTCAACCTTCATTTTTTGATATAGACAGTACTCGTCGTTTTTTAAAGCATTTACAAGACATTAAACGTATTCGTAAAGGTAAAGTTCAGATTTTACTTCTTGCAAATCGTGTAAAACCAAACAGTGCAAGTTCAAAAGATATCCAACAGTTCTTTGAAAAAATTGAACAGGAACCTGTTGCATGGATTGCTGAACGCACTGCGTATGGCAGCTTAGCAATGCAGGGTTTAAGCATTTTTGATAAACCGCAAAAGAACTTTATTAGTATCCAAAATCAATGGCAACCTGTTCTAAACAAGTTAATTGAAGATAAAGCTGAATGGTTTTAAGGGAGTTTTAGCCTCTACAACTGCATGTATAAGGTTTTTTACATTGTGACCTTAAAATTTGCCTCAGGTTATTTTTCAGTTAATATGACTTTATTCTACATAGAAAATTAGAGAAATATTGTTCGTGCATCCATACGCTCCTAATTTACAGCGCGTTTTATTGTTTGGGCTGTTTTTTATTTTGATTTTTTTAGGATTTAATATCCTGAAATACTTTATTGTTCCTGTACTTTGGGCTGCCATCATTGCATATATGACTTGGCCTATTTATTTAAGAATTCAGCGCTTTTTTGGAGAAACCCGTAATACTTTAAATGCAACTCTAATGATTAGTCTGGTCATTTTGGTTGTTGGTGTACCGTTTACATGTGCTATTTTCATTTTGCAGCATGAAGGACGCAACTTATATTTTGACTTACAACGTCAGGTTTTTTCGGGCCATTTAAGCATTCCAGATTTTATACGCGAGCTTCCTTTTGTAGGAAAAGAAATTTCTCGTACACTTAATGAGTTAAACAACGATCCTAATAGCACCATTCAAAATATCGCAGCTTGGGTACAAAGTCATTTAAGTTATGGCCGTGTACTGCTCGGTGAGATTAGCAAAAATATTGTCAAACTTGGCTTTGCCGTATTTAGCCTATTTTTCTTCTACCGTGATGGTCAAATGATTTTGTCTCAAGTGAGTAAAGCTTTAGAAATGGTCATTGGCCCTCGTATTCATCACTATCTTGATACGATTTCCGAGACAACTCGTGCAGTAGTCTATGGCGTAGGTTTAACTGCAATTGCTCAAGCCGTTTTAGCTGGATTAAGTTACTTCGTAGCAGGTGTACCAAACCCTATGGTACTCACTATTGCTACGTTCTTATTGGCTTTAATTCCATTTGGTACCCCAATTTCCTATTTAGGCGTAGGTTTATGGTTGTTCTCTCAAGGACAAACCATGGAAGCTATTGGCGTTGTCGTTTGGGGCGTGGTGATTGTCAGTAGCTCAGATAATGTGATTAGACCACTCGTCATTTCTGGCGCCACCAAAATTCCGTTCTTATTAATTATGTTTGGTGTATTAGGTGGTATTGCGAGTTTCGGCTTGGTCGGTTTATTTATTGGTCCTGTAATTTTGGCTATTTTACTGGCAATTTGGCGTGAATGGTTACATGAAACGATTGAACCTGAACCTATGCCAAAAACGACTATGATTTATGACTCTGAAAGTGAATCGTCCAATGACAAAGAGTGACATAGTGATTTAATTTAAAAATGTTTCTAGATACAAATTAACTATTTAAATTAACTTGTAGGTCAGACCTCTGTTTGTTTGAATCAAACGATCATATATATTTATAAGGACATCCAATCATGCAGATGTTTAATAAAATTAGCGCAGTTTGTGTGCTTACAGCCCTTTTTACCGTTGGCTGTAGTTCGGTAACTAAAACTGTATCTGACACAGCTCAAGCATTAACCTCAATGCATACTAAAAAAGTGGTCGACGTAAATGAAGTGACAGCTAACGGTATTGGCAAAAAAATAGGTACGATTAGCCTTCAAGATAGCGACAAAGGTTTAATTATTACCCCTGCTCTTGCTGACTTACCAAGTGGTACTCGTGGTTTCCATATTCATGAAAACGCTTCTTGTGCACCTGCTGTAAAAGATGGAAAACCTGGCGCTGCTTTAGCTGCGGGTAGCCACTATAACCCGAACCAAGCCCCTCATCATGGTACTCCAACCACTGGCCATTTAGGCGATCTACCTGTTTTAGTTGTCGATAATACAGGTGTTGCAACAACTGCCGTAATCGCCCCTCGATTGAAACTTGCTGATATTCAAGGTCGAGCTATTATGATCCACGCTGGTGGCGACAATTATTCAGACTCACCTCAACCTCTTGGCGGTGGCGGAGCACGAATTGCGTGTGGTGTGATTAAATAATTTATGTGTTTTTCAAATTGTGGGTATCTAAAAAGATATCCACAATTTTGTTAATTTATTGATCGTTACACCTTGGTTTAAGTCTAATAAAATCTTAAAAAATGACTGACTTTTGTAGATAAAAAGAATAATATTTTTGAAGTAATAAAAATTTAAAGTTACATACTGCTTTCTCACGTATTCTCTAATTTAGAACAAAAGCCGTGAATTATCTGACCCAAATATTTAATAGCTTTAAGACAAACTCTATTTTAATTTATTGCCTGCAAATTCTGATTGTACTCACTGGCACAACTTTAGGTTTGCTGTGGCTGGGCTATAATCAACTTATTGTTCCCGTGACCTTAGGCGCAATTGCAGCAGCATTAACAGACTTTGATGATCGTTTAAGTATTCGATTACGCAACTTGGTTTATGTCTGCCTGCTCTTTTTTACAGTCAGTAGCATTCTCGGCTTTTTAGCACCTTACAAAATTTTCTTTATTTTATATCTCTCTATCTCAAGCGCTTTTTTTATTTTACTAGGCGCCTTAGGGCAACGTTATGCCACGATTTCTTTTGGCACTATTTTGCTCTCTATTTATAGTATGTTCGGTTTAGGCGAATATACACATTGGTATCAACAACCTACTTATTTTGTTTATGGTGCTCTCTGGTACGGTTTAACTTCTATTTTATTTTTTATTATTAAACCGACACTCCCCTTACAAGATAAGCTCTCACAAATTTTTAAAGAAATTTCTGTTCTACTACAAGCAAAAGCTCGTTTGTTTGATCCGGACAATAAAGAGAATGTTGAACAGCTTTTATATGAATTATCGCTACAAAATACGCAAGTTGCCCAAAGCCTCAATCAAATACGCAGTTCACTACTTACTCGGCTTAAAGCTTCCAGAGTCAGTAATAAAAGCATCTATTGGCTAAACCTATATTTTTTCGCACGAGATATTCACGAGCAAGCCACTTCAAATTATTTACATTACGAACATATTCAACAGAATTTTAGCCGTAGTGATCTTATTTTCCGTTTCCAAAAAAATCTGCGCCTACAAGCACAAGCATGCCAAGACTTAGCTCAATGTATTTTATATAACCAGCCATATCAGCCTTCGCAAGAAAGTCAGAAAGTATTGGGACATTTGGAAAGTTCTTTAAAAGATTGGATACAACAACATCCACAAAATTTTGAAGTTAAAAATTTAAAACTTATTTTTGATAATTTAAAAGGAATGCATGAACAGTTTGAACAACTGCAATATGCCCAACCTGTTCCTGAAAATAACACTCAAACAAGACAAGAACACTTAAATTTACTTGATGATGATATTCAAGGATTTTCAGATCTTATCTTAAAACTTCGGCAACAACTTACGCCACAGTCAGCGCTGTTTAGGCATGCCATACGAATTGCTGTGGTTTTCGCCGCAGGTTATGCAATTTCACTGTTACCCTTTGCGCAGCATGGTTACTGGATTTTACTCACCAGTTTGTTTGTCTGTCAGATTACTTATTTTGCGACTAAAAGTCGTCTTAAATTAAGAACGATTGGTACCTTACTCGGTGTTTTATTAGGAATACCTATTTTATATTTTGTACCGAGTATTGAAGGCCAGCTCATCATTACAATTATTTGTGGAGTCTGCTTTTTTTACTTACGTCAAAAGAAATATGCTTTGGCTACGCTCATGGCTACCCTTATGGTGCTATTAATTTTCAACTTAAAAGGCGCTGGCTACAGTATTATTTTGCCTCGACTGATAGATACCTTATTAGGCTGCTTTATTGCATGGCTTGCCGTAAACTTTATTTGGCCCGATTGGAACTTCCGGAACATCCCCAACAATATTAATAAAAGCAGCAAAGCGACCTTAGATTATTTCAATGTGATTGTTGAGCAATATCAATATGGCAAAAATCAGGATATAGAGTACCGCCGAATTCGTCGTGCTGCGCATAACGCTCAAATTGAGCTATCCAACATGATTTCGAGCCTAAGCGCTGAACCCAACCCGAACCCTCAACTCATCCATTATGCTTTCCGTTATTTGGTTTATAGTCACAGTCAACTGAGTTACGTAGCAGCGTTAGGAAGCCAACGACAAAAAATTGATGATCAACAGGTATTACAACTCTTACTGGATTGTCAGCAAATTCTTAAACAGAGCTTCTTTGATCCAGCTTATATTGATTTCAATTTCCTTGAGCAGACCTTAGCACAAATTCAAAGCCTAACTACTCATGAGCACTTTTCAGAGAATTACACACTCGTGTTAAAACAAATCAGTTTATTGCTAGAAACCTTACCAGAACTATTAACACTTAAAGACAAACTTTTAGAACAAGAGATTAAGTAGAATAAAAAAATACCGGAATATCACTTCCGGTATTTTTTATTTAATTGTTGCCTTGTTGCAGTCTTTCTTGCATTTCCTGCTTCAAAGCACTTCGCGGTTGGCTAAACCAAAGAGCAATAAAGGTAAATGCAGACAATGCAAAAGCCCATAAATGAAATTGTGTATAGAGATAACGTACAAGCTCAATCATTGCAAAGAAACTCATCATCAGTAACATTGAAACTGCTGCTGCAACAGTTCCTTTTGAGACCTCAGATGACATGAGTGCAAAACGATACAAGACCGAGAAACTAATCCCCTCACCAAAACAAATCAATGTCATGCCTGTAAGCAAACAAGGTATGAGATAGGTTTGCCACACCACACCTAATATTAAAATAAGTGTACCAGTGAGCATAATCGGTAAACCCATCATGACGGTTTTACCTAAGGACAAACGATCAATAATTTTGATTAAGACAATGTTGCCTACAATCAAACCCAAAAACACAGGGAATTGAGCTAAGCCATATTGCACACTGGTGAGTTTTAACTCATCTACTAAAATGATTGGAGACAAAGCAATCCATAGCATTAAAGGCATACCCACTAAAGGTAATGCAAGGCTTAAACCTAAAAAACGGCGGTTGGTAAACACCTTTTTAAAATCATCAAAAAGATAACTAAAAGGTTGCTTGGTTACACTGACTTGCTGGCTCGGCATCTGTTTTTTCAACCCGATCCAACTGAGTAATGCCAATACAGCGATGGCGACAAAGCCCCAGTGCCATGACACATAATCAATTAAGAAAGCGCCAAGTACAGGTCCTAGCAAGGGCGCAAGCAATGAGATATTGGCCATGAGTGCCATGACTTTAATCGCATCACGTTCAGCAAAACTTTCTTGAATAGCCGCATATCCAACTGCTGAAATTACGGTTAAGCCAATTCCCTGCAAAAATCTTAAAGCTAGAAATTGCTCGATTTGCGTCGTAAGTAAAATTAAAAAACAGCATAGAGCAAAGAATAAAACTCCTGCTAATAGTACTTTTTTACGTCCGAGACGGTCCGACAAAGGACCAAGTAACCATGCGACAGATGCGCCACCTAACAAATAAAATGACATCGAAGACGGTGCCCAAGTTGCACTTACACCAAAGTCCTCAGTAATTGCCAACATGGCGGGCTGAATCAGGTCATTACCAATATAAACCGCAAATTCAAATAGCACTAAGGCCAAAGGAAACATCAACGTTGTACGGTTCAACGTTGTCGTTTGAATATTTTTCATGAGTTGTACACTTCAAAATAGCGGCCATATGTCTGTAGGACTACCTATAAAATAAGATGTAGTCATGACGATGACATGTATGGTCAATCAATCTTTAGTTAAGTTTTTATATGCCGTGAGAGTGCATGTTTAGAGTGTGAAACACCGTATTCACAAGGTGTCTAAAACGAGAAAAAATATATGACGTGAGATTCGGTAATTTTTACCAATTGGCACAATTGCCGAGCGCAACAATAGCACTTTTTAAATTGATCAGCAATCATGCAATTTTAAGAAGCTTAAATTTCAGTTTTTTGCACAAAAAGGCATGCAAATTGTGGTTGTGCACAAACTCAAAGTTATCCACATATTCGATGAAAAATTAAGCATCATGGGCAAGGATTAACTTGAAAATCTGTAGTTTCCTCTCCTTTTGTACATTGATAGCTTTGCTTTTTATTCACAATTTTCCAGATTTGCTGATCTCTTTTTAATAAATATTCAGTACGTGTTTTCGACACAGCATCTGGACTAGGCTCTGTTTGCAAAATAGTAACTTGCGCATTGGAAGGATCATCCGAAGCATTCATTTGCTGTGAAATATCTAAATTGCTTGCATTATTTAAAAGATCAGGTTGATCGAGCAATACAGCCTGTATAGGACTATCAGCGAGTTGAGCAGAAGAATTTTGAGGTGGAGCACAAGCAGTTAATATACTTAGGCTGAAAATAATCAACAAACCATTCTTTTTCATCACTCTTCCCCTCTATTTACTCAAAATTAATGCTAAAGATAATAGGCCACTTTTTCCTTTTGAGCTTTGTAAATAGGCATAAATTTATTGATATTAATTAGATAGATTAATTTTAAATAGAAATCCAATAATAATTATTGATTTTTTATCAACAATATTTTTCCTATTCATGCATTTTTCTACAACAGTAAATCTCATAGAGTATGCGTCAAATACAGGAATTTAATGAGAGCAACCTCCATGAGTAAGATTTTAGTGATTAATGGTGCTAAACAATTTGCCCACTCAAACGGTGAATTAAATGACACATTAACCACCCTTGCAACGACACATCTCACGGAACTCGGCCACGAAGTTCAAGTCACCCGTGCAGACAGCAATTATGATGCTGAAAGTGAAGTTGAAAAATACTTATGGGCAGATGTTGTTATTTATCAAATGCCAGGCTGGTGGATGGGCGCACCTTGGACGGTCAAAAAGTACATTGATGATGTCTTTACCACTGGTCATGGTTCACTTTATGCAAGTGATGGGCGTAGCCGTTCTGATGCCTCAAAAAAATATGGTTCAGGTGGTTTAATTCATGACAAAAAATATATGCTGTCATTGACTTGGAATGCTCCAATGGAAGCATTTGAAGATACAGATCAATTCTTCCACGGCGTAGGTGTAGATGGCGTTTATTTACCATTTCATAAAGCCAATCAGTTCTTAGGCATGAGCACCCTTCCGACATTTATTGTAAATGACGTGATTAAAATGCCTGACGTTGATAGTTATGTTGAAGAATATAAAGCACACTTAAATACTGTATTTGCAGCAGCCTAATAAGGAGAAATCCATGCTAACCATTATTGCGGAAATTCGTACTAAATCGGGTGGACAGCATCGCCAGAACGTATTGGATGCCTTTCAAAAAATCATTCCAACTGTTTTAGCAGAAGATGGTTGCCATGGTTATGAACCTTTAGTTGACCACATCTCAAATGCAAGCTTCCAAAACAAAGACCCAGACATTATTGTGATGTTGGAAAAATGGGAAAGTGTTGCCCATCTTGAAGCGCATTTAGCGACGCCTCATATGCAAGCGCATCATGAAGCAGTCAAAGATGATGTCGTTGACGTCAAAATTAAAATTTTAGAAAGCGGCGTATAATTTAGACTATAAAAAAAGACGATATATTTATCGTCTTTTTTATTTTTAAGAGCAAAGCTGAGTTTGAAAACCTCTAGACCCTTTCCCTCTCGCGCATTGATAGCTCTTTTGCTTATTTTGCAATTGCCACTTTTCATCAACCAGCTTAAATGAATATTCTGTTCGGATTGCAGAAACAGAATCATCCATTAAACCTGTTTGGATAACGGTAATACGGGAAACTGTTGGAGATTCTACTCGGTTAAATACTTGCTGAACTGAGGTATTGTTATGCTCTTTTACGATCTCAGGCTGGGCTTTAAGTACTTGTTGCATCGGAGTTTCCGAACCCACAAAAGGAATTAATTTACTGGTCGTCGCACACCCAGTGAAAAGCCCAGCACAAAGCGCTGAAATTAAAAATAAACGTTGCATTTTTATCACCCAAAATAAAAGCCATAGCTTTATGATGCTATGGCTTTGTCGGTTACTCTGTAGAAACTATGTAGTCCTACAAAATAGATATAATTTAAAGATCAAACAATTTACCTGGGTTCATCAAACCATTCGGGTCAAATACTTTTTTCAAAGCTTTCATATATTCAATTTCTTCAGGCGAACGTGAATATTCCAAATATGGCTTTTTCGTCATGCCTACACCATGTTCAGCAGAGATTGAACCGTCGTATTTTTTAACAGTATCAAACACATATTTATTAACCACCTGACATTTCGCAAAGAACTCATCTTTGGTTAAGTTTTCAGGTTTTAAAATATTTAAGTGCAAGTTACCGTCACCAATATGGCCAAACCAGCAAATTTCAAAATCTGGATAGTTTTCTTGAACAATCGCGTCAATTTCACGAATAAATGCAGGTACGTGAGTAATTAATACTGAGATATCATTTTTATATGGAATAAATGGTGCGATTGATTCAGAAATATCTTCGCGTAAACGCCATAAGCTTTCTACTTGGTCAAGGCTCTGGCTCATTACACCATCAAGTACCCAACCCTGCTCCATACAATGCTCGAAAATTTCCATTGCTTTATCGAGAATCGGCTCATATGGTGCTTCAAACTCAAGTAATACATAGAACGGGCATTGTGTTTCAAATGGGCGTTGTACATGTCCATGATCTAAAACTTTTTGCATTGCAAGTTCACCAAAGAACTCAAATGCAGTTAAGTCGATGTCTTTTTGGAATGCATGTAATACAGGCATTACCGCATCAAAATCAGGAACACCTAAAACTAAAACTTGTAAGTTTTGTGGTTGACGCTCAAGTTTAATTTCAGCTTCGGTCACTAAACCTAATGTACCCTCACCACCAATAAACAAATGCTGTAATGCATAACCAGTTGCATTTTTAACCATGCCTTTGTTTAAACGCAGGATGTCACCTTTACCAGTCACTACGGTTAAGCCAAGTACCCAGTTACGTGTCATACCATATTTAATGACTTTAATACCGCCGGCATTTGTTCCGATATTACCGCCAATCTGGCTAGAACCTGCGGATGCAAAGTCCACTGGATAATACATGCCTTGTTCTTCTGCATAATTCTGCAATTGCTCAGTCACAACACCAGCTTGCACTCGAACCATACGGTCTGCTGGGAAGAACTCAAGAATTTGGTTCATTTTGTCCATGCTAATGACAATTTCACCATTGGTTGCTACCGCACCAGCAGAGAGACCAGTACGACCACCTGACGGTGTAATCGCAACATTAAACTGGTTCGCAAGCTTAACAACCGCCTGAACTTGTTCAGTCGTTGAAGGAAAAACGATGACCGATGGGTTCGGATTAAAATGCTTGGTATGATCTTTACCCCAGTTTTCGAGACTATCAGCATCAGTTTTAATACGGTTTTCACCGACAATTGCTGTTAATTGGGTGAGTAACTCAGGTGTTAAAGCGACTGGAGCATTCATCGTTTGCAGACCTAGCAAGAAGTAAACTGTGGTGGGACTATGACCTCATAATTCTCAAGGTTCTCACCTGAGCAAAGCCATAATGTTCAAGGAACTCCTATATTCTACATGTATCCGCGCAAGCGATAAAGTTCAGAATAGAGATACTGTCACTACAAAACATGTTTAACGTAAATAAATGCTTTCTATAGGGCTTTCATAGAAAAATCACATTTATCCCCCTACCAAGCATATTTTAAAATGCTCGACAAGCCATAAACAGAAGTGATTAGACATAGATAAAATTGCCATAAGGCGATGGTATAAACGAAATATCTATAGCGCTGCCCAGTATGTTATTATACCGCCACCAAATTTGGCCTTTGTAGCGGAGCCGTAATGAGCCAACATCTTTCACTACCTAAAGATAAAATCCGTTTCCTTTTGTTAGAAGGCGTTCACCAAAACGCAGTCGATACTTTAAACGCTGCGGGTTACACCAATATTGACTATCGTAAAACTGCTCTTGAAGGCGAAGCACTTAAAGAAGCAATTAAAGATGCTCACTTTATTGGTATTCGTTCGCGTACCCAATTGACTGAAGAAGTTTTCGAAGCTGCAAATAAATTGATCGCTGTAGGCTGTTTCTGTATCGGAACAAACCAAGTTGATCTTAAAGCAGCAATGGCACGTGGTATTCCTGTATTCAACGCACCGTATTCAAATACGCGTTCGGTTGCAGAGCTTGTACTTGCTGAAACAATTCTTCTTCTTCGCCGTGTTCCAGAAAAATCGGCGGCTTGTCATCGTGGTGGTTGGGACAAGTCTGCTGTCGGTTCTTTTGAAACTCGTGGCAAAACTTTAGGTATTGTGGGTTACGGTTCCATCGGTTCTCAACTTTCAGTTCTTGCTGAAAGCATGGGCATGCATGTTATTTATTATGATGCAGTAACCAAATTACCAATGGGTAATGCTCGCCAAGTTGGTTCTCTAGATGAACTTTTAGCAACTGCAGATGTTGTAACGTTGCATGTGCCAGATGTTCCGTCTACACGTAACTTCTTCACTAAAGAACAATTTGCGAAAATGAAAGAAGGCGCGATCTTCTTAAATGCTGCGCGTGGTACATGTGTAGTGATTGAAGATTTAGCTGATGCAATCAAGTCTGGTCATATTGCTGGTGCAGCGGTTGACGTATTCCCGAAAGAACCAAAAGCAAATGGTGAAGAATTCCAATCTCCACTTCGCGGCTTAGACAACGTGATTTTAACTCCTCACGTTGGTGGTTCAACCATGGAAGCGCAAGCAAACATTGGTTTAGAAGTTGCAGAGAAATTTGTTGCTTACTCTGACAAAGGTATGACACTTTCTGCGGTGAACTTCCCGGAAATCGCATTACCATTGACAGCTGGTCAACACCGTTTATTGCACATCCACAAAAACGTGCCAGGTGTATTGTCTAAAATCAACAACTTGTTTGCTGAACAAGGCATCAACATTTCTGGTCAGTCACTTATGACTAAAGGTGACATCGGTTACCTCGTCATGGATGTTGACGCTTCTGCTTCTCAAGAAGCTTTAGATATGTTGCATGAAGTTGAAGGTACAATTCGCGTGCGCGTATTGTTCTAATACGAACTGTAAATTCAAAAGCCACAGCATTGTCTGTGGCTTTTTTATGGGCATTTACATTATCATGTGAAAAGTATACCAATCGATCAAATAATAAAATGTCCACTCTAAGCCAGAAATCTCAGCTACATGCTTTGGGTTTTCTCATCCTCGCTATGCTAAGCGTACAAAGCAGTGCATCTTTAGCTAAAATTCTGTTTCAGAACTTTCCTGTACTGACTGTTTCAGCAATGCGCCTATGTTTAGGTGCAATTATTCTTGCGATTATTTTTCAAATTTGGCGAATTAATTTTAGTCAGGTTCGCTGGAAAGCAATCTTAGCTTATGGATTTGCGCTTGCAGGTATGAACGCCTTATTTTATCTGTCGATCGAACGTTTACCGATTGGAATTGCGGTTGCTTTTGAATTTATTGGCCCTTTAAGTGTGGCGTTATATCACGCACGTCAAAAATATGATTTCGTTTGGGTCAGCTTCGCAATTATTGGGCTGATTTTACTTTTCCCTTTTAATCAAGCACATAGTTTAGATTGGATCGGCGTTTTATTTGCAATTAGTGCAGGGTCTTGTTGGGCACTTTACATTATTGCCGGGCAGAAACCTTCTGGTATTTCTGGTAATCATACGGTGTGTTTAGGAATGAGTGTAGGTGCATGCATCTTATTACCCATTACCTTTTTTTCAGGCTCGATTGGTCAAGTGATTGAACTTCCCTATCTTTTTTATTTTATTGGTTTGGCCATTTTAGCCAGTGCTCTCCCATTCTCTTTAGAAATGTTAGCACTGCGCAATTTGACACCTTTAAGCTTTGGAACATTGATGAGCCTAGAGCCCGCAGTTGCAGCACTATCTGGATTTATCTTCTTGGGTGAATATCTTTTATGGAATCAATGGCTAGCACTTGCAACCATTATCACTGCCTCTGTTGGTTGTACCGTAACCACCCAAAAAGCTCGCCAAGAACGTGAAAAAGCAGCAAGTTAATTTAATGAAATCTGCCAGCTAAAACATAGTATTCGTTATAATTGTCCACCATTATTTTTAGACATCAGATGAAGCGCTAGAGTATTTTCCATGCAAAATCTTCCAATTATTGCTGTGCTGTATATGATTTTGTCTATGGTCTCATATCAAATCAGCGCTTCATTTGCCAAACAGCTCATTGCAACATTAGACCCTCTCACCGTTACAGTTTTAAGGCTGAGTTTTGCAACGGTTATTGTCGCAATTATGTTCCGATCTTGGAAAATCTGGTCACGCTTACCCTATTTAAAATGGCGTGATTTATTGATGTACTGCGCTTCTTTAGGCTTAATGAATATCCTATTTTATACCTCACTTGGAAAACTACCCCAAGGTATTGCTGTTGGATTAGAGTTTATTGGTCCATTGGGTCTTGCGCTTCTTTCTATTAAACAAAAGAGCGACTACATTTGGGTAGCACTGGCCATGTTAGGCATTGCACTCATGGTACCTTGGCAAAACCCCATTCAACACCATTTCTCGTATGTAGGTGCAGCATGTGCGCTAGGTGCCGGACTTTGCTGGGCCTTCTATATCTATTTCGGTCATAAAGTTGTGACCCAAAATATCGGGATGCATGCATTAACGATTGGGATCGGTGTATCTGCACTTGCCTTATTGCCAATTGGAATCTGGCACAATGCTCCTGCATTACTTGAAACACAGTACTGGGGTAAAGCCTTACTTATTGCGGTATTAGCAACGGCAATTCCATATGCACTCGACTTAATGGCTCTCAAACAACTTAATAAATTAACTTATGGGACTCTAACGAGTTTAGCACCAGCATTGGCAGCATTAACGGGTTTCTTATTACTTCACGAAGAAATCAGCATGCTGCAATGGGTGGCTTTGGCTTGCGTAATGCTGGCCTCTATTGGTGTTACTTTAAGAAGTACTAAAAAAGCTGCGTAGGTTTAATCTACTGCTGCTTTTTATACTTTTTATATTCCTTTAAATATTTATTACCCAGCGTTTCTTTTTCGCTGTCTTTAAGAATTTTTCCAGCTTGCTGGAAAAATTTATGTTCTTCTTCTTTTAAATGATGATGGACTTTTTCACTCAACTGTTTGGCAGTTGCTAACCAGCTTGGGCTACTCATATCGGTTTTTTCGAGCTGCTCAACCAACTCATCCATTTCGTGATGCTCAGATAAAGCATGTCTCGTAATATCTAAACCGACATCGTCAAACATTAAAGGAATATATAAATAACGATCTTCGGCAACTGAATGGGCATAAAGTTCATTTTTTAATGCATCAAATAGTTCTTTTCTTTCTTCAGTTAAACCATGTGTCTGAATAAGTTGTTCAGAAAGGTTACGTTGATTTTCATGGCTTTCTCTTAATACTTCGAAAATATTCATTCTCTTCCTCATTTTTTAGCTAAAAAATCTTTTTTATTTCAAGGTTTATCATACGTTGAAATTTATAAAGTTTAAGTAGCTTAAAATGAGACTATTTTTTACACAGTTTTCTTTCTAGTAAATTTCTGTAATGATTTTTATATTTCTAGCTTTAAATGATACATAAAAGTATGAACTGCATTTTAGGGACAGCTCATACTTTCAATCTTATTTAACCCGTAACAAACATTTGATAGCCCAAACGGCAAATCAGAATACTCACCAAGATTAAAAAGATAATACGCACAAAACCACTACCGTACTTAAGCGCGGTACGTACCCCAACAATAGAACCAAGTACGTTAGCCGCTGCCATCATTAAACCAATATGTAAAATAGCGTGACCAGTTGGGATGAGAAAACTCAGCGCAGCTAAGTTAGTCATAAAATTACCGATTTTTGACAAAGCTGAAGCATGCAAGAAATCAACTTGTAAAAAACGGATAAAGAAGAAAATAAAGAAACTGCCAGTACCCGGCCCAAAAATACCGTCGTAAAAACCAATCGCCAAACTACCAATAGCAGCTAAAATTAACATTTTCGTGGTAATTTTTTGCTCGGTATGAACTTGACCGAAGTTCTTTTTAACTAGGGTATAAATCGCAATCACAATCAACATTACGAAAACGAAAGGACGCAATACCGATTGAGGAATAAGTGATAAGCATGCCGCGCCGGCAAAAGAACTAATCAAGGCACAAATGGCAATAACTGCTAGAAGCTTCCATTGCAACTTTACTTTTTTAGCAAATGTATAAGCCGCCGATGCAGTACCAAAAATGGATGAGACTTTATTGGTACCAATCACCGTAGCAGTCGACATGTTAGGAAAAGTGCTCATGATCCCGGGAATCTGGATGAGTCCACCGCCGCCTACAGCAGCATCAATTGCTCCTGCAGTAAACGCAAAAAAGATCAAACTAAGGATAACATCCCATTCCATGCCCATGCTCTATACTCTACATCTACTACAAATTTAAGATACGCTTAGGTACCAACCGTTTTTTATCGGTAATCTCGGCTAAGCCTAAACAGCGCTCACCTGAAAACACCAAAACTTCTGCTTCTGCTGAATGCTCAATATTGCTTTCTAAACCGTTGCAAAAATATTTTTCACGCCCTTCCGGAACTTGAATTTTTAGGAAATGGTCAACTGGTGCATAAACTGGAAGTAGCAAAGCTTCTCTTTGCTCTTCTGTTAAACTTTCCAGATATTCAATGGTATAACTCGGTATAAGCTCAAAATGTCCTGTTTGAGTCCGATTTAGCATCGTTAAATGTCCACCACAACCAAGTGCTTCACCAATATCTTCACCTAGTACACGGATGTATGTACCTTTAGAGCAGGTTACATCCAGAGTGATACTATTTTCGGTAAACTCAATAAGCTCTAAAGCATAAATCGTGACTGGACGCGCTTCACGCTCAATCTCTATACCTTTTCTCGCCAACTCATATAACGGCTTACCTTCTTTTTTCAAAGCCGAATACATGGGTGGAACTTGTTGAATATCTCCTCTAAATTTCTCTAAGGTTTGTTCAATAAGTTCTTGGTTAAGCACCGGAATAGGACGCTCTTGTAAAATCTCCCCTTCCACATCACCTGTTGTAGTGGTCTGTCCCAATCGAACAGTGGTTTGATAACGCTTTGTTGAGTCCAGCAAATAATGTGAGAACTTGGTCGCCTCTCCCAAACAAATCGGGAGCAAACCTGTCGCCAAGGGGTCTAACGCTCCAGTATGGCCTGCTTTTTGGGCGCGATATAACCAACGCACTTTTTGCAAAGCCGCATTTGAACTTAAGCCTAATGGTTTATTTAATAGAAATACACCACTGATATGGCGACGAGAAATTTTTTGATTTTTTGTCGTCATTTTTACTGGAACACAAAGCTAGAAAAAAGTGCCGACATGTTAGCAAATTCGGCAAGATATTTTCACAATATTTAGGTGCCTTTTCACTTATTTTATGGCACATTAATGATCGAGTAAAAAAACAACAAATTAAAACTTAAGGAAGATATCTTTATGCAAGGGATGCAGAAGAAGGTATTGTGGTGCGTGCTCGGATTTTTTATTTTGGGCCTCATTGCATGTGTATATTGGCTAAGCCCAGAATCAAAAAATACATCGACTCAACTAAATCAGAACGAAGCTAAAAGCTTAGCATCTATTCCACCTACAAATCATTCATCGCTAAATGCAGATGCTTACCATAGTAAAAGTCAGCAAGATACTGAAGTTAACTGTCAGTTAAAAATTGATAGTTCCCAACATTTGGTTGTTAACAGTCAAACTCGTGACTGCTTTGAATATTTTATTACCCAATATGGAGAAAATGATTTAGAGCAAATTAAAAATCACTTTGGACAATTTATTCAGGGAAAATATTTAGAGCCAGCTCGCTCACAGATTCTGGATTTATGGGGTCGCTACTTAAAATATCGTGAACAGCTTGCTCAAATCCAAACGCCCTCGTCAAAACAACAAGATAAAAATTACTTTCAAAAAATCTTTAATTCAATTCAAGATCTAAGAAAACGTTTCTTTTCGGCCGCTGAAATTGAAGGGCTCTTCTCAAATGAAGATATCTATCAGAACTACACGCTAGATCGTATGCAAATACTTGAGGACTCTTCTTTAAACGAAATTGAAAAGGCTCAAAAGCTTAAAGAACGCTTTGAACAGCTACCAGAAAACTGGCAACAAAACCTACAAGAACTTTCTAAACTCGATGACTTACATACACTGACCAAACAAATTAAAGCTCGTCATGGTTCAGCAGAAGAGCTTAGACAAATGCGTACAGCACTCGTCGGAGCTGAAGCAACTCAAAGGCTAGAAACTTTAGATACGCAGCGTAGTGCTTGGCAGCAGAGGGTCACAAGCTACCTAAGTGGACGAGATGAAATTATTAAAAGCAATATGAGTGATAGTGCTAAAAATCAAGCCATACAACAATTACGGCAACAACAATTTAATTCAGCACAAGAACAATTAAGACTTCGAACTTTTGAAACGGTCCATGATCAGGGAGGTGAACTGCCATTTAATTATTAAGTCTTTCCTATTAGGGACTGGCTAAACAAGCACTAGCAGTAAGAAGCTGCTTTTCATACAAAATAAAAATAGTGAGTAAAAAATGAAAAGGAAGTTAACGTTTTTTTGCGCTGCAATGCTCTCAGGATTGAGTATTTCAGCGGCCCATGCCACCAATGCTGAACAAGTTAAAAACTCGTTCGTCTATTCATCTTACGCACAAACCAAATATCCACTGGTTTTTAACCACGGTATGGCAGGTTTTAACCGAGTTGGGACAGATACACTTGGTCTCGATTACTGGTACCAAATTCTTCCGGATCTTGCTCGTAATGGAGGAAATGTCTGGGCAACCAGAGTGTCACCTTTTAACTCAACAGAAGTGCGTGGTGAACAACTTGCCCAGCAAGTAGAAGAGATCATTGCTATTACCGGTAAGCCTAAAGTCAACTTGATCGGTCATAGCCATGGGGGCCCGACAATTCGTTATGTGGCCGGCATCATGCCAGAGAAAGTTGCCTCACTCACCACGATAGGTGCACCTCATAAGGGATCACCAATGGCAGATGTTATACTGAAAGTTGAGGGTACTCCTCTGTCTGGAATAGCAACGTTAGTAAACTGGTTTTCAGCAGCAATTACTTGGGCAGGAGGACTAGACCCAACAAGCTATCCTCACGACTCTTTAGCAGGTGCTCATAGCTTATCAACTCAAGGTTCAGCTCAATTTAATGCTCAGTTCCCTATGGGTGTACCAACTACTTCTTGTGGTGAAGGGACATATCAAGAGAAAGGCATTTATATGTATTCTTTCTCAGGGAATAAAGCGCTGACCAATCCATTAGATCCATTTGATATTGCTCTTACAGGTAGCAGTTTAGTGGTCGATCCATTTGGTGATAATGATGGACTTGTTTCCCGATGCAGTGCCAAATTTGGTAAAACAATTCGTGATGATTACAACTGGAATCATTTAGATGAAGTGAACCAAGTGCTTGGTATACGTTCTATTTTTGCTTCCGATCCTGTCTCGGTTTACCGTCAACATGCAAATCGTCTGAAACTTCAAGGACTATAGTTTTTAAAAAAAATGCGCCAAAAGGCGCATTTTTTTACTCGCTATAAGCTTACGCTTTACGAGCTGGTAATTTTTCACGAATACGTGCAGCTTTACCAGACAAGTCACGAAGGTAGTAAAGTTTAGCACGACGAACGTCACCACGACGTTTCACTTCGATTTTAGCAACAACTGGTGAGTGAGTTTGGAATACACGCTCAACACCAACACCGCTAGAAATTTTACGTACTGTGAACGCAGAGTTCAAACCACGGTTTTTCTTAGCGATTACAACACCTTCAAATGCTTGAAGACGTTCACGGTCACCCTCTTTTACTTTTACTTGAACGATGACAGTGTCACCAGGAGCAAAAGCAGGGATATCAGATTTTAACTGTGCATTTTCAACAGCTTGAACTAAAGGATGTTTACCACTCATTGTGGGAATCTCCAATATGTGCGGAGTCAGAAGAGGTCTGAATTTCCGCTGGGGATAGAGGCTAAAGCGCATATCAACCCGTTTATCTTTCCCTTTACGACAATATGTCTATAAAGAGCCTTTAAATTTACATAAAACTATTCATTAAATAGAATTATGCTTTAACTCGAAGCATTGCTTCTCGTCTTGTTGCAGAACTTTCGTTCTTGAGAATAACGATTAAGAGTTACCGTTATTCACTTGCGTATCTTTTAGCCATTTTTTTTGCTGCTTAGTCAACTCTACGTTTTCAACCAACTCTGGTCGGCGCTCTAGAGTTCTTTGATATCGCTGCAAAAAACGCCATTTTTCAATATTGCCATGATGTCCAGATTTTAATACCTCTGGCACATCCAGCCCTTCAAAATGGTCAGGCTTTGTATATTGCGGACAATCTAAAAGACCGTCAACAAAAGAATCTTGTACTGCTGATTGTTCATCTGACATTACATTCGGCAAACGGCGAATAATACTGTCAAGTAACACCATAGCGGGCAGTTCACCACCAGATAAAACATAATCACCAATTGACCATTCTTGGTCAACATAATGCTGGATCAAACGTTCATCTACTCCCTCATAACGTCCACACAGTACGATTAAGCCGTCATAATCGACAAACTGCTTTACTGCCTGTTCATTTAAGGTTTTGCCTTGTGGGGACATATACACCACAGGGACATTAACATGTCCTGCTTGTGAGGCAAGCTGTTTGGCATATGAAATTGCTTTCGCCAAAGGCTCAGCCATCATCACCATACCGGGGCCACCACCAAATGGACGTTCATCCACTCTTCTGTAGTTTCCCTCAGCAAAATCACGAGGATTAATACAAGTGACTTGTACAATATCTCGTTTTGCCGCACGTCCGCTGATGCCGTAGGCTGTAATCGCTTCAAACATTTCAGGAAAAAGCGTAATGACTGCAAAAAACATTACAGACTCCTCTATTTTCCTGCTGTATTAATCCTAAAGGGATTAATAATCTACGCCCCAATTGACGTAAATACGACCAGCTTCAAGATCAACACGTTGTACTACATCTTTATGCCAAGGAATCATGCGCTCTTCTGAATCAATGCTGTCAGGGGTAGCATGCACCACCATCACATCATTAGCTCCAGTTTCAAACAACTCATGAATTTTCCCTAAGTTTACTTCCTGTTCTTCTTCATCAAGACCTAACACAGTTAAGCCTTTTAAATCTGACCAGTAGTACTCATCTACATCTGCTTTTGGCAGTTGAGACTTAGCAATCCAGATATTAGCGCCAACCAAGCTTTCCGCTCCAGTGCGATCACTCACACCTTTCAACGCAACAACTAGGCCTTTGCCATGTGGTTTCCAACGTTTTACATCTATTGTTTGCCAACCGGCCTTGGTCTCAATGTACCAAGGCAGGTAGTCAAACATGTTGCTCATAGGTTCTGTATTTGAATACACCCAGAGCCACCCATTCAATCCATAAGCTGAACGTAACTGTCCAATCTGAATACGATCTTCGGGAACATTCTGTGTTGATGTCATGGGCTACCTACTACAAAAATTATGCAGTAGCTTTTTTAGCTTGAGCAGCTAAAGAAGCAACACGTTCAGAAGGTTGAGCACCTTGAGAAACCCAGTGAGCAAAACGGTCTGCGTCTAAACGAAGTTTTTCTGCTTGACCTTGTGCAGTCGGGTTAAAGAAACCGATACGCTCGATGAAACGACCATCACGTGCATTGCGGCTGTCAGTCACAACGATTTGATAGAATGGACGTTTTTTTGCGCCGCCACGTGCTAAACGAATAACAACCATGATAAAAGCCTTATAATTCTTACGGATTATCCCTGCGCCGACCATCGGCAACACTTCAAACCCCTTTCATAGAGGGCGACATTCTACGTGATTTTCGCCCTGAAAGAAAGATTATTTTTTGAGTTATCCGCAGTTTTGAATTTAAAATTACTGTAGCCAATTTGATGCGGCAGATAACGCACAATTCGTTGCACCTTTTGCCCAAAATTTTTGCCCTTGATCATTAAGACAAATGATCCCATCACCAGCTTGAGAACTAGTAGCAATAGGTGTAGCAGTTAACACCCAGCTTGAATCAGTTATGCTAGCAAAAGCTAAGTTATATAAGGCTTGGCCTTGTTGAGGGCTGACACTAGACCCATAAATCGAAGTAATCGTCGCATTCGACGGATAACGATTGTGAACTACTTTTTCTGATTCTAATGTTTGGGCAATATTCATCATTTCAGATTGAACAGCTGTACGATGTCCTTTGCGTAAATACTGCAAATACGAAGGTGTCGCTATAGCTGCTAAAATTGCAATTATTGCTACTACAATCATGAGTTCTATTAAGGTAAAACCATTCTTCATTGCCAATTCTCACTATTTGTTTCACATACATTGCAAGTGACTGTTCCACCACAGTCATTATCAACAGCCGTAGCTGTTAAACTTTGGCAACGCAAACCTGAATTCTTAGCAATAAAATTAAAGTTTCTTGAATCTGTAGTTGTCGCTTTAATGACCCATGTTTGCCCATTTGCAGCAGCATTCGTCAATAAATTTCCTGTCGTCGTATCATCACTAATTTCAATTGTATAACCACTCCGTGGTAACGTTACAGATGTGGTCGTAAATCCTCTATAGGTAAAGTTCTTGGATTTATGTCGTTCCAACTGTTCTGCCAATTTTAGAATTTCACCTTTAGCAGCAGAGGCAGTCGCTCTGCGGCTATAACTTTGATATGAAGGGATAGCAATCGAAGCAAAAATAGCGACAATCATGATGACAACCATGAGTTCAATCAAGGTAACACCCTGATTAAACCGCTGGATATAGTATTTATTCATAAATAATCCCTTAGCGATAACGCTCATACCAACGCGTAGGAACTAAATGACTTGTACACTGCCACTCGCCTGTTCCACTCTCGTTTCCAGCCAGTTGTAATTTTCCACAACTATTAGTCACTGGAGGTTCATCTCTTTTTGGCACAAATGCTACGCCACGGATACCTGAGCCAATAACGTTTTTATTACATTCAGAAACTCCTGCTGGGCAGTTACTACCCGTTTGTGTTTGAAACCCGCTATCCTCTTCTTTATCACGATTAATCGTTCCATCAGAATTAAGACAGGCACCAAATGGTAAACAGTAAGTCTGTTGATCCGTTTCACCTACTACACGGGGTAAACATGGATCTGCCGCTACAATACCTGTTCCCTGCGGGTCATAAACAGGCACAATTAAAGTCCCTGTAATTGCCATAGGCTCTTCAAAAGCTTTTAGCCCACCTTTAATACGGAAACTATTATTAGCTTTCTCGGTACCATCGCTCATACTAGAAAGCGAGCGATACCAACCATTTTGTCCCGCCCCAGTGTTGGGAAAGAAAATCTGTGCTACTCGAGTTTCTCCAGATCGTAAAATTTGTGGATTTTTTCGAAGCGTCGATCGAGTAATATCTTTTGTTTCAAGCTGGCTATCTGTTAAAGACATTAAGTTCTTTTTAATAAAGTCTTTGTCGATAATTCCATAAACGTTGTTTACAGGTCTTCCGCTTAATGCCGTGCTCGGTGACATCCCCTCACGACCTGTAAGCGGATAAACATCTAAAGGTGTACTACGGTCACCTGAAGCAATACCTACAGTAATAAAAGTGCGGATTCCGTAATCGTGAATTGTCACTGTTGGCGGTTCATAAAAACGCGGCGCATTCCCAGCGGTATAGTCATTCGAAGCATCATAAGTTGAGTCATTCGTTGCTAAATTAGCTAATCGAACAACTCGCACCCCGAAACTGCTATAAGTTGAATTTGTTTTTGTCTGGTTATTATTAAGATCGATACGGAAAATTTGCCCGCCTAAATCGCCAAAATATAAATGGTCTACCAAACCATCAGCATCTCGATCTAAGGTACTAATGCGACTAACAATACTGTGCTTCATATTAGAGTTATCTATATTAGAGCCTGTATCACTAGTCCACCATAAGCGCTGCCCAGTTTTAGCATCAATAATATAAACAGCGTTCCCTTTTGCTTTTCCATTCGTAAAGCAAGAGTTACTCAAAGTAATATTCGGGTTTTCATAACATTGGTCGTAGCCACCAGCAACAATCATAACCCGTTTAATAACCCCGTTATAACGTATATTTGCAAGTACAGGTTTAGACCAACTCTGCCCCATACGACTATAATCAGTTTGATCTGCTCCTACTCTAAACAGGAGCTTAGGTGAAGCAGGATTTAAGACATTTAAGCCATAATAGCTGCTGCCCCCCATTCGCATACCACCATAAATATTCATTTGCTTTGCAGTTACTTTTGATACTGCTGAGCTACCGCTTCCCGTTGTAGTAATACTATATGCAGGGTCAGATACCCAAGCCCCATCCATACCGTAAGCAGGAGCTGAGGCATCACTTTGGCCAACCACTAAAGCTTTTGATGCAACTGGATCATTTAATATATCAGCGGGAACGAAAGCCATTTGTTCTACCCCTGTTGAGGCATCCACAATATGCAGACCACCTTCCATCGTTCCATAAAGAATGGATTGTTCACGCGCAGATGTTAAATTCCCATTTTCATCTAATGTTCCATTATAGGTAAGCTGTACCGGTAAAGAGTGAATACTACCGCCCATCGATAAATATGGTTCATTCGATGTAACTAATGACGAAGGTAAAGTCGTAGCGCTAATATCAGTTGAGTAACCTAGATAATTTAATATTTTTAATTTCAAGCTAATCGGGAAAGCTTTTAAAATATCTTGTCCCGTTGATGCATTAAATTTTCCTAAAACATAACTTGCTGTATTAGCCACACTATCAAAAGGATTAGTTCCTTCTGGTGGAGTAGCTGGAATTTTTAGCAAATTAGCTCCAGAAGTTGATAGCTTCGTTAAGCTACCATCTGATGCGACGGCGGAAACATCAGTAAATAAGTTGCGGATTTTAGTTTGTACTGCGTAATAATATTTTGTGATATTTCCTTCTTCATCACGTGTTTCATTTTGTCCCGCAATTGGTAAAGGAACTTTTGCATATGAACCACCAAAAAAGACTTTACCTCCATCATTATAAGTAGAGCTATTCCAATAATCTTTTGTACCCGTTCTAAATGCCCCAGTTGCGTTGTAAACCAACCCACCAGTATTAGCTTCAAAAGCGCCAGCATTTGTTCCCGATAAAACAACATGATATTTCTTTAAATTTCCTCGCCATGTTAAGTAGGTGTTAGCCGGGTTTGGCTCAAAAGCACGTAAGTAACCATATTCCTGTAAATTTTTAGGATTTAGTGCATCATAAGGAACAGAGATAGCACCTGTGGTTAAGGGTTCTAAAGGAACTTTATCTAAGTTATTAATAAATGCGATAACACTATCTGTTACACCTTGCGCACTTTGGGTAGGGAAAAATCCTCCATTTCCATAACCAGGTGCAGCGACCGCATTTGTGGTCTGATTCGGCGAACAATTATCATCACTTTTACGATCAGATTGGGTTCTCGAACTTAAACGACAGGCATTTTTTACATCAGAAGAACTTAAACTAGAAAAGTCACTACCAAAACCGACAAATGCTGTTTGAATAGAAACTCCAGCTGGGTTTTTTGTTTTATCAAATAATCTTTTTGCAAATTCCCCCATACAAGCCCAACCAGAGTCTGCTGTCGTGTTAGACAAACCTCCAGAACAAGTAAAATTTGCTCCCAAAGTGCTGCCTAGGGCTGTCGACATGACAGTTGCCGAACGCGTATTTGTTGTATTGTTAGGCTCCCCATCTGATAAAAAGTAGATACCTTGCCCATCACAACTCTGGCGATTGGCTACCGCAGGCAAAGGAGATTGGTAAATAGCATTTAAATTAGAGGCATTTCTATCTACAACAATATTCGGATTGCTGGCTGTATCGTTTGATTTTGATTTTGGGATACCACTATCTGCATTTGCTACAGCATAATTAAAGGTGGTGTAGTAATAAGTATAAGAATAAGTCCAATCCGACGAAGTATCATAAGCAGTTGCCGCATCCACACCTGGATTAGAAGTTGACCAGTTACTCCAATAGTTATTAGAGCGACAAGGTTGCCATAGATTTGTGGTATCGATTTGTGAATCACGATAATTCGTACAATATGAGTATTCCGTTCTATTATCAGATTTTCGCACACGCTTTATATAGCTATCTTTTCGGATAGCATAATTCGCCTCTGAATAAGTCGTTGTACCCATCAAATAAGCAGCGGCTTCCGCATAAGCATGAGCCGAAGGCGTTGACCCGCCAGCAGTTAAATTTGCAACAGCCTGTTTTAATTTATAACGCTGAGAACCCACTGTATTTAAAGTACTCGCGTCCCCTAAGGGAGCAGCGGCCACCAAAATTTGTCCACTTCGGCTATCACCATTTGCAGAGAAATTTCCCAACCCCACACGAGTATCATTTAAAACAGGATTATTACTTGCTAAAAAAGCATTCATACCATTTTTAAGCATGGCCAGACGGTTTTCACCATAACTATTGTTAGTCATACTTCCTGATGTATCCAACATCATCACAATGGTTTTTTTACCAGCTGTAGGTGAAGCATAAATTTGTAAATCACTCGCCTGCACAACGGAGCTTGTCATTAGCCATGTAAAAGCAACCGAACTCGAACAGATGGCATACCATAAATTATTTGGCTTAAAATTCTTCAATTTTATTTTCACGATATTCCCCGTTATGAACCTGGTGCCGTAATTTGAGTGAGTTTATTGGTATAGTTAAATTCTTGAACTTGAGTACTAAAAGGCACGTTATGATTTGCCAAACACTCCGCCAATGTTTGTTTAGCCGTTAATGCGGTATCAAAATTATCACTAATTTTTGCCGAACTCGTGCTTAAGCAATCTCTTTGTAAAGTTTCAATAGAGGTAGAAGCATAGGCTGGTAAAAAAGCAGTTGTAATCACTCGAATACGTTGCGTAGACAACATGCTTTTAGGAAGTTGCGTACCTTCCGAGGTGTTTGTTCCTCGTGGTAAATTTGAACCTGGAATATCGCTAGCAGCATCTGTTGGAACACTTACAGCAACTTGGGTAACCACTGCTTGACGATTACTACCATAGTCACTTGTTAAATTGCAGAAACCCGCCACTCCGCCATCTTCGACAACCGCATTATTGGCACTTCCTGCTCGAAGTAAACTTGCGCCTCTGGTCTGAGCAAAATTTGTTGATGTAGAAACAGGCTTATAACAAAAATTGTACTCTGCACCCGGGTTACTTTCATGCTCTTTAAGCGCGGCACCAATCACATTAGTAATATTAGTTAGGGTAGTAGGATTCATCTGCACAATGAGTTCTAAAGGAGTGTCAGATGACTGAAAATTTAATTGGCTAACTTGGCTATTCGTAGCAACTTTTAAAGAAACAATAGCCACTCTTATTGCTAAAACGCCTACAGAAATAACAATCAATAAAATAATCAGTACAACAATAAGGGTTGCCCCTTTTTCTTTAGATCGACTTTTATGAATTAAATGGGTCATAGACTTTCCCCCATCGCATTGCGTAGAGCAATTGTTAAGTTATAAGTGCGGCGTAAGAATCGAGTTGTATTATCAGAAGCATGCACGGTTTGATCTAACATAAGAAAAGATTGCGCAGGATCTATTGCTTTGTTTTGGGCATTATTAGTAGAGCGCGCTAATACAGATATTTGTATTGAAAGAATTCGTGGCGGCATCACAGATGGTGTGGCATCTCGTGCAGCCTGTGCAGCAGCGCGATATTGGGGAATGGTATAATAAGCAAAATTGCCAGCCGCATTTTTTGCACCAAACAGCACATGAAAATGGTCAATACGCGGCAATACAATTTGACCAGCGTCGCCCAACCCAGCAATAGTGGTCGGTTGAGCTGTGGCTACAGCCGAGGGAGTATTTGCATCACATGCAAGTGCATAATCTTGCTGGGAACTACCATTACTATCCAGACGTAAAAAATAACGCTCTACAATTAAATCTCCTGCAAGTACATTTACACCTTCACAATTGGTCATATTCGTAGGCGCAATAAATTGGATAGTCAGCTGATCACTTTGCACAGCTGCATTTGAACTGTTCTGTATATTTGAAAGACCTTTCCAGTGATTACTCACGGTACTCACCGTATCGCCAGCACCACGACTAAGTAATGTGTCAGCAATATAGGTATTTGTTCCCACGTTAGGGACAAAATTAACATTGTTGTTATTTGTTGCAGTGGAGCCAGTTAATACAACACCGCCCCAAGGGGTTGTATCAGTTAATATTGGGTTGGTTACATTTCCATAATTTAGAAGGCGTATATCACGGGCAATATATTCCAAACCAAAAATACCGCTATCTTGTATTTCAGCATTTGCTTTTTGTAGACGGCTTGATAGAAGTCCACCAATAAATAATTGAGTCGCCGCGGCTACCAAAATTAGACCTAAAGCCAATGCAACCATTAGCTCAATTAATGTAAAGCCTCGCTGCTTCAATGATACAAATGAGTGAGCCATTAATATGCCTCCATCATTAAACAGTTCGAATTATTGACATAAACGCCATTTGTACTCATACAACTCGACACATCCGCGCTAGTGACTCGCTCATTTGTTGTAATTACTGGAGCGGTTTTTCCCCAAAAAACAAACAAACATTGCCTCTGCTGGGCCATTGTGCTTGTAACCCCTGGGCAATTCGTCATTGTGATTTTCATGCCAAGTTGATCAGCATTTCTTGCTGCTTGATATGCATCAAATTGGGCAAGCTGAGAAGGTGTACAAGCTGCATTGAAACACAAAGTAGGAGCAGTGGTGGCAGATGAATAGTTGCTATAACTACGGACAAATGCAGGATACTGACTAGCTTGAGAACTATTTACGCGAATGTTTTCTGCTAATCCTCTCATGATCATAATCGCTTGAGATTTACTTAATGCCTCTGAAGAAGCATCCATAGCTCGGACTTGCAAGGCAATATATCCTAAAACCCCTATCGCAATTAAAATTAGGGCAACCAACACTTCTAATAAACCCACCCCAACTTGAGCTTTTTGTTTAGAGCCCTGCATTAACATGTCTCCTCAGCTTTAAAAATTAATATGCCAAGCTTTGTTAAAATAAGAATTTTCTTTTTATTTATTTTTGAATTACAGATAGAGAAAAGTGTGTCTTGGGCGATATTGGTTATCACCCCATTCGCATTAAAAGTTAAAGTCGTCGCTGTTAACGAACTCTGCGTACCATCAGCAGCGATATTTTTAAGCTCAAGACTGTTATTGGAATCAGCTTTCCAATTCAAGGAAGTGGGAGTATTTAAAGCTGTTGAATTCAGATTAATAGAAACGTCTTGTCGACCAAGTATGGCTTGGCTCTTTGCTTCCGATAAAGTATTGATTAGATCTCGTTGGTTTCCATCTAGTCGTTTGCTTTCTAATAAATTCGACATAGATGGTGCAGCCATCATCGCGATAATAGCCATGACCGCAATCGTCACCATAAGTTCAACCAAGGTGAACCCGTCTTGCGCAATAATTCCCCTCATCCCCACACCCCAAATAAACTTTAAAATTTTTTATTTATTAATTAAATTTTACGTCTTATGTTTACAAAACAAATACAAAGCAGATAAAGGGTATAAAAAAACAGATAACTGTCACATCAACAATTATCTGTTTAAATTTTTAAAATCAGTGTGTTAAACACATCACACTTTACGCTTGAGTCACATGAATGCGTAATTCTTTAGGAAGACTAAAAGTTATGTTCTCTTCACGCCCATCTAATTCTTTCGGTGCTTGAGCCCCCCAATCTTGTAAACGTTGAATCACTTGTTTAATCAAAATTTCTGGCGCAGAAGCACCAGCGGTAACACCAATTTTGCAAGTTTCATTGAACCATGATTGCTCTAACTGATCAGCATTATCTACAAGGTAAGCGGCTTTACCCATACGCTCTGCAAGCTCACGTAATCGATTTGAGTTTGATGAGTTAGGTGAACCTACAACTAAAACCACATCACACTTTTCAGCTAAATCACGCACAGCATCTTGTCTGTTTTGAGTTGCGTAGCAAATGTCATCTTTACGTGGGCCCTGAATATGCGGAAATTTTGCACGCAAAGCATCAATAACCTTAGCTGTATCATCAATAGAAAGCGTTGTTTGAGTTACAAATGCAAGTTTCTCCGGATGTCGTACGGTAAGTGCAGCAACATCTTCTTCATCTTCAACCAGATAAATATCACCGCCTTTTAATTTGTCATATTGCCCCATTGTACCTTCGACTTCCGGGTGCCCTTCATGACCAATTAAAATCGCTTCAGTACCTTCACGCGCATATTTAGTCACTTCAATATGAACTTTGGTCACTAAAGGACAAGTCGCATCGAAAACTTTTAAACCTCGGCGTTCAGCTTCTTGTTGAACTGCTTTTGAAACACCGTGCGCACTAAAAATTACAATTGAGTCATCCGGAACCTGATCTAGTTCATCAACAAAAACGGCCCCTCTTTGACGTAGGTCATCTACCACAAATTTATTGTGTACAACTTCATGACGTACATAAATAGGAGGGTTGAAACATTCTAAAGCCCGATTGACGATTGCTATGGCTCGATCAACACCGGCACAAAAACCACGCGGATTAGCTAACACAATTTCCATAACAGCCTCAAAATTAATAAAACAGGGGAATTTCTCTTGAATATTTGCAATTAAAACTATTCAGTTTAAACGCACGGTACACTACAATAGCGAAGATATTTTATCATATCAGGAAAAATATCATGTCGGGTCTATTGTTTGTCGTTTCTGCTGCATCAGGAACGGGCAAAACATCTTTGGTGAAAGCCCTGCTTGACCGTGTGAGCAATTTACATGTTTCAGTCTCACATACAACCCGAGGTCAACGTCCCGGTGAGTTAGATGGTGTTCACTATCACTTCACTACAAAAGATGAATTTCTAGACCAAGTCAACCATGATGGATTTATCGAATACGCTGAAGTATTTGGTAACTACTATGGCACTTCTCAAGCTACGGTAAAACAACAGTTAGCTCAAGGACACGATGTTTTACTTGAAATTGATTGGCAAGGTGCAGAACAAGTACGCAAGCTTTTCCCTGAATCCAAGCAAATATTTATTTTACCTCCAACTCAATTTGATCTACGTCAGCGTTTATCTAATCGCGGCACTGACTCAGTTGAAGTCATTGAGCATCGTTTAAGCTGTGCAGTAGAAGATATGCAGCACTACACGAACTTTGATTACATCATTATCAATGATGATTTTAATAAAGCCTTACATGAGCTTGAAGCTGTAATTACAGCGAACCGTTTGGTGCTATCTCAGCAAGCAAAACGTCATCAAGCTTTAATTCAGGACTTGATTACTCCTCAACCAAAACAGGAATAACTTGAGTCTAGATCGAAAGCCTTTTATACTATTTAGTCTGTTCAAATTCACCATTCCAAAACGAGAACTTTTATGGCACGCGTCACCGTTGAAGATTGTTTAGATCATGTAGACAACCGTTTTGAGCTTGTGCTCGTTGCAAGTAAACGTGCTCGTCAATTGGCACGTCAAGGCATGGAGCCAACTGTAGAATGGGATAACGACAAACCGACTGTAGTTTCTTTGCGCGAAATCGCGGCAGGGCACGTTACGAAAGAAATTCTTAAACAACGTGAGCAAGATTACCAAACTTCTAGTCTTGATCTTGCCCTTTCTACAAACAGCTTGAATTTAGAAGGTTTTTCTTTCTAATTCACTCTGTTTCATAAAAAAACCATCGTTTTTCTGCGATGGTTTTTTATTTGGCTTTGCGCCATATTTAAAGATATTGAGAAAAGCAATTATTTTCATTGAAAAAAAAATACAGTTTTTCAAATGAAAAAATTGACAAGTTCCGCAATATGCTTTTCATTAAGAAGCAGATAGATTTAGTTTTTCAGTAATAGGAAAAAGGGTGATTTATGCCAGGCGAAGAGGTCAGCCAAGCCAAGCAACAGCTCAAATTAATTATCGACCCTTACTTATCGGTAAGCGAAGTCGAAAAAGTGCTTGCTGCCTGCGATTTTGCCGATCTAGCGCATACTGGCATTACACGTAAAAGTGGTGAGCCCTATATTCTGCACCCTATCGCTGTAAGTTGCATTCTTGCAAACATGCGTTTAGATGCTGAAACTTTAATGGCAGCACTTTTGCATGATGTTATTGAAGATACTCAATATACAAAAGAAGATATTATTGAAAAGTTTGGCCTAACCGTTGCAGAGCTAGTCGATGGTGTAACCAAACTTAGCCAATCAAGCGATAAAGAATATAATAAAGCAGCTTCATTCCGAAAAATTCTGCAAGCGACCTTACAAGATCCACGTGTCATCATTATTAAATTAGCAGATCGCTATCACAATATGACAACTCTAGGTGCTTTACGCCCAGATAAACGAGCCCGTATCGCTCAAGAAACTTTTGATATATTTGTACCGATGGCAAGATTAGTCGGCATGAATGAAATGGGCGATAATCTAGAGAATCTCTGCTATCAAAACCTTGACCTTGATATGTTTGATAACGTTCAGAATGCTCTGCTACAGACAAAGCCAGAACGCTGTAAATATCAAAGTATTTGGGAACAAAACCTCGCTGAACTTCTGCATAATTATCATATTCAAGGCCGTATTAAAAAGAAAAATAACAATATCGAATTATTACGCCATTTCGTTAAAAACGAGATGGATCTCCAAGAGCTTACCCATAGTCATGCTTTTGAAATTGTTCTACAAAGCATTGCCGACTGTGACCGCTTAGAAGAAGCATTAAGAGAAAACTTTCAGGTTATCCAGTACCAAGACCACATTCGTCGACCATTACCCGGCGGTAATCAGTCTTTATTGATTAAACTTAAAGGCGAAAAAACAACACTATCTCTTACCATTCAAACTGAGCTCATGCGTAAAGCTGCCCGTTTTGGGGTAGTGTTAGGTGAAAATGCGCCGCAAACTTGTCGCTCTGCCATTCAGGCTTCAATGCAGAACTTAAATACATTGATTGACGGTGAATGTGCTAAAACAACTTTTAATGATTTGCTTGATTATCTGCACCAAGAAAAAATCTGGGTATATACGCCCCATGGCCAACTGCATGAGCTACCGCAAGGCGCTACCGTAGTTGATTTTGCTTATTCAGCAAGTTTATTTTTAGGTAACCATGCAGTTGGTGCAAAAGTCGATGGAGAGATTAAACCACTCTCTACCCCACTAGTTAGTGGTCAGGTTATCGAGATTATTACTGATGTTTTAGCAACACCAAACCCAGACTGGCTAAGCTTTATTAATACGCAAAAAGCGCGTCGTGCATTACAGCATGTGCTTAAAGATCAAGATATCGAAGAACAACGTCTTGTTGGTGCACAAGCGCTTTCTCGAGCACTAAAACTCTTTAATCGTTCAATCAATGATCTTTCCGAAGCTGACTGGTTAGATCTATTACAATGGCGCCATATCGATAATAAAAATACATTGTTTGAACAAATTGCGGTTGGCGATTTACTACCTCAACTTGTAGCAAACCACCTGTTTGCTCATGATAAACATCCGCAAGTAGAAAACTCAGATCGACTTATTCAAAGCACGGAAGGAGTCGACGTTAAATATGCACACTGCTGCAATCCTATTCTAGGCGATCCAATTCAAGGACATTTAACACGTCGCGGGTTAATTGTGCATCGTATTCGCTGTCATAACTTGCTACATGAACAGCATCTACATCCTGAAAATATCATGCCGCTTCAATGGAAAGCAGATGATGTAGATGATGTCCGTTTTACAGCGTACCTTGCTATTTATATGGCGATGAATGATGAACAAGTATCAGACCTGATCTATCAATGTCGTAAAAATAACGCTGGGGTAGAGATGGTTCACTCAAATGAGCAAAGAACTTTTGTGAATATTGTAGTGAATAACCGTAAGCATATTGCAAAAGTCATTCGTGATTTACGCATGCACTATGGTTTCCCGCGCATTGAACGTTTAGATGCTCCTGCTCCGCAAATGGAAATTTCAAAAGTAAGCTAAATTTCTATAGAGACTATTGACTAGATTTATGTTTCCTTAACAAAATCAAACTTTCCAAATTCACTTAATCAATTAAATCGATGATACTTTTGTCCAAAGCTATCATCGATTATGATGGAAATAGATTTAATCAAGGAGAACCAAATGTCCCGCCAAGTCATTCATACTGAAAATGCCCCTGCTGCTATCGGCACATACTCTCAAGCTATTTTAGTAGACAATACGCTATATCTTTCAGGGCAAATTGGTTTAGACCCATACAGTATGGAACTTGTAGAAGGTATCGAAGCTCAAATTCGCCGTGTATTTGATAATTTAAAAGCAGTTTGTGAAGCTGCTGGTGGTTCACTTGCAGATATTGCTAAGCTCAATATTTTTTTAACTGATCTATCAAATTTCCAACTCGTAAACCAAATTATGGGTGAATATTTTGCTCAGCCCTACCCTGCACGTGCAGCTCTTGGTGTAGCAAGCTTGCCAAAAGGTGCATTAGTGGAAATGGACGGAATTGTAATTATTAATCAATAAGATATAAAAATCAGAATATCTAAATTTCACTATTTAGTTTTTAAAACACGAACCACTTTTGCATAAAAATCTAAATTCTTCTTGGATTTCCGCTTAGGTGGTCTTTTTTTATTCAAAATCCCAATAATGATAAATGAGATTTTAAATGAATTTCATTGACAAACGATAATAATTATCAATAATATCAATTATCGCATTTATATTTGGGGATCACTCCCATGTACGTTTGCTTGTGTCGTGGCATTACCGATCAGGATATTAAAGACGCTATTGAAAATGGCGCTGAAAGCTATCGTGAAATTCGCGATTTGCTTGATCTTGGTACATGCTGTGGACGCTGTGCACCAGAAGCTCGCGCTATCATTAGCGAAGAATTAGCAGAAATCGCTGCTCGCATTTCTGTAGCTGCATAATAAAAATTAATATTTAACAAAATTTATTGACTCCTCCACCGCTTTTTGCGGAACATTTATAGTTCCTCATTCAAGCGGTTTTTTTTGGCATGAAAATACCCTTTCTAATATTGTGTTGTTTTTGATTGCGATTTTCATTTGCTGTTCCATAAATTACTCGCCATCTCCATGATTGTTCACTAAAATGGATTTATAGATTGCCTTAATTAAGTTTGAGGCAGAAATTGTTTTGGAGTAGCTACAATGAAAGGCAATCGTGATGTCATTAATCAGCTTAATCAAGTGCTGTATCATCATTTAACTGCAATTAATCAATACTTTTTACATTCACGCATGTTTAATGACTGGGGAATTGAGCAGCTTGGCTCTGCTGAATATAAAGAATCAATTCGTCAAATGAAACATGCCGATAAAATCATTGAACGTATTTTATTTTTAGAAGGACTACCTAACCTCCAACATTTAGGTAAGCTTTATATTGGTCAACACACAGAAGAAGTTCTGCACTGTGACATTCGTAAAGTAAAAGAAAATATAGAAGCAATTCAAAAAGCGGTTGCTTTAGCTGAAACAGAGCAAGACTATGTCACCCGTGACCTTGTTCAAGAAATTTTAGAAAAAGAAGAAGAATATTGGGATTGGTTAGATACCCAAATTGATCTTATTGGCAGCGTAGGTATTGAAAACTATATCCAGAGCAAAATGTAATTTCTCATAAAAAAATCCCCTTGAGTACAAGGGGATTTTTTTATTACTTTTCTTTTAATAACCCTGATAGCGTTATTTTTTGCTTATAGAGTCGCTGTAAAATAAATATTTGCTGCTGTGCCTGCTCCACTTTTCCATTATAAGCCAGTAATTTTGCGTATTTACGCAAGTTATATGGAGTAGGTTTATTCTTCACAAAATTTTCCCATTGATCCAAATTAGCTTCAGATAATAGTGTGTGGGGATTAAGTTCAATCCAACGTAAACGCTGCTCAAACTGCGTTAAAACAAAAATTTTACCGCTTCCCATAAATTCGGCATTTGGACGCTTATTATTAAAAAGCAAATTACTATTTAAAACATAGACATTATAATCACGTAAAATCGCAATAATAAGCAGTAAACTTACACCCCATGATAAGCGAAGAATATGTTTGTTGAGGATAATTCCTTTCAGAACAGGAGTCTGGGCTTGCACAATACCAAGTAGGAACCCGCAAGTAAGTAAGAAATAAGCATAACGTTGTGGAAACTCTAACATGGCATGAATAAGTACTGTACATACCATCATAATCGCTATAATCGAGATGGCATTTTTAGCCTGTTGATTTAACCAAATAAACCAGCAAGCAAAGTAGGTAATGATTACAGCACCCAGTGGAATACCATTCCAGATAATTAGATCAAGCAGTACATTATGAGCACTGGTGGTCCACTCTCCTGTTGGGAAAGCATGATAAACCGTCATTTGTGCGACACTGGTTTGATTCCAACCATAACCCAACCAAGGGTGCTGCTGTACGGCAAGCAACATTTGTGACCAGATATTAAAGCGCAAATACCCAGAGCTTGCTCTTTCAACCAAACTACTTGCCTGGGTTACATCAGTACTTGCCCATGCTTCAATTAAACTAGTAGCAAACGGCAATACTATGCCTGCCATTACAAAAAAACCAACACACCACAAAAAACCTTGAATAAATCCAAATCTTTTTTGTTTTCCAAATTGTTTAACTATCCAGTAGATGAATAAGAATGGAAAAACGATCCATGATGTTCGTGATTGACTTAAAGCAATTGTGAACAAAATAATCAGCGCTGAAGGCAATAATAACCAAAGTGTTACTTTATTTTTTTCATATAAATACAAACATCCTAATAATCCAATAATTAAGAATGTCGCCATGTTGTTGGGTTGACCAAAATTTCCGTAAGGACGATTACCAATTAGATGAAGTGTATAAATTAAATGTGATTCAATATTCAGCCACTGGAAAATTGCTATAAGACTGGTTAATAGCGATGTAATAATTACTAATAAGCTAAAACCTGAAAAAATTTGATCTCTCTTTTTTTGATCTAAAGATAGATTGTAGCCAGTCACGACCATAAACCAAAAACCTAATAAGTAAAATGAACTTAATAAGGCCGTACTTAAATCAAAAACTAAACCAAAGCCCCACTGCACAATAGGAATTAAAGTAAATGGGAGCAACAATATCTGTGCTCTAGGAATTTTAATATTTTGTTGAATTAGGGCAGCTAATACGCATAACCCAGCCCCAAAAGTACTGACTTCACTTGAGAACATGACCCAAGGGCTGTAGTGAAATGGAGACAACCATGCGAAGCCCAACAGGATTGCAGCGAGGAATAGGAAGAATACTTGCATAGTGAGAGGTTAGAGACCAAAACTTGTGGGAATTATACATGGAAGTCTAAAAAAGAATGTATGAAGTCTAAATGAAAAGATCTTAATAAAATTTAGTATAAAAAAATTAAGGAATGTGTGAAGCTGGTATCAAGTGCTGTGTACTACCATACTCCCAAAAATTTGGTGCCATCCGTCCGACATAACTCGTACACTCCCAGCAAGTTAAATCTTGTCCTAAGTACATAATCGTAATGTACAAAAATAAAGCTCCCCATAAACCAATTAATAGTTTCGTCAGTCTATAAGGATATTTCAAATATTCTTTAGACTGCTCCAGCTGGGAAAAAGCAAATGCTAAAAATAATATACAGGCCATTTGTGAAGCAGGATAAACCATACTTCCTGAGAACATCGCATCAACTAAAATTGCAATTAAGCCAGCTTTCGCAATAGGTAAAACATTCTTATTTCGAAACAACTTAAGAACTTGATATATCATCCAAACTAAAAAAATACACCCAACGACTCCCCATTCAAAAATTAACCTTAAATATAAGTTATGTATGTGATGTCCATATTTATATTGAATTTCTGAGAGATACCCTCCCCCCACTCCAGTCCATGGCTTTTCTTTCCATTGCTCAAAAACGAAACTCCACATCTCTGCACGCATGGATGTTCCCACTCTCATTACGGTCATAGTATTTTTATCAGCGAAATAAATAGTAGTTTTATAAACTAAAAAAGCTAAAAAAATGTAAATACAGCTTTGCAAAATGAGCTTTCGATTTTCTCGAGAGTAGATAAAGAAAACTAACAATCCTATCACTACAGCAAGTAAGGCGGATCTGGCTCCGTCAAAGAACCATGCTAAAGCAAAAAAGAAACTAGCAAATGGATAAAAGTAATAAAAATAAGGGAAATTTTTATTTTTTAAAAAAATTAGAAAAAAGAATATAGGCACGATAACACTGTCATAAATTCGGATCGTGCCAGAGTTAAATTGCCAGTCAAACCATTGTTTGTAGAAAATAAAATTAGTGATAGAAATACAAATAAATAAACAAGGAATAAATGCTGAAAAAACGACTAATGCTAAGCCGTGTTCTATATTTTTTACATTCTTTAAATCATATGGCAAAGCAGAAAATATAAATAGTAATGCTATCGCAGACCAAAGTTCTTGAAATTGAAAAATGCTATAAGTTGTTATCTTTATAGCAGTTAATACACCAATCAGAAAAAAAGTAATTTGAGTAAAAATTGAATATTCTATTTTTTTGGTAAATATTAAAACCGATAAAGCAGATAATGCTAAGGGAAATTGTAATAAACGAAGTTCATCATATTGGATAACTGACCAGCCAATTTGATAACCTAATAAAGCTGCGACAAGATAAATTACTATTAGAATAAATAGAATAGTTTTTTTTAACATATTTATTTTCTTTAATAAAAAAGAGAGGTCGAAACCTCTCTCTTTTTTATTAAATATTAAGAAGCTGTACATGTATTAGGTAAATATTTCTGCTCAATTTTGGTAGAACCTGTAGAGGTACAAGTCCAAGTTAGATTGTTACTAGAATCTGCAGTAGGTGTTAATATTAATGTCTTACTTTGGAGACCTTTAGAAACTCCTGTAGAGGCAAAAGTCGCTGTAATAACACCTTCATCTACAGCGACATTGTTTACATATTTACCTTTCACTTCTGTAGCGGCAGGAATTCCATGGGATGATGAATCAATACCAGCAAGAGTCCCAATTTGGCCATATGTTTCATTAACATTTGTTTTTAAAGCAGCAGATAAGTTGATCGCTTCAGTAACTTGAGAACGTGCAATATAATTCTGATATTGCGGAATCGCAATTGCAGCTAAAATACCAATAATGGCAACTACGATCATGAGTTCAATTAATGTAAAACCTTTTTGTGCATTCATAGCCTTTTCCCCAAAGATTGTATGTATGTTTTTATATAAGCTTTTTCAGCTATCAACTATAGTGCAGTATCCATGCCAACTCTTATTTTATTTAAAAAAACAAATACTTAATGAAAATTCAACTATTCTTAAATATTAAATGGGTGTAAGTAATTGACAAAAAATGTCATATAACTTTTTATAAAAACACCTCACGCATTAAAAAAAATAAATTACACAATTCAAATTTTATATTTATTTGTGTGAACAAAATCACTTTAAAAAATAAACAAGTAGGTGACATTTTTTGTCAGTCACCTTTAAAAACAAAATTATGAGAATTAGCTAATATAGGAATTTTAAAAAGTGAGTTAATTAAGAATAATCGGAGCATTCCCCAATTCATTGGATTGATCAGGCATGTTTTCGTCATAAAACTTTGACAGCACCTCCCCAATTTGTTGTACGCCAATCACTACAGCTCGTTGATATTCTTTTTGTTTAAGCTTTTGTACTATTGCTTCACAAATCTGTTGCCAGATTTGATCGTTAGTCGCATTTCTAATGCCACGGTCAAATACAATTTCTACTGTTCGTTCACATAAATTTAGGTATAACAATACGCCACTATTTAAGGCGGTATCCCAAACGCCTAGTTCTGCAAATAATTGCTGTGCTCTTAAACGTGTATTTTGCCTATAGGCTTGTGAACATGGAATATGACCTTCAATTACAACCTGTATTTCTCCAACATGCCCATGTTCTGCCTGCTGTACAGCATCTGCAATAGCTTGTTTATCTTGTTTGGAAAAATATCGGCTGCTGGCTGGCAAGTAACAAAAGTGCTTGAACCAACGCTTTAGGCTAGGTTCTACAGATTCATCAATTTTTGGTTGAGTAATAATTTGTGTTGTTTCTGATGTTGTTACCATGAGCCTGAAGCACCTCCACCGCCAAAACGACCTCCGCCGCCACCATAGCCTCCGCCACCTCCGCCGAAGCCACCTCCGCGTCCGCCACCGCCAGACCCACTTAAAATGGCCTGTAAAATAAGTTGGGCAATTGATGTAATGAGTAAAAAGAAAATACCAAAACCAAGTAGTAAGCTAGTGACCAACCCTGCCCCATTTACGAATCCTGCTACCGCAGCAGCAACCCCTGCTGTAGATGCACTAAGCGGACGACCAACAATAAACGAACCCACAATTCCAGCAACAAGGATAAATAAAGCCATTGTCAGCGTTGTCTGCTTGGCTTGCTGTTCTTCTGCAGCTTGATGCTGACGTTCTTTTAAATCTTGCGCAGCTTGCTGAGCAACTTCTGGATCTAAATTTAAAATTCTTCCGATTTCATCAATACCTGCACTCAAACCTTGCGCATATTGGGCTTGTTTAAAATAAGGTGTAATTTGGTTTCGAATAATCCGACTTGCCACAATATCCGGCAACACACCTTCTAAACCATAGCCAGTTAGTATTTGTATACGGCGGTCATTTACAGCGACTGCAATGAGTAATCCATTGTCACGTTTAGATGATCCTAATTGCCACTTTTCACCAACACGTAACGCATAATCAAAGATATCTTCTTGGCCAGTGGTAGGAACAATAACGACACCAATCTGCGCTTTGCCTTGTTGATATAAACTTAGAATTTTTTGATCAAGTTGCTGCTTCTCAGCCTCGCTTAAGATATTGGCTTGATCAATAACAGGCTGGTTTAAAGTTGGCAAACCACGAATTGATTCGCCATCAGCCATATCATTCGCAACTTGGACTTGAGGAGCAGGGCTTGAAGCAGCTTGCCCTTCTAGTTTAGTTGCAGTAGCTTGAGTTTGTTGCTTTTGAATAATTTTGCCAGCAACTATTGTGTCTGCCTCATCGGTAGCAGTTGCAATATTACTTTCACTCCATGCCGTATTCTGAAAAAGAACACCACAACAGAGCAAAATTAAGGTCGAAATAAAGACCTTAATTTGCTTTGATTGAAGCAATAGAGTATTTCTCATACGGCACTCCTTTGATTTATAAAATTAATCAAAAGAAACTTTTGGAGCCTGTTGTGCGGATGCTTCTGCAGAGAAATTGGCTTTTGGATGCATACCAATTACTTTTGCTGTTACTGCCTGAGGGAACTGACGCACATATGAGTTATAGTCTTGTACTGTTGTAATGTAACGATTACGTGCAACAGCAATACGGTTTTCCGTACCTTCAAGCTGAACTTGTAATTCTTGGAATTGAGTATTGGCCTTCAAATCCGGGTAATTTTCCGAAACAGCAATGAGTCGAGATAATGCCCCTGTTAATTGACTTTGAGCCTGTTGATATTTTTCAAGTAAAGCCGGATCTTCTAAAACTTCTTTATCAACTTTTAAACCTGCCACATTAGCACGTGCCTGTGTCACTTCAGTTAAGACTTGCTCTTCGTGCTTAGCATAACCTTTAACGACGTTCACAAGATTTGGTACCAAATCTGAACGACGTTGATATTGGTTTTGTACTTCAGACCACGCTGCTGTTACAGCCTCATCTTTTACTTGTAGAGTGTTATAGCCACATCCCGAAAACAGTAAGGTACTGGCAAGTGTTGTTGCGATCGCAAATTGTTTCAACGTTTTCATCGTCACATTATCCTCAAGTTTTTCTTTATATTTTTAACCTCTTTACCTGATTGTATGATGAATTAGACATTATTGTGTTGCTTTTATTTTATTGATTTTAAAAAACCGGACTTTTAAATCCGGTTATCTATTAGCTCAATCGCTGATCTTTTTCTTGTTCAAAACTTGCCATTTGATATTCTTCTGCTAAAGAGCTTTTCCAATAATTAACCATCCTGCCATAATCCTTTTGACTCGGATGAAAGTCTTTTTTGTAATATGCGAAGTATTCAGGCATTAACTGAACAAGCATCTTAATCAGTAAATATAATCCAAATAAATTACCCCCCATTTTAGGTAAGCTATTCCATTTATCTTGCCAAAATAAACGAGTTGTCCCATAAAAAGCGAGGCTCGCAAATCCTGTAGTGACGCTACGCATGAGTAAACGACGGATACGATCATCACCATATACATGTTGATAAACATCAAATGCGACCGAACGGTGTTCAATTTCTTCAATCGCATGCCATACCCAAAGTTTTAGCGCATCTTCATCTAGGGTTTTTAATAACTCTGGATGTTGTAAAACATATCCCCCAAGTAAAGCAGTGAAATGTTCAAATGCACACGTCAACGCCAATTGCAGCTTAGGTGGAATTGTTCTTAAATATTTATCGCGCTCATTTAGCCAATTTTGAAAATTGTCCAGATTATAATCATCACGTCGCCAAGCTTCATTAAACTCACCATGTGCTTTGGAATGCATGGCCTCTTGTCCAATAAACGCCGCAATTTGTGCTTGTAGCTGAGGATCTGAGACTTTATTACGCACATTACGTACGCTATTTACAAAAAATTGCTCACCCACCGGAAACGTTGATGAGAGTGCAGTTAAAAAATGCGACATGAGGGGTGAATTTGCAAAATAGTGGCGCTTGATCGCCTTTGGATTAAATTCAAGACGACGTACTGTAATACCCAACGCTTTTCGACGATTTAAATATGATTTTTCTGCCGTCATATCTGCGATGTTCATATTCAACACCTACTGTATTGAAGAAGGAAGTTTCGAGTATGTCGCGAGCTTAAAAAGCTAAAAAGGGCAAAAAAGCTTATTATATTTGCCAAAAACATCAAAGTGACTAATGGTAGACAATAAAAAAGCCTACTTGAAGTAGGCTTTTTGAGTGTTTTAACAAATTAATTTATTAAACACCAAGGTAGTCTAAAATCCCTTCAGCAGCTTGACGACCTTCCCAAATCGCTGTCACGACTAGGTCTGAGCCACGCACCATATCACCACCAGCAAAGATTTTCGGGTTTGATGTCTGGAATTTGAATTCTTGTTTTTCAGCTGCGACAACACGGCCTGAACCATCAAGATTGATATTCACATTACCAAACCAGTCTGCTGGGCTTGGGCGGAAACCGAAAGCAAGTAAAACCGCATCAGCTGGTAATACTTCTTCAGAACCAGGGATTGGCTCAGGGCTACGACGGCCACGACTATCTGGTTCACCCATTTGTGTCGTTACCACTTTTACGCCTGTCACTTTGCCATTTTCACCAACAATTTCGACTGGTTGACGATTGAATAGGAATTTCACACCCTCTTCGTAGGCATTTTTTACTTCACGCGCAGAACCTGGCATGTTGCTTTCATCACGGCGGTATGCACAAGTTACATCGTGAGCACCTTGGCGTAAAGAAGTACGGTTACAGTCCATTGCGGTATCACCACCACCAAGAACAATAACTTTTTTACCATCTAGGCTAATGTATTCACTTGGATCTTTTTCCCAACCTTGGCAACGATTCACGTTAGAGATTAAGAAATCAAGTGCATCATAAACACCATCAAGATCTTCACCTGGGAAACCACCTTTCATGTAGGTATAAGTTCCCATACCCATGAATACCGCATCATATTCTGCAAGTAATTCATCAATCGTGATGTCTTTACCAATTTCAGTATTCAAACGGAATTCGATGCCCATACCCGTGAAAATTTCACGGCGGCGTTTCATCACATCTTTTTCCATTTTAAATTCTGGAATACCGAATGTAAGTAAGCCACCAATTTCAGGACGCTTATCAAATACAACTGGTTTAACGCCACCGCGAGCTAGAATATCCGCACAGCCTAAACCAGCAGGACCAGCACCAATAATTGCAACTTTTTTGTCAGTCCATTTTACGCCTGACATATCTGGACGCCAGCCTAAAGCAAAAGCTGTGTCATTGATATATTTTTCAGCATTACCAATGGTTACTGCACCAAAACCATCATTTAAGGTACAAGCACCTTCACACAAACGGTCCTGTGGGCATACCCGACCACATACCTCAGGCAATGTGTTCGTTTGGTGACAAAGCTCAGCAGCTTGGAAAATTTGGCCTTCAGCGATAAGTTTTAACCAGTTTGGAATGTAGTTATGTACAGGACATTTCCATTCGCAATATGGATTACCACAGCCTAAACAACGGTGAGTCTGATTAGTGACAGTTTCCGATGTAAAAGGTTTATAAATTTCCACAAATTCTGCTTTGCGGACAGTAATATCTTTTTTCTCTGGATCTTGGCGTGGTACATCCAGAAATTGAAAGTCATTATTTAGGCGTTCTGCCATGTCTCTCTCCGTGGGTAGGCGCGGATTTCCTTGTTGCCCGCACCTGCCTATGTCTTTGCAGTCGTGGAATTATTGTGGGTCAGCTTGTGTTGTTTTCAAAAGCGTTTGCAAATTAGCAGCTTTTGGTTTCACAAGCCAGAATTTACGGCTGTAGAAATCGAACTCATTGCGGATTTTATAAGCCCAAGCACTACCAGTTTCTTTGATATGCTCATCGATAATACGCAACAAGAACTCTTTATGATCTTCCATAGATTCTGTTGAAATACGATTTAAATCAATTAACTCGTGGTTGTAGTAATCTACGAAGTCATTATCGAGGTCAAGTACATAAGCAAAACCACCCGTCATGCCCGCACCAAAGTTATGGCCCACTTTACCAAGTACAGTCACAACACCACCTGTCATATATTCACAGCAGTGATCACCCGCACCTTCGATTACAGCAAACGCACCAGAGTTACGAACTGCAAAACGCTCACCCGCTGTACCTGCTGCAAAAAGCTTACCGCCGGTTGCACCATACAAACAGGTGTTACCAATAATTGCTGTGTTTTGTGTTTGGAAAGGCGACCCTTGTGGTGGGAAAATCGAAATACGACCACCCGCCATACCTTTACCTACATAGTCGTTTGCATCACCTTCAAGGCGAATGTGTAAACCACCAGCATTCCATACACCAAGAGATTGACCAGCTGTACCAGTTAAGTTCATTACAACTGGATGAGCTTCCATACCCAAGTTGCCGTAGCGACGAGCAATTTCACCCGAAACACGGGCACCGATTGAGCGGTCACAGTTCACGACGTTGAAGTTGAACTGGCCACCAGCGCTTGACTCAATTGCAGGAAGCATTTCAGCGACCATTCTCTCAGCCAATACACCTTTATCAAATGGTGCATTACCTTCCACTTGACAGTATTGTGCTTTACCTTCGGCAGAAGGATGAGAAGTTAATAGAGCACTTAAATCAAGGTGAGCATGTTTTTCAGTTTCACCTGGTAATACTTCAAGCAAATCAACACGACCAATCAAGTCTTTCAATGAAGAAACACCTAATGCAGCCAACCATTCACGAGTTTCTTCCGCAATAAAGTGGAAGAAGTTGATGAGCATTTCTGGCTCGCCAATGTAGTGCTCTTGACGCAAATGATCTTGTTGAGTTGCAACACCGGTTGCACAGTTATTTAAGTGACAAATACGGAGGTATTTACAACCTAAAGCGATCATTGGTGTTGAACCAAAGCCGAAACTTTCAGCACCTAAAATTGCTGCCTTGATCACGTCAAGACCCGTTTTTAAACCACCATCAGTTTGTACACGTACTTTTCCACGCAAGTCATTTACACGAAGTGCTTGGTGCGCCTCACTCAAACCCAATTCCCACGGAGAACCCGCGTGGTGAATTGAAGAAAGTGGAGATGCAGCCGTACCGCCGTCATAACCTGAAATGGTAATGAAGTCTGCATAAGCTTTTGCAACACCTGCAGCAATTGTTCCCACACCCGGCTCAGATACTAATTTCACCGATACCATTGCTTTCGGGTTAACTTGCTTCAAGTCAAAAATTAACTGAGACAAATCTTCAATTGAGTAAATGTCGTGATGTGGAGGAGGTGAAATTAGCGTTACACCCGGTACTGAGTAACGTAAACGTGCGATTAAACCATTTACTTTACCACCTGGTAACTGACCACCCTCACCCGGTTTTGCACCCTGAGCAACTTTAATTTGCAAGACTTCAGCAGAAGTTAGGTATGCAGGAGTTACACCAAAACGACCAGATGCGATCTGTTTGATTTTCGAGTTACGAATTGTGCCGTAACGAACAGGATCTTCACCGCCTTCACCAGAGTTAGAACGACCACCGATCGTGTTCATCGCGATTGCGATTGCTTCATGTGCTTCTGGAGACAGAGCACCTAAAGACATGCCTGCCGAGTCAAAGCGAGGCAAGATATCTTCAACTGATTCAACTTGTTCAACTGGAATCGAGTTCGTTGTTTTTAACTTAAATAAGTCACGAATAGTCGCTACTGGACGATTATTCACCAACTCAGCATATTCTTTAAAGTCTTCGTACTTACCAGAGCGAACGGCTTTGTGTAATGCGTTAATCACATCTGGATTGAATGCATGGTACTCTTTATCAAATACGAATTTGAGCAAACCACCCTGATCAATTGGCTTACGATTTGACCAAGCTGTCGCTGCTAATTTTTTCTGGTCTTTTTCAAGGTCAGCAAATGTTGCACCCTGAATACGGCTTGGAACACCTAAGAAACACTGATCTACCACTTCAGATGATAAACCTACTGCTTCAAATAGCTGACCGCCACGATAAGAAGCAACTGTAGAGATACCCATTTTTGAAAGAACTTTTAATAAGCCTTTCTCAATACCTTTACGGAAGTTTGCTTGCGCATGAATTGGGTCACCTAAAAGCTCACCTTTAGCGATCAAGTCATTGATCACATCATATGCAAGATATGGGTAAACTGCGGTTGCACCAAAACCAAGTAATACCGCAAATTGATGCGGATCACGTGCAAAACCAGTTTCAACCATGATGTTTGCATCAGTACGCAGACCAGTTTTGATGAGGTAATGATGTACCGCACCTGTTGCAAGTGCTGCGTTTGCTGGCAATAAACCTTGACGGATATTTTTGTCTGTTAAAACAATTAAAGTTTTGCCATCACGAACCGCTTGTGCCGCTTCTTCACAGATACGCGTGATCGCAGCTTGCAAGCCTTCTTCTTCGGCATAGTTTAAATTGATATCAACTGCTTCATAACCCGGACGCTCAATGCTACGGATTTGCTGCATTTTTGAATTTGACAAAACTGGGCTAGAGATGATGACACGGTCAGCATGCTCAGGGCCTTGCTCAAATACATTCTGCTCACGCCCTAAACAGGTTTCAAGCGACATTACAATTGACTCACGTAGCGGGTCAATTGGCGGGTTTGTCACTTGAGCAAACTGTTGACGGAAGTAATCTGTTACGTGGCGTACTTGACGAGACAATACAGCCATTGGCGTATCATCACCCATAGAACCTACAGCTTCTTGTCCACTTTCAGCAATTGGACGTAACAACTGGTCGCGCTCTTCAAATGTCACCATAAACATTTTTTGAGCCGCTTTTAAAGCATCGCCAGTTAAACCTTTATCGACTAATTGCTCTTCAAGTTCTGGGTTTGCATTTAAACGAATCGCATGATCACGTAACCACTCACGGTACGGACGCATGTTTTTCAAATGTGTACTAACATCTTTAGTATCAAGTACTTTGCCTGTTAAGGTATCAACTACCAAAATTTGGCCAGGGCCTACACGACCTTTAGAAACTACGTCTTCAGGCTCATAACCCCAAACACCGATTTCAGATGCCAAGGTAATGTAATCATTTTTGGTAATTACCCAACGCGCAGGACGCAAACCATTACGATCAAGCATACAAATCGCATGACGGCCATCTTGAATAACAAGACCAGCTGGGCCATCCCAAGCTTCCATATGTTTAGAGTTGAACTCATAGAATGCGCGTAAGTCTGCATCTAAAGTTTCTACGTTTTGCCAAGCTGGTGGTACGAGCATACGTAAGGCACGGAATAAATCCATACCACCACCGACTAAGATCTCAAGCATATTATCTAAGCTTGAAGAATCCGAACCCGTACGGTTAACGATTGGGTTAAGCTTAGTAAGACCTGGTAATAATGGGTTTTCAAATTTAGGAGTACGCGCCAACGCCCAGTTACGGTTTGCTGTAATTGTGTTGATTTCACCATTATGAGCAAGGTAACGGAACGGCTGAGCCAACGGCCAACGCGGTAATGTATTAGTAGAGAAGCGTTGGTGGAATACCACGATATGTGATTTTAAGCGCTCATCTGCTAAGTCTGTATAGAACTCAGCAATTGCAGCCGGCATCATCAAGCCTTTATAGCTGATTACTGTCGAACAAAGCGTAGTCACATAGAATGAAGAATCATTTTGTAATTGTTGTTCTGCACGACGACGTGCCAAGAATAATTTACGGTTAAATTCGACTTCAGTCACACCCATTGGACAGTTCACAATGACCTGTTCAAAAGCTGGTAAAGATTGAAGCGCAATTTCACCTAGTGCATCGTTATTTGTAGGGACAACACGCCAAGCCAGTACACGTAAGCCATCTGACTCGATTTCTTTCGTTAAAATATTTTTAGAATGTTGCGCTAATGCCGGATCAGTATTTAAAAATACAGTACCCACAGCAAAAATTTCACTCAGTGTAATATCACTCAGTTTTTTTGCTTCATCACGGAAAAATTGCTTTGGCATCGCCAATAATAAGCCGCAACCATCTCCCGTCTTGCCATCTGCGGCAATACCACCACGGTGCGTCATGCAACTTAAACTGTGAATCGCGGTTTCAACTAGATGATGACTTGATTCACCCTTCATATGGGCGATCAGTCCAAAACCACAGTTATCCTTAAACTCATCAGGCTGATATAAACCTTGAGCGGGAGCTACAGTATTAGGCGATGGCATGTGCATAGCGTACCCTTCTTTCAATAAGGCTCTTTCGAGCGTCAAACAAACAACTTCTTTTTGCGATAGTGCCTACGGACGACAGTTAGCTCAATGTTTCACAAAAAAAAATTTTGGGCTGATAAGCCAATATACGCTGTTCCATTTTTACGTACACTGGTTTTTGCTAGAAAAATGTTTTGACTTATTTCGCACTCTTTTAAAGCAGTTCGACCCCTCGACTCTGCATAGAATTTACTCTTTAGAGCGCTAAAATAGTTTACAGCACATTAATAAGCACAAGAATAAAGCAAAAACCATGCCAATACTGTTTTTTACATCTAAGTATTTATAATTGTTGAAAATAGATAGTTTTTATTCGCGTTATCATTTTAATAAATGACTAAATATGCACCACAGGTGATCAAAAAATATATGTAACTATTATTGTTGCACCATATTTGTGCAACGCATCCTTATAATTAATTCCCTCGCGTGCCCTCATTTGTTGCATTTTTTACTGTAGGCTCTGTTGTACGATTCTGTTGAGCCTTTTTAGGCACATCAACTGCCGAATTAGACTGATGTACATCCACAACATTTCCCTCAGCATCTCGACGAATAATTGTTGTTCGAGTTGTAGAGTTTGTTGCGGGAGCAGCCACCTTAGGTTGTGTATTCGCAGCTCCGCTTACGCCAGTCCCTATGAGTAAAGACTCATCAATTTTAGGCAAGGCAGCTGGACGTAAACGCACTTCATAAGTTTGACTCATTCCACCTTTCATTTCATCCGCACCTAAATCATTGACTAATGGTGCATAAGTTGAAAATTGTTGTGGTTGAGGTTTGATTGACTCAGGTAAATCAAGATTCAGTTGAGTTAATTGCTGAATTACATCTTCAGAACGTTTAAATACGCCATACGTCAAAACATATTGTTCAGATTGCTTATCTCCACTTAAACGGAAATAGATAAATTTATTTCGCTCTGGACGATTTTTTAAAAAGTTTTTAATAATATCTTCATCAGACGCACGAAAAAGCTCAAGCGTCCATTGTTTCTTGTTTTCATTAATAAACTTTGTACCGCGGAACTCTGCCTCATGCTGACCAGACGCAACCGTACGGGTTGTTAAATCAAGAGGCCTCACTTCATCAGCTAGTGCCCCTAAATTTGCAGTTGTTGCTACCTTCTCTGGCTGGATTTGTACTGGGGCATCTGAATCAGCTGCTTTTTCAACTTCGACAAGCTTTTTACTATCAGTCATTACCCAGAAAATAAAAGCCAGAAACAAGCAGACAATACCACCCACCAACCAGATATATTGTTGAACATTCTGCCAAAGTGTACGTGATACAGTCATGTGTTACCTTAATTTATTATCCGTGTTGATTCGCCAAAATAGCTTGTTTCATGAGTTCAACATCAAAGTCCTTAGTAATTACTGCTTGACCAAGTTGTTTTAACAACACCAAACGTAATTGACCATTGAGAACTTTTTTATCATGCGCCATATATCCAAGGAATTCATCCAATGGAATTTTTGGACATGATATCGGCAAATTAGCGCGTTGAATAATTTTTTTTGTACGCTCTACATCATCGCTTGAAATCCAACCTAAACGTTGTGATAAATCAGCTGCCATCACCATGCCTGTCGCTACTGCTTCACCGTGCAACCAAGTACCATAGCCAAGATAAGATTCAATCGCATGACCGAAAGTATGGCCCAAGTTGAGTAAAGCTCGTTCGCCTTGCTCTTTTTCATCGTTAGCAACAATACGCGCTTTATGAGCACATGAACGATAAACAGCTTCCGCTAAAAGGCTAGCATCTCGTCCAATTAAACCATCCATATTCTGTTCTAACCAAACGAGAAAATCAGCATCTCCCAACAAAGCATATTTAATAACTTCTGATAATCCAGCAGATAACTCTCGATCAGGTAAAGTATTGAGTTGAGCCATATCAGCCAAAACAACTTGAGGTTGCTGAAATGCACCCAGCATATTTTTACCGAGTGGATGATTAATACCGGTTTTACCACCCACACTTGAATCTACTTGTGAAAGGAGCGTAGTTGGAACCTGAACAAAATAAACACCGCGCTGGAAACATGCCGATGCAAAGCCAGCCATATCACCAATAACACCACCACCTAAAGCTAAAACCGTACAATCACGATTAAAACCAGCTTCAAGTAAAGCATCAAAAATTAAATTTAGATGTTGAATATCTTTATATTTCTCACCATCCGGCAAAATACAAGTCGCTACAGTTTTACCCAAACTTTTTAAAGCATCTTGATAATGAGACAAATATAAAGGTCCGACCGTTTCATTACTCACGATCATGACCTGTTGACCATGGAGATAAGGCTCAAGCAACTGTTTCGGATCAAGTTGACTGCCAATAAAAATAGGATAACGGCGTTCGCCTAATTCAACATGTAAAGTTTGCATGAGTTTATAAAACCACAAGTAAGTTTGGCTATTTTAGCGGGTTGGACAAAATAAGTTGCAAAATCTTTTGAGCAAGATCACGAGCAGCACCCTGATTGGTTTCAATCGTGTAATGAGCAACTTCACGATATAAAGGGTCACGTATTTTTAACAAATCTCGTAATTTTTGTTCAGGGTTTTCAACTTGTAATAAAGGTCTGTTTTTATCGCGGTAGGTCCGCTGTAATTGTAATTCTACAGGAGTGTAAAGATAAACAACGATACCACGTTGCTTTAGAAATTCGCGATTAGGTGCTTGAGTAATCGCACCTCCCCCTGTCGCCAACACCAAGGCCTTACGGGAAGTCAACTCATTTAACACTACAGTTTCACGAGTACGAAAACCTAACTCCCCTTCTTTCTCAAAAATCCAAGGAATAGTGGCGCCTGTTTTGCGTTCAATTTCATGATCACTATCTAAAAAATCACGCCCTAATATTTCGGCTAAATGACGTCCAACGGTTGTTTTTCCTGCCCCCATGGGCCCTACCAAATAAATATTTGGCAGGGTTTCAAACGCTTTGCTTGGCAAGGCGCCACCTATTTCAATTGCTTTCATTGAAAAATATATTAATGATTTCTCACCAAAGTGTCATTAACAATTCGTGGCGTAACGAAAATCAATAACTCTTGCTTATCATCAGATTTCACATCTTTTCTAAATAAACGTCCAACTACAGGCAGATCTCCAAAGAAAGGAACTTTGGTTTGTGAGTTAGTTGTAGTCTGCTCAAATACTCCACCTAAAATGACTGTTTCTCCATTATTCACCAGTACATTAGTATTGATATTATTTTTATTTAGAATCAACTCGCCATTTGGTGCCTCACCTGCCACGGAATCCTTAGAAATATCCAATTTCATTTGGATTTTACCATCTGGCGTAATACTTGGAGTAACATCTAGACTTAATAGTGCATCTTTGAATGATGTACTTGCTGTTGCTCCTGCAGCAGAATTAGTCGTGGTTTGATAAGGAACCTGCTGACCTGTCGCTACTCTCGCAGTTTGTTTATCTGTAGTCATGACTTTTGGTGTTGAGATAACTTCACCATAACCATCCGCCTGCAATGCCGATAACTCTAAATCCAACATAAAATCAGACATACTGATTAAACTAAAAGCTATGCTACTAGCTCCAGCCGATGTAACACCCAAATCAACGTTTAAATTATCTGGCCGCTCAATCGTGTATTTCCCGTCGTCATCCGGCTCTCTTAAATTCCAAAGCGTTGTATCACTACCACCTACCAGTAAACTGTTATTACTATTTACCCCTTGAGATAATATTCCCCATTTCACGCCAAGCTCTTTAGTAAAAGAAGTAGATGCTCTTACAATGCGCGCCTCAACCATAACCTGTTTAACTTGCACATCCAGCAAATCAATCATTTTACGAACTTTATCAATGTTCTGGGCTGTATCATTTACAATCAAAGTATTAGTACGCGTATCAGCAACAGCACTGCCTCGTGAGCTCAATAAACTTTCTAAAGCAAGAGAGTCTGAATTTGCGGTACGGTTTGCGACAGCTGTCTTACCATCACGAGTATCTTCAATTAGCTTAAGCACATCTGCTGCTTTTGCATAATTTAAGCGAATATAATCTGTTTGAATTGGTGCTAATTTAATACTTTGTGCTAACGCTTTTGCCTCATCATCTTCTGCTTTGATTAGCTCCGCAACTGGCGCAATCCAAATTACATTCCCATTTCTGCGTTTATCGAGATTTTTGGTTTTTAAAATAATATCAAGTGCCTGATCCCAAGGTACATCTTTTAGACGCAAAGTGATATTACCTTGTACACTATCAGCCGCAACCATATTAATGCCGGTAAAATCAGCCAGTAACTGTAGGACCCTACGAACTTCAATATCTTGAAAATCAAGAGAGAGCTTATTACCTGAATAATTAGCTTGCTTAGATGAAGCACTTACATTTTTATCCTGAGGACGCTTTAGGCTAATAGTTAATTTATTTTCTGCCTGATAAGCCATATATTCATAGCTACCAGTAGATTGAATCGTAATAACACCATTGCCTTTATCATTATAAGATTCAATGGTCGAAACAGGCGTTGCAAAATCATTTACATTTAAGCGCTTAGCTAAATGCGTGGGAATTTTAGAACCTAATGTTTTTACTACAACTTTGCTACCTTGTTGTTGCACATCAACAGGAGTATTACTTCCCAACAGGTCAATAACGATGAGGCCTTCCCCTTGACTACCACGTTGGAAGCCAATATTTGAAACACCTTGGGATTGCATCGTACTTGTTGATACAGGTTTAACTGTGGCTTGTATAGAATTAATCTTTAAAATAAAAGTGTTACCTTCAATACGAGTTGTAAAAGCACCAGCTTCTTTCAAATTTACAGTTAGGCGTGAACGCTGATCATCAGAGCTTACATCGACCGAACTTGCTTCATTCGTACCAATCGCTACTTTTGACTGTGTTAGATTCTGCTGCGCTTTATTAAAATCCAAAATCAAACGTGAAGGATTCTCAAGCTGATATGCCTGTGGTTGCGGCGGCAAACCATTAAACATAACCCGAATTTCTGTACCCTGTCCCGCTATTTGTGTCGGTACAATATTGGTCATGCTGACCTGTGCAGATGCAACCTGCATAACTGCAATCGCTACAGCCCCCATCGAAAACTGACGGAATACGTGATTCATTGTCTAACCATCCCCAATAAATAATCTTTAAAAATAATTTTTTCTTTGTTATTCCCTAAATTCTAGGGTGCAGGTCCAATTAACACTAAGGTTCTTGGTCTCTCCACATAACCTTCTCGCCCATCAGGAACAATTTCTACCAGATCAATCTGAGTCGGCCCAATATGGGTAATACGACCTTGATTCATCCCAATATAGTTCCCTACCTGCACTCGCTCAATTTGGTGATCAGGCGTTTGGATCAGAGCCATGACTTGTCCACGACTGTTACGCATGCTTCCTTTCATATTTAAGGACTCTAATGCATAGCTTTCGAGTGGCTGTGGTGCTCGTGAGAAATTCGGATATACTCGTTTCCCCGCCATAATTTTGAGCTCAGCAGCAAGTGAGCTTGGTAAAAATGGGCTCTTTAACTGATGGGCTGCATAATTAAACTGTGGCACAGGAGTAAAAACAGGTGCTGGTTCTATGGCTTGTGGTGGTTGATTACGTATATCGGCCATTTGTTGATTTACAGCGTCGATTCTCGACTCACATCCAGCTAAAGCCAAGCATGCCAAAATAGAAAGAGAAAATTTTTTAAGTTTCATCGTAATTCTCCTATTTCGGCTGTGCGTTGGCAGTAGAAGAATCAGGGGCTACCGAAGAAGCCGAAGCATTTTTTTCCTGATGCTCAGGATTTTCTATAGCACCCATATAGCGATAAGTTTTTGCTTTGATAGAATAATTAAGAACAGGAATATCTGATTTACCATCCTTAACAGGAGCAGCTTCAACAACAAAATCATGCATCGTCACAATACGTGGCAACGCCGCAATACTGCTAACAAAAGCACCGAAAGCGTGATAATCCCCAGTTGCTTCGATAGTAATAGGCTGTTCAATAAAAATTTCCTGCTTCACTTCATCTTCTAAGCGGATATTTTTAAACTTCAGACCAGAATTCACCCCCGTTAAGTTAATATCTTCAACTAAACTTGGAATTTCGGTTTCTTTTGGCAATTGTTCTAACTGCTGATTGAAGCTGGCTTGCATCTCTTGAAGTTGAAGTTGGTATTGCTGCAAGTTACGTAATTTTGAGTCTTTTTCTCGAAACTCATTTAATAAATTACTTTCTTGTGCTTGAGCATTATCAATTGCTTGTAGCTTTGGTTGAATAGCAACAAAATACCCCAAAGCCAATACAGCAAAGAAAATAAAAATCCAACACGTAATTTTCACAGATAATGGCCAGCTGCCATAACTGTTCATATCGAGCGTGTTAAATTGCTGAAGAAATTTTTCTAAGGTGATCTTTTTTTTCTTAGATGGAGCTTGCTCTAAAGACAGTTCATCAGGACTCATTTTGCTACCTCCTTATCCGTACCTACAGACGTATTAGCGGTATCATCTATTGTAGTCACCCCCATTTCCCCTACATCAACAGTAACAACAAAACTGCCATAGCTATCTTCAACTCTAGGAAGCAAAGAACTTACAGCCTTATCTTTTTTCTCTTCGGTCGCCAAAAAAGAATTCATAAATGCATTGCGATACCATGGTGATGCCTCGAGATTACGTAATAACTCTGCAACAGTATTTGGACTTTCCGCTTTACCTTCGATGGTGAATTTATCTCCAGTTCGACTAAATTTAGTCAAATACATGGCTGCAGGAGTCACACGAACCAATTCATCCACTAAACGTACAACAACTGGACGCTGGCTTTGCAATCCTTGGATGAGCTTCATACGCTCAATAATTGCGTCACGCTGTTCTTGCAAGCCATTTAAGGTTTTAAGTTGTTGATCTAGATTCTGGTTTGTACTGATGATGAGCTGATTTGCTTGTTCTTGATCATTTAATTTTTGATTCAAATAAAACCACCCTGAAAATACAGTGGTTATCCCCAAAACAACGACCCCAAGACATAAAATAATAAATTGTTTTTTACGCTGCTCCCTAAGCCCATCTCGCCAAGGGAGTAAATTAATTGTTGCCATTAATCAAAACTCCTTAAAGCCAAGCCACATGCCACCATTAATGAAGAAGCATCATTTTCAATTTTTTGAATGTCGACTTGAGGAGAGAAACCCATTTGTAAAAACGGGTTGGCAATAGTGACTCGGTAACCAAGTTTTTGCTGCAACAATTTAGCAAGCCCTGGAATGTTGGCATTACCACCCGCTAGCAAAATATGGTCAATTTCATTGAATTGCGATGAAGAGAAGAAAAATTGCAGAGATCTAGCAGCTTGCTGCACTACAGCATCTAAAAATGGTTCTAAGATTTCGATGTCATAATCATCTGGCAAAGAACGTTCTTTTTTAGCGCGTCCCGCTTCTTCTAATGACAAACCATAACGGCTTTGAATTTCCAAAGTAAGCTGTTTACCGCCAAAGACTTGTTCACGGGTATAAATGATTTTGCCATTTTGCATAACCGATAATGTGGTCATAGTATGACCGATATCTAAAATACCAATGGTATTTGCACCCATGGGTAAGCTATCAGCAAACACACTAAAAGCACGCTCGACAGCATAACTTTCAACATCAGCAAGCTTAGGCGTTAAATCAACCAGTTCCAGTACTTCTACACGTGTTTCAACATTTTCTGTTCGTGTTGCGACTAAAAGTACATTCACACGATTTGGATTCGGCAGTCGATCTGGCAAAACCTCAAAATCAAGGCTCACCTCATCCAAAGGGAACGGTATATATTGCTCCGCATCTAATCGAATCTGAACTTCACGTTCATCATCGTTCATATCTGCATCCATTTCGATGGTTTTATGGATAACCGTCGATGTTGGAACAGCAATTGCAGCGTTAGTGGTGTGGGGATTTGCTAAATTCATCGCCCGTTCTAAAGCTTCTGCAACTGCTTCTGGATTCAAGATATTTTTTTCAACTACACTGTTCTCAGGTAAAGGCGTCAAAGCATAGCTTTCTACCCAATATTTACCGTTCTTAACAGAGAGCTCTAACAACTTAACAGAAGTCGAACTAATATCGACGCCCATTAACCCCTTATTCGGTTTACGATATAACCTGAGCACACTATTGTCCTATTATTTTTTTATCCCCAAAAAAAATTACAAACCAATAATCTCGGTCTTTATTTTTACACGGATACAATATCTCATCTAACAATCCGCATGTCTAAAGGCTATACTGACCACAATTAGTTTGTATTCGATCTTATTAAAGCTTACTTATCATGAAAAAGCTATCCAGTTTGGGCTTCGTGCGTCCAATTTTTTTGATCATTATTATTATCTTAGTCTCACTTCCGATGGGCTTTTATGGCATGTATCTCTATATCGCCCCATCGCTTCCAGAAATGAGTTCACTAAAAAAAGCTCCCCTTTTAAAACCATTACAGGTCTACACTTCAGACAATCAACTGATTGCCGAGTACGGTGGTAAGCTTTCCATTCCTGTTGAATACAAACAAATCCCTCCTGCTTTTATTCATGCATTTTTAGCAGCAGAAGACTCTTCTTTCTTTGAACATAGCGGGATCAGTTTTAAGGGTTTAGGTCGTGCTTTGAGCGAAAGTGTGACGGGTTCAGATGTGCAAACTGGTGGTTCAACAATCACTATGCAAGTTGCAAAGAACTATTATTTGAGTCCAGAAAGAACCCTAAAGCGTAAAATAACCGAAATCTTTTTGGCTCGAAAAATTGAGCAAAATTTATCCAAAGAAGAAATTCTCAGCCTCTATGTGAATAAAATCTTCTTAGGAAAAAATGCTTACGGTATCGCAGCAGCAGCCAAAATTTATTACAACAAAAGCATTAATGAGCTCAGCATTGCTCAAATGGCGATGATCGCTGGTTTGCCCAAAGCACCATCTAAATATAACCCTGTAGTTAATCCAGAACGCGCTCTCGAACGACGCAACTGGATTTTAGGCCGTATGTTACAGCTGGGTTATATTTCTCAAGCAGAATATCAAAAAGGTGTAGCAGAACCGATTAACCTAAACATGCCCAATCGGGATTTAAATAATATTCATCCCTATGCTGGTGAAATGGTTCGTTCAGAACTTGTAAAGCATTTTGGTGAACAAGCCATTGATTCTGGCTATAAAGTCTACACAACAATTAATGCTAAACGCCAAGCGATTGCAGAAAAAGCTGTGCAAGATGGCCTTGAAGCTTATGACCGTCGCCATGGCTGGCGTGGTGCAGAAGCACATGACAAACCATTAAGTGAATTTAGAGCATATGCCAACACTTATCCTGCACAAGTCACTAAGGTAAATAGCAGCTCTTTTGAAGCATTAATGCAAGATGGCTCAACTGTTACTGTTCAGTGGTCAGGCATGTCATGGGCACGCCCCTATCGCAACGCAAATAGCGTAGGTGGCGCTCCTTCACGTGCATCTCAAATTGTTAAAGTTAAAGATATTGTTCGTTTACGCCCAAATGACAATAAAACAGCTTGGTCTTTAGTTCAGGTTCCAAAAGTTCAAGGTCAACTCATTGCAATTAACCCGAATGATGGTTCAATTGAAGCAATTGTAGGTGGCTATAACTTCTACCAATCAAAATTTAACCGCGCCTTACAAGGCTGGCGTCAACCGGGTTCTACAATCAAGCCTTTCCTCTATGCTTTAGCATTAGAAAGAGGCATGACACCGTATAGCATGGTGAATGATAGCCCTATTACGATTGGCAAATGGACACCGCGAAACTCTGATGGCCGTTACTTAGGCATGATCCCATTACGTCGTGCTTTGTATTTGTCTCGTAATACCGTATCAGTAAGACTTCTACAAACAGTGGGTATTGAACGTACTCGTCAGTTATTTATGGATTTTGGTTTACAGGAAGACCAAATTCCACGTAACTACACCATTGCCTTAGGTACTCCTCAAGTACTACCAATTCAGATGGCAACTGGTTATGCAACGTTTGCAAATGGCGGTTACCGTGTTCAACCGCATTTCATTCAACGTATTGAAGATGCTTATGGCAAAGTCATTTATGAAGCTAAACCAGAATACGCATGTATTCCATGTATTAACGCGCCTGACACAACAAATGATGAGCAAAAGGCTAAAACAACCGATGATGAAGTCATCGAAGTTACAAATAAAGACGTAGAGCAGAACGAAAAGGCCGCTAAGCAGCTTAATCTTAAACAGACTGATAAAAACAACAGTCAATATCGCCAAGCTCAACGTATTTTAAAATCAAGCTCTGCTTACGATATGGCGAACATCTTACGTGATGTAATTGAGCATGGTACAGGTCGTGCTGCGCTTAAAATTGGCCGTAGTGATTTAGGTGGTAAAACAGGTACTACGAATGATGCAAAAGATGCATGGTTTGCAGGTTTCAACGGCAAGTTAGTGACTGTAGCATGGGTTGGATTTGACCAACCGACTACGCTTGGTCGCCGTGAATATGGTGGTATTGCTGCATTACCAATCTGGATTAACTTTATGGGGCAAGCATTGCAAGGTACGCCAGCAGCTTGGGTTCGCTTAGATAAAGATGCTCAAGGCCCTATTTCCCGTGACAAACAACAAACCGTTACTGAAGTAGGCGATAAGAAAACTTATCGTGCGGCTCCACCACTGGCACGTCCGCTCTATCGTCCAGCACCGCCTCAACCAAAACTGAGCAATGACAATGACTTTTCCGATTTACCAGGTGAAGAAATTGTTATTCCATCTAAAGCTGCACCTCCTGCTATAAAACCTTCACAGGAGCCTGTGCCTAAGCGTGAAAAAGATGAACTAGAAAATCTGATTAATCAGATTGAATAATAGAAAAAGCCATCGTTAGATGGCTTTTTTATTGCGTTTCTGAAAAACATAAATTTGAAAAGACGCCGTTACTTCTAATTGCGATTGTTGCTCTAACTGCAAGCGACGCTCGGGAGAAGCCTTATAGGCATAAGGCGTCATAGCAATCAGATTTTTTAGGGCTTGTTGATCGAGCACAAAAGGGGCATCAATAATTTGCTCTTGCTTTAACTCAAACAAATCTTGCAGCTGCTCTACAAACTTTTCTGGTGTGTGAGGGTTCACTTGTTCAAAAAGAGCTTCACGCATGGCATACAAATGTTCAGAGGCAGGCGTAACAACAATTAAATAACCATCTTCTTTTAAAACACGCGCAATTTCGGCTTGCGGAATCGGGCTAAATAAACTGGTGCAAACATCCATACTCTGATCTAGCACAGGTAAAGTTGCTCCTGTTCCCACCACCCAAGTTACTTCAGTGTTGAGCTTTGCTGCGCGCTGTACCGCATTTTTTGCAATATCAACACCAACACACTGCTCAACGACTTGCTGCATAGCACTTGTATAGTAGCCCTCACCACATCCGATATCGAGTATTGCTTTTACATCTAGTTGCTTTAATAAAGCGACTACAGCCTGTTGTAAAGGCTGATAATAACCACTTTGCAAAAAAGCTCGTCGCGCATCTACTGACTCGGGTGTATCCCCTGGGTTTTTACTATGTTTATGTTGCACCACATGTAAATTGACATAGCCTTGTTTAGCTACATCATAACTATGTCCTTGCTCACATCGCCAAGTTCGTTCAGTTAAATTCAGGGACTGACGACACACAGGACACATTAAAATTTGCTTAGCCACTTTTAATTATTCTCTTGTTCTTTTTGTTGTAAATAAGTCTTTGCGTGTAGTCCAACAAAGGTGCGACCTGCATTTGTACCATTAATCCATTCATCTACCTGAAACAAATCAAACAGACCTACTTTGACTAAAGTTGGAATTGCGATCTTTAGCTCTTCCTCAATTTGTCCTCTTTGACCTGCATTATATAATTCAATATTGTGCAGCATTGTCGCTACAGTTCCTGTTTGCACCTGACTTCCATCTTTAAGTACAACTTGAGGTAATACTTCGCCCTCTCCAACTACTTTTTGATTAATCACAGATAATTGGTCTAGACCAGCAACTTTTGTCATTCACCTCTCCAATAAAAAAAGCCAGTAGAACTGGCTTTATATTGACACTAAAATAAGATCTATCGCAATTTTAAAGTCATTAGACCTAAAACTACTAATATAATTGTAATAATCCAAAAACGGATCACAACTTGCGTTTCTTTCCAGCCCTGCTTTTCATAGTGATGATGCAGCGGCGCCATTAAGAACACACGTTTATTACGCATACGCAAAGAGCCAATTTGTAAAAATACAGATACTGCCTCCATTACAAATACACCGCCCATAATTGCAAATACGATTTCTTGACGAACCATAACTGCAATTGTTCCAAGCATCGCACCTAAAGCTAAAGCACCGACATCACCCATAAATACTTGAGCAGGATGCGCGTTATACCAAAGGAATGCCAAACCTGCACCAATCATGGCAGAACAGATCACTACAAGCTCAGAAGTATATTTCACATATGGAATATGTAAGTAGTTAGCGAAACGGATGTCACCAGACAAGTAAGCAAATACGCCTAAGCCCGTAGCTACCATGACAACCGGCATGATTGCCAAGCCATCTAAACCATCTGTTAAGTTAACAGCGTTAGAAGCACCATTAATCACCAGATAGGTAAATACAATAAATGCCAAACCTAACGGAACAATTGAGAGTGGAATTGAAAGATTCTTAAAAAATGGAATCAATAAATCCAGCATGTTTGCGGTATGTTCTGCATTGGACTGTTGAGTTGCGATTAAATATAACGCAATACCAGCACCCAGCGATGCAACAGAAGTCCAGAAAAATTTCTTACGTGCAGGTAATCCCGCATTGTCTTTATAGCGAATTTTAATCCAGTCATCTGCCCAGCCTACGGCACCGAACACAACCATTACACCAAGCACAATCCAGACATAAGGGTTAGACAAATCAGCCCACAGCAAAGTACTAATACCAATTGAGAGCAGAATTAAAATCCCACCCATCGTCGGTGTACCCATTTTCTTAGCATGATTTTCAGGAGCAAACGAACTTACTGCCTGACCGTATTTTAACGCTTGTAATTTACGAATCATGATCGGGCCGAGGACCAGACCAATGGTCAGTGAAGTTAGTACACTGAGTAAAGAACGTAATGTTAAATAACGAACGACCTGAAACGAGCTGTGATAGCCCGCAAGTTGTTCAAACAACCATAACAGCATTTAAAGTTTCTCCATCAAATCAGCCATCAACGTTTCCATATGAGTAAAGCGAGAACCTTTAAACAGGAAACTCATGGACTGGGGTTGATGTGTTTGGATTAGATTAATTAAAAATGGAAGCGCCTCAGCTTGTGTCTGAAATGCTTTCACTTTATTAGAATGAGAGTCTGCACCCTCGAGAGCCGCTGAAGCAAATTGCCCCACCGCAATAATATGATCTAAAGGAAGCTCAGCAAGATCACGACCTAAATCATGATGCTCTTGCCAACTACTATCACCTAACTCACCAATATCCCCCATGACCATCACTTTTACGCCTTGTTGCTGTAACAATACTTGTGCAGCAGCGCGCATAGAAGTCGGATTGGCATTGTAGGTATCATCAATAAATAAGTAAGGTGACTTTTGAATAAAGTTAAGACGACCTTTGGCTCCCTGAGCTTGCTCTAAACCTTGGACAATATCTTCTAGTCCAATACCAATTGCTAAAGCAAAAGCTACAGCTGCGGTCGCATTTTGAACATTATGCTCCCCCGCAAAAGGAAGCTTAACTGCACTACTACCTTGCGGTGTATGAAGGTTAAAATTCGTTGATTGAGGCAACAATTCCACATCTGTTGCATAGACATCACCTCCTACACCAAATGTAGAAATACGATGAGCTTTTGCAGCATCAACAATCTCAGCAGTGAAGTCATCTTGTTTTGGCACGATTGCAACGCCATTTGGTAAAATATGACGATAAATTTCCGATTTAGCGCGGCAAATACCTTCACGACCACCAAACTCGCCTAAATGAGCTGTACCAATATTTAATATGCCCGCAACATGAGGCTGAACGAGTTTTGATGTGTAATCAATCTCGCCTTGATGGCTTGCACCCAACTCCATCACCGCATATTGATGCTCCTTGCGAAGCTCTAGCAACATCATTGGTACACCAAGGTCATTATTTAAATTGCCTCGGGTGATTAGTGTCGGTGCTAAGCGCGACAATATACTTCCCAGCATTTCTTTGGTTGTAGTTTTACCACTACTTCCCGTTAAGGCAATCACCTTTAATTGTGAGTTTTGCTCACGGCGATAAGCACCGAGTTGCCCTAAAGCCAATCGGGTATCGGCAACAACGAGTTGTGCAATATCTACATCTAGCGGACGTTCAACAATAGCTATTTGACAACCATTTGCAACAACTTGTGCAACGAAATCATGCGCATCGAAACGCTCACCTTTTAGTGCTAAAAAGGCATCCCCAGTTTCCGCATGACGAGAGTCCGTCAAAATACGTTTAATTTCAGTTTGAGGGATTTGGTCTTTATGCCAGTAGCCCTGTGTTGCCTGTTGTAATTGTTGAGCTGTCCACGGTTCCAAAGGCACGGTACTGGTGGTTGAAGTATGCATAATTTGTCCTATTGTGCAGGGTAAGCAGCGTCTACAGTGTGATGTTGTGCATCAATCGCAGAACGCACTTCAACAACATCATCAAACCAGTGACGTACGCCATTAATTTCTTGATAATTTTCATGTCCTTTACCGGCAATCACAACAATATCACCAGCCTGAGCCTGCTGTGCAACAAATTTAATTGCTTCACGGCGGTCATGAATTTCATGCATACGGTGCCCTGAAAAATCGATTCCTTGCTTCATGTCAGCAAAAATTTGTTCAGGGTCTTCTGTTCTAGGGTTATCCGACGTCAAAATAACTGGATTTGCGCCATCCAGAGCTGCTTGAGTCATGAGTGGACGCTTACCGCGATCACGGTCCCCGCCACACCCAAATACAGCCCAAAGTTGATTAGAAACATGACGTTTTAATGTTTTAAGCACTTGAATTAATGCATCTGGTGTATGTGCATAATCAACAACAAATAAACGCTCACCATCACGAATAACTTGCATTCGACCTGGGGCACCAATCAGCTCAGGAACGAAAGCTACTAGCGCTTTTAAATCAAAACCTGCTTGCTCAGTAGCAATAAGAGCTGCAACCAAGTTTTCGACATTAAAATGCCCTAACAATGGACTTTGCACAGCAAAAGAACCTTGCGGGCTCACTAAATTAAATGTCGCCCCTGCTAAACTGTAACTCAGGTCAGTAATATAATAATCAGCAGTATTTTGAGTAAGTGAATACGTTAAAATTTTCGGTTGAGCAGGATTTTGCTTTGCTGCATTGATCATGAGAGTAGCATGCTCATCATCTAAATTAATAACGGCTACTTTTAAAGAGCTAAAACGGAATAAAAGAGCCTTCGCTTCTGCATAAGCCTCTAAAGTACCGTGATAATCCAGATGGTCACGACTCAAATTACTATAAACAGAAATCTCAATCGCACAACCATTTAAACGACCTTGTTCTAAACCATGTGAGCTTGCTTCTAAAGAAGCAAAAGTCGCACCTTGTTTTGCATAATCATGTAATGCATTTTGCAGTTGTAAAGCATCAAGCGTAGTGTGAGTTGATGGTGTTAAGTCTGGTAAAATACCATTGCCTGTAGTACCCATCACAGCACAGCGTTGTTGTTGAGAGCTAATTAATTCAGCCACTAGACGCGAAATTGTGGTTTTACCATTTGTACCAGTCACTGCAATAATACGCACTGGTGCTACGGGATCTATATGCTGTAAATAACGTTCTTGCCACTCACCCATACGTTGACGTACATCAGAACATACCCACTCATTTGCTACGCCCAACTCAGTCTCACTAATAATGGCAAGAGCACCATTAGCTAAAGCTGACTCAGCAAAAGCACGTGTTTTTTCAGGTTGGCTATAACTGGTCAAAGCGATAAAGATCTGGCCTAACGCAACCTTACGGCTGTCTAAACTAAAGCCTTGAAAAGGCTGTTTAGACCACTGTGCATCGATCTCGACTGGATTAATTTCTTGGAAAGAAACAGACATAGCTTACCTGCGAATAGGATTTTCTGGAGTATCAAGGGGCTTATCAAGCGGTATATTCATTAAGCGCAATGATTCTTGCATAATGCGTGCAAAAATAGGGGCCGCAACCAAACCACCGTAATAACGGCCTTGTGGATTTTCAACAACTACAATAACCGCTAAACGAGGATCACTAATCGGAGCTACACCTGCAAATAAAGCACGATATTCATTATTAGAATAACCTTTACGGTCTGCACGAAGTTTATGAGCCGTACCTGTTTTACCACCAACGCGATAACCTGGAATATTAGCTTGCTTTGCGGTACCGCCTGGCATCGTCACTTGCTCAAGCATAAGCAAAACCTGATCAGCAATTTTTGGAGCAAGAACTTGCTCACCTTTAGGAGCTTGATCGAGCTTATGCAAACTTAGAGGCATTTTTACCCCATGGTTTGCAAGCATTGCATAGCCTTGCGCCAACTGAAGAATAGTTGCATTTAGACCATAACCATAAGCCATGGTACCAATTTGGGAAGAGTTTAATTTGCTTACAGGAAGTACTAAACCAGAGCTTTCACCGGGGAACTTCACAGCAGAACGTTTACCAAAGCCAGCACGGTTAAAGAAGCTTGGTAATGTTTCCTTAGGAAGTGACAACGCAATTTTTGCTGAACCCACGTTTGATGACTTAATAATTACGCCACTGACAGTCAAAGCACCATAATTATGCGTATCACGAATAGTATGCCAGCCTAAACGCATTGAACCTGGCGAAGTGTTGACAATAGTATTTGGCGTATATTGTCCAGTTTCGAGTGCAGCAGAAACTGTAAAAGGCTTCATGGTAGAACCTGGCTCGAACATATCAATCGCACCGCGGTTACGCATGGCATCTTTATTAGATAAACCGTTTTTATCATTCGGGTTATAAGATGGCCAACTGGTCATGGCCAGAATTTCGCCTGTTTTAACATCAACAGCAATTGCTGTCGCCGAACGAGCGTTATTTGCAACACCAGCAGCAGTCAACTCACGGTACATAATATATTGCAAACGAGAGTCGATACTTAAAGTGATGTTTTCGCCTGGTTCACCCTCACGAATAACCTCTGAAACTTTTAAGCGGTTACCACGTTTATCACGAATAATTTTTTGTTCGCCATCTACCCCAGACAGTTGTTTATTCAACTGCATTTCCAAGCCTTCAATCCCTTGGCCTTCACTATTGGTTAAACCAATAATCTGAGCATTTGGCTGCGGTTGAGGATAATAACGTTTATATGTTTTCTCGGCATAAACGCCTTGGAAGTTACCCTTTGTAATAAGATCTGCCTGTTGCGGCGGAACTTCTTTTTTCAAAACCAAATAACGAGAACGTGGACGTGCATTCATCTGTTTCTTTAGATCTGCACGATCTAAACCAACCACATCCGCCAACTCATCAAGGTTTAGGTTTTTATCTGGTAATTGTCGTTTTAACTTACGATTATTTGGATCTTTTTTTAATTCGGCTGTAATTTCGTCATATAAATGCTTGGTATCAAAGTAATCACGTGGATCAATGACAATTTTCATAATAGGCGTACTAATGGCCAAAGGCACGCCATGACGGTCACTAATAACCCCACGCATTGCCTCAATACGTTCAGTACGCAAAATATTGGCATTGGCCTTGTTTTGCAAAAAGTCTTTATTAATCACTTGCACATAAAATGCACGTGCAATTAAAACAACAAAACAGAGCAGTACTGTTGCCCATAGCAGATAAAACCGCCACATATCGAAGGCAAGAGTTGGCTTTTCCGAAATAGACTGCTGTTTTTTCCGTGTTTGCTTTGTTCGCTTATCTACCATACAGCAAGGCCTTACTTATTTTGCTCTGAGGTCATCGGTAAAGAAATTACCACCGTTTCTGCAGCAGGTGGCGAAAACATGCGTAGCTGGGTTACAGCACGCGTACCAATCTGTGCTGTTGCACCGAAGGTTTGTTGCTCAATAAGCAAACGTCCCCATTCAGCATTGAGATCATCACGTTCACGCATATAAGAGCTAAGCTCTCTATAATCATGACGATATTCAAACACTTGAAATACCACCATCATGGCACTGATAAAAACAAGCACCACTAATACGGTGTATGCCACAACTTTTTTCACCACTTTATTTTCAGTGGTTTCAATTTCATCACTGCTTTTCATTACGCGCCTTTTTGTTCCAAGCGTTCAGCAACCCGAAGCCATGCACTACGTGAACGTGGGTTCGCTTTTACTTCTTCTTCACTCGCACGAACCCGTGAAATTTTCTTTAACCTTCTTGTATCTACCTGTTGCTGTGGCATTCCCCAGCCAATATCTTCTGCCAAAGTCGATTCTTTTTGAATAAATTGTTTGATCAAGCGATCTTCAAGAGAATGAAAGCTAATCACAGACAAACGCCCTTTTGGTTTTAGTAAGTCTACAGCTTGTGGTAAAAATACTTCAATATCATCTAGTTCTTTATTAATAGCAATACGAATTGCCTGAAATGTCCGTGTTGCTGGATGCTTATGCTTTTCCCATTTTGGATGAGCTGTTTTAACAAGTTCTGCCAATTGGGCTGTTGTATCTAGTTTTCCAGCTTGTTTAATCGCTTTTGCAATACGTCGACTATAACGTTCTTCGCCATATTGATAAATAATATTTGCTAATTGTTCTTCTTCAATTTCAAGTAACCACTCAGCTGCGGTTAACCCCTTAGAATTATCCATTCGCATGTCTAGAGGACCATCTTGCATAAAACTGAAACCACGTTCAGCTTGGTCGAGTTGAGGAGATGACACCCCTAAGTCAGCCATAATGCCATCAACACTCATCACACCAATTTCCTGCATTTTTTCTTTAATATCAGCAAAACTGGCATGAATAATGGTAAATCTTGGGTCTTCTTTTGCCAAAGCAGCCGCAACTTCCAAAGCTTGAGGGTCTTTATCAAATGCATATACTCGTGCATTTTCATCAAGTTTTGAGAGCAATAAACGTGTATGCCCACCTCGTCCGAAGGTTGCATCGATATACACCCCTGTTGTGCGATCTGCCAATAAGCTCTCAACGGTCTCGAAAAGTAAGACAGAAATATGCGACATAGGTGTTAAATCATTGCGTAAAAATGTAACTGCACATTATCACCTTGTTTATGATCAACGCCAAACGGCTTTTTGTAGGAAAATATTAATTTTTCATAGATAAAACCGTTTTGTTAGCATTTTTTAAGCAAAAAAATAAAGAAAGCTCACTTTTTTAAGTTTGCTTGCTTTATTTATGAATATTTAACTTCTAAGTTTTCTTTTTGGACTATTGTTTTAGATCATTTTATTTACTGCTTTCCATCATAAATTTGATCAAAAATAGCACCATTTGCAAAGTGAGTTTTCTGAGCTTTAGCCCAACCACCGAACACATCATTAATGGTAAATAATTTAATTTTTGGAAATTGCGCTGCATATTTCGCAGCCACTTGAGCATTCCGCGGACGGAAATAATGTTTAGCAGCCAATTCTTGGCCTAAAGGTGAATATAAAAAGTTCAGATAACCTGTTGCCAAGGTTCGGTTTCCATCTTTATCTACTGTTTTATCTACAATCGCTACAGATGGTTCTGCCAAAATTGAAATTGATGGATAAACAATTTGATATTTATCCTTATCAGGTCCTTTCGTCGCCAACAAAGCTTCATTTTCCCAAGACAACAAAACATCACCAATGCCACGTTCGGCAAATGTCGTAAGTGAACCACGGGCTCCCGAATCTAGAACTTTCACATTGTGATAAAGCTTTTTCACCAACTCTCGAGCCTTAGCATCATTTCCACCCGGCTGTTTTAAAGCATATCCCCACGCAGAGAGATAAATCCAACGCGGTGCACCACCTGTTTTAGGGTTAGGGGTGATAATTTCCACACCTGGTTTTGTTAAATCATTCCAGTCGCGTATATTTTTCGGGTTACCTTTTCGTACTAGAAACACGACAGTTGACGTATAAGAGGCAGAATTATTTGGGAATTCTTTTTGCCAGTTCGGCTGAATAAACCCAGCTTTCACAATCTCATCAATGTCATTCGCTAACGCTAGCGTTACTACATCAGCTTCAAGTCCTGTGGCTACCGCGCGGGCTTGTTTACCAGATCCACCATGTGACTGTTTAAATTAAACATCTTGCCTTGTTCGCTGTTTCCAAAATTTACCAAATGCTTGGTTATATTCTTGATAAAACTCTCGAGTCGGATCATAAAAAACATTTAAAAAAGAGGTAGCTGCTTGAGCCGCTGTTGTCGCTATTCCCATATATAAAGCGACCGCTATTATTGATATTTTTTTCATTTACAAAACCCATCATTCGTTTTAGTTTAACTATATTTTTAATTTTATTTTTTACAATCAATTACTTATATTTATATCTTTTTTATTAATCTTTTTTAGATATATAGCTGAAAATGTCTAAGTTATTTCATTTTTGAAAAATTTTGTAATTATTCTTACAACTTATTTAGGACCTTCACTTTATCTACACATTAATTTGTTAAATAATGAAGTGTAAAGGATACATATGGTCTACATTTGAGTCGACCAATTTAAAATATAGGTAAATTTTGTAAAAAGTGTGACACAGTTCCACTTTTTTATTAATATTTATGTTTAAATCGTAGCATTACCGTAATTTTACATTTTGTTAAACTCAAAAAATAGATGAAATGTAATGAACAGAGGGGATGATTAACAATGAAAATTCATTATGGAAAAGCTTTAAGCTTAAGTTTGGTGCTGGGTTTAGCATCACAGTTTTCTGCAGCAGCAGTACTTAAAGACACTCCAAACAAAACAGGTTCAGATAAGCAAACTTCGCTTATTGAAAAAGCTTTAGATCAGCAGAAACGTAACCCTATCGTGTTACCTTCTACAAATGATGAGCTTAAGGTTCTTAATACTATTCGCGTTACTCCAACCCAAAATTTTCTTGCTGCACAACACGAACGTTTTTCACGTTTTGTTCAGGCAATCTTTCAGCCGCATGCTTCTTAAAATCTGAAACATCCCCTCTTCGTTTCAGTCTTAGCCCAGACTGACGTTAAATAAAACGTCAGAATACTGGGCTTTTTCGTTATAATAGTTTCAATTTTTATTCTGACCCATTATCTATGAAAGTTCGTACTCGTATTGCACCTTCCCCTACCGGTTTTCCTCATGTTGGCACAGCCTACATTGCTTTATTTAACATGTGTTTTGCGAAACAACATGGCGGAGAATTTATTTTAAGGATTGAAGATACAGACCAACTTCGTTCTACACCAGAATCTGAAAAAATGATTTTGGATTCATTACGTTGGTTAGGTCTGAATTGGTCTGAAGGTCCAGATGTAGGTGGCCCACATGCGCCATATCGCCAATCTGAACGTATGGGAATTTATAAGCAATACGCATTAGAACTTGTTGAAAAAGGTCATGCTTTTTACTGTTTCGCAACAGCAGAAGAACTTGATCAAATGCGTGCTGAACAACAGGCACGTGGCGAAACACCAAAATATGACGGCCGCGGTTTAAAACTTTCTCAAGAAGAAGTGACTCGACGTCTTGAAGCAGGTGAACCTCATGTCATTCGTATGAAAGTGCCTGAAGAAGGTGTTTGTAAATTTAATGACTTGCTACGTGGAGAAGTTGAAATTCCTTGGGCACAAGTCGATATGCAAGTCCTTCTAAAAACAGATGGTTTACCAACTTACCACTTGGCTAACGTTGTTGATGACCATTTAATGGAAATCACTCATGTATTGCGTGGTGAAGAATGGCTTCCATCTGCACCGAAGCATCAGTTGCTTTACCAATATTTTGGTTGGGAAATGCCAACACTTTGCCATATGCCACTGTTGCGTAACCCTGATAAATCAAAACTATCTAAACGTAAAAACCCGACATCAATTAACTACTACCGCGACATCGGTGTATTACCAGAAGCCTTGTTAAATTATTTAGGCCGCATGGGTTGGTCAATGCCGGATGAAAGAGAAGTTTTCACATTACAAGACATGATGGACAACTTTGATATTCAGCGTGTATCACTAGGTGGACCAATTTTTGATGTTGAAAAACTGAATTGGTTAAATGGTCAATGGATCAAAGGTTTAACACCTGGCCAATTATTAGACCGTTTATTAACATGGAAGAGTGATCGCAACACTTTAGAAGATATTGCTGCCGCTATTCAACCACGTATTAATTTACTTTCAGAAGCTGTAAATTGGGCTGGTTTCTATTTTAACCATATGCCACAAATTACTGCTGAAATGTTTGAAAGTAAAAAATTGACTCAAGAGCAAGTTCGTCAAAGTTTACAATTTGCAATTTGGCGTCTTGAAGGTCAGTTTACTTGGAATAATGACACCGTTAGCCAAACCCTAATGGATCTTGCGAATCAGATGGGCATTAAATTACGTGATTTCATGCCAACGTTCTTTATTGCAATCGCCGGTTCAACGAGTTCGACCCCAGTGATGCAATCAATGGTTACGCTTGGACCTGATTTAACTTTCGCTCGCTTACGTCATGCCCTAGAAATTGTAGGCGGACCAAGCAAGAAAGAAGTTAAAAATTGGGAAAAACTCAATGAGAGCTTAAAATTGCCGAAAAATGACGCAACTAGCGAAGTTTAATTCATTTTTTTGTTGACGTGTGAGCGCATTCACCCTAAGATTGCGCTCACACAAACTGGGGTCATAGCTCAGTTGGTAGAGCGCTACAATGGCATTGTAGAGGTCAGCGGTTCGATCCCGCTTGACTCCACCACGCTCCTTTGTGTTTGCCTCATTAAGTCCCTATCGTCTAGAGGCCTAGGACATCGCCCTTTCACGGCGGTAACCGGGGTTCGAATCCCCGTAGGGACGCCATATTCTGCTTTAAAAATTATTAAAAGACTCTATCGTCACCTTACTGTTTATTCTTTATCTCTTTCTAGATTGCACATTTGTCTATTTTATCTAAAATAGCGTCTTTCTTAATTCTCTCAATGTGTAATATGCAGCCATCTGACAAACAACTAGATGCTCATCAGCATCAGAACAGTACTGCACCTTTAAAAAGAGCCATGAGTACTCGCCACCTTGTGATGTTATCACTGGGCGGAGCGATCGGAACTGGTCTATTTTTAGGTTCAGGGGAAGTCATTTCACAAACTGGAGCTATTGGCGCAATTATTGCCTATATTCTTGGTGGCGCGATCGCTTACATGGTCATGCTCTGCCTAGGAGAACTCGCTGTACACATGCCTGTTTCAGGTTCTTTTGGAGCCTATGCCAAAAAATACATTAGTCCAAGTACAGGCTATATGATTTCTTGGATGTACTGGTTAACTTGGACTGCAACACTTGGAACAGAATTCACAGCCGCAGCATTGCTCATGCAAGAATGGTTCCCTCAGATTTCAATGTGGATTTGGACAATTATTTTTGCAGTTACTATTTTTGGCTTAAATATTAGTTCAACGCGTATTTTTGCTGAGTCTGAGTTTTGGCTAGCCCTTGTTAAAGTCGTCACGGTCATTGCTTTTATTGTTCTTGGCTTATTAGCAATTTTTGGTTTAATTCCATTCCATGGTGCCCAGACTGCTCCACTATTTAGCAATCTTACAGCTCAAGGCTGGTTCCCTCATGGTTTAATTCCTATTTTTACGACCATGCTAATTGTTAACTTTGCTTTCTCAGGAACCGAATTAATTGGTGTAGCAGCTGGCGAAACAAAAGATCCAGCTCAAAATGTACCAAAAGCGATTAATGCCGCGATCTGGCGCCTACTTATTTTCTTTGTAGGTACCATCATTGTTATTAGCGCCTTACTCCCATTCCAACTCGCAGGTCTAGGCGGTGATGGTGTAAGTAGCAGTCCTTTCGTGACCGTATTTAATTATATTGGCATTCCATATGCGGATGACATTATTAGGTTTGTAATTATTACTGCTCTACTTTCAGCAGCAAATTCTGGCTTATATGCAGCTTCACGTATGATGTGGTCTCTGTCAGAACAAAAATTACTACCTAGTGTGTTTGCGACTTTATCAAAAAGTGGAACACCAATCGTTGCTCTAGTTGTAACCATGTTTGGAGCAATTCCAGGTTTGCTATCAGAGCAATTTGCACCAGAGACTATTTTTAAGAATCTGCTTGGCGTAGCGGCTTTTACCATGGTGATTGTATGGATGAGCATTTGTTTAAGCCAGTTCAATTTCCGCCGCCAATGGTATAAATCAGGCCATACTGTTAAAGACTTACAATATGCTGCGCCTTTATTTCCTATTGTGCCAATTTTAGGTTTTATTTTCTGTTTTATTACTTGTTTAAGTATGGCAGCAGACCCTGAAATGCGAGCTGGCTTTGTAGGCTGTCTCATTTTCACAGCTTTATGCTATGCCAGTTATTTCATTTTTTATCGTAATAAAGACTAAAACTGTCGTTATTCAATTAAAGTGTAGCAAAAAGCTACACTTTTTTTTGCCTACATACTGGTTTTATGTATCAGACCACGGTAGATTAAAATTTATATTAAAAACAATTCTTTGTATAGAATGAAAATTATATTTATCCATGGGATGAATCAACAAAACTACACAGCACATCGCTTGAAAGAGCATTGGTTAAAAGTGTTTAAGCTCGGCCTAAAACAAATGCCTTGCAGAGTTAATATCCGTGATCTTCATATTCACATGCCATTTTATGGCGACTTAATGACCAAATACCAATTAAGCAATCAATTAGACCTTAACACGTTGTTACCTAAATCATTTTTTAATAATTATTTCCCTATTAACGTACACCCAAGTAATCCCCCACCTAAAGAGCACACTCCATTTGTTCCGTTGTTACGTCCCTCAACCGATCAAGCTGAGCAAAGCTTCTCAGAACGACTTTATCTCACTTCTCAATTAGTTAAAGATCGCGTACTGAAAGAACTAGTTGTTCTATTAAATAACTTTCCTAAACTGCATGAAAGTTTGATTCAACAATTCCTTATCGAAACCTATATGTATTTATCTAATCCAGAGTTCATGCAGGAAGTACATCAAAGAATTTTAAAGAAAATGCGAGAAGAAGAAGATTATATTGTGGTGGGACACTCTCTTGGTTCAGTTATCGCTTTCCAATTATTATCAGATCCATCTTATCAATTCTCAGTTAAGCGTTTTATTACCCTAGCTTCGCCTTTAGCTTTTCGCGTGATTCAAAGTAAGCTCCCGAATCCAATTTCTAGACCACCCTGTATTCATGGTGACTGGTTTAATTTTTACTCTCAAGATGATTTTTTGACCGCTTTTCCCTTATGCGAGGCCCCATTTAATTTTGATCCTGCCATTATCAATCAGAAAATTTATACCTTTGCCCACCAACCACATGAGATTTTAGGATATTTACAACATCCATCGGTTATAAAGGCAATTATTGAACCTTTTCAGAAAAATGAGGGCTAAATGTATATATTTTCTACAATTTGAGTTATTTTTAATCGCTTGATTGTTTTTTTTAATATTTCTTCAGAAAACTATTTGACACTTTTATTAAATCGACCTAATATACGCCCACCTCTGAAACGTCCCTATCGTCTAGAGGCCTAGGACATCGCCCTTTCACGGCGGTAACCGGGGTTCGAATCCCCGTAGGGACGC
>NZ_JAHPTH010000007.1:0-149510 GCF_025514195.1 Acinetobacter sp. WU_MDCI_Abxd143
CACCGACTGCACCGACTGCACCGACTGCACCGACTGCACCGACTGCACCGACTGCACCGACTGCACCGACTGCACCGACTGCACCGCAAAAAGCTCAAAATACTCAGCCTACTTCAGCAAATAGTCATGAATTAAAAACACCTATTGAAAATGTAGAACTTCAGACGGCATCTAATAATGAATGGCAGAAACAATTACTTTTAATTCCACCTCCGATCAAAAGTACTTCACAGGCTTCCCCTGAGCCAAATTCTTCACAAGATAAGTCTAAATTTACTACTATTGATGGCATAGAATATGTAAATAGTGAATATCTTGAAGACCAAGAGTTTAATTTAGAAGGAAAAAAACGTTTTTATATCGTGCCAGATGGTTTAGGCAGAACTGAGTCAATAGAACGTAAAAAAGGTCTAAGTCGATCAACGTTGGATCAGCTTTTTAATCGACATACTCAAGATACAGAGTCGGCAGTGGTATTAGCGCCGACGTATATACGTTTATCTTCTCAAGATTTAGAAGCAACTTTTGAACAGGATAAATGTTTTATTAAAAATTATAATAAATCAATTAAAAAGCTCAATATAAATAAAGAAGTAAATTTGTGGCCAAGAAAACCTCTTAAAGAAAAGTTTGAGTATGAGTTGATAAAGCTTGGTCCTTCAATTCAACATTTAAAACTTATGTCATTCGCTGCTAGTAATGAAAGACCTTTATATTATTGGCCTTTAGTTATTTTTTTAGATGATAAAGGGTGTATTTTAGAGGGGGTGAGCGGTTTCAAGAGTAAATCGTATCCTTCTACTCTATTACAACACGCATCAATCCAAGGTGTTTTAAAATTACCACCCTTAGCACATTACATGATGTTGACGCCATTATCCTCTGCCGTAGATGTGGCAGAAAATGAGTTAACGAATCAGGGACAAATTCAAATTTCAGTATTACGTTAAAAATAAGTAGGATATCTAATGAATAAAAAAGTTTTATGGCCTTTTGCACTTACCACATTGGCAATGATGCTAAACGGTTGTGGTGGTGGTAGTTCCACAATAAATGAGAATCCTACAAATGGATCAGGAGGAGCTACTGCTAATGGAAGTTGTTCCGTAACAAACAGTGATTGTCTACAATTCTCTTTAGATTACCCAATACCGGGTATTAATTTTACCTGTAGTAGTGCAGCGAATCTAAGTTTTGTTACTAAGGCTTCTGGAAATAGTGTTATCGGATCTTGTAAAGCAGGCGATACTGCTAGTTTTTATTTGCAAGATACCAAAGCTACAAGAAAAATTGAACTAGGCTCTGTTAAGTTAGACACTGTTTCAAAAATTCAGATGACTGTTCCGCCACGTTTGAAAGTCATGGATATGGCGATTGGATTAACTGGGCAAACACCAACCTCACTTAACCAGAATGATCCTACAGTGCGGGTTGCAATGGCATTAGTAAAACTTTTTCAAAGCGTTGGCTTAGAGAGGGGAGATCATGTTGCTGGTGATTTGCAGCCAACCCAATTTACCGATGAGAAGAAAAATACTTTAAATATTTTAGTTCAAAATATTACAGCTACAGAATGGAAAAATGGTGCTTATGCCAATATTTTGAAACCATGGTTAGATGTAAGTCCAGTAACAGATACGCAAGCTTTTGAATTGGTAACCCAGTTGGCACACTTAAGTTTAGTAGGGTTATATCAATCAGATTATATTACTTTGGCTGAGCCTAATTTAATATCTGAAAATTTTTATGGATGTAATTTAACTAATTTAGCAGATTGTCCAAAAAATAGCGCTAATACCCAACATATGTTTGGTAATTTATTCTTACTATCTGATCGTCGGGGATATACATTTGGTTATGGCTTACAATGGAAAGGAACGAGTACAATTACAAGCCAGTTAGCAATTAGTGCAGTATTAAATGTCTTGACGAAATCTAAGCCAACTCAAATGGTTGCAGACTCGCAAACTGCTTGGCTTGATCCAATACAGACAGAAATTAAATCAACACAACCATTCCGTTTAAAAACTTCTAGCAATACAAATGAAGATTTAGTGATTTATCAAGGCAAATTATTAAATGATTCACTTATTGCAGGACGTGATAGTTCATATTTCGGGTTAACGAATACTAAAACTCCTAATCCTCAGCAGTATGCTTTATGGAAACAGAGTGTTGATAACCAAAATTATAATGGTTCTATGGATATTTATAAGGTAAGCCCTGCGAGCTATTTGTCTAATCAGATCTTTAAAACAGCTAATAATGTCAAATCTGGTCAAACTTATATTTTCCCATTATATGCAACTCTAAACTTTAAATTTGATACAGCAGGGATTGCACCTATTGATTTAGGTATTGTAGTTGATGAAAATGGAGACATTAGAACAGATATTAAACCTAATGCTACTGCGACAGACATGTCTGGTCAGTGTGGAGTGGTTTCAAATACCAGTTTAATTGATAACAATGGGGTTCAGCAGTACAGAATTGGTACAACTGGAGGAACAGAGTCTGCCGCCAATGATAAGTCAATTACAGTAAGAATGATTTTTGGGGTGCCTCAATTAGGGAATTTAAATGGTATTGTAGTCGGCCTAAATTCAAATGTTGTTCAAAGTACTTCTCAAACTGGTAGCCAAACTTTACTTGTAAGTGGCGCAAAAATTAACGTTGCGAACTTATTACAAGGGCAGACCAGTGGTGCGAATCTTACTACCTACGATAACAAGACAGTTTCATGGTTAAATCCGTATGCTTTTTATCAACAGGTTTATAATAATATTAAAGATATTTCCCCTGCTCCGACTGAGACTGAAAAAGCTTTAGGTCAGCGTATGGCGGGAACTGTGACACTTAGAACAGCTGATTGTTATCAGATTAAGACTAAATCTTAAAAATAAAAGACACATAAAAAAGACCGCAAAAGCGGTCTTTTTTATTATCTAATTGATTAACCTGTATGGTCTAAACGAGTACCCAAAGTTTCAAGATGGGTTGGGAATACTTGTTTTTTACGATCTTCAAAATAATGTCTTAGTGTATGTTCGACACTAGGGAAGGCGAGTTCTCCCCATGGAATTTTATGTTCTTCAAACAGACGACTCTCGATACTTTCTTCACCTGCACCAAAAATGCCATCTTTCAGCTGTGCTTTGAAAAGAACATAAATTTGGCCAATACGAGGAATGTTGTACATGCAGTAGAGTTGCTCTATTTCTATCTCAGCTTCTGCTTCTTCACGAGTTTCACGTGCTGCTCCTTGTTCCATGGTTTCGAACAATTCCATATAACCAGCAGGTAATGTCCACAATCCATAACGAGGTTCAATTGCACGACGACAGAGTAATACTTTGTCTTCCCATAACGCTAAGGCACCGCAGATTACTTTGGGGTTTTCATAGTGAATATTTCCACAATGAGTACAAACACGGCGTACTTTATGATCACCTAAAGGAATTTTTTGTTCGGTTTTATGCCCACACGCTACACAGAAACTCATAATTATCATCGAGTATAGAGATGCCTCAGCATAACTGAATTTTTAGACTTACGCATCAACTCTATTCCCTAACTTTGATTTTCAGATATGATGCAAAGAGAGACAGAATAATAGGTGAAAGGTATGGAAGAGCACTTGCTAACACAAAAGTTACAGCAAAGATTGCGCTTTTCCACCCGCATACAAGAAGCACAAGCTGCAGTACTGATTGCAATTACGAATGAGAATGACCCCAAGGTACTGCTTACACGCCGTTCAATACATATGAACAACCATGCGGGGGAAGTCTCTTTTCCTGGGGGAAAGCGTGATCCTAGTGATACCAGTAATATTGTTGTAGCGTTAAGAGAAGCTCAAGAAGAGACAGCTTTAAATCCGTTTGATGTACAGTTGCTCGGTGATTTGCCGATGCAGCGTGCAAGAAGTGGTTTGTCTGTAAAACCGATCGTTGGACTTATTCCTCCAGAGGTGACTTTAATACCACAGCCCACCGAAATTGATCGAATTTTCTTTGTCCCGTTACAGCAACTTATAGAGACGCGTCCAACACCCTATGAAGTTCGGTATGCTCATCAGTCTTTATATTTTCCAAGCCTACAGATTGATAATGAAATTATTTGGGGCTTAACTGCTCGTATGTTAGTTGCTCTGTTTAAATATGGATTGGGTTATCAAAAAGATTGGCCATTTTTACTTAACTCACCAACCTTTGGAATGCCAAAGTTTTCTCATAAAAAATAAAGATCAGGATTGATAAATTATGATGTATAGCTATCAAGGACAGCACCCAAAAGCCTTACATGAGCCATGGGATGGCTGGGTTGCTCCAACCGCAACGCTGATTGGGCAAGTGGAATTAGGCCGTCAGGTCAGCATTTGGTTTGGAGCTGTAGTTCGTGCTGATAACTGTGTGGTTCGGATTGGTGATTTCTCTAATATTCAAGAAAATTCGGTATTACATACCGATGCTGGACTTGAGCTAAATATTGGTGAATACGTTACAGTCGGGCATAAAGTCATGCTGCATGGTTGTACGATTGGTGATAATAGTTTGATTGGTATGAACGCCGTAATTTTAAATCGGGCTGTGATCGGTAAAAATTGTATTATTGGTGCTAATGCTTTAATTCCTGAAGGAAAAGTAATTCCAGATAATTCCGTAGTGATGGGTTCACCTGGCAAAATTGTCAAAACTTTAGATGAAGATGGCGCGGCAAAAATACGCTTGAGTGCATTGCATTATGCTGAACACTTTAAGAACTATACAGATTTAAAAGAGTTTCACTTTTAAAATTTTTTAATAAGTTATTTTGTATCCTAAGCATAAGCTTGGCATTTTTATTTAGAGATAGAACAACTCGCCTATCAGAGCCGAGTGGGGTATCATAACTTCCGTTTTTAATCTGATTGAATACTAAGGTTGTGCATGAAACTGCTGGCGTTGGAAACTGCAAACGAGCAATGTTCCATTTCATTAATCGATGAAACCCAAGAACTGTTTTTTCAACTCGATACGCGGGCGAAAGCACAAACACAGACTATTTTGCCTATGATTGAGCAGGGGCTACAACAAACAGGTCTTGAAATTGCTGGTTTAGATGCGATTGCCTTTAGCCGTGGACCAGGTTCTTTTAGTGGTGTTCGAATTAATGCTGCTGTTGCCCAAGCTTTAGCTTGGTCACAAGATTTACCTGTGGTTCCAGTTTCTACGTTGCAAGCTTTAGCACAAGCGGCATACCGACTTGAAGGTTTGGAACAAGTGACTGCTGTGCTCGATGCGCGCATGAATGAAGTTTACATTGCAAGTTTTGTTCTAGATGAACAAGGTATTATGCAGTGTATTGATGAAGAAAAATTAATGAGCTATGAACCAGCAGCTGCTTATGCAAAACATTGCTTAATTGGTTCGGGTGCGAAGCTACTTCAAGCTGATGCAGAGCATCAAACAATCACTGCAACTGCACAGGATATTGCTTCTATTGCACGTGTTTATGCTGCACAAAAGCAGTGGGTGGATGCCGAACATGCTTTGCCAGTTTATTTACGTGATGATGCGTGGAAAAAGATAGCAGATCAGGGTAAAGCAAAATAAAGGCTAATCATGCACATATATTTTGAAGTAGATTTTCAAGAGCAGGCACAGCACTACCAAGCTGTGCTTTGTTCTAGAGGTGTGACTGTCGATTTACAGCCAATTGAAAAGCTGAATGCACGGTTTTTACGCTTCAATCCTGAAATTGCCCTTTGTGTAGATGAAAACGGACTTTGGTTATCTGCTAATGGCATGAAAATGCAACCCGATTGGAAAGCAGAAATTCCCCGTTTAAAGCGTGCAAGTCTTAAATCAGAAATGATTGCCCGTGCTTGTCAGTTAGGTGAAAAACCAATACTGGTTGATGCTACAGCAGGCTTGGGTCACGATAGTTTACTCATGGCTTATTTAGGCGCACAAATACAATTGGTTGAGCGCCATCCGATTTTATTTACTTTGCTTGAAGATTCAAAAGCTCAGGCGGACCACGATCCATTTCTAAGTCAATTTATGGATCGTATTCAACTGATCTTTGCTGATTCTGCAAGTTATTTACAACAGTTACAACAAACAGCTCAAATGGTTGATGTGGTTTATCTAGATCCGATGTTTCCACAGCGTGATCAGAATCACCAAGCCATCAAAAAACAAGCTCAAGTTAAAAAACAGATGCAGCTTTTACACCTACTTTTACCCGAAGATGGTGAGATGGATTTAGGTGATAATCTGCTGGTTTTGGCACAGAAAGTTGCTAAACGTGTAGTCGTTAAACGACCGCGCCATGCTATTTTCTTGGCAAATCAAGAGCCAGCTCATCAATGGCAAGGAGATGCTTGTCGTTTTGATGCGTATTTTCAGTAGGCTTATGTAAGGTTAGGTTTTATTGCTTGAATAATGCACAAATATATGTGATATAGTTCAAAAGCATGATTGCTAAAATTCTTAGCAGGCATACACTTAAGATGCCTGTCAAAAACGAAATTTTTGAAAACCTTCTATGATTGATCTTAAACCCTCCATTAATTTTTGGCATGATTTTAAAAGCAACCAAATTGCCGGAATGTGGCTGTTTTTGGGGTCGAGACGTTCTTTACAGATTGTGCATCCATCTATCCTTCAGCTCATTGTCTGGGGAATTTTAGGGGGATGTACTAACTCTCTATATAGTTGGCTTGTCGCTGGTCAAATCGGTGATTTCAATTCACAAGGTTTAATTGGTTATGCACTTTGGCCATTCATTGCCTTAATTGTTGGTATTTTCTTATCACAGCGAACCAATCAACCTCGTTTAATGCTAGTTCCTGCTTTACTTTGGCTGGTTCTAGATACAAATATCTTATTAATTCAATGTTTAATCCAGTATTTGGGGTCTAACGGTTATCTCAACTTTATTCCAGATGCTATTTATAACGGAATTTTACCGAGCTTATTTGTAGCTTTGTTCGTGTGGCAAAGTTTAGCGGTAATTTGGGTTTTCTCACGTGAGCTTAAATGGCCCTGGTGGGAACGTGCATTGGTTATGGTTGCGACTATTGCAACAATGGTAGTGTGGCAACTTTCCGTAAAAGATCAACCGATTTGGAAGGTGGAAGATTCGGCTCCAACGTTTGCTGAAGATGCTTTTTATGCGCAAAGTAAGTTGTTGAACGATTCTTTAGAGCAAGTGCAATATGGTGAGCTCGCCAAAAGCCATTGGTATTTTTTAGGTGTTGCTGGCGATAGTTATCAAGATGTTTTTAAATCGGAAGTGGTCCGTATTAAAGAACAGTTTGATACACGCTTTGGAACGATTGGGCGCTCAATGATGCTGGTCAATAATCCAGATACCCGTACAGAGATTCCAATTGCCTCTAAAACAAGTATTGAACTGGCACTACGTCGTATGGGCCAGCAAATGAACCGTGATAGTGATGTCCTATTTTTATATATGACCTCACATGGTGAGCAAAATCACTTCGAAATTGAAAATGCACCATTAGATTTAGGGCAAGTGGACCCGAAATGGTTGCGAGAAACACTGGACAAATCCGGTATTCGCTGGCGTGTAATTGTGATCTCAGCCTGTTATTCAGGAAGTTTTATTCCTGCTCTACAGTCTCCTGATACCTTAATTATTACTGCATCGGCTGCTGATAAGACTTCTTTTGGATGTAATAACGAAGCTGACTATACCTATTTTGGTCGAGCTTTCTTTGATTTGGCTATGCGAGAGCAATCGTCGATGAAAGATTCGTTTAACACAGCTAAGCAAACGGTAACTAAATGGGAAGTGGCTCAAGGTGTTGAACCTTCAGAACCTCAGTGGATGATCGGTAAAAATATGGAACTTATGCTACCTCAATTGGAAAAGTATCTATTTCCTCAGCAAAATACGGGTAGTGTAGATATTGCTCAAACAAAAACAGAGGCTAAAAACGATGCAACTCCTGCAAAAAAACCGCTGCTTTGAGGGTGATCAGCGCATATACCAATTTGAATCTTCTTATTTAAAAGGACCAGCGAAGTTTGGTGTTTATTTACCACCAGCAGCTTTGGAAGGTAAAGCTTGCTCAACTTTGTTTTACTTAGCGGGTTTAACATGCACTGAAGAAACTTTTGCCATTAAAGCACATGCACAGCATATGGCAGCACAACTGAGCCTCATACTGATTACCCCAGACACTTCTCCTCGTGGAGAACAAGTCGCAGCAGGGGATCATTGGGATATTGGGCAAGGCGCGGGCTTTTATATTAATGCAACACAAGCGCCGTGGTCTGAGCATTATCAAATGGAAAGTTATTTAATTGATGAGTTATATCCACTCATTTTAAAAAGCTTTCCTGTAAACGCTCAACAAGTTGGTATCTTTGGACACTCAATGGGTGGTCACGGTGCATTAACTTTAGCGTTTAAATATCCAGAAAAGTTTAAGTCGGTATCTGCTTTTGCTCCGATCTGTGCACCAACTGAATGTGCATGGGGCGACAAAGCCTTTAGCCATTATTTGGGTGCAGACCGTGAAAGCTGGTTGGCTCATGATGCCACAGCATTGGTCTCAAAAAATGGGGCAGTATTTGACGAAATTTTGGTTGATCAGGGGTTAGATGATCAATTTTATGAACAACTTCACCCTGAAAAATTTAAGCAAGCATGTTTAAAAGCAGGACAGCCTTTAACTTTAAGACAACATGCTGGCTACGATCATGGTTATTACTTTATTCAAACCTTTATGGATGAGCACTTACAGTTTCATGCAATCCAGTTAGAAAAGGTATCTGGTTAATTAATTTAGTGTTGCCATTCAACTTGAAATTCTTGTTGAGCCATACGGTTTAGATGATCAAGAACAACTTTTTCTAAGTGGTTGTGGTCATCTAACTGACTATCAATAGCAACGTTTAACTGCTCTGTTTCTGGTGCAAGCGTAATGGTTGCGGTAGGCATTAAGATTTTAAAATCTTGTTCAGTTTCTTGTACTTCAAATTTATGTTTCCAATGATTAACTAGACGTTTTGCAATGCGTTTTCCATCGTTTGTTAATAGATGAGTTGTGCTTTTCATTATCAATCCTCACATTGGTTTAATGTACCTTAACAAATTCGTTTCGCCGTTAGCATTCTATTGTTGCAACGTTACGTTGCAAGTTTGAAATGTTGTCATTTAAGCAAGGAATGGCGGGCCAAGTAGGTTCTTTTTTGTTATAATTTTTAGTCTCTCCTTAAACTTCTAGCCAGGTCATCCACCTATGTCCAAGCCTTATTTGATTGCTCCTTCTATTTTATCTGCCGATTTTGCTCGTTTAGGCGAAGATGTAGACAAAGTGTTAGCCGCAGGTGCAGATGTAGTGCATTTTGACGTGATGGATAACCACTATGTTCCAAATTTAACTTTTGGTGCAGGTGTATGTAAGGCTTTAAAAAACTATGGGATTACAGCTCCTGTTGATGTGCATTTAATGGTATCTCCAGTTGATCGAATTATTGGCGATTTCCTAGAAGCAGGCGCAGATATTATTACATTCCACCCAGAAGCATCTCATCACATTGATCGTTCATTACAGCTGATTAAATCTGGTGGTGCTAAAGCAGGTTTAGTTTTCAACCCAGCAACGCCATTGCATTATCTAGATTATGTACTTGATAAAGTTGACCAAATTTTATTAATGAGTGTAAACCCTGGTTTTGGTGGACAAAAGTTCATTCCAATGACTTTAGAAAAATTACGTGAAGCGCGCAAAATTATCGATGCAAGTGGTCGTGATATTCGTTTAGAAGTTGATGGTGGCGTTGGCCCTGCAAATATTCGTGAAATTGCAGAAGCGGGTGCAGATATGTTTGTTGCTGGTTCAGCTATTTTTGGTCAACCAGATTATAAAGTTGTGATTGATCAAATGCGTGCAGAGCTTGCGAAAGTAGGCAGTGTAGACGCTTAAAAAGTTTGTTGAACTGAGAATAAGCTTGTGGATAACTTTGTTTATAACTGTATGGATAACTGTGTTGATAACCGTATGGATAAGATGTTGGTAAAATAAACAAAATTAGATCAACCGTTTATTCTATAGACAAAAACGATGAAAAAAGAACGTTTTGGCGTTCTTTTTTTATGCGTGTTGAGTAATTTATTAGCTGGCTTTTTATTAAGCTTTGCTAAAAAATAACCTGTGCAAAAAACGATGCAGCTCTGTGTAAAACTTTTTGTGCATACATACGTATAAAACTGTAAAAGTGTCATGAAAAATAAAGCTAAATTTGGTTTAATAAGTTTTTAGTAAGAGACCTTGATCATTAATGACAGTAAAAATTTTAGCGGTAGATATGGATGGGACTTTTCTTAATTCCAAAAAGCAGTACAACAAAGCACGTTTTTTAAAACAATATGAACAACTAAAACAAAATAATATTCATTTTGTGGTAGCTAGCGGTAATCAACTTGCAAAACTTGTTACCTATTTTCCAGAAATTAATCATGAGATTGCTTTTATTGCAGAAAATGGCGCACATGTTGTAGATGCGGGGCAAGAATTAGCTTTTGCTCATTTAAGTCAGCAACAATACGTTGAGATTTTAAAAGCGATTGGCCCAGCGTATACCTCAACCATGGTGATCTGTGGAAAACAAAGTGCTTACGTGCATAGAAGTATGAACGCAGAAGACTATGCCAAAGTTGCCCGATATTTTGAAAAACTGACAGTTGTAGATGACTTTTATGCACTAGATGACTTGGTGTGCAAAATTACTTTTACCGCTCAGGAAAACGAAAGCTTTGCGATTTTTGAGCATTTTCAGAAGCAAAGTTTTGTAGCAGATAAAGTTTTGGTACCTGTTTCAAGTGGTTTTAATTTTATTGATTTGATTCTTCCCGACCAGCATAAAGCACATGGTTTGAAGTTATTACTACAAAAATGGCAGGTTGAACCTAATCAAGTGGTTGCGATTGGTGATAACAACAATGATATGCAGATGATTAAAGCTGTGGGGTATGGGTTTGCAGTTGAAAATGCAGTAGAAGCATTAAAAGCGGTGGCGCCCTATACCACTGTAAGTAATGAGCAAGAAGGTGCATTAGAGGTGATTGATTTAGTACTTCAGCATCGACCCCCATTTGCTTAATTGCTCTATAATAAGCAGTTAAGATAGAAAATTGTATCTCTTTTAAAACTTAGTTATGCTAATGGCATTAAGATCACTCATCGGCTCTAGGCGATAAACCACAATGGCTCTACACCACTTACGCAAGTATGCTTGGTTTGTGTTCCTAATGACTTTGGTCATTGGGTGGAGTGGTGTGTCTGTTGCTCAGACGCCTATGCAGCATGATCTTCATACGATGCCGTGTCATAGTGAAAAAACTTCGCATAAGAATATGCATGTTCAAACAGATGATCAGACTGTATGTCATCAAAATATGACACAGGCTGTTCACTCGCATGGTGAGCATTGTCAGGACTGTAACCCAGTTCATTGTCAAATTGTGAATTTGGCATTACAGCAAGCTGTACCAGATATTGACTCGCAGTTCATTCCCATCTCGTCTCAATTTAGCAGTATTTATCAGGCTCAGCATTTAGCCGGATACTGGCAAGAAATTTTACGTCCTCCAAAAGCTTAATCCTTTCTTACTTATTTTTTTAGTTCAAAGGATTACAGCAATGTCTCATAAAACAATTAGCAGCCTCGTCGCTGTATTTGGTCTATTGGTTTCACCATGGACCCTCGCGGCAATTAAGGAATATCACCTTAATATTAATGAACAACAGGTCAATGTTACCGGTCAGCCGCTCAAACGAATTACCGTAAATGGAAAATTTATAGCACCACTCCTTGAGTTTGAAGAGGGGGATGAGGCTGTTATTCACGTCCATAACCAATTAAAGAATCAAGATACCTCTTTACACTGGCATGGGTTATTACTGCCAGGACTAATGGATGGTGTGCCGGGTTTTAATAATTTTAAAGGAATCGCGCCAAACGGAGACTTTGTTTACCGTTTTAAGGTGAAACAAAATGGCACATATTGGTATCACGCCCATAGTAAAGGCCAAGAACAAGACGGTTTATATGGCCCGCTCGTGATTTATCCAAAAGGGAAAATACCTGTAGCTTCACATGAAAAAACTGATCGTGATTATGTAGTGATGCTTTCAGATTTTCATAATTCTTCTAGCGATAGCATTATGAAGAATTTGAAGAAATCTGCTGAGTATTATCAAAACCGCCGTGAAACCGTATCTGATGTTTTGAAGCAAGTTAAAACACAAGGTTTAAAAGCAACTTGGCAAGATCGTTCGATGTGGAATCAGATGCGGATGTTAAAAACCGATATGTCTGATGTGACGGGCTATACCTTCTTAGTCAATGGTAAGACACCACAGCAAAACTGGACAGGTAATTTTAAAGCTGGCGAGAAGGTTCGATTACGATTTATTAACGCATCGGCTATGTCATTCTTTGACGTTAGAATCCCAAATTTAAAAATGACAGTTGTAAGTGCAGATGGGCAGCCAGTCAAACCTGTTGCAATTGATGAGTTTCGTATTGGTACAGCCGAAACCTACGATGTCATTGTAGAACCTAAACAGCCAAATTATCAGATTGAAGCAGAGTCTATTGACCGCAGTGGTTTTGCCATTGGGACTTTGCACAATGAAAATGCGCAGGCTGTAGGACCAATTCAAATACCGCAGCCACGTCCACGTTCTTTGCTAACCATGGATGATATGGGCATGAGTCATGGCAATGGGGCAAGTGATGAACATGCTGGCCATCAAATGAACATGCAACACGACATGTCGGCGATGCCTGAAATGAAGCATGATATGCAGGCAATGTCATCGAGTGAACATGACCACGCTATGATGAATATGAAGCATGAGATGCCTGCGCAATCTGAGAATAAGCCTAAAAAGGATGAGCCCGTTTATGGCTGGGCAAATGCTTCGACACCAGCGGGCATGAAGGCACTGCAATATAGCGATTTGCAATCTTTAACACCTCAACCAGACACGCGTGCGCCAGAACGAAAGCTTGTTATTCGTTTAGGCGGCAACATGGAGCGTTATATCTGGACCATTAATGGCAAAAAATTTAGCGAAGCTGAGCCATTACAAGTTAAGTATGGCGAACGTATTCGCTTGAAGTTTGTGAATGACAGTATGATGGCCCACCCAATGCATTTACATGGCATGTTTATGCAATTGGAAAATGGTCAACAAGCTGAAAATTTACCAAATAAACATACCCTTATTGTTCCACCTGGAAAGACCGTTACTGCGTTATTGACAGCCGATGCTTTGGGAGAATGGGCGATTCATTGCCATCTGCTCTATCACATGAGTGCTGGAATGATGAATAAATTAATTGTTGCTCAAGTCAACGATGGGCAACAACCCGCTCAGTCCCAGCCAACTGTTCAATCTGAAAATGAGAAAGGAGCTAGTCATGCGCATCACTAAGTTATTTTCTCAAATGATATATTGCGGTGCTTTCTCGAGCATATCAGTATTTACTTTTGCTCAAGAGCCTTTAACTCATGATCATTTACGCGAACATGGTGGACAGATCTATCAGGCAACAAAAATTGATACTGGCTGGACTCAAAATGAAGAAGGAAAAGGTAGTTTTTCTTCTGAATTAGAAACTTGGGTGGGAACGGATGAAAATAAATTGTTCATTAAAGCCCACGTTGAAAAAGCAGAGTCAGAAGATGCCAATTATGGCGGTTCAGTACTCTATAGCCGAAATATAGCTGACTATTGGGATGTACAAGCTGGGGTAAACTACGAGCGTTTGCAACGGGAAGATGAAAAGCAAGATCGTTGGGCTGGTGTTGTGGGTTTACATGGCATGGCACCTTACTTTTTTGAAACCGATGCTTATCTTTATGCAGGTGAAGACCAGCTATGGAAGTTAAGTTTAGAAACGGAAAGGGACTTGCTCTTTACCCAAAAGTTAATTGGTAAACCTTATTTAAAAGCAGATGTTGTTTTGCAAGATGAAGCTCGCTATGCCAGTAAAACAGGGCTATCTAGTTTACAAGCTGGCTTTCAAACCCGTTATGAAATCAATAAAAAGGTGATGCCATTTGTTGATGTCGGTTATGGCTATGAAAAAGGTTTAAAACAAACTGATTGGCAAACAGGAACCGACTCCGAACATGGTTGGTATTATGGAGCAGGGTTAACACTAAAATTCTAATTGCCGAACAAAAAGTAAGCTTAAACAGATGCCATTGGTTTATACTAATGGCATTGTTTTTTGTGTCAGTTATGGTGCAAAGATGGCTTTAGAAAAACAAGAGAATCAAATACATTTAAGTAAAAATAGCTCTAACTGCGGATGCTCAAGCATATCGTCTCAGGAGTGTTTTACACCTAGTGAACCTGTAGCTAAAAAGAGCCAATGGGTAAGTTATTACCATATTCCTAGCATGGACTGTGCAGCCGAAGAGCAAATGGTGCGGATGGCTTTAGCCTCTTACACTGATGATATTCAAGAGCTTCATTTTGATTTGCCTGCACGCCATTTAGCGATTTATCACAGTCTTCAAGCTGAAATGATTACTCAAAGTTTACAGCGTTTAGGATTAGGAGCCGAGTTACAACAAACACAGCCACATTATGAACCTGTTGAAAAACCAAAAAAGGTTCGAGCTAGTTCTTCAACGAATGCAGCACAAAAACAAGTTTTACAATGGTTGTTACTCATTAATGGGGTCATGTTTGTCATTGAGTTGATGGCAGGCATTATTGCTTCATCGACAGGATTAATCGCTGATTCGCTTGATATGTTTGCCGATGCTGCAATTTATGGCATTGCTTTATTTGTGGTGGGTAAAAATCTAAATGCCCAATTAAAAGCCGCGCATCTTTCGGGGTGGTTGCAGTTTGGCTTAGCCATGATTGTGTTAATTGATGTGCTGCGCCGTTTTATATATGGCAGTGAACCAGTTTCAATTTTAATGATTTTAATTGGTGGATTGGCGCTTGCGGCCAACATTAGTTGTCTTTACTTAATGAGTGACCATAAAGAGAGCGGGGCACATATGAAGGCGAGTTATATCTTTTCTGCAAATGATGTCATCGTTAACTTGGGTGTCATTGTCGCGGGAATATTAGTTGCCATGACAGGCTCTAGTTATCCTGATTTGATTATTGGATTAATTATTGTTTTGTTTGTCTTAAATGGCGCACGAAAAATTTTACAATTAAAAAGTGAATAAGTTTCTCTAAGACAGGCAAGCTTTAGATAGGGTTTGCCTTCATTTTTTATTTTAAAGTAAACTGAGTTCACACATAAAGGAGGAACGACCTCCCCCATAATGGGTAATCATGTCGGGACGACCTGACGCTATAAAAATCAGTGAATGTTATGGCTTGGGCTATTTTAATTTTAGCAGGTGTATTTGAAATCATTTGGGCATATTCTATGAAAATGTCCGAAGGTTTTACCCGTTTAACCCCTAGTATTATTACCGTAGTTTTTATGATTTTGAGTGTGGTTCTACTTTCAATTTCAATGAAAACTTTACCGCTTGGCACTGCCTATACGGTTTGGACAGGCATTGGCGCGATTGGGTCATTTCTTGTAGGTATATTTTTTCTTCATGAGCCTATTGGAGTTATGCGAATGATTGCCGCTGTATTGATTGTGTCAGGTTTGGTTTTAATGAAAATTTCATCGCCGTCCTAAGAGAATAAAACTATGTTGCTGTCTTATAAGTATATCAATTCGCCTGTTGGGCAATTAAAGCTAGTTGCGAATGAAAATGCTTTGGTGGCAGTACTCTGGGACAATGAAAATCCAAAACGTGTTCGACTGGCTGAGCTGGTCGAACAACTTGAGCATCCAGTTTTATTAAAGACCGAACAACAATTAAAAGAATATTTTGAAGGTAAACGCCGTGAGTTTACATTACCACTAGATTTCGAAGGAACTGCATTTCAAAAGCAGGTCTGGTCTGCTTTATTGACCATCCCTTATGGTGAAACAAGAAGTTATAAAGATATTGCTGTTCAAATTGGCAAAGAAAAAGCGGTGAGAGCAGTTGGCGCTGCCAATGGCAAAAACCCGATTTCAATTATTGCACCTTGTCATCGTGTCATTGGTGCGGGCGGTGCTTTAATTGGTTTTGCTGGTGGGCTTGATAAGAAAGATATTTTATTAAAACTAGAGCAACAATGAGCCGTTTTTGCGCTCGATTTTTTTAGACTTTTCTACTAAGCTGTCCTCTATGATATTTCATGAAGAAAGTGCTTCATGGCATCGCTTTTTTTGAAATATTGATCTTATTCAACAAACTTTGGATGTTCTAAAAATGGCTGTCGGTGACGTAACAATGCCACAAATGCATGTGGTAAAAGGTGTAAAAATTGGCTCAACAGAAGCATATGTACGTTACCAAAACCGACGAGATTTAGTCATTTTTGAGTTTGCAGAAGGCTCAAATGTTGCTGGTGTATTTACGCAAAATGCATTTTGTGCAGCGCCTGTTCATGTCTCTAAAGTCCATCTTGCCGAAGGTAACCCTCGTTATTTAGTGATTAATACGGGTAATGCCAATGCGGGAACCGGACCTACGGGTTTGAAAAACGCTCAGGATACTTGTGCGAAGTTAGCGGAGCTTGCTGGAGTAAATAGCTCTGAAGTACTTCCGTTTTCTACGGGGGTGATTGGCGAGCAGCTTCCAATGGAGCGTTTACTTGCTGGACTTCAGCCTGCATTAAATAGCGTACAAGATGCGGCTTGGAATGATGCTGCAACTGGCATTATGACGACAGACACTGTGCCTAAAGGCGCATCTGAACAATTTGAACTTGATGGTATGACTTATACCATGACTGGTATTAGTAAAGGCGCTGGAATGATTCGCCCGAACATGGCAACCATGTTGAGCTTTGTGGCAACAGACGCACCTATTCGCCGTGATTTAGTACAAAAGCTACTAAAAACCACGGTTGAGCATTCATTTAACCGTATTACGATTGATGGCGATACTTCGACCAATGACTCTTGTATTTTCGTAGCAACAGGTCAGGCGGGTGGCGCTGAAATCACATCAGACAACGATGCACGCTACACTAAAGTGTTAGAAGTACTTGCTCGTGTAATGAATCGTTTAGCCCAGTTAATTGTCCGTGATGGTGAAGGTGCGACAAAATTTATTACTGTTGTTGTAGAAGGCGGCGCAAATACTCAAGAATGTTGTGACATTGCTTATAGCATTGCGCATTCACCACTTGTCAAAACTGCACTTTTTGCATCGGACCCGAACTGGGGACGTATTTTAGCTGCGATTGGCTATGCAGGCGTTAAAGACTTAGACGTGTCTAAAATTCAAGTGTGGTTAGACGACGTGCAAATCTGTAAAGATGGCGGCGCAGCTGAGGACTATACCGAAGAAGCGGGCGCGCGTGTTATGGCTCAAACCGAGATTACCATTCGTGTTGATTTAGGACGTGGTCAGGCCAAAGACACGGTATATACGTGTGACTTATCTTACGACTATGTCAAAATTAATGCTGATTACCGTTCTTAAATATCAGTTATAATCAAGCCTCGACAAAGAGGCTTTTTTATTAGCCCCATCTTTTGATATTAAATGATTCAATCCGTAAATCATTTAAGCAGTAACGTTATATGCGAGCAGGTATGCCAGCATGAAGGATAGAGAAGACGTTTTATGAGTGATGCGACTTTAATTGCCAACGATGCAAAAAACATTGTACAAGCGCATTTAGACCGTTTAGGTGAGCCAAAAGACAATCGCTTAAGTGAAGAAGCAAAACAACAAAAGTTTGCGCAGATCGAAGCAGAGCTCAAAAAACGTGATGCTGTCCTTGTTGCTCATTACTATTGCGACCCTGAAGTACAAGAACTTGCCGAAAAAACAGGTGGATGCGTTTCTGACTCTTTAGAAATGGCCCGTTTTGGACGAGATCATGCAGCCTCTACACTGGTTGTGGCTGGTGTTAAGTTTATGGGAGAAACAGCAAAAATCCTGTCTCCTGAAAAAACAATTTTAATGCCGACACTTGAAGCAACCTGTTCACTCGACTTGGGTTGCCCAGTTGATGAGTTCACGGCATTTTGTGATCAGCACCCTGACCATACCGTAGTTGTTTATGCTAATACATCGGCTGCTGTTAAAGCACGTGCAGATTGGGTCGTGACATCAAGCTGTGCGGTTGAAATTGTTGAGCACCTAGACAGCTTAGGTGAAAAAATTATTTGGGCACCAGATCAGCACTTAGGTCGCTATATTCAGAAGAAAACTGGTGCAGATATGTTGCTTTGGGATGGCGCATGTATTGTGCATGAAGAATTCCGTGCGCGTGGTATTGCCAACATGAAAGCACTGTATCCAGACGCTGCTGTATTGGTACATCCTGAGTCACCAGAGTCAGTTGTAGAAATTGCAGACGCGGTAGGTAGTACGTCTCAACTCATTAAAGCTGCGCAGACTTTGCCAAACGAAAGACTCATTGTGGCAACAGACCGCGGTATTTTCTACAAAATGCAGCAAGCTGTACCGAATAAGATTTTAGTTGAAGCGCCAACAGCGGGTGAGGGGGCAACTTGTCGTTCATGTGCCCACTGTCCTTGGATGGCAATGAATGAACTCGACGGAATTTTAGAAGTTTTACAAAAAGGTGATCAGGAAATACACGTTGATCCAGCGCTTGCTGAACGTGCCAAAATGCCTTTAGATCGAATGTTAGCCTTTAGTGCATCGTTAAAACGTTAAAAAACCTCAAAATGCTTGTTAAATATACATTTGATAAGGATTTTTAACTTTTTTTGAGAATAGGTGTTGACGTCTGAGGGCGTCGCGCCTAGAATGCACACCGTACCGCACGATGTGCGATACAGCAAAAGCTGAGATAGATCGGAGCATAGCACAGCCTGGTAGTGCACCTGGTTTGGGACCAGGGGGTCGTAGGTTCGAATCCTACTGCTCCGACCACTTAAAATAATATTTTAAGATCGGCGAAGTATCGCATGATAAGCATCATCGGTTAAGCGCCTGTAGCTCAGTTGGATAGAGCATCCGCCTTCTAAGCGGATGGTCACAGGTTCGAATCCTGTCAGGCGCGCCATTCGGTAGCTTGGTACATAGAACTTATTTGATGGTGGATGTAGCTCAGTTGGTAGAGCCCTGGATTGTGATTCCAGTTGTCGCGGGTTCGAATCCCGTCATTCACCCCAATTTCGGAGCATAGCACAGCCTGGTAGTGCACCTGGTTTGGGACCAGGGGGTCGTAGGTTCGAATCCTACTGCTCCGACCATATTTAAAAGCGTTCAAGCTTTATAAAATATCCCAAATATTGAAAAGAATTTCTTCTTGTCTTATCGATAGAAGGAATTTTTTTGTTTTTATATATTTAAATTTTAATTCATACACACTCCAATATTTGAACTTATTTATATAAGCTTTGTTCTCTGTTCTCTGTTCTCTGTTCTCTGTTCTCTGTTCTCTGTTCTCTGTTCTCTGTTCTCTGTTCTCTGTTCTCTGTTATTGATATTTCTGCCTTAACTCATCCTTTTCTTGATGTGATAAAAATGCGATTTTTAGGCCATTTTGTTGAGCTGTATAAATTTGCTCAGGGCTTAAACCTGCTAATGGAGCAGCAGTTAAATATTCATGCTGTATTTCAATGCCTTCAACCGCGGGATCATCCGTATTAATGGTGGCAAGCACACCATGTTCTAAAAAAGTCTTTAATGGATGCTCTGCTAAAGAAGGTACTGTGTTGGTTTGAATATTTGAGGTAAGGCAAGATTCAATACCAATCTCATGTTTCGCTAAATAATCTAAAAGTTTTAAATCTTGAACTGCTTTAACACCATGTCCAATTCGTTCGGCACCTAATTCTTCAATAGCTTGCCAAATACTTTCTGGGCCGGCAGCTTCGCCTGCATGTACCGTAATGTGCCAACCTGCATCACGCGCTTTTTTAAAGTGCTCAATAAATAAATTGCCCGGAAAACCAAGCTCATCTCCAGCAAGATCCAATGCTTTAATATCATTTTTATGGGCAAGCAGGGCATTTAATTCTTTTTCGCAGGCTTCCTGACCAAAAGTACGGCTCATAATGCCAATTAAATTCGCTTTTACACCGTACGCCTGACTACCTTCTTTTACACCAGCAATAACTGCTTCAACCACACCTTCGAGTGGAAGTTGATGTGTCATTCCCATATAACCCGGTGAAAAACGCAGCTCTACATAGTCTAGCCCTTGTTGTGCTGCATCTTGCATGTTTTCAAATGCAATACGTTTGCAGGCATCTAAGCTTGCTAATACTTTTACACCCCAATCGAGCTTAGATAAAAAACTTAATAAGTCAGGTTGGTTATCCATAACTTGTACGTGTGGTCGTAAAGATTCAATGTCGTAAGCAGGTAAATCTAAATGGTATTGCTGACCCAATTCTAAAATGGTTTGAATGCGGATGTTGCCATCAAGGTGGCGATGTATATCTGTAAGCGGGAGCGTTTTTGTAATCATAGATTTCTTCTTATCTGTTTGCATCAATTCATCATGCCTGTTTAGATGCACTGATAAAAGTTTGGATTTGCTATGTTTTTGTGAAAATGGTTGAGTTGAGTTTTTTGAACTTACTATATTTGTATAAGTTTTAATTTTGATGACATTGTTCTGGCCTAAGAAGACAACGCAGTCTGTGTAAGATACAAGCACCAAGATTTTTATTGTTTTTAATTTTGCTGAGCCTGTTTTTTGTTGACTCTTCAAGAGTGGATTGGCTGAAGAATGGTCATTGGTATTTTGCCTTTTACTTGTAAAGATGAATAAAGGCTTGCTAAAGACCAAACCGATAAAGCGATTAATTTATCTGTAGAAATCTATTTCTGGCAAGTAAATGAAAAAGAAGAAATAGGAAGCACTCAAATGAAGTCGGTACTTTGTCATCAAGCAACATTGCAAGTAGTAGACCAACCGAACTTAACGCCTGCAAAAGGACAAGTTTTATTGGAAGTGGTGCGATGTGGGATCTGTGGTTCAGATTTACATATGCAGCACCACTGCGACCACATGCATGATTTGGCTGCACGTGTCGGGTTTAATGGTTTAGCCAAGTCTACAGACCCATTTGTACTAGGACATGAGTTTTGCGGCAAGGTTTTAGACTACGGTCCAAAAACACGCCATAAATTTAAAGCCGACACACTCGTTTGTGCAATGCCGCTTTTGAATGTAGATCAGCATGGTTATTTGTCTACGGGACTTTCGCCAAATGCTTCGGGTGGTTATGCCGAGCAAGTATTGGCTCAATCAAGCTTGATGTTTGAAGTCCCGAATGGTCTAGATGCGGATAGTGCTGCCATGACCGAACCTATGGCGGTTGCATTGCATGCCGTTCGCCGTAGCCGTGTGAAAACCAGTGAGCCTGCTATTGTGATTGGCTGCGGACCTGTTGGGCTAGGTGTCATATTAATGCTTAAAGCGGCTGGGGTTAAAACTGTAGTTGCCAGTGATTTTTCACCAAACCGCCGTAAGCTTGCCGAGCAATGTGGTGCGGATATTGTGGTAGACCCTAAAGAGACATCGCCATTTGCCAACTGGAAAGAGTTTGGTTTGCTTGGCAATGTTTCTGACGCAATTAACATGGGCATGGGACTATTTGATAAGTTGCAAGCGACACGCTTACCGTGGTGGCATGGATGGCGCATGATTGATAAATTGGGCGCTCTGCCAAAACGTCCTGTTATTTTTGAGTGTGTGGGCGTACCGGGTGTTTTGCAGCAAATTATTGAAGGTGCGCCTTTATTTTCCCGAATTGTTGGGGTGGGCGTCTGCATGCAAAGCGACAAAATCGAACCCGCACTTGCAATTAATAAAGAGTTAGAAATTCAGTTTGTGTTGGGCTATACACCGCTTGAGTTCCGAGATGCGCTACACATGATTGCAGAAGGTAAAGTGAATTGTTCGCCGCTGATTACTGGTGTTGTCGGTTTAGAGGGGGTTACGAGTGCATTTGAAGCGTTACGTGACCCTGAACAGCATGCCAAAATCTTGATTGACCCGAAACGTAGTGGTTCAGACATTCAATTAATGAGTCATTAATTCAAAGATATTTACGTTTAACTAAAAGGCTGTGATTTGATTAATCACAACCTTTTTTATGAGTATAGTTCGCGATATTGGGCATAAATAAAAGCTACTAAGCTAATTTGCATTGCTCTTTAGTTGTTCTAATTCTTGGTAAATCCAGTCAACAAATTTTTGAATAGTCGGTGAGATGTCTTGGCTTGAGTGAATGAGATAATACTTTCGGCTGCCTTTTAGTTTTTTATTGGAAACAATCACCAGTTCCTTTTTTTGTAGTTCAGACTCAATCAACATTTGCGGAATTAGGGCCATTCCCATGTCATGGCTAGCAGCTACCGCAAGCATTGAAAATAACTCATGGCGTTGTCCATCAAAAGGTTTAGGGTGCTGCATGTGATGGGTCAGAAACCATTCTTGCCAAATGCTAGGCCGAGTGGTTTGTTGTAGCAGAGGAATTTTCAGCAAATCTTCAGAGCTTAGATCATAGGTATTTTCATTGATCATCACCGCATCTGGAAAATACTTTTCGATCAGTTTTGGTGAGCACACAGGTACAATTTCTTCATCCATTAAATAGTGTGCTTGTATGCCGGGCCAGTGGTCAATTTGCTGCTGTGTCCCTGCAAAAATGGCAGCGTCAAAAATATTATCGTTAAATAAAAAAGGTTTGGTACTGGTTTCTAAATGTACTGTAATTTCAGGGTGTTTTTGATTTAAAAGATGGAGCTTGGGTAACAGCCAGCGCGTTGCAAAGGTAGGCACCACGCCTAACTTTAATGTTCCACCTAAACCTTTATGAGAAATCACATCGGCTGTACATTTCTCTAGACCTAATAGGTAGGGCTTAATACTTTTAAAATATTGTTGGCCTGCAATGGTGAGTTCAACGCCATGCCGAGTACGTATAAAGAGTTCAACGCCTAAGAAATCTTCTAATTGTTGAATTTGACGCGAGACTGCACTTTGGGTAATGCATAACTCTTGCGCAGCATAGGTATAACTTAGATGTTTCGCTGCACTTTCAAAGCAAATCAGGCCCTGAATAGACGGGATACTTCTTCGCATAAATAAATCCTTTTATTTGTCGTCATATTTCAAAACAGCATATGACCTACATGCAGATATCAGAGTTTAGTATAAAAATAAGCCATTTTTAATGAAATACAACCAATTAAATATCTAAATTTAATGCATCTTATTTTAAATATGCGTAAGTCGCATATCTGCATGAACATTTATCGTTTGATTACTGCATTTTTCACGCATAACATCGAGTTAAATAAAGAAGATCAAATCAAGCAGAGGATGCGATGAATCACATGGTGACAACAAAAAAAGCAAAAGTTCAATTTAACTGGCAAGACCCATTTTTAATTGAGCAACAGCTTAGCCCAGATGAGCGCATGATTCGTGATGCGGCTCATGCCTATTGCCAAGAACGCCTGCAACCCCGTGTACTTGAACAATTCCGTCATGAAACAACAGATCCATCTATTTTTCGTGAAATGGGAGAGCTCGGCTTACTGGGGCCAACCATTCCTGAGCAATATGGCGGCGCAGGTTTGAACTATGTGAGTTATGGTTTGGTTGCGCGTGAAATTGAATATGTCGATTCGGGTTACCGCTCTATGGCAAGTGTGCAAAGCTCATTGGTGATGGTTCCGATTCATGAGTTTGGTAGTGAAGAGCAAAAGCAGAAGTACTTACCTAAACTAGCTACTGGTGAATACATTGGCTGTTTTGGTTTGACCGAACCTGACCATGGTTCAGATCCGGGCAGTATGATTACACGTGCTAAAAAAGTTGACGGTGGTTACCGTTTAAGTGGCGCAAAAATGTGGATTACCAACAGTCCAATTGCCGATGTATTTGTGGTTTGGGCAAAAGAAGTTTCTGCTGAAGGTAATGTGGGTGACATTCGCGGCTTTATTTTAGAAAAGGGCTGGGAAGGCCTATCTGCGCCTGCCATTCATGGCAAGGTCGGTTTACGTGCCTCGATTACGGGTGAAATCGTGATGGATAACGTATTTGTACCTGAAGAGAATGCGTTCCCTGAAATTCGAGGTTTGAAAGGCCCATTTACCTGTTTGAATAGCGCTCGTTATGGCATTGCATGGGGTGCAATGGGTGCTGCCGAGTTTTGTTGGCATACCGCACATCAATACACCATGGACCGTAAACAATTTGGTCGTCCGTTGGCTGCAAATCAATTGATTCAAAAGAAACTGGCAGATATGCAAACTGAAATTGCTTTGGGTTTACAGGCAGCTTTACGTTTTGGCCGCATGAAAGATGAAGGCATTGCATCAGTTGAAGGCACATCTCTAATTAAGCGTAACAACTGTGGGAAAGCACTTGATATTGCCCGCATGGCACGTGACATGATGGGCGGAAATGGTATTAGTGACGAGTTTGGTGTGGCACGTCATTTGGTCAATCTTGAAGTCGTAAATACCTACGAGGGTACACATGACGTTCATGCTTTAATTCTAGGTCGTGCACAAACAGGCATCGCAGCATTTAGTAACTAACTCATTAATTTTTAAAAGATAGAGGTGTTCTTTCGAGAATGCCTTTAGGGATTTTTACGCAAAAATTTATGGATAATGACAAGATTCATCGTACGGATACTCATGTAAAGATGTGCCTCTGTGTACTTAAAACTAAATGTAAGATGATGAAAAGTATAGAAGATTAAGTCATACAGAAAACATAAGTAAGCTATCGATGACTCATTTGGGAAAATGAGGAACTAAAGATGAACAATGATGTTCAAGTAATATCGAAAGAGTTAAGAACTACATTTCCAAGTAACCTTGGAACATATGAAAAGATTGGACCAAATACATGGAAATGGGCGTTGTTATTTGCCTATTTTGCGATGGTGGTCGATGGCATTGATATTATGCTGCTGTCTTATAGCTTGACCAGTTTAAAGGCAGAGTTTGGTTTAAGTACCTTTCAAGCGGGTGCATTAGGTAGTGCTTCTTTAGCAGGCATGGGTATTGGCGGTATTTTGGGTGGTTGGGCATGTGACAAGTTTGGTCGCGTACGAACCATTGCCAACTCGGTGACTTTCTTTTCTGTAGCGACTTGTTTGTTAGGCTTTACGCAAAGCTTCGAGCAATTTATGGCTCTACGTTTTATAGGTGCTTTAGGAATCGGGGCACTTTATATGGCTTGTAATACCTTAATGGCTGAATATGTACCGACTACTTACCGTACAACGGTATTGGGCACGTTACAGACGGGTCAGACTGTAGGTTATATTGCTGCGACGTTATTAGCTGGCGCAATTATTCCAGATCATGGCTGGCGCGTTTTATTCTTCCTGACCGTAGTACCTGCTTTCGTTAATATTTTCCTGCAACGCTTTGTGCCAGAGCCAAAATCTTGGCAGCTCACCAAAATTGAAAGCTTGCAAGGCAATAGACAACCTAAAGAAATGGTGGTGGCTGAAAAGCCGAAAAGTGGCAGTATTTATAAGCAAATTTTTAATAACTTTAAGCACCGCAAGATGTTTTTGTTGTGGATGACCACAGCATTCTTCTTGCAGTTCGGTTATTACGGCATTAACAACTGGATGCCAAGTTATTTAGAAACAGAAGTGCATATGAACTTTAAAAACTTAACCAGTTATATGGTGGGTTCATATACCGCAATGATTCTAGGCAAAATTTTAGCGGGTTATCTGGCTGACAAATTTAACCGCCGTGCCGTTTTTGTGTTTGGAACAATAGCCAGCGCCGTGTTCTTGCCAATCATTATTTTCTTCAATACCCCTGACAATATTTTGTATTTATTGATCACTTTTGGCTTCTTATACGGCATACCATACGGTGTGAACGCGACCTATATGGCTGAAAGTTTTTCAACCGATGTGCGCGGAACAGCCATTGGCGGTGCTTATAACATTGGTCGTGTCGGGGCTGCTATTGCACCAGCCACGATTGGTTTCTTAGCATCGGGTGGAACTTTTACCATGGCCTTTATTGTGATGGGCGCTGCGTATTTTGTTGCGGGTGTATTGCCGGGCTTATTTATTAAAGATCGTCAGTACGATCCACAAAGACAATCATAAACAATGAAAAGAAGGTGCGTTGAGTGCCTTCTAAAAGATAAGGGTATCGTTATGGGTGCATTACAAGGAATTCGGGTTTTAGATTTAAGTCGTGTGCTTGCAGGGCCTTGGTGTGGGCAAATCTTGGCAGACCTTGGCGCGGAAGTCATTAAAATTGAACGTCCTCGAGTAGGTGATGATACCCGTATGTGGGGTCCACCATGGATGCCCGATCAAAATGGAAACATGACCCGTGAATCTGGTTATTTTCAGTGTACCAATCGCAATAAATATTCGGTTGCGGTAGACATAACCACACCCGAAGGTCAGGCCTTAATTTATGAAATTGCCAAGACTGCCGACGTCGTCATTGAAAATTATAAGACAGGGTCTTTGGCTAAATATGGTTTGGACTACGCGTCATTAAGTGAGTTGAACCCGAACATTGTTTATTGCTCGATTACCGGTTTTGGGCAAGATGGCCCACGTGCAGAAGAACCCGGTTATGATTTTATTATTCAGGGTATGTCTGGCTTAATGAGCATTACTGGCGAGCCTGATGATGTGGCAGGTGGTGGTGCGCAAAAGGTTGGTGTGGCTGTTGTAGATATTCAAACTGGATTATATTCCACCATTGCCATTCAAGCTGCCTTGATTGCACGTTCGCACACAAGGCGTGGTCAGTATATTGATATGTCACTCCTTGATGTGCAGGTCGCGGCACTGGCAAATCAGGGAATGAATTATTTAGCCTCAGGTAAAGCTCCACAACGCATGGGTAATCAACACCCAAGTATTGTGCCGTATCAAACTTTTAAGGCTAAAGATAAAGAATTTATTATTGCTTGCGGTAACGACAAACAGTTTAAAGATTTGTGTATTGCGATTGGTTATCCAGAGCTACTCGAAAATGAAAAGTTTGTGCGTAATCAGGACCGCGTCAAATATCGAAATGAACTGATTCCTTTATTGTCCGAGCACTTTTTACAGAAAACTGCTAAAGAATGGGTCGACATGATTCATGCACTTAAAGTACCTGTAGGTGTTATCAACTCTATTGAAGATGCTTTAGCTGAACCACAAATTGTACATCGCAACTTGGTGGTAAATATTCCTCATCGTTTAAATGAAAACTTCCAAACCATTGGTTCACCAATCAAGTTATCTGATACTCCAGTTGAATATCATCATGCACCACCAGAACTAGGCGAACATACTGCTCAAATCTTATCGAGATTTAAAACAGCAGAAGAGCTTGCTGCATTAAAAGAGAAGGGCATTATTGATGGGAAGATTGCTTAATCAAAATCTCATCTATTCAATTGCAGCTCTAGGGCTGCAATTATAAATTTTTGTTAATATTAAATAATTGATTAATTGAACTTTTCATATTTATCGCAAGTGTTTCATCGAAACCATCGACTAAAAAGCGGCTAATTAAGCCTTCAATCACCGTATAGATTAGCTCAGATAAAGCTTCACCATTCGGCATATTACAGTTTGCGGCTATGAGCTCTTTAATCCATTGTTTATGGGCTTTTGAAATTGAAATAATGTCTTGGTCATCTTGATTAGATTCAGCAACTGCTCTTACAAATAAACATCCTTTAAAAAAATCTTGCCTAAACCAGTTGGTGTGCCAATCCAGAATCTTATTGATGGCCTCTAACCCTGTTGCATCTCCTACATAGCCCAAAAGACTTTGCTTAAACCGTTCATCACGTGCAACGAGCACAGACTTAACCAGTTGATTTTTATTTTTATAGTACGTGTACATGGTGGTTTTGGAACAGCCAGATTCATCGCGAATCAGGTCAACGCCAACCCCGACAAAACTATTTTCATTAAATAGCTTCTCGGCTGTATCTAATATTTTTAAGGCAGATTTTGACATAAAAATTTTCCAAAAAATAAAATAGTACAGATCTGTACTATTTGGAATTTTATCTATATGCTTTTTAAAAAGCAAATTTTTGTTTGAGGAAAAAACCATGTTCTCGATCTTTTATGGCAAAGAAAAATTGGCTCCATCGCCCACTAAATTTGATATTTTAAGAAGCCTTGTTGGGGGGACGGTCAGTATTTTTATACTTCTGTGGCTGAGTAAGGTCACACATAATATCTTTATCATGGCGCCGTTTGGTGCAACCTGTGTATTGCTGTATACCGTGTCACAGTCACCTTTGGCACAGCCCAGAAATATTATATTTGGGCATCTTATCTCAGCTTTTGTGGGTTTGTTTTTTCTAAAATTTGTCGGTGTTTCAATTTTTACAATTGCTTTTTCAGTGGGCTGTGCAATTGCGCTCATGCAGGTTTTTAAATGCGTTCATCCACCTGCTGGAGCTAATCCTTTGGTTATTTTGCTCACCGCAAGCAGCATACATTATGAGTGGAATTTCTTAATTTTCCCTGTTTTGGTGGGTGCAGTGTCTTTAGTTTTAGTGGCGATGCTCATTAATAATATTAAAGCGAGTACGAAGTGGCCAATGTATGGCTTGGGAATTTTAAACAGTAAAAAGTAGGGATGGCATGAAGTGTTTTGAGCTTAAAATAATGAAAGTATTCACTACGCCAAGATAGTGAATACTTTTGAATGAAATTATGATTTCTTGGAAATACGTTCTTCGATAGCAAATTTGAGTAAAGAAGCACTGCGGTAAAAACCGTGTGCGAACTTACCAAATGGCATGGTAATAAAGAAAGTCATGACAGTGGCTAAATGGAAAATCAGTAAAAGTGCCATGTAAGGGGTATTGCGAAATGCCATGAGTGCTAGCCCTGAAGCGCTAACGATAAGTAGAAGGAAAATAAAGCCTCGATCTACAGGTTTTTGCTCACGGTCACCATGCAACGGATGACGTTTAAGATTTAAATAGAGTAAGCCTGCAGGCCCGACAACTAAGCCAATTCCACCTAAAGTGCCTAAAATCACAGGCAAGCTTAGGTAAGGATAAGGTGCATGTAGGTCAAGAAAATAATGATATAAAGTCGCTACACCTGTAGCTGCAAAGCAGAGCATAAAGCCATAAAACGTCAGGTGATGGAACACACGGCGGATTTGTGTATAACGATCATCTTGCTCATTACAGCCTTTGCCATGACCGCCATCTAAATATTTAAGTGTTAATACGTTTTGGGTGGCTTGAATAAGGTCTGGTTTCTCAACTTTGCCGTGAATGACTTTAGAAGTTTGTCGCCAGAATTTGCTAATTCCAATGCCGAGCAGAACAATTGCAACTGTAAAGGTCGCTCCAAACAATAGGGCTAAAAAGTTATGCGGGAAAATCGCATAGAAATTACCTTGATAGCCTGCAAACAGGTCGGTGCCTTTGTACCACACCACGGCTAACATACACAAAAAGAAAATAAGTGTTAAAGCTGAGACAAAAGGAATACCCACAGATTTATAAAGTCGACCTAAAGGCTGAGGGGTCGCAAACTCTTGGTAAGTTTCTAAACGTACTTGTGCCATCGCTTTTGGAATGTTTACGCCAAACTCATGCGGTGGGGCATATTGGCAAGCGTGTAAACACGCACCACAGTTATGGCACAGGTTTGCGAGGTAATGAATATCGGCTTGATTAAACTCAAGTCGTTTGGTCATGGCCGCAAATACAGCGCAAAAAGACTCACAGTAGCGACAAGCATTACAAATCTGTAGAGCTCTTTGGACTTCTTGCTCATGGTCAGAGAGCTGAACAACTGGAATTAGGGCTTTGCTATTAGCATTCATGTTCAACTCCTTGTGAAAGTGCATAGTGGGCGGCATTTTTTCCGGCAATTCGTCCAAACGTCGTTCCGATCGACATACCGACACCTGCGGTATAACCCTGACCAAGTACGTTACCTGCCATCATTTCGCCTGCGACAAACAGGTTAAGGCTTGGCTTATTGTTAAAACGCACAGCAGCATCGTCTTCGACTTTTAAACCTAAATAGGTAAAGGTAATGCCGGGTTTAAGGGCATAGGCATAGAAGGGTGGCTGGTCGAGAGGAACGGCCCAATGAGTTTTGTTGGGAACAATATTTTCGGTGGTGCAGTCATCTAAAACAGTATGGTTAAAGGTGCCTTGCACACAGGCTTGATTAAATTCTTCTACGGTATGGCATAAGGTTTTGGCATCTAGCCCGATTTTTTCGGCTAACTCTTGAATGCTATTTGCTTTTACGCCAGCAAATACAGGTGGCATAAAACGACCAATGGCTTTTGAATCAATAATCGAATAAGCAATTTGCTGCGGCTGTTTAGCTACAAGACGCCCCCAAATCGCATAACGTTTTGGCCAGAAGTCTTCGCCCTCATCGTAAAAACGTTCAGCTTTGTTATTAACCACAATTCCCAGTGAAACGCAGTCAATACGGGTACAGATGCCGCCGTCATATAACGGTGCGCGCGCATCTACAGCGACACAGTGCGATTGTGATGGGTCACCAATAATATCGGCGCCTTGATCTATCATAAATTTGAGCAAGTTGCCTTGATTAAAGCGGGTTCCGCGAATAATGAAATTATCGGCAGGCCATTCGCCGTTTTCATTTTGTCCCCATGCTTCTCTTAACCATTCCAAATTTGACTCAAAACCACCGGCGGCCAATACACAGCTTTTTGCTTTAAATACACGTCCATCTTCAGCAATTGCAGCTTCAAAATGTCCTTGATTTAACTTTAGATCTTTAATTTTTGTGTTGTATAAAATTTCGATACCAAGTTCTTGAGCACTACGGTAGTACGCATTAATGAGGGCTTTACCACCACCCATAAAAAATGCATTGGTACGTGCAACATGCAAAGCACCCGATAGTGGCGGCTGAAAATTAACACCATGTTTAAGCATCCAGTCGCGGCAAGTCGCCGTGCTACGAATCACTAGACGAGCTAAATGTTCATTGGTTTTGCCCCCAGTCACTTTAAGTAGATCTTGCCAATATTCTTCTTCGGGGTAGGCATCGACCAATACATCTTGAGGAGCATCATGCATGCAGCGAAGGTTACGAGTGTGTTGTGAGTTACCACCACGCCACTCTTTGGGCGCTGCTTCTATTACCAGCACAGAAGCACCACTTTCTTTTGCCGTGAGCGCGGCACACAGTGCGGCATTCCCACCACCAATTACAATCACATCATGCATGGATTTCTCCCTTTCTCAGCTAGGGCTAATGTAGCTTTAAAAGGAAAGGTGAAGTGAGAGGCTAAGCTTGAATGGGTGTTTAGTAAAAATAAACACTAACAGCTTAAGTGTTTATGAGTTCCGCACCGGGCCAGCGCTTTTCATTAATCAAGTTTGCTACACAGGCACGAATCACCACTTTCGTGGCTAAGGTGGCAGGCGAGAGTTCTTCTTCAGAGAGGCTAATTAAATAATTAATACGCTCAATGGCAGGTTCTACAACGCGCAGTAAACATAGGTCTTGCCGCGAATTTAACGATGCACCCGCAGGTTGGATGGTTGCCATTTCGAGTTGGCTAATGCTTTCCATTAACAAATGCAGCCCATCAATTTCATAGGCCACTTTAAGCTGATGAATTTTCTGTTCGAGCAACAAGCGCAGTCCATGTCGTTGACTCGGTAAAATCAGGGGAAGTTCTTTAAGCTGTGAATGATTAATGGTTTGAGTATCGATACAGCTTTCAAGGTCGTACTGGCTCAGCACTTCTTTAGGCGAGATTAAAAACATCTGTTCTTTGACTAAAGACTGTATGGCCCACTGTGGGTCGACATCGTCACTAAAGATGATGGCGACATCGAGCTGCCTTGCATTCACCAAAGCTTTGAGGTCACCCGATAAGCCTTCGATTAAACGAACTTTAATGTCGGGGTAACGGTTTCTCATCAGTTTTAAAAAATGAGTGCCTATAACAGACGCAACACTCGGCGAAAAACCGACGGTGACGTGGCCACTTAAACGTGAAGAATGCGCAGAGTCTACGGCATGGTCTAGGTGTCTAAGTGCCAGTTGCACTTGTTGAAAAAAAGCTAAGCCCGCAGGGGTGGGAACCGTACCCAAAGCGGTACGTTGTAAAAGGCGAATAGAAAGCTCGCTTTCTAATTTTGAGATTTGCTGACTTAATGCAGAAGTTCCAATATCGAGATTTTTTGCAGCTTTACCCAAGCTTCCTGACTCGATCACTGCAATAAAATACTTTAATTGTTTCAGTTCCACGGCAAATACTACATTAACCTTTATGGATTAATTCTACACTGGTTTGTCGCTATAGTTTTTACTCTATTGCTTTGAGTAAACCACTAAAAGAGTAAAGGCAACATCACCTCAAGATGTTGCCTTTTAGAGCTTTTATTCTTTAACCTGCTCAAGACCCTGTTCTTCAATAATTTGGGTGGCTTGTGGCGATTTCACAAATTTAATTAACTCTTTTGCGACTTTTGCATGTTCCGAGTTTTTACCAATGCCTGCCGCAAATACCGTCACTTTTTGATAAGGTGCAGGGATTGGGCCGACTAATTCAACTTGACCATATGTGCCAGTAAAAGGTTTGATTTCACTAATTTGCTGGAAACCAATATCAAACTGGCCTTCAGCGATACGTTTTGCAACGCGGTCACCAACTACTTTTTCTGCCTTACCCGAAATTACTTTGTACTCGACAGGCGGGAAGCTTGGGAAAACATCTTTTTCAAGATGCGTACCACTCGCACTTGCTGAATAGCCTATGTGCTTGGCATTTAATAAAACTTTTTCGAATTTTGCCGCAGAGCTAATATCTGGCTTTGGTGCACCTTTAGGCACAGCCATGCCAATGCTTGAATTTACTAAAGCACTTTGTGAATTGGGGTCTACATAACCCTTTTCTGCGAGCTTGTTGAGTTCAGGAGCAGCCAAGACTACCACATCAAAACGTTCACCACGATCGAGTCGATTTGGAATTGCAGTCGGTGATGCGCCCATTGATGAACCAGACGAGAGATGCACAGTATGGCCTGTTTGTTTTTCAAATAATGGAATGAGTTTTTCCATAGATGAATAAAAACCGCCTGAGCTAATCACTTCGATTGTATCTGCGTTAGTAAGAGTTGAGCCTAAGCCAGCACCAGCTAGGCAAATGGTCATGAAGATAGGGGACTTTTTCATAGTATCTCGCTTTAATGACAGGAGAACACAGTACGGAGACGTAAGATCTGCCGTACTGTTCATTAAAATTTCAGGTTAAGTAGTTGTTGTTTTAAGCGCTAATTTTTGCAGGTTCAGCAATCGCATCAGTATTTTTCTGTTTAGAACCGCGGCATAGATACAAGCTTGAGATGAGGCTACAGACCGCAGCAAGCATGAGCCAGAAAGCAGGGGTACTTGGGTTGCCTGTGTTTTCGACAAGGAAGGTACAAGCCATTGGTGTCATACCACCAAAAATAGCGGCTGCAAGGCTGAATGCTAAAGAGAAACCAACTGTACGCACACGTTTCGGCATCACTTCTGCAAGGGTTGCGACCATGGTTCCGTTGTACATACCAAAGAAGAACGAGAAGTAAGCAAGCGTAATTAGAAGGTTTGAGAAGCTAATGTTGCTCACTAACCAACTTAAAACTGGATAACTTGTAAAGAGAGCAAGTGTGGTAATGCCGACTAGAACTGGACGGCGGCCAATTTTGTCTGAAAGCAAACCACCCATTGGTAACCAGAAGAAATTAGACAAACCAACAAACACGGTTGCTAAAAGGCTATCTGTTACTGACATTTCTAAAGTACGTTTTGCATACACTGTGGTGTAAACCGTAATAAAGTAGAAAGTGGTCGTCGTCATCGCACTCATCATCATGCCTGCAAGGACGATGCGCCAGTTGCTTGCCAGTGTGCTAAAAATTTCTTTTGTTGAAGGATGAGTCTTTTGCGCTTTAAAGTCTTCGGTTTCCTCTAAAGTACGACGGAACAAAAAGATTAAAGGAATAATCAAACAACCGATTAAGAACGGAATACGCCAGCCCCATTCACCCACTTGAGCAGTAGTTAAAATGGTGTTGAGCCAGTAGCCAAGTAATGCAGCAAACACAACAGCAACTTGTTGGCTGCCAGACTGCCAGCTTGTGATAAATCCACGATTTTTATCCGTTGCAATCTCTGCGAGATAAATCGACACACCGCCAGATTCAACACCTGCCGAAAAGCCTTGTAATAGACGTCCAATGACCACCAAAATCGGCGCAATAATACCTATGGTTTCATAACCCGGTACAAAGGTAATTAAGATGGTTCCGATGGCCATAAGGCTTAAAGTAACAATGAGACCTTTGCGTCGACCAACTCTGTCGACATAAGCGCCCAAGAAAATAGCGCCGAGAGGACGCATAAGAAAACCCGCAGCAAATACGGTAAATGTCATCATTAAAGAGACATATTCATTTTCAGAGTGGAAAAATTTTGCCGCGATATAAGTGGCATAGAAACCAAAAAGAAAAAAGTCGTACTGCTCTAAAAAGTTGCCACTCGTTACATTTAATATTTTTTTAAAAGTAGCCCTACGGTTATTCACGACATCCATTGGAGACCTCCTTGGCCTGACAAAATGGAAACATTCACGATTTTCGAGGCTGGACCTAAATTGATTCAATCAATAAATCTAAAGAGCAAATGGGTTAGAGATGAGATTTAGCGAGGTCCTTTGCAGAAAATGTGATGCCTTGTTTCCAGTTCAAACTACACATCTATATTTCGATAAGCAGAAAACCACTTATCATTCGGACGAAAATGTAATCTCAAAAAGCGGGAGGGAGTGAGAGGGCAAAATTAATTAGGTATTTAATAAAATTAATGACTCTTTATAAAATAATTTCAGAACATGGCCAAATCTGGTTTTGAATCAAATCTTTCACGCAAGCCTTAATGGCTGACTTTGCGGCAAGTGCGGCAGGTGATAATTCTTCTTCGGCAAGGCTCACCAAATAATTGATTCGTTCAACTTCAGGTTCTACTAACTTGAGTAATTGAAGTTTATGTTTGTACTCTTGCAGACAAGCGCTGCCTGGGCGGACACTGGCAAGGTCGAGGTGAATTAGACTGTCCATGAGTAAGTGTAGGCCATCAATTTCATAGACGACATTAAGCTGACCAATCTTGTGCTCAAGCAACTTTCTTAAACTATGGCGCTGACGTGGTAGTACTAAAGGAAGATCTCCAATTTGTTGAGACTGAATAACGCCACTTTTGATGCAGTCGGCAAGACCGTATTTTTCAAGCACTTCCTTGCGTGCCATTAAATACATTTGCTCACGTACTAAGGGTTGAATCGACCACTGTTTATCAATTTCATTGGTAAAAATAATCGCGATATCGAGCTGACGCGAGTTAATGGATTGAATTAGATTGCCCGATAGCGTTTCCACAATCTCTAAACGAATGTCTGGGTAACGTTCAGACATTAGTTTCATTAAAGGGATGCCAATCAAGGCAGTAATGGTCGGTGGAAAACCAAGGCTGACATGTCCAGACAGTCGTGCAGAATGAGCAGCATCTACCGCGAAGTTCACTTGACGTAAAATAAGTTGAGAATGTTTTAAAAAGGCGAGTCCTGCGGGAGTAGGGGTTACACCAAAGGCATTACGCTGTAATAGACGAATGCTTAGCTCTTGTTCTAATTTACTAATTTGCTGGCTAATAGCAGAAGCACCCACATCAAGTTTTTGGGCAGCTTTACCAATACTACCTGCTTCAACCACAGTCAAAAAATATTTTATTTGCTTGATTTCCATAATAAATGTGTTCGCTCATCATCCTTGATTTAATTGATACAGATATGAAGGATTGGGAAATCTATCATGTGCTTTAATATTAACAGCAATCCATAAAAAAGATCTTCAATTTGATATTCTAAAAATAATAAAACGATCTTTTTCAACTTTAATATTAAAATTTATTCTCTAACTTTTATTTATTATTACGATAAATTTACCTTTAAATTTTATTCTCTCCCATTTTATTTTTCTTAGAATTTTAACCTATTTAATTTTACTAATGCCCCCTTTAATTTATTGGTATCACGATGTTTTCTTGATCTGTGCTTTAATCTTTTCAAATGAAAAAAGGAGCACATTAAATGCATGATGCATTAGAAAATATGATGGATTTACAAATGATGAAGAAGAGTAACTGATTCAATAACTATTGGAAAAATGTATGAGTATTTAGCTCATTTGATCAGAAGGGAAGATTGGGTAAACAGGTTTATTTATTTGAATATTAACGTTACCCATAGCATGGATATGCAAAAGACAACGCAATAGATTACGTTTTTACTATCTTGTTGTTATTCATCAGTATTATTTAACCGAAGCATTTTTAGATATTTCTGCAAAGGTTTTAATTCTCATTATAGATCTGGTGATTGTCCTAACTTTCCCTCTACTTAGCTATTTTTTTCAGTCGATTGATTCGTAATTTTTATAGTAACGCTGCATTACTGAAGTTCGATGTGAAAAGCGCATTTCAAAACATAAGACCAAAACTAAAAACCAATAAGCATGATCGTGCCAAGGAGGTCGATTATGGAGATTGGTAAAAATCAAAATATGAATAGAGCAAAACGTTATAAGGATGTATGTAACATGAAAAATTTAACTTTACTCGCATTAACATGCGTCAGTGTGACAATGGCTGGGTGTGGATCAGGAAATGCTTCTAAAGAGGCGGGTCAGCCAAAACGTCCGGAATGTATAGCCCCAGCTAAGCCGGGTGGCGGGTTTGATATGACCTGTAAATTGATTCAATCTGGCTTTAAACAAACAGACCAACTCAAAGATCCAATACGCGTAACCTATATGCCAGGTGGGGTTGGTGCCGTAGCCTATAACAAAATCGTTAACAGTGACCCTGCGAATAATAATGCCGTGGTTGCATTTTCCACTGGTTCACTCTTGAACTTAGCACAAGGAAAATTCGGACACTTCACTGAAAAAGATGTGAAATGGTTGTCTGGCGTCGCCGTCGATTATGGTTTGGTTTCGGTACATAAAGACTCACCATTGAAAAACCTTGATGACTTGATGAAAGCACTCAGAGAAAACCCAAAAGCACTTAGCTTTGGTGGTGCCGGAAGTGTGGGTGGTCAAGACTGGATGCAAACAGCAATGTTGGCAAAAAAAGCAGGTATTAGTCCTGCCGATTTAAGATTTGTTGCACTTGAAGGCGGTGGGGAAGTGCTGACTTCATTATTGGGACAACATATTCAAGTTGGGGTAGGCAATATTAGTGAAGTCAGTTCATACGTAGAGTCTGGTGATATTCGGGTTTTGGCAGTTTTTGCTAACAAACGTTTAGACGGGAAGTTTTCAAAATTACCTACTGCAAAAGAGCAAGGCTATGACATTGAGTGGCCGGTGATCCGTGGTTTCTATATGGGACCAAAGGTGAGCGATGAAGCCTATGGTTGGTGGAAAAATGCCTTCGACAAAATGATGGCTAACCAGAAATTTGACGCAGTCCGTGAAAATCAGGATCTACTTCCATTTCAGCTGACAGGTGAAGAACTCAAAGCTTATGTTTATAAACAGACCGCGGAAATGCGGCAGTTATCGCAAGAATATAAATTATCACAATAACAAATCGGCTGGGTTGAGAAGCTATTTTTCAGCTCAGTTTTTTTCTGAGGATAGATGATGAAATCTGAACGGATTCTTACCGCCATTATTACGGTTTGTGGGTTATTTTTGTTGATTTATGCGAGCAATTTTGAAGCCCCAATTTCCTACGATCCAGTGGGTCCTAAAGCTTTTCCTATTTTATTAATGGGCTTAATTACAGCGAGTGCAGCGTATCTCACTATTCGACCGGCCATTATGTTTGAACCCGTGGAATTGGGATGGACAAAACATCTAGTCGTTAAGTTAGCGTTGTGCGCTGTGGCTTTAACGCTATACGCATTAGTTTTTGAATGGCTCGGCTTTATTGTTGCAACCCTGTTGATGACCATTGCAGTGGGCAAACTTTTCCATGGCAAAACCATACCGGTTTTGGTGACAGGTTTGGTACTTAGCATGAGTACCTACTATATGTTTGACCGTTTCTTGGATGTGCCATTACCACTTGGATTTTTTGGTTAAGGATGACCCGATATGGATGTATTAAGTTTTTTAATGATGGGGTTTGAAGTTGCCTTGCAACCGCAGAATCTTTTAATTGCTTTGATTGGCGCATTTATTGGAACGATTGTTGGCTTATTACCAGGTTTAGGTCCAATTAATGGGGTGGCAATTTTATTGCCGTTTGCTTACGCTTTGGGTTTACCCGTAGATAGTGCCTTGATTCTATTGGCAGCGGTTTATTTGGGCTGTGAATATGGCGGACGTATTTCAGCGATTCTGTTAAACGTACCCGGAGATGCCGGAGCCATTATGACCACCTTAGATGGTTATCCATTGGCACAGCAAGGAAAGGCAGGAATTGCATTGTCTTTGTCATCGGTCAGTTCCTTTGTTGGGAGTACGGTCGCTTTTATTGGGATTGTATTGTTTGCTCCTATACTGGCGAAATGGGCAATTGCATTTGGTCCCGCTGAATATTTTGCTCTGATGGTCTTTGCAATTGTTTGTTTAACTGGTCTGGTCAGTACGCAGCCTTTTAAAACCTTGATTATGGCACTCATGGGCTTAGCACTTTCAACTGTGGGAATGGATGCAATTACAGGTGTATATCGCTTTACCTTTAACAGTGTCGGTTTAAGTGATGGAATTGCTTTTACTACTTTGGTTATTGGCTTATTTAGTGTAAGCGAAATCCTATTAATGCTCGAACGTACGACAATTGGTCAAGTTGCTTTAAAACAAGGAAAGCGTTCTCTTTTTAATCTTAAAGAGTTCATTTTCTCGTTAGTTGCTATTATTCGCAGTTCAGTGATTGGTTTCTTCTTAGGTATTCTTCCGGGAGCAGGCGCAACCGTTGCAAGTGCAATGGCCTATACCACTGAGCGAAAAATGGCAAAAGATAGTAGCAAGTTTGGTAAAGGTGATTTACGTGGGCTTGCTGCACCAGAAAGTGCGAATAACGCAGCTGCTTGTGGTTCATTTGTACCCATGTTGACACTCGGTGTGCCGGGTTCGGGAACGACTGCGGTCATGATGGGCGCCTTGCTTATGTACAACATCGCACCAGGTCCACAGTTATTTGTTCAGCAACCAGTATTGGTATGGTCGCTGATTGCATCGCTTATGGTGGGTAATATCATTCTGTTGGTATTAAACTTGCCATTGGTAGGCTTCTTTGCCCGCATGCTGAGTATTCCTAATTACATTCTGATCCCGATCATCGCAAGTGTGAGTTTTGTAGGTGTATATGCTATTCATAGCAATATCTTTGACTTGCTGCTCTGTATGGGCTTGGGTGTATGTGGATATATTCTCAGAAAATTTGATTTTCCTTTAGCCCCACTGATTCTTGGTTTTGTACTTGGCGAATTAATGGAATCGAATCTGCGCCGTGCACTTTCAATTTCTCAAGGGGAACTTGATGTCTTATGGAGCAGTAACATTAGTATAGGACTTTGGATCATGTCAGGATTATTATTGATCTTGCCAATCGTTCGTAAATACTTGTTTATCAAAAAGCAACAAGCTTAATAGGACAGCAATAATAGTCAGCATTGGTTGGCTATTATTGCTCTGAATTATGGAAAAAATAACCTCAAATCTCAAAGGATTAGCAATTGCTCTGGTCGGAGCTTTAATTGCCAAATATCTACATATTCCCTTGCCTTGGTTGCTTGGCCCTTTATTGACGGCCTTATTGTTCGGTAGCGTTGGTCATCCACTTGCCTGTGATCCCCAGTGGCGACGCATAGGACAGGTTATTATTGGTATGGCGTTAGGCCTATACTTTTCACCAGCTTTGGTACAGGCAGTGGCAGCATATTGGGGCTTTATCCTCATAGGTTTGGCATGGTCACTTGTGTTGGGGACGTTGCTGGCTGGATTGCAATATCGAGTTAATGCCTTGGATTGGGCTACTGCATGGTTTTCTTCTGCGATTGGTAGCGCCAGTGAAATGGTGAATATTGCAGAGCGACACCAAGCTCAAGTCGATAAAGTCGTTGCTGCTCATAGCCTAAGAATTGTGATTTTGGTTGTGCTGGTCCCAATTTTTATGGAACTTTATTTTCATGTCGAATGGACTGGTTTAAAGATACCAGTGTCAGATCAATTTAACTTTTTTCAGGTCGTCTTACTGTTTTGTTTGGCTCTGTTTGTTGGTCAGGTTTTTCAATTTTTTAATCTTTTGAATGCTTGGATTTTGGGGCCACTCGCCATTATCGGGTTATTGTCATTTTGCGGAATACTTCAGATGAAATTGCCTGAATGGTTTACTGCCTTTGGTCAAGTCTGTATTGGTTGGTCACTAGGTAGCAAATTTCCATTTAGCTTTTTAAGGAAAAATAAAAAATTTATTGGAATCACACTAATATTCAATTTACTGGCTTTAGTGTTATCGATCAGTGTTGCTTTATTACTGGTTAATTTAAGTCATACAGAAAAACAAATCTTGATTTTAGGTCTTTCTCCCGGAGGCATCGCAGAAATGTCACTGATGGCTAAAGCTCTCGGACTCGCAGTACCCATTATTGTTTCCTTTCAACTCTCAAGATTAATTTTCGTAATTCTCACTACACGCTTTTTTTATCAATACAGTCTGCAATTGTTTTTTAAATCTAAAAAGTAAGACTTCCTAGGCAACTGAAGAGAATGTTTAGGTGGGGAATATCTATGGTTAGCGCTTACATGGTTAAGTCATGTAATGTCTTAATCTATTGACCAAAATAAGCTAAAGCGATGCTCTGTATTTATTATCGCTTTAGTAATCAAGTGCCTCTACTGAAACTTAGTAAAAAGTAGAATCACCCCTAATACCCATAAAATTGAACCAATCACCTTATTAATCTGTACTTGCTTGGCTAACATTTTCTGTCTCAGTAGCATGGATGAAAACAGCACAGCCACCAGTGAAAACCATAAGAAATGTGCAAATGACATAAAAAAGCCATAAGCCAAAAGAATAGTTTTAGGCGTAGTTAAACTCACAATTTGCGTATAGGTACTAATCACAAATAGCGTGGTTTTAGGGTTCAGGGCGTTAGTAAAAAAGCCGTACTTTATGGCTTGAAAAGTACCTATAGACGTTAAAGCAGTGGTGTCTAAAACAGGTTTTTGAGTAAAAGTCTTATAGCCAATATAGATTAGGTAAAGCGCGCCAATATACTTAACAATATTCAAAATTTGCGGCGTATAAATCATCACAAAGGCAACGGCGACTAACGTATAAGTCACATGCACCAACACGCCAAGCGATATTCCGAGTGAAGTGAACACACCTATTTTTCGACCGTACAAGTAACTATTTTTGGTCACGATCGCGAAGTCAGCGCCGGGGCTAACCACCGCCAAAATTGTAATGAAAATAACTGCAATAAACTCTGCCATTATCTTGTTCCCTCACTGAAAACGATGGGATTAATCTGTACTTTTTGGAATGTATTTGAGAGGGCGAAAGCACTACTTAAAATTGCTCTTCTTTTTGCAAGAAATGCGGAGGCTTTACATTTATGAAAATAGATATAGATATTCAATATATTTTTCATCATCTAAAATGGGGTTTAATAAAGATGATTTTTATTTTGAACAGAAACTTAAAAATAAAAATCGATAAAAACGACTTCACATCTATGAGTTTTTGGAATGATTGAAAGAATATCGTTGAATTCACTAAAATTTTTCTATTTTGTGGCGAAGTATGGCAGCGTCACTTTAGCTGCAAAGAAATTATTTGTGACGCAAAGTGCGGTTAGTAAACAAATTTATAATTTAGAAGAAGCTTTAAATACGACTTTGTTCGACCGAAAAAATAAAACACTTGTGATGACGGAGCAGGGTGAAATTTTACTGAGTTGTTGCCATCAAGTGTTTGGTCAACTCGATGAATGTTTAATAGAACTCAGCCAGCCTAAAACTCACAACAAACAACTGGTCTTGTCGTGTGAACCGACTCTTTCAATGAAATGGCTCATTCCACGGTTATCAAAATTTAAAAAGCTTGGTCATGATTTTGAGGTTGTGCTACTCACAGCAGGCGGCGTGGTCGACTTTGAAAAAGATAATATTGATATCGCGATTCGCAGAAATGACTTTGAATGGGGAGAGCATATTTATAGCGAAAAAATTGCCGATGAATATATCGCTCTAGTTCAAGCAACCAAGCCATCGGAAACCAACGACGTACTCATTTCGACTTCTAGACCAAAGTTTTTCAAAAACATGAGCCGCATTGCTGAGTTAACGCAGAGTCTAAAAGGCTACACCAAAGTTGAACTCGAACATTTTTATCTGTGTTTAGAAGGCTGTTTGGCAGGACTTGGCGCAACAGTCATCTCAATTTTTATGATTGAAAAAGAGCTTGAGTGGAACTTACTGAAAAAAATTTCACCTGTTGTGCAAGATAATTCAGCCTATTTTTTACTTTCTCATAGCGCTTTTGAGGAAGATTCACGCAAAACCATATTTTTAGAATGGCTAAAAGCAGAGATGAATGAAAGTCAGCACACATTACTTTAGGTTGATTCTTTTTAACTTAAATTTTTACTATTAAGTATTTGAAAATTATAATTAATATTTAAAATGATTAAGGTGCCGTGTGAGCGCCGTATCTTGAATTTCTGTTGTCTAAAATTCTCTAAGATGAAAAATATTTAACTTCATACTTATTTATTAAACCCTAAACATGAATTTCACTCAGTTTGTAATGAGACTAAATCATTTTTATTCATGTTCTGATTGCGGTATAAATCTATTCATGCTCTGAAGCGCTCCAGTAATTCACTTTGGTAAGACCATAAGGCACAAATCTGACAAGTCTGGAAAGTTTAAAAAGAGCAAAAAGTTTTTATTTAGGTTTTATCTCAGAAATTAGGGTACTGATCACAATGAGTAAAGAATTTACATTTACGATTAAGAGTATTTGTTTCGATGAGAACTATCGTCCAGCAGACAATACACGTATTACAACCAACTTTGCTAACTTGGCAAGAGGGATGAGCCGCGAAGAGAATTTGCGTAATACATTGCAGATGATCGACAATCGTTTCAATGCCTTAGCTCATTGGGACAACCCTAAAGGCGACCGCTATGGCGTTGAACTTGAAATCATTTCAGTTGAAATGAACATTGATGCCGAAAACCGTACAAGCGGGCTTCCTTTAATCGAAATATTGAAAACCAATATTGTTGATAAGAAAACCAATGAACGCATCGAAGGTATTGTAGGCAACAACTTCTCGTCTTATGTACGTGACTATGACTTTAGTGTGCTTTTGTTAGACCACAACAAAAACAAGTCGACTTTTAGCACGCCAGAAAAGTTTGGTGAATTGCATGGTAACTTGTTTAAGAGCTTTATTAACTCTGAAACTTACAAAGCCAACTTTAAAAAGGCGCCTGTAATTTGCTTAAGCGTTTCGACGACTAAAGAGTACCACCGTACTGAAAACGAACATCCTGTTTTAGGTGTTGAATACAAGCAAGAAGACTATTCACTCACTGATGAATATTTCCAAAAAATGGGCTTAAAAGTTCGCTACTTCATGCCGCCAAATAGCGTTGCGCCGTTAGCGTTCTATTTTACAGGCGATTTGTTGAGTGATTACACCAACCTTGAGTTGATTAGTACCATTAGTACGATGGAAACATTCCAAAAGATTTACCGTCCTGAAATTTACAACGCAAATTCAGTGGCTGGAAAATCTTATCAACCAAGCTTGAAACACGAAGATTATTCACTTACTCGAATTGTGTATGACCGTGAAGAACGTAGCCGTTTGGCTATTGAGCAGGGGAAGTTTGTTGAAGAGCAATTTATCAAACCATACCAAGCGATTCTTGAGCAGTGGTCTGCTAATTACGCTCCTAATTAATCAACATACGGGTCATTATCATGAAAAAATTATTACCAACTTCAACTGCTGGCAGCTTACCAAAACCGTCTTGGCTTGCAGAACCTGAAAAGCTTTGGTCGCCTTGGAAACTTGAAAATGAAGGCTTAGTTGAAGGTAAAAAAGATGCGTTACGTTTGGCGTTGCACGAACAACAACTTGCTGGTATCGACATTGTGAGCGATGGCGAACAAACTCGCCAGCACTTTGTGACCACGTTTATTGAACACTTAAATGGCGTAGATTTTGAGAAGCGTGAAACAGTTCGTATTCGTGACCGTTACGATGCAAGCGTACCGTCTGTAGTTGGTGCGGTGTCTCGTCAAAAGCCTGTGTTTGTTGAAGATGCGAAGTTTTTACGTCAGCAAACCAATCAACCAATTAAATGGGCATTACCTGGCCCAATGACCATGATTGATACGCTTTACGATGGTCACTACAAGAGCCGTGAAAAACTTGCTTGGGAATTTGCAAAAATCTTGAACCAAGAAGCGCGTGAGTTAGAAGCTGCTGGTGTAGACATTATTCAGTTTGACGAACCTGCATTTAACGTATTCTTTGACGAAGTAAATGACTGGGGCATCGCGACTTTAGAGCGTGCAATTGAAGGTCTTAAGTGTGAAACTGCGGTGCACATTTGCTACGGTTACGGCATTAAAGCCAACACTGACTGGAAAAAAACATTAGGTTCAGAATGGCGCCAGTACGAAGAAGCTTTCCCGAAACTTCAAACGTCTAACATTGATATCATCTCGTTAGAATGTCACAACTCACATGTGCCTATCGATTTACTCGAACTCATTCGTGGTAAAAAAGTGATGGTCGGCGCAATTGATGTTGCATCTAACCAGATTGAAACACCAGAAGAAGTGGCTAACACACTGCGTAAAGCGCTTCAGTTTGTAGATGCTGACAAGCTTTACCCTTGCACAAACTGCGGCATGGCGCCTCTTTCTCGTGAAGTGGCACGTGGCAAGTTAAATGCTTTAAGTGCAGGTGCAGAAATCGTTCGCCGAGAACTGACTGGTTATGATCTTACTGCTTAATATTTACCAATAAGTGGTATAAAGGGTTACTTTTTTGATAGCAGTTGATAATCAAACAAGTAACCCTCATTTTACTTACTACATGTCGCTCTAATCAGATCGCATGTCGATAGTACCTTCCTGATGGAGTTGGGCGGTATAGCAAACACACAGGACAAGGTACGGTTCAATTTAGGAATAATGTCATGGTTCAAGCAACAGACTTTAGAAATGCAATGTCTTTACTCACAAGTGCAGTTAGTGTTGTGACCACGGCAGGCATGTCTGGCCGTTTTGGATTTACTGCCTCTGCTGTTTGTAGTGTGACTGACACACCGCCGACATTATTGGTGTGTATGAACCAATCTGCGAGTTCACATGCACATTTCCTAGATAACAAAATCTTAACTGTGAATGTTTTAGGAGCACACCACGAACATATTTCAAAAGCATTCTCATCTAAACTCACACCAGAAGAGCGCTTTAAACATGGCACATGGATTGAGTTAGAAACGGGTTCACCTGTGTTGGATGATGCTTTGGTAAGTTTCGACTGTGAGATTGAGCAAATTCAACAAGTTGGTACACACACGATTTTTATATGTCCGATTGTGGCAATTAAACAAAGCCAGCATGACCAAAGTTTGGTTTATTTTAATCGTGCTTATCACCAAGTGGGGCAGACAGAGATTGTCTAAGCCCACTTTCCGTTTTGTTATTTCAAATTAAAAGTTAAAAGACAGAAATCAATAAGCATGGATCGCTTCACTTAATTTGAAAATGCAATTAAATATAATATCTAAAATAATAATTAAGTTAATCTAATGAAAAATAATAAGAAATTTAATAACTTGTCATGAACGCTACATTGACACCTCTAAACTCTCAGATTATGCTTTGCGTGCTGGCCTACATTGCCAGCTGGCTTTGACAGGCCAGAACCTAAGTACATTGAAAAAACTTGTTTTTTTAATGTAGACTCGTTCGTCCCCCTTTTTTTGTTGCGGTAGGACGGAAGGGGGACACCCTCGGGTGTGCTGATTCTTAGGTTCAGTCTGTCAACCCTCTTTCGTTCTGCCACCATTATTTGACAGTAATGCGGTAGGACTTCTTTTACCTAAGGAGTCGCTCATGCGCAACATTTCTATTTTGTTGGCTCTCGAAGCCAAAAGCTATAACGACACAGCTTAAAAATTTACAGCAGCTTGAACGCCATAAGGTTTTCAGGCTCTAAGTCATTTTTACTTAAAACTTAGCAAAACAAAACTTGAGATGTGCCAAGCACCGTCTTACGGCTTTGCTGTGCCTTTTTTTCTCCCAGAAAGGGCACAGGCTTTTTATCTCATTTAGAAACAACAAGAATTTATAACGGTAAAACGATGCCAACTTTAGAAATATCTTCCAAAAAATTACAGGTGGTGCAAACCGCCATCCAACTCTTTACCACGCATGGATTTCACAATGCAGGCGTAGACCTGATTATTAAAAAATCCAAAATTCAAAAAGCCACATTTTATAACTACTTTCACTCGAAAGAACGCCTTGTTGAAATGTGCCTAATCTTTCAAAAAAGCCGACTTAAAGAAGAGGTGCTGGCAATTGTCTATTCACACAGCTACCCAACCGCAGCCGATAAACTCAAAGAAATTGTCCGCTTACATGTTGATGTAAATAGCCTTTACCATCTTTTGTTTAAAGCCATTTTTGAATTAAAACTGCTTTATCCACGGGCTTACCGCATGGCTGTTGAATACCGTAAATGGCTACTAAAAGAAATTTTTGATCTGGTCTTTAGTCTGGAAACCAACAAACCCAAACCCGATGCCAATATGGTTTTAAACTTAATTGATGGCTTGATGCTACAGCTTTTAAGCTCTAACAGTTTGAATGAACGGGATGTGGTGTTGGAGAGGTTTTGGGGGAGGGGATATTAGTTTTATAAACGACAATATTTGTCGTAGTGGTAAAATTTTACCTTATAAAAAAGTAACTTAATGGTAATATTGCATCAAACAAATATTGTGAAACTTAAAAAGAGAAAACAGTGACTAATCATTTAAGAATAACTATAGCAATACGAAAGGATAATGTTGAAAATTTCGGCTTATTTTATATGAAAATTTAAAGAAGGCTGGAGGGTAAAAGGCATAATATTTTTCAATGTAAATTTTAAGAATAAATTTAAAATTAAATAGTTTTATATTTCATGAAAATTTAGTTTAATTACTTTGTTTTTATTGGGGGAAGATTATGAAAAACGAAATTATGAGCAAATCAGAAGTATGGGGATTGATTGCTCTTTTTTTAGGTTTGGCTAGTTATACTACTTTTATGTTTTATCTTCTTGCTAAAAGAAGTGAAGGGTTAAATTATTTTGATGATTTATCTTCTTTTAATTATAAAATAGCATATTTACTTTGCTTTTTAATTTTTATATTAAGAAAGTTGACTGCAAAATATAAGAGTAAATTAGCTTTTATGCCATTTTTGGCAGGGGTGCTTTTATCTGTCATGTTCTTTATCGTTATTTTATAGTAATAAATTTTAGAGTATTGAATTGTAAATAAGTCAGATGTTTGAGAATTATTGGTGTTTTATTCTGGTTGGTTGAATTTTTTAGATTCTAGATTTTTTTATAAAAGCAGATTGGATTAAAGGGGGTAATATTAATTTTAATTTTTATATTGGGGGTGTTCTGAATTTAATATTTTAAAACGGGTTAAACAAAATAATATTTTTACTTTAGAATAAAGGGGTTTTTATGAGTGGTTCATTAGTTTTACAAATAAATGATATATATAGTGCTGTAAATGATTTAAATACAGCAACTTCATCTGGAGATAATAGATCTATAGATAAACAAATATCAGCATTATCTCTTACATCTTCGGTACTAAATTTCGCTATACAAGCTTCTCCACCAGGTGCTTCAGATTATTTAACGGGAGTCAAATATCAGGTTGATGCAGCTTTGACAGGTGCAGCTTTAACTCAGGCTATGATTAATATAGATCAAGGAAATTACTCGGGAGCAATATCCAATACACTAGCAGCAATGTCTACAGCAACCGGTCTTGCAGCTCTCGCCGTAGATAAACCTGGTTTAAGTACTGCATTGAATGGCCTTTCAGGATTTTTGGGATTAAGTTCCAATATTGCAGAGAAAGGGCCTGAAATAGGAGATGCTTTAGCTCAAGCCCTTTCTGAAATACAGAAAATGCAACATGACGGTACATTCCCGGAACTAGATCCAGGTTTAATGGCTGGTTTTGCTGGTGAAGTATTAGAAGGGTGGTCAAAAGAGTTCTATAGTTGGTTCCCAGATGATTGGAATCCTTGGAAAAATATCGATCGAAATAGTGATGGTGTAAAAAAGTATCATATTTATGATCCAGTTGTCTTAGATCTAGATGGGGATGGTATTGAAACGATTGCTGCCAATAAATGGGCTGGTGTGTTATTCGATCATGATAATGATGGTATCCGTACATCAACAGGTTGGGTTGGTTCGGATGACGGTATCCTAGTATTGGATCGCAATGGTGATGGTGTCATTAATGATGGTAGTGAGTTATTTGGTGACAGTGTAACTTTGAAGGATGGTAGTCAAGCAAGTAATGGTTATGCTGCTCTAGCTGAGTTTGACAGTAATGGCGATGGTAAAGTAAATGCTGAAGATACAAACTTTGAGCAGCTTAAAGTTTGGCGTGACCTAAACCAAGATGGAGTTAGTCAGACGAATGAATTATTTGGTTTAACTGAGTTAGGGATTCAATCTTTAAATTTAAATCATACAAATACTGATACTGCGTTGGGTAATGACAACATCTTGGCTCAAACTGGAAGCTTTGAAACTCTAGATGGTCAAAGCCATATAATGGGAGATGTCAATTTTAGTTTTAATAGTATCTACAGCAGTTTTAATAACGCTATCGAACTAACAGCAGAACAACAACAAGCTGCAAATCTACAAGGTGTTGGACGTGTTCGTGATCTTAGAGAAGCAGCTGCTTTATCTCCAGAATTAGCAGAAACATTAAAAAATTATTCAAATGCAGAAACTAGATCTGAGCAGTATGATCTATTAGATCAATTGATTTTAAATTGGGCAAAAACTGATCCAGATTATAAAGAAGCAAATGAATTGCAAATGGTATCTTGGGTTAAAACTGCTAATGAAGGTATAGCATTAACCCCAGGACAAGCATCGACAGGTACTTTAAGCTCACCATTGTCACAAGAATCTCAGACAATGTTAGATAAGATTCATTATATGCTTCCAATATTAAATGCATTTTCTGGTTCAAAATCTTCACAAATTTATTATGACAATGAAGCAGATATTAAGAATGTATTTAATACTATAAATAATGCATATATGAGTTTGAAAGAAGGGATTTACACTGGCTTACTTTATCAAACTCGCTTAGATGATTATCTGGCAGAGATTAAATTTAATTTACAAGCATCAAATCCATCTGAGTTGTTTGATTATTCTGGAATTCAGGAAAAACTAGAGCAAACTTTTATAAATAATCCAGAGAAAGTATTTACAGATTTAATTGATTTAGTAAACCATCATCCTGATGTTTTAACTAATTGGTTGCCAGAAGGAAAAGAATTATTAATTAATTATTTAAGTAAAGTCGTTGATCAGGAACTATGGGGCGATTTAGTGCCTAAAATCGATCTAAAAACATTCGATGACTTAGGTTTTATTATCGGAACAAAATTAGATGATACTTTAAATGGCACAGTTCAAGATGATATTTTAGTAAGTGCTTCAGGAAATGACATATTAAATGGTGCTGCTGGTTCCGATACTTTAGTTGGAGGCAGTGGCAATGACAAGCTGTATGGCGGAGCTGGTGTAGATATCCTGATCGGTGGTACAGGAAATGACAATCTGGAAGGCGGATATCATGGTGATACCTATATCTTCTCGAAAGGCCATGGGCAGGACATCATTACTGACTACAGCGGTGGTTATGCCGGTGATGACATTATCAAGTTTACAGATGTGAAGTTTGAGGAAGTGAAGTTCCAGAAAGAAGGAACTGACCTGAAGCTATCTGGTTATAACGAGGGTGACGGGATTACGATCAAGGGCTTCTTTAATACTTATTACGACATTGAGAAGTTTACTTTCTCTGACCAGACCATCACCATGGACTATTTCCGCCAGAACGGATTGACCTTTGACGGTACGGATGCAGGTGAGACAATTACAACCTGGTCTTATAAGAGTGTTGTTAAGGCTGGTGCGGGAGACGATATCGTGACTGCTTCAGGCTATGATGATGTGCTTGACGGAGGCAGTGGCAATGACAAGCTGTATGGCGGAGCTGGTGTAGATATCCTGATCGGTGGTACAGGAAATGACAATCTGGAAGGCGGATATCATGGTGATACCTATATCTTCTCGAAAGGCCATGGGCAGGACATCATTACTGACTACAGCGGTGGTTATGCCGGTGATGACATTATCAAGTTTACAGATGTGAAATTTGAGGAAGTAAAGTTCCAGAAAGAAGGAACTGACCTGAAGCTATCTGGTTATAACGAGGGTGACGGGATTACGATCAAGGGCTTCTTTAATACTTATTACGACATTGAGAAGTTTACTTTCTCGGATCAGACCATAATATCTTCAGATATCCCTAAGATAGGTTTAGAGATTATTGGTACAACTGGTGGTGATACATTAACAGGTAATATTGGAAAGGATAGTCTAATCGGTGGTGCTGGAAATGACATTCTAAATGGTGGAGATGGTAATGATCTTCTGAATGGTGGAGCAGGCAATGATACATTGAATGGCGGAATAGGTGCCGATACTGCAATTTTCAAAATTTTAGAAGGTTTGGGAAATGATGCTACAGGTGGTAATGGCATTGATACATGGTCAGACTTCACGGTTTCCCAAGGAGATAAAATCAATATTTCTGATTTAATCATTGGCCAAGCTAGTAAAGAAAATCTCGATCAGTTTGTATCATTTGAAAAAAGCGGTTCAACAGTTACGCTAAGTTTGGATAGAGACGGAAATGATGTGAATTATTCAGCTACCAAGCTATTAATTTTAAATAATCAAACAAATGTGGCTAGTTTGGATGATTTAATTAAAACTGATGTATTTATAATTTAGTTTCATCACTGATACTTTAATTTAAATTTTAAAGACTGAATAAAAAACCGCTATTAGATAGCGGTTTTTTTATCTGCACCTTCTATAAAGAACTTTCATACTCCACATACCCATCTTCAATTGCAGGAATAATCTCTACAAACTCAAAGTAGGGCACTGTACAAAACTCAGAGTCTCGAATCGCATCAATCACAAAATAATAATCTTGCAGAGATGTGGTTTCAAACACAGCAATATCACTGGCTTTAGTGCTAAAAGCTTCAACGTCATACCACCGAACTTTTACAGTCGGGTACTTCTCAAAAATAGGTTCAAGCTTTTGTGTACTAAACTCAGCCCGCTTTTCACGAGCTAAAGCCAACCAAGCAGGCAATGCTCTTAAATGAATAAAAAAAGTATAGGTTCTAGACATAACCACTCCATGACTGGGTCGAGTTGTAGTTCAACTGAAAAAGCAGCATTTACTTGTCACATCAATATGACTCAGTCAGTATATGAGTGATTACTCACATTAAATACTCGCATTTCGGCTCATGTCAGAAACACTTCCAGACCCACGCAAACGCCCGCGTCAAGCTCGCTCAGTGGCTACCTTTGAAGCAATTCTAGAGGCGGCTGCTCGCATTTTAGAGACGTTAGGCTTTGCTGGATTTAACACAAATGCCGTGGCTGAACTTGCTGGCGTAAGCATTGGTAGCCTATATCAATACTTTCCATCTAAAGATGCCTTAATCGTTGAGTTAATTCGACGTGAGCGGGCTGAGCTTTCAAATCGTATCGTTGAAGCTATACAGCAACACAACATCGCAGACTTAAAAGAAAAACTAATACTCATCATACATGCTGCTGTACAACATCAATTGAGCCGTCCGCAGTTGGCACGAACCTTAGAATTTGCTTCTGAACTTATTGGAAAAGACATTGAAGAAAGAGAACTTCAACACGAACTTGAAACCATAATTTCTGATCTGTTTATACGCTCAGGTATTTCACATGCACAGTTAGCCGCACAAGATGTGATTGCGTTAAGTAAAGGAATGATTAACGCGGCAGGCATAGCAGGGGAAAACGATTTAAACCATTTACAGCAGCGAGTTGAAAAAGCTGTATTTGGTTATTTAGATCTGGATTAATAACCTATAAGCATGAGCATATAACTGTCAAAAGCTCTTTAATGAAAAACACCTTCCAAATACGAAATTTGAAAGGTGCTTTTATAGGGTTTATATCTTTACGAACGAATTAGACAGTCGGTAAAGCATGCAACAGTTGATCAGTTAACTGATTTACCGATGTGAAAGAAATCGTGTTAATTAAACTGCCGCCAGTTGGGTCAGGTTCACCAACCGCAATACCTTCATTCGAACCTACCGAGCCGAGAATATTTCCTAAAATAGTATCTATACCAAGGCTGTTGTCGTCAGAGCTGCCATTGTCGATAGAAATTATTCCATCAAGACCACCCAAGAAACTACCATCTCCACTGTCAACGCCACCAATAATCGTAGTGATTGAACCTAATAGGCCACCGTTTTCAGTGACTAGGTCATCACCTACAATATGCTGAATAATGGTCGAAGCCGTTGAACCATTAGTAAGCAGTGTATTAATTACACCAGTGAACGAGCCACTTGCACCATCAAGGTCAACGCCTGCAAGGTCAGAAATAGCCTCAAGCGTACCGTTAACACTATCGCGTGAAGTCTCGAAAAGTAGTTTTCCAAGGTCTGCAAAATCACCTACTGGATGCTCTGCATCTGGGAATACACCAATAATTGTGTCGGCAATCGTATCAATACCTGTGTTAATCAAACCTGTTTTTAGGCTCTCTAAATTTTGTAGAACGTCGATACCACTTTGAATAATACCTGTAATTGGGTTATCGCCCAGATCTCCACCAATACCGCCAATAATGCCAGTAATTGGGCTCAAGATATCGCCTGTACCTTCACCACCAATAAATGAGAAAGAGTTACCTAATACATTAATTGGAGTGGTGATAGGAGCAGTAACATCAACATCATCACCATTACCGTTGCCAATACCGTAATTATGTTCACCGTTACCTGATGCAATGCCATTTAATAGGCCATCACCAGAGCCATTGCCTGAATCACCAGAACCAATCACGCCACCTGAAGTGTTGCCGTTATTGGTTGTGTCATTGTCATTGACTGTATTTGAAGTGGTTGTCGGTGAGATATTAATAGAGTCTGTCGAAGAGCCACCTATACCTGATAAAGCATTACCTAAAATGTTCAAGCCACCAGTAAATGGAATTGTAAAGTCTGCGTCGTCACCATTTCCGTTGCCAATACCGTAGTTATGTTCGCTATTACCAGACGCTGCACCATTGAGTAAACCGTCACCAGAGCCATTACCAGAATCGCCAATGAGGCCGCCCGAATTAGCATTATCAATGGTGTCATTATCATTGACTGTGTTAGTCGTTGTGGTTGATGCAATATTTACCGAGTCACTAGATGAGCTGCCAAAGCCTGAAATCGAGTTTCCAGAAAAGTTGAGTATGCCAGTCAGTGGGAATGTGAAGTCTGCATCGTCACCATTACCGTTGCCAATGCCATAGTTATGTTCGCCATTGCCAGAAGCAGCGCCATTGAGTAGGCCGTCACCAGAACCGTTTCCAGAACTTCCGCCAACAAGTGCACCACCATCATTGCCATTATCAGTTACGTCATTGTCATTAACCGTGTTGATGCTTGTGGTTGGGGCAGTATTAATTGAACTAGAAGATGAATTGCCAATGAGCGAGAAAGAATTACCAGAGAAGTTTAAAACCCCAGTAATTGGGGCAGTGATATCCGCATCATCACCGTTGCCATTACCAATGCCGTAGTTATGTTTGCCGTTGCCAGAAGCCGCACCGTTCAACAGTCCATCGCCAGCACCATTTCCTGAGCCACCGCCAATTCCGCCACTGTTGCCATTATCAATAGTGTCGTTGTCATTAACCGTGTTTGAAATCGTTGTTGGGGCTGTGTTGACTGAACTTGATGAAGAATCACCAATGAGAGTAAATGAATTCCCAGATAAGTTCAGAACACCAGTAATTGGAGCAGTAATATCAACATCATCGCCGTTACCATTGCCAATACCGTAGTTGTGCTCACCATTACCTGAAGCTGGGCCATTTCCAGCCCCATCACCTGAACCATTGCCGGAGCTGTCCAGTGCACTCACTCCACTATCACCATTGCCGTTATCAGTAGTGTCATTGTCATTAACTGTATTTGAAGTAGTGGTTGGTGAGGTATTCACTGAACTCGCAGATGAGTTGCCAATTAAAGTAATTGAATTACCAGAAAGGTTGAGAGGAATAGTAATTGGGGCAGTAATGCTTGCATCATCAGCAATACCATTTCCGATTCCGTAATTATGTTCCCCGTTTCCAGAAGCGATTCCATTGAGCAGGCCATCACCAGAACCATTGCCTGCACCCGAGCCATTACCGTTAATAGTATTGTCGTTGTCGTTAACATTATTTGAAGTCGTTGTTGGAGAGTTGTTGACTGAGCTTGAAGATGAGTTGCCTATGAGTGTAATTGAATTACCAGAGAGGTTGAGAGGAATAGTAATTGGGGCAGTAATACTGGCGTCATCACCAATTCCATTTCCAATACCGTAGTTATGTTCTCCATTACCTGAGGCTGCACCATTTAATAGCCCATCGCCAGAGCCATTACCTAAATTATTGCTTGTGTTACTATTTTCAGGAAGTGGGATAATATTAGTAATCGAAGATAAAATACTTTTAATAAACATAATCTATTTCCATGTGATTTGTTTGAGATGTTTTTATTACTATTGTTTTATTATGTGCGTTAAGCCCCATAATTGAGAAAGAGTATTTAATTTTTTGCTATTTGAAGTCAAGTTGTGTAATAGGTCACTGCTAATACCGAAAAATTTTAAATATATTCAAAATCAACTAAATAAAAAAGATGATTATTTTTGATAACATTTTTTAAACACAAAAGAGAGTGGGGTAAATAAAAATATTTTAAGAATAAAATAATATATTTATTTTTAAAATATAGGGTAGATAATATTTATCTTATTGAAATAAAATAAATTTGCTATGTATTGGAATTTTAATTTTTTATAAATTATTGTTTTTTATATTGGTTCTATGTTTAGTGTTTAATTTAATAATATTTATTTAAATAATTTTAATGACTTAAATAATATGGCTGGGCTTTGTAATAGTTTTAATTAATTCTCTTTTTTAATTTGTAAAATAAACGTATTGATAGGAACTGTTGTAATAATAATTTGGTATATCTACACCGTCGGCTGAGATTTCCTTCGTTTAAAAGCTAAATTGGGTCAGCCGACACCCTAATTTAAAGTATTAAAAAATCTTTTTTAAAACAAGAGAATTTCTATATTTATAAAATATTCTTTTATTTATATTATTTGTTTTTAAAATAATAAAATATATTTTAATAGTTTGAATGTTAATCTGAATTTATTGAAATTAAATAATTTTAATAATAAAAAAGCCACTCGAGTAGAGCGGCTTTTTGGAAACGCTACGCCATGCGATACATAAGTTTTCATTGATACGATTTATAAATCAATGAATTAGTTTGAAATAATACGTTAAATGATAACTCGTTGCACACAATCAATCCCATTGTGTATTTTGTGAAATATTCTGTGTCTTTTTGTAAAAGATAAATTGATTTTTAAATTCAGATTGAGATAGTAACAATTAAATTTTATACTATATTTATTAAATAATAATTTTTATAATCTTTGAAAGAACTTAATTAGATAAAAAATAGTTTAATATTAAAAAAAATTGGTATTGTTTGTGATGAAATTTACGTTTTATTGAGCATATCCTCAATGCAAAAAAATAAATTATCTTTTAAGAAGAGATATTTGTTGCTGCTTTTACCAGTGTGTTTACTCAGTTATTGTGTATATGGTGAAGTAACAAAAGAAGCGCGGCAAAAAAAGTTCTTGGAACATCCTCCAAATGTACGTCAAATTTGGCCGTCTTCTACTAACCCAGATGGAATGGTATTAAATATTCCTGCCACTTATATAGATGGCAGCACTTTTATTTTTGAACCAATTTTAAAACAAGATGAAGAAAAGAAAAGAGAAGAGAGGATTAAAGCGCGAAAAGAAAAAATTTGCGATGTGTATACTTGTCAGGAGCTTTTTGAACTTCTACTTCCAAAGTTTGAACCTAAGAATTTAAAAAACCTACATATTTTTCAAACAAAAAGTACTGAAGACTTAGAAGTATATAAAAATCATTATTTAAGATTAAATGTAAATAGTTGGCGAGTTACACCTAATAATAATGTAGATAGAAAAGGCTATAGTTTACCTACCAGTAGTTTAGGTCTAGGATTGCAACAGGTTTTCCATACTAAAACTATTTTCTGGAATGAAGAATTATTAAATTACATGATAATAAAACCAAGACCAGATTTAAAACTTATAGAAGTTGTAGGTTTAAAATCGAATGTTCCTGGTGGATTTTATAAGGTTTTAGTTCATAAACAATGGGATAAAAAATATCCAGAAGATGTCATTGAAGATAGTCAACGACATAAAGTTTTTTTCAATAAAGACAAGAGTGGATATATTACGACATATATAAATTGTAGTTCAGAAACCAGTGTGGTTACTGAAGAAAAGTTAGAAGCTTATTCTCATCCTAAAAGATATCATTGTGATCATTATTTTGAAATACCACAATTATCACTTGATATAGAAGCTCATTATAGTGATCTATATTTACAAGAATGGGAAACTATTGAAAAAAATATAAAATATTTATTTAATAAATTTGAGGAAAAATAACTCATGGCACCTTTAAATTCAATTGATATAACTCAACTTGAAAAATATGCTACAGCTTGTGACAAATATAATTAATGGAAATTTCTATCTAATAAAGGCGATAGATATGCAACCTTAGCTCTCTCCTTTGAGTTATAAATGATATTTAATGATTAATATTAAAATGGAAATAAAAAAGCCACTCTAGTAGAGCAGCTCTTTTGATTTGATAAGTTAAACTTACCAGCTTAACGCACCACCAGTTTGGTAGTCGGTTACGCGAGTTTCGAAGAAGTTCTTCTCTTTACGTAAGTCCATCATCTCAGACATCCACGCAAATGGATTTGTTACACCAGCAAATTGCTCTGGTAAACCTAACTGAGATAAGCGGCGGTTACAGATGAATTTCAAGTATTCTTCCATCATGCTTGCGTTCATACCCAATACACCGCGTGGCATGGTGTCACGTGCATATTCGATTTCAAGCATCGTACCTTCAACAATCATTTGAACCACTTCTTGTTGGAACTCAGCAGTCCAAAGGTGAGGGTTCTCAATCTTGATTTGGTTAATCATGTCGATACCAAAGTTCAAATGCATAGACTCATCACGCAAGATGTATTGGAACTGCTCAGCAACACCGTTCATCTTGTTACGACGACCCATACTCAAAATTTGAGTAAAGCCACAGTAGAAGAAGATCCCTTCAAGTACACAGTAGAATGCGATCAGGTTACGAAGTAAACGTTGGTCGTTTTCAGGCGTACCTGTGTGGAAATTAGGATCAGTTAAAGATTGAGTATATTTCAAGCCCCAAGCTGCTTTACGTGCAACAGATGGAACTTCACGGTACATGTTGAAGACTTCGCCTTCGTCCATACCTAAAGATTCGATACAGTATTGGTAAGCGTGAGTGTGAATTGCTTCTTCAAACGCTTGACGCAAGATGTACTGACGGCATTCAGGGTTAGTAATGTGACGGTAAATCGCCAATACCAAGTTGTTTGCAACCAAAGAGTCAGCAGTCGAGAAGAAACCTAAAGAACGCATAACAATAGTACGCTCATCTTCTGTTAAGCCATTTTCAGACTTCCAAAGTGCGATGTCATGGTTCATGTTAACTTCTTGAGGCATCCAGTGGTTTGCACACCCGTCAAGATATTTCTGCCAAGCCCACTCATATTTAAATGGTACAAGTTGGTTCAAGTCCGCACGACAGTTAATCATGGCTTTGTCGTCAACTTGAACACGTTGAGCACCCATTTCTAGCTCTTCAAGGCCAGGGGCAACGTCTAAATGTTCTAAGGCTTGAGCGGCTCTAGCCACTGTATCGGAGGCAACTGTTGGTCGCACGGAATGGGTTCCAGCGGATTGTGGAGCTGCCACGCTCGGCGATGATGGCTGCGCAGTAGATACATTCTGCGAATCTGACGCTTTTTCCGATTGGACGGGCGCAGACTTGTGTTCAGGTGTAGTCGGTTTTTGCGAATCATCTTCAAAATCGTCCCAACTAAGGATAGACATTTTTGTTCTCTCTTCGTTGTATATATCTATATTTGACATCTCTTAAACGAAGATGTCCCTACTATACGCTTTTAATGTGTAAACAAAATTAAGTTTTATTGATGCATGACCAAATTTTGGGCCTTTGGTCTCTACTCCCTACAACTTATTTTGTTTACGCTGCTGCTTACGTATTGTGATAAATGCGTAAACCATCGGCATATAAAAGAAAATAAAGGCAAAGATTAAAACTCCAACACCAAGCATATAGTTATGGCTGAGATGAGAAAGCATAATCTTTACCTCTTTTAAGATTGCTCTTTAGTGAAAAAGAGCAATCTTATTAAATGTTATTGGCAAGCTTCACAATCAGGGTTGTCGATCGAACAAGCCATTGGTACAGGAGCTGCTTGAGTAAAGCCTTCTTCTTCAACCGCTGCTTCTGGTTTCTTCGCTTCTACAACAGGGGCAGCAACAGCTGCTGCTTCAACAGTCGCAGGTTTAACTGCGTTTAAAGCACCTGTGTTGATTGTAGATTTTTCAGCAGAAGTTGCACCTAAAGCTCGGAGGTAATAAGTCGTCTTAAGACCACGTAACCATGCCATCTTGTAAGTGATGTCAAGTTTCTTACCGTTTGCACCAGAGATGTAAAGGTTAAGCGACTGAGCTTGATCAATCCATTTTTGACGGCGTGATGCAGCATCAACGATCCAACGTGTATCCACTTCAAACGCAGTAGCAAAGATTGCTTTTAATTCTTCAGGAATACGAGCAATTTTTTGTACTGAACCTTCAAAGTGTTTAAGGTCGTTAACCATTACTGTGTCCCAAAGACCGCGTTCTTTTAATGCACGAACAAGGTATGGGTTAATAACAGTGAACTCACCAGACAAGTTAGATTTCACATATAAGTTTTGGAATGTTGGCTCAATAGATTGAGAAACACCACAAATGTTAGAGATGGTAGCAGTTGGAGCAATCGCCATCACGTTTGAGTTACGCATACCGTCTTTTTGAACTTTGGCACGTAAAGTGTCCCAGTCTAAACGTTGAGTACGGTCAACTTCGAGCATGCGCTCTGGACGAGACTTCGCAACAATTTCTAAAGAGTCGATTGGAAGGATGCCTTGATCCCACAATGAACCTTTGAATGTTGAGTAAGCACCACGTTCAACAGCCAAGTTGCTTGAAGTTTCAATCGCGTAGTAGCTAATTACTTCCATTGATTCATCAGCAAAATCAACAGCAGCATCTGAACCGTAAGCAATACCCATTTCATATAGAGCATCTTGGAAGCCCATGATACCCATACCGACAGGGCGGTGTTTCAAGTTCGAGTTTTTCGCTTGTGGTACAGCGTAGTAGTTAATGTCGATAACGTTATCGAGCATACGTACTGCTGTTTTAATAGTGCGAGCTAACTTCTCACGGTCTAACACACCACCTTGAACGTGTTGTACAAGGTTGATCGAACCTAAGTTACATACTGCAATTTCGTCTTGATTTGTGTTCAAGGTAATTTCAGTACATAAGTTAGATGAGTGAACTACACCAACATGTTGTTGTGGTGAACGTAAGTTACATACATCTTTGAATGTGATCCATGGATGACCAGTTTCAAACAACATAGAAAGCATTTTGCGCCATAAGTCTTTAGCACGTACTTTCTTGTGTAGCATGTTGGTTTCTTTCGCTACAGACTCATAGTAAGCATAACGCTCAGCAAATTCAGCACCAGTTAAGTCGTGCAAGTCTGGAGTTTCAGAAGGGGTAAATAATGTCCATTCACCATCTTCAAATACACGTTGCATAAACAAGTCTGGAACCCAGTTCGCAGTGTTCATGTCGTGAGTACGGCGACGGTCATCACCCGTATTTTTACGAAGCTCTAAGAACTCTTCGATATCTAAGTGCCAAGTTTCTAGGTATGCACACACAGCACCTTTACGCTTACCACCTTGGTTTACTGCAACAGCTGTATCGTTCGCGACTTTCAAGAATGGAACAACACCCTGAGACTTACCGTTAGTACCTTTAATATAAGAGTTCAAGGCACGTACAGGTGTCCAGTCATTACCTAAACCACCAGCCCATTTAGAAAGCATTGCGTTGTCACGCATCGCGCCATAAATGTCATAAAGGTCATCGCCAATTGTTGTTAAGTAACAACTTGAAAGCTGTGGACGTAATGTACCTGAGTTAAACAGGGTAGGCGTAGAAGCCATGTAGTCGAAGCTAGACAATAAGTTATAGAACTCAATTGCACGCTCTTCTTTATCTTGCTCATTGAGTGCAAGACCCATCGACACACGCATGAAGAATAATTGTGGTAATTCGAAGCGAACGCCGTTTGAGTGAATGAAGTAACGGTCAAATAAAGTCTGTAAACCTAAATAGGTAAACTGATTAGAACGTTCTGGCTGAATTGCTGCTGATAATTTTTCTAAGTCGAAGTCAAGCAAGTCAGGTGAAAGCAAATCAAGCTCAACACCTTTTTTCAAGAATGCTTCAAGTGCATTGTTTTCAGGTGTATCTGTTGATAAGCCTAAGAACGTTAAACCAGTGCTCACTAATTCGTTACAAAGCAAACGTGCAGTCACGTAAGTGTAGTTTGGTTCTTGTTCAATACGGGTACGTGTTGCCATCATCATTGTTGTGGCAATATCACTTTCTTTTACGCCGTTATATAAGTTTTTAACGGTTTCATCAACAATGGCTTGAACGTCAATACCTTCCAAACCTTCAGCTGCCTTAGAAACAGTTGCTTGCAATGCACTTAAATCAAGTGGCTGAAGCTGACCGTTTTTGTCGGTAACTTGTAAAGTAGGGTGGTGGTTTGAGTTCGTTTGCTGACGAGCGCTAGCACGTTGTTCACGGTAAATCACATAAGCGCGGGCAACCTTTTGTTCCCCAGTACGCATTAAAGCAAGTTCTACTTGATCTTGAATTTCTTCAATATGGATCGTACCACCCGATGGTAAACGGCGAGTGAAAGTATTTAATACCATTTCCGTCAACTGGGTAATACGGTCATGAATACGGCTAGAATCCGAACTCTGTTGACCTTCCACAGCAAGAAAAGCTTTACCAATCGCAACTGAAATTTTCTCTGCATCAAATGCAGCAACATCTCCAGTGCGCTTAATCACCTGAATTTGACCGGGAGTCGAAGTAATTACGCTCATGCCAGCATAGCTCCATTGTCACTTTTGTTATGTTCATAGACCGTTTGAACCGAGCAAAAAACATGCCACGATATTTGAGGGATAAACACAAGACTTAGTAGTTAAAGTTTATTTTCAACACAAGATACGGGATTTTTCATAGCAGATCAATCTTGACTTTTTAGTAATTTTTTATCTGTATGATTTGATGGGAGATAGCATAGCAAAGCTGTTAAAAAACACTTATAGATAACTTTGTGGATAACTCAAAAAACAAACACTTAAATAAATTTAAACTAAACAGAGAAATAATTTGTTTAATATTCATACATTGGAAATATGAATAGAATATGAAATTTAATAACAATAAATAAATCTTAAAAACACGTGAAAATTCAAAGGCTAATAAAATGCAACAAAATACGATGGTCATGTATCAGTTTGGTGAACGCCTACTTGTTTACAATGTAAACGTGTGTATATTGCAAATGATAAACGAATGTATCTGCAAGATTTTTAAGATACATGAAACGAGATTTATAGGGGCAATGATATGAGCCAAGAAGAAAAGTTACCAAAGATTCTGATCGTTGAAGATGACGAACGCTTAGCACGTTTAACTCAAGAATATTTAATTCGCAACGGTTTAGAAGTTGGTGTAGAAACTGATGGTAACCGTGCAATTCGTCGTATTATTAGTGAACAACCAGATCTAGTGGTCTTGGATGTCATGTTGCCGGGTGCCGATGGCTTAACAGTTTGCCGTGAAGTTCGTCCACATTACCATCAACCGATTCTGATGTTGACTGCACGTACAGAAGATATGGATCAGGTACTTGGTTTAGAAATGGGCGCAGATGACTATGTTGCTAAACCAGTTCAACCACGTGTTCTTTTAGCGCGTATCCGTGCACTCTTACGTCGCACAGACAAAACTGTAGAAGATGAAGTTGCACAGCGTATCGAGTTTGATGACCTTGTAATTGATAATGGCGGTCGTTCTGTCACGCTAAATGGTGAACTTGTTGACTTCACTAGCGCAGAATATGACCTATTATGGTTGCTTGCATCAAATGCTGGTCGTATCTTATCGCGTGAAGATATCTTCGAACGTTTACGTGGTATCGAATACGATGGTCAGGACCGTTCAATCGATGTCCGTATTTCACGTATTCGTCCAAAAATTGGCGATGATCCTGAAAATCCAAAGCGTATTAAAACAGTACGTAGTAAAGGTTACTTGTTCGTTAAAGAAACCAACGGGTTATAAGGTCGGAATAAACTTCCTATAAGGTTGATCGAGTGTTTAAACACAGTATATTCCTGCGAATTTATGCGGGACTGGTAATTCTTGTTGTTTTGGTTGCTGTATTTGGTTATTTGCTTGTACAAATCATCAATTATCAACGGGCACAAGAATACCGAGAATCTTTAACTGATGGTATTTCTTATGTCATTAGTGAAGGGGTGGCTCGACAACCGGGGAAGCAACAGAAAATAGACTGGGTTTCAGACGCATCAGATTTATTGGAACTTCCAATTTACTATACTGATGCAAGCAAGGTTGAGTTATCTCGTACCGAGAAAAAACGAATCGAAGCTCAAAAATCTGTTGTTCGTTACGATGCCAGTAATAGTATTGCGTATATCATTATTGGCTTGCGTGACGACCCACAACATTATCTATCTATAAAAGTCGACAAAATTAGTGAGCGCCAAATGAAAGCTCTCCCTATTTTTGTACTTGATTATCTAATGTTTTATCCGGGGCAAGAACAAGAATATCTTGCCAAGATTCAAAAACATTTCTCTTATCCAATTAATATCTACAATATTCAAGACGTTAATCTGGACTCTGAGCAAATTGGTCGTTTACGCCAAGATCAAAGCGTCATGTTGTACAAAGACAGTGCAACAGTTCGCGGTACAACCATTTCAATCGTCTCACCAATACCGAATCATCCTACACAGGTCCTCGTGCTTGGACCGGTGCCGATGTTTAACTGGATGCCTTTGCAGCTTTCAGCAGGGATTACCTTATTTAGCTTATTCTTGCTGAGTCTAGGTGTTTATGGATTGATCTTGCCGCTAGAGCGCAAAATTCGCCAAGTACGTTATGCATTAAACCGCATGAAGTCTGGTGATTTGTCATTGCGTGTTCCTATTGAAGGAAGTGACGAAATGGCAAACTTGGCATCAAGTTATAACAACATGTCTGATCATATTCAGCGTTTAATTGAGGCTCAGCGTGAGTTAATGAGAGCGGTATCTCATGAGCTTAGAACGCCTGTTGCCCGTATTCGCTTTGGTACAGAAATGTTAGCTGAAGAAGATGATTACAACCATCGTATGCATCAGGTCGACATGATTGATAAAGATATTGAAGCGCTTAATACTTTAATTGATGAAATCATGACTTACGCAAAACTAGAGCAGGGGACACCTTCACTAGATTTCGATGAAATTACTTTATTTGATGTGTTGGATCAGGTTGCTGTCGAAACTGAAGCTTTAAAAACGCAAAAAGAAATTGAACTGGTTGCTCCTCCACTTTATGTAAAAGTAGATGCAGAGCGTCGTTATTTACATCGTGTTGTTCAAAACTTAGTAGGTAACGCGGTTCGTTATTGCGATAATAAAGTTCGAATTACCGGTGGTATCCATAGTGATGGCATGGCCTTTGTATGTGTTGAAGATGATGGTGCCGGTATTCCTGAACAAGACCGTCAAAGAGTATTTGAAGCTTTTGCCCGTCTGGATGATAGCCGTACTCGTGCGTCGGGTGGTTATGGCTTAGGATTGTCTATTGTAAGTCGTATTGCCTATTGGTTTGGTGGTGAAATTAAAGTGGATGAAAGCCCAAGTTTGGGTGGCGCCCGTTTTATCATGACATGGCCAGCAAAACGTTTTAAACAGCCTCCTTTAAAAGCCAATAAAAAAGCACCTTCATAAGGTGCTTTTTTATTGAACTATTTATAGTCGAGTTGCATCTGGTTCCAAAATAGGTTTTCCGCTTCTTAAGCTGGCTAACGCATCGGAATTAAAATCGATCAGTAATGAATTATTTTTTGCATCAATCTGGTATTTTTGAATAAGAGGTTGGTCTCCATTAATTGTTTCTATTTTATATTCATCAGCAATGTGCAAAATACCTTCTAGGTTTGTTGTCGTTGACGCAAAATCCTGTCTAAATATTTCATAGACATCCCGCAAGTCAAAAATTGCATTATTCGCATCTGGATGTTTGTGAATATAGCTTTCTATATGTCGCACAAGTAGCTGGGCAAACAAGTAGTAATTTGGTTTGTGCGTATATTCTAGAGTCATGCATTTTTCTCCTTATTATCTGTTATTAGCATACATGGCAAAACACAGGTTATTGTATAAAATTCATTACACTAGATGATGAAATGAAAAAGTTATAAAGAGATAAACACTCGATTACGTCCTTGGCGTTTTGCTTGATATAAAGCGTCATCTGCTTCCTTAAATAAACTTTCAATAGCTCGATGGGAAGATGGTGAATATAAGCTTATCCCAATACTCACCTGTATGAAAATGGGTAATTTCCCATAAATATAAATAGGTTGCTGGCTAATTTTAATTCTGATTTGTTCTGCCAGTTCAAAAGCACTTTCCTTGCTGGTATCTGCAATAAAAATGGCAAATTCTTCACCGCCTAAGCGGCCCAATAAATCATGAGGATGCAAAATATTTTGTATCGTGGTGACACAAGTCTGTAGCGCCCGATCACCGATTTGATGACCATAGTTGTCGTTGACTTGTTTGAAATGGTCGACATCCAACATGAAAAAAGCTGAGGTTTTATTTTCTTTTTGTACTTTTTCTTGAAGTAATCTGACCGACTGTAAAAACTGGCGTCGAGTGAGGCTAGAGGTTAGTTCGTCATGTGCAATCGCATGTTGAAGCTTTTGAATTAATTCTGAATGTAAAACACTAATACTCGAAACTGTCAGAGGGGCAATTGTCATCATGATTAATCCTATACGGATTGAAATCGTATTGCTGAAATAGTCATTCGGATAGAGTAAAAGGTAATGTCCGGAAACATGATAAATAATGTAGGCGCTGGTGAGGCTCGTAATGAGTGCAACAACAATAGGTTTATAGCGAATGGCGCACCAGATGAGCGCAGCAATGGGGTAGAGTAGCGAACCGGGACCCGAGTCGTAATAGCTAGCAGCAATCGAAATGAGCACAGCTCCAAAAGGTAAAAGGTCGGTTGCCTGTAATCCCCGACTTCTCGAAAAGTAATGCTTTACCTGACTATACTGAGGTAGGTTCAATATGATGGGTAGAAGAAGCAAAGCATTTTGTAGTTCAGAAGTGAACCAATAACCGAATTCATCCAACAAACCACTCAGCATAAATTTAGTATTAAACATAGGCACGAAAGTTGCTGCAAACAATCCGCCTACTATGCTACCGACTCCGCATAGTCCAAATAAAAAAAGGTAAGAATAGCCTCGGTAGGCAGCTTTAATATGCTGATTAAAAAACATATAGAGCGCAAATGTAGTAACAACATAAAGAAAATTTGAAGTTGTTAAAACAAGTGTGAGAGCAAATGGCGTGCCCTGAAATAAGTCGGCAATCACATATCCTATATAGGCACCTAAAAATGCGCTTGGTCGGCGTGTGATTGGGAAGCGAATGAGCAAGCCAAGTAAAACCGAGTTAGCAGGCCAAAAGAATGCAAGAAAACTTAAAGGGCGAGATGCGATGCCAATGAAACAACATACTGCAATAATGATGCTAAACAGGAGAAAATATTTTAAAAAGGAGAGAAATGAAAATTCACGAAGTGAGTATGGCATCAGCTGCCCTTAATGATAAATACTCTTATCCAAGAGTAATAAAATATTATGCATGATTAAACATTCATCATAATTCAGAGGAGAAGTTGAATACAATAAAAAACAAACTAATATTATAAAAAAGTAAGTTATTAAAACTTAATAGTCGATGAACTGTGTAAATATTCTAAAATTAAAAAATGAAAAAAATCATCATAAATAAAGAAACTATTAAATAAACCGATTATGTGCGGTGAAACCCCCCTTACAACACATAGATGAATAGTTTTGTTGGGAAAATCATCCGAAAGACTAAGACGCTTCAACTAGCATGGGAAATTAGAAATCAGGTACAATTGGCGGGATTAATTTTGTGTTTGGTGTATTTGAAGGCCAATACATACATTCTTTGTTAAATAAATAGGCCTGCCAGGAGTTATCCCCGCATGAGTGCCATTACTCCATACGACTGGGCGATTATCGCCTTCGTGATCGGCGTTACATTTCTTTGCGTCTTTATGCTCACAGTTCCCTTACTTCTCGGGGGAAAATCGTGGGGACGTGCTAAGCAAGAGCAGTTTGAATCAGGTGTCGTGAGTGCTGGTGGCGCTCGCATTCGCCTGTCTGCAAAGTTTTATTTAGTCGCAATTTTCTTTGTTGTCTTCGACTTAGAGGCTCTTTACCTCTATGCATGGTCTACTTCTGTGCGTGAAGTAGGGTGGTTGGGATATACCACTGTTGTGATCTTTGTCGTTGATTTATTGATTGCGCTTATTTATGCCTTCTCTGTAGGTGCTCTAAGTTGGTCGCCAGCAGATCGCCGTAAATCAGCAGGTGAGGCGGTTAAAATCGGTTCACCAACAATGAACATTGCTGAAATTACACGCTTTAATTCTATTGAAGAGCTCGTAACTGACCCTACAGGCCAGATTCCAGCTCAATCATCAGGTCGTGTTAAGTCAAAAACTACACCTGCATTGTCATCTGAAAAGGAGTAAGTCGGGATGAAATATACTCTGACCCGCGCGAATCCGGATGCTGATCAATACCCATTGCAAGAACGTCAAATCGTGACGGATCCGCTTGAAGAGGAAGTGAATAAAAACGTATTCATGACTCGTTTAGAGGATGTCTTGCATACAGCAGTAAACTGGGGACGTAAAAACTCCTTGTGGCCATTTAACTTTGGTACCTCATGTTGTTACGTCGAATATGCAACGACCTTAACAGGTGTGCATGACTTGTCACGTTTCGGTGCAGAGGTTATCCGTGCTTCACCTCGTCAGGCTGACTTGATGATTGTTGCAGGGACCTGTTTCGTAAAAATGGCACCAGTTATTCAGCGTCTTTATGAACAGATGTTAGAGCCTAAATGGGTCATTTCGATGGGTGCTTGTGCAAACTCTGGAGGTATGTACGACATCTATTCAGTAGTACAAGGTGTAGACAAAATTATTCCTGTTGACGTGTACGTCCCAGGTTGTCCGCCTCGTCCTGAAGCATTAATTCAAGCTTTAATGCTTTTACAAGACCAGATTCAATTAGAGCGACGCCCGCTTTCTGCCGTGATCGGTGATGATCTTCAGCCAGTATATAAGCCAAAGATGATGCCAGAACGTGACCGTAAGAATGCGCAGCGTATTGCCGTTAAAAACTTACGCTCTATGGATGAGATTAAATAATTTTTTGACGGTGTTTTGACATATCTAACTGATATGTTCATCGAGAAAATTGACAGAATTTGTATTAAATAGGAAGCCAAGCCAATGGCTGAAACTGACATTGCTATGCCAGAGTCAACAGCAGTTGATTCACGCCCAGCATTTGCAATCGTAGAAGAGCTCAAAACCAAATTTGGTGAGAACTTTTACGTGCAGGCGACTTTTGAAGAGTTTCCAACAGTCTGGGTTGAGCGCGCACGCGTGCAAGAAGTCCTTATGTTCCTACGTAAAGTGGAACGTCCGTATGTAATGCTATTTGACTTATCTGCGATGGATGAACGTTTACGTGTTCATCGTGATGGTTTACCAGCATCTGACTTCACTGTGTTCTATCATTTATTATCGCTTGAGCGTAATAGTGACATTCGTATCAAGGTTGCCTTGAACGAAAATGATCTTAACATTCCGACAGCGACAAATATCTGGCCAAATGCCAACTGGTATGAACGTGAAGCTTACGATATGTTCGGTATCAATTTCGAAGGGCATCCAATGCTCCGTCGTATTTTGTTGCCAACCTATTGGGAAGGTCATCCGCTTCGTAAAGAATATTCAGCACGTGCGACAGAATATACGCCGTACATGCAAGACAAAGCGAAACAAGACTTTGAACAAGAGCACTTACGTTTTGTGCCAGAAGACTGGGGTCTTAAGCGTGGTAACGCTGATGAAGACTTTATGTTCTTGAACTTGGGCCCTAACCATCCATCTGCACATGGTGCGTTCCGTGTTGTATTGCAGTTAGATGGCGAAGAAGTGAAGGACTGTGTACCTGATATCGGTTATCACCACCGTGGTGTGGAAAAGATGGCTGAACGTCAAACATGGCATTCTTTCATTCCTTATACTGACCGTGTTGACTACTTAGGTGGTTGTGCTCAAAACATGCCGTATGTGATGGCTGTCGAGCAAATGGCTGGTATTAAAGTTCCTGAACGTGCGCAAGTGATTCGTGTCATGTTGAACGAATTGTTCCGTATCAATAACCACTTATTATTCTGTGGTACGGCAATTCAGGATGCCGGTGGTATGACACCAGTATTCTATATGTTCGCAGACCGTCAAAAAGTTTACGACATTGTTGAAGCAATTACGGGTTACCGTATGCATCCAGCATGGTTCCGTATTGGCGGTACAGCACACGATCTTCCAAACAACTGGCAAAAGCTTGTTAAAGAATTGCTAGAGTGGATGCCTAAACGCTTAAACGAATACTACACAGCTGCATTGAAAAACTCTGTGTTTATTGGTCGTACGCGTAATGTTGCACAATACGATGCCAAATCTGCACTCGCATGGGGTGTAACTGGTACTGGTTTACGCGCAACAGGTATCGATTTTGACGTTCGTAAATATCGTCCATACAGTGGTTATGAAAACTTTGATTTTGATGTGCCGGTTGAGTATGAAGGCGATGCTTATGCACGTGTGCTTGTTCACTTTCGTGAAATTACCGAGTCGCTAAAAATTATTCAACAGTGCTTGGATAACATGCCTTCTGGTCCATACAAAGCGGATCATCCATTGGCTGTTCCACCACCGAAAGATAAGACATTACAAGATATTGAAACCTTGATTACGCACTTCTTGAGCGTTTCATGGGGTCCTGTCATGCCAGCGGGCGAGTCATCATTTATGACTGAAGTGGTTAAAGGTGCAAGTACTTACTACTTGACTTCAGATAAAGCGACCATGAGTTATCGTACTCGTATTCGTACACCGACGTTTACTCACTTACAGCAAATGCCTTCAGTGATTAACGGAAGTTTAGTATCTGACTTAATCATTTATCTGGCGACCATTGACGTGGTTATGGCTGACGTGGATCGCTAAGAGGTAACACATAATGATGATTTTGACTGATAAAAAACCACGTGTGAATGTCGAAGGGATTTTGACTGCGGAAGAAATTCACGAAATCGAACATCACATTGGTCACTATCCATACCCTCGTGCAGCCTCTTTGGATGCATTGAAGTGTGTACAACGCCGTAATGGTTGGGTAGATGACGCTCAGATGAATGCTATCGCACAGTTGTTGTCGATGAGCGTTGCTGATTTGGAAGGTGTTGCAACATTTTACAACCGTATCTATCGCCATCCGGTAGGTCGTCACGTGATTTTGCTTTGTGACTCAATTGCTTGCTTCTTGATGGGTGCAGAAACACTTGCTGAAGCATTCCAGCGTGAATTAGGAATTCAGTATGGTCAAACGACACCAGATGGTCGTTTTACGCTGCTTCCAATTTGCTGTCTAGGCAACTGCGATAAAGGCCCAACTTTAATGATTGATGAAGATACTCACGGTTTAGTCGAAGTGACATCAATTAAACAGTTATTGGAGAAGTATGTATGAATACTGAACCAAAACCAATTTATGGCGACGGTAATCCGGAAACTCATCCGCTCACTTGGCGTTTAAGCAAACAAGAAGCGGTACGTAGTGCTGATGATTACGAAGCACTTGAAGGCTATGCTGGCTTTAAAAAAGCATTAGGCATGAAACCTGCTGAAGTGTTAGACGTCATTAAAGCTGCAACTGTAAAAGGTCGTGGTGGTGCGGGTTTCCCAGCGGGTATTAAATGGTCATTGATGGCACCAAATGATGGTGGTCCACGTTACTTGATCTGTAATGCCGACGAAATGGAACCGGGTACCTTTAAAGACCGTTTGTTGATGGAAAAACTTCCACATCAATTGATCGAAGGGATGTTAATTGCGGGTTATACCTTAGAAGCAACTCAAGGTTATATCTTTATCCGTGGTGAATACATCGAGGCTGCTCAATATCTAAATGAAGCGTTAGAACAGATTCGTGCTAAAGGCTATTTAGGCGAAAATATCTTAGGTTCTGGCTGGAATTTTGATCTGCATGTACATACGGGTGCAGGGCGTTATATCTGTGGTGAAGAAACTGCATTGATTAACTCGCTTGAAGGCCGTCGTGCTAACCCACGTACTAAGCCACCGTTCCCGCAAGTTGCAGGAGCATGGGGCCGTCCGACGATTGTGAACAACGTTGAAACTTATAACAACTTGCCAGCAATCATGCTTCGTGGACCAGAGTGGTATATCGGCTTGTCAGCGGGTAAATCAAAAGATCCAGGCACTAAAATTTATGGTGCATCGGGTAAAGTTAAATTCCCAGGTCTTTGGGAATTGCCGTTTGGTACAACTGCACGTGAAGTCATTGAAGATCATGCAGGTGGTATGCGTGAGGGCTTAAAGCTCAAAGCATGGTTGCCAGGTGGTGCTTCAACTGACTTTTTACCAGCAGATACCATTGATTTACCAATGGATGCGGACACGATTATGAAAGCAGGTTCTCGTTTGGGAACATGTTTGTTAATGGTGGTAGACGAAACTCAATGTATGGTATCGCTCACTCGTAACTTAGAAGAGTTCTTTGCGCGTGAATCATGTGGTTTCTGTACACCGTGCCGTGATGGTTTGCCATGGGCTGTTAAAGCGCTTAAAGCACTTGAAGCAGGCGAAGGTAAGAAAGAAGATATCAACCATTTACAAGAACTAACTCGTAAATTATGGATCGGTAAAACTTTCTGTGCCCACGCACCAGGTGCGATGGAGCCGCTTATGGGCGCACTCAAACATTTCCGTGGTGAGTTTGAAGCGAAAGTGACGAATCGTCCTGTCGTGCAAACCAGCAACGTAGAACAAGCTTAAGGAATTCGACTATGGCTACAATTCATGTCGATGGAAAATCGTATGAAGTCAACGGCTCGGAAAACTTGCTACAAGCATGTTTGAGTCTGGGCATCGACATCCCATATTTTTGTTGGCATCCATCCTTAGGTTCGGTTGGTTCTTGCCGTCAATGTGCTGTTACGCAATATGCGAATCCAGAAGATACGCGTGGTCGTTTAGTCATGTCTTGCATGACACCAGCATCTGACAATACCTATATCTCAATTGAAGACAAAGAAGCAACGGATTTCCGTGCATCTATTGTTGAATTTTTGATGACCAACCACCCGCACGACTGTCCAGTTTGTGAAGAGGGTGGTCACTGTCATTTACAAGATATGACTGTAATGACAGGTCATGACCGTCGTCGCTATCGTTTTACAAAACGTACGCATTACAACCAAGAACTCGGCTCATTCATTGCACATGAAATGAACCGCTGTATTGCTTGTTACCGTTGTGTTCGTTACTACAAAGACTATGCGGGCGGTACAGATTTTGGTGTCTATGCCAATGCATCTCGTGTTTACTTTGGTCGTCCAGAATCAGGTACTTTAGAGTCTGAATTCTCTGGTAACTTGACTGAAGTATGTCCAACAGGTGTATTCACTGATAAGACTCATTCAGAGCGTTATAACCGTAAGTGGGACATGCAGTATGCACCAAGCGTGTGTCAAGGCTGTTCTTCTGGTTGTAACATTTCTCCGGGTGAACGTTATGGTGAAATCCGTCGTGTAGAAAACCGTTTTAATGGTTCGGTTAACCAGTACTTCCTTTGTGACAAAGGTCGTTTTGGCACAGGTTATGTAAACCGTGCAGACCGTCCACGTCAGCCTCAGTTCCGTAATGGTGAAACTGTTGCAACTGTTTCTGTCGACCAAGCTCTAGATCAAGCGATTGCTAAGCTTCAAGGCAAAAAAGTTTTGGGTATTGGTTCTCCTCGCGCAAGCTTGGAATCTAACTATGCATTACGTGAGCTTGTAGGTCAGGCAAATTATTCAACTGGTATTGCACAAAAAGAGCAAAAGCTTGTTGAACTTGCTGCATCTATCATGCAAACCGAGGGTATCTACAACCCGAACATGCGTGAAATTGAAAGCTATGATGCTGTTCTGATCTTAGGTGAAGACCTAACTCAAACTGCACCCCGCATGGCATTGTCTGTTCGCCAAGCTGCGAAAAACAAAGCACGCGAAATGGCTGCAAAAACACGTACACCAGATTGGTTAGCTGAGCCTGTACAACGTATTGGTCAAGAAGCAAAATCTCCGGTTTACATTTTAGCTGCAACTCAAACTCGTCTTGCTGACATCGCAACTGGTGAAGTGGTTGCTTCTCCAAATGACATCGCACGTTTAGGATTTGCAGTTGCTGCGGCAGTGAATGGTGAAGTTGTAAGTGGTTTAGATGAAGATGCAAAAGCATTTGCTCAAACCATTGCTGACACTCTAAAAGCAGCAAACAAACCATTAATTATTGCGGGTACAAGCTTGCAAGATGCTTCTATTATGGAAGCTGCAGCACAGTTGACTCAGAACTTAGGTTCTAAAGCTGGTTTAAGTCTTGTAGTTCCTGAAGTGAACTCTATGGGCTTGGCATTGTTCGGTGGTTTAAGCCTTGAACAAGCATTTGCTCAAGACTACGACACACTTGTTATTGTTGAAAATGACTTGTTCCGTCGCTTACCAGCTGCACAAGTACAAGCTGCATTAGATAAAGCTGAAACAGTAATTGTACTTGATCACAGTGAAACTGAAACTGTGAAACAAGCTGATATCGTTCTTTCAGCAGCAAGCTTTGCAGAGGGTGATGGTACTGTTGTAAGCCAAGAAGGTCGTGCACAGCGTTTCTATCAAGTTTACGATCCAAGCTATTACAAACCTGAATATGCAATTAAAGAATCATGGCGTTGGTTACATGCCATTGAAACTGGCATTAAAGGTAAGGCTGTAGATTGGACATTGCTTGACGATGTAATTGAAAGCATCGTGAAAAATGTACCAGTACTTGAAGCTATCCAAGATGTAGCACCAGATGCGGGTTACCGTGTACATGGCTTGAAAATCGCGCGTGAACCACGTCGTTATTCAGGTCGTACAGCAATGCGTGCGCCGTTATCGGTTCATGAGCCTAAACAGCCTACCGATCCAGATTCAGCATTAACATTCTCAATGGAAGGTTATGTTGGTCCGCAAAAAGCATCATCATTAGTACCATTTGCATGGGCTCCAGGTTGGAACTCTCCACAATCTTGGAATAAATACCAAGATGAAGTCGGTGGTCACTTAAAAGGTGGTGATTCAGGTGTTCGTTTATTCGATCGCTTGGTAAAACGTCCTGCACGTAGCTATGTTGCTCCAGTGCCGGTTGTTGCAAACCCTGAAAGTTTCCGCTTAGTACCAATGCATCATATTTTTGGTTCTGGTGAATTCACGATTAAAACACCTGCAATGGAAACTCGTATTCCGGAAGCTGTGTTTGCAGTGGGCGAACAAGATGCAACTCGTTTGAACCTTCAAGAAGGTCAACGCATTACGGTAAAAGCAGGCGAAACGACTGTGAGCTTGCCAGTACAAGTAATTGAATATTTACCTACAGGTTATATTGGTTACCCAGTTGGTTTAGCACCAATGGTGTCACTAGCTGAGCCTGTTTCAGTGGCTTTAGGAGTGTAATTCATGAATCAAGAAATTATACGTCAAACGCCACTTTGGGCTGAGAACTGGCCGATTGCGTATGCTGTCGTTCAAGCAGTTGTGATTTTGCTTGTTGTTGTATTAGTTGCTGCGTTGATGTCTTTTATTGAGCGTCGTTTACTTGCTTGGTGGCAAGACCGTTATGGTCCAAACCGTGTTGGTCCTGGTGGTATGCTCCAGATCGTTGCCGACATGCTCAAGATCATGTTCAAAGAAGACTGGACACCAAAGTTTGCTGACAAACTTACATTCCGTTTAGCACCTGCTGTTGCAATGGCAACAGCGGTTCTTTCATTCATGGTAATCCCGGTGAGTCCTTCACTGGGTGTTGCCGACATGAGTATCGGTTTATTGTTCTTCATGGCAATGGCTGGTATTGCTGTCTACGCAGTTTTATTTGGTGGCTGGGCTTCAAATAACAAATACTCGTTGCTTGGTGGTTTACGTTCAGCAGCTCAAACCATTTCTTATGAAGTGTTCTTGGGTATCTCGCTGATGGGTGTGGTTGCAATTGCAGGCTCATTTAACCTTCGTGAAATCGTTGAAGCACAACGCGATGTTTGGTTCGTTATTCCACAATTCTTAGGTTTCTTGATTTTTGTGGTTGCTGGTGTTGCGGTAACTCACCGTCATCCATTTGACCAACCAGAAGCAGAACAAGAATTGGCAGAAGGTTACCATGTTGAATATGGCGGTATGAAATGGGGTATGTTCTTCGTTGCTGAATATGTCAACGTAGTACTGATCTCTGCATTGATCGTGACTTTATTCTTTGGTGGCTGGTTAGCGCCATTTAATTTAGAAATTCCATTTGTTCCACCAGTATTTTGGTTTGTGATTAAAACAGCATTCTTTGTAATGATGTTTGTATTGGCACGTGGTTCTTTAATGCGTCCACGTTATGACCAAGTCATGAACTTTGGTTGGAAAATTTGTTTGCCATTGGCGTTGGTCAACTTGTTAGTGACTGGTGCTGTGATTCTGATGAATCAGGCCTAGGACAGCAGGGAGTACAAAATGTATAAATTTCTAGCTGGATTCGGATCAATTGTACGTACGTTACTCATGGTGTTTAGCCATGCAACACGTAAACGTGACACGATTTTATATCCAGAAGTTCCGGCTGAACAGATTGTGCCGCCACGCTTTCGTGGTCGTATCGTATTAACGCGTGACCCTGATGGGGAAGAGCGTTGCGTAGCATGTAACCTATGTGCGGTTGCATGTCCGGTTGGCTGTATTTCACTACAAAAAGCAGAAACAGAAGATGGTCGTTGGTATCCGGAGTTTTTCCGTATCAACTTCTCACGTTGTATTTTCTGCGGTATGTGTGAAGAAGCATGTCCAACAACTGCGATTCAGCTCACACCAGACTTCGAGTTAGGCGAATATGTACGTCAAGACCTTGTTTATGAGAAAGAAAACTTACTCATTTCAGGTCCGGGCAAATACCCAGACTACAACTTCTACCGTGTGACGGGTATGGCAATTAACGGTAAAGAGAAAGGTCAAGCACAAAAAGAAAGTGCACCAATCGATGTACGGAGTCTATTACCATGATGTGGCCGTTTTATTTGATGGCACTCGTGGCCATCGTTTCTACGGTTCGTGTAGTGACTAACACGAACCCTGTACACGCTCTACTTAGTCTAATTGTTTCATTGCTTGCTGTTGCTGGTATTTTCATGATCGTGGGGGCACCTTTTGCAGGTGCTCTTGAAATCATCGTTTATGCCGGAGCAATTATGGTTCTGTTTGTCTTCGTGGTGATGATGCTTAACTTAGGTCAACACACCGTTGAACAAGAACGCAAATGGCTTTCTTCAGATGCTTGGGCATATCCAGCACTCATGAGTTTCTTACTCGGCTTGCTTTTAGTTTGGATGCTTGGTGGTGAATACACCACTATTTCAGCACCACTTGGGGCACAAGTGATTGGACCAAAAGTAGTTGGTCAAGCACTCTTTACTCACTATTTATTATTGGTTGAAGTTGCCGCGATGTTATTGCTAGCAGCCCTTGTTGCAGCATACCACTTAGGTAAACGTGAACCAGGTGCAGAAGAGGAAAAAGAATAATGGGCCAGATTCCTTTAGAACATGGTTTGATTGTTGCAACCATCCTTTTTGCACTCGGTTTTTACGGTGTAATGGTGCGACGCAACCTTTTATTTATGTTAATGAGCCTTGAAATCATGATGAATGCTGCAGCATTGGCATTTGTTCTTGCGGGTAGCGTATGGGCACAACCAGATGGGCAAGTGATGTTCATTCTGATTTTGACCCTTGCAGCAGCAGAGGCATGTATCGGTCTTGCGATTGTCCTTCAGTTCTATCATCGCTTCCATCATTTGGATGTGGATGCTGCTAGTGAGATGCGCGGATGAGTTATTTATATCTAACAGTATTATTTCCGCTGATCGGTTTTATTTTATTGGCGGCAGGACGAGACAAACTCTCTGAAAACATTGCAGCAGTTATTGGTGTAGGTTCTGTAGGTTTATCTGCATTATTTGCACTTATTGCTGGAATGGCATTTACCACGAGTGGTCAGCAAGTTTTCGTTCAAAACTTGTGGACATGGTTCAATGTTGGCGGTTTTGCTCCGGGCATTAGCTTACATTTAGACGGCTTATCTTTACTCATGATGGGCATGATCACGGGTGTTGGTTTCTTAATTCACATCTTTGCATCATGGTACATGCGTGGTGAAGAGGGCTATGCGCGTTTCTTCTCTTATTTCAACCTGTTCGTTGCCAGCATGCTTGTGCTTGTATTAGGTGACAACTTGGCGTTGTTATTCTTGGGTTGGGAAGGCGTAGGTCTTTGCTCTTACTTGCTGATTGGTTTCTATTATGCAAACCCTGCAAATGGTTGGGCAGCGATCAAAGCGTTTACAGTGACCCGCGTTGGTGACGTATTCTTGCTTATTGCTTTATTCTTGCTTTACCAACAATTTGGTACGCTAAATACTCAGTACATCGTTGAACACGCAGTAGAAGTAATGACGAAGAGTTCGTCACTTACCATTTGGACTGCATTAATGTTGTTCTTAGGTGCTGCTGGTAAATCTGCTCAAATTCCATTGCAAACATGGTTGGCAGATGCGATGGCAGGTCCAACACCTGTTTCTGCATTGATCCACGCTGCCACAATGGTAACGGCTGGTGTGTACTTATGCTGTCGTCTATTCAGCGTATTTGAACTTGCTCCTGAAGTGATGCAATTCATTTCAGTAACTGGCGCGGTAACTTTGTTAGTTGCAGGTTTTGCTGCACTCGTTCAAACAGACATCAAACGTATCTTGGCTTACTCAACAATGAGTCAGTTGGGTTATATGTTTATGGCTGTAGGTGCGGAAGCGTATCAAGCTGGCTTGTTCCACATGTTGGCTCACGCATTCTTTAAGGCATTATTATTCTTGTCTTCTGGTGCGGTTATTCTGGCTTATCACCACGAGCAAAACATTTTCAAAATGGGTGGTTTGTTCAAACGTAACAAATTCCTGTTTGCTTGTTTCGCGATTGGTGGCGGTGCATTAGCAGCGATTCCATTCTTGACTATCGGCTTCTTCTCTAAAGATGCGATTCTTGGTGAAGTTTGGGTACAAGGTCAATCAGTTGCTTTATACCACACCTTATATTGGGTGGGTGTAGCAGGTGCATTCCTGACTTCAATCTATACATTCCGTTTAATCTGGGTTGTATTCTTTGGTCAAGAAAACACGCCTTACCATGAAATTAAAGGTGCAACTTACTGGGCTCCATTGGGTATTTTAGCTGTATTGTCTACTTTTATTGGTGCGGTATTAAAAGCACCGGTAGCAGGTATTCTGAATACTGCAAAAATTCCTGAATTCCATGTCGCTGAACAATTTGTAGAAGGCATGCATGGGGCAGAGCACTTAGCTGTAGGTATTGCGCTAGTTGGTCTAGTTGTGGGTATAGCATTATTTACATTTGCTTATGGTGCAGTGAAATCATTTGCTCAAACAAGTTTGGGTTCAGGTTTGGCACATATTTGCCGTACCGCTTTTGGTTTTGATGCGTTGTATGACATCGTTTTTGTTAAACCTTATTTATTCTTCGCCAAAATCTTTGGCCGTGATCCGATTGACGGTTTGTGGTTAGTTCTTCCTGCACTCGTGAAAGGCGGAAACAGTTTTACAAGCTCACGTCAAACAGGTTCATTGCGTGAATACGCATCAAGCATGTCACTCGGTGTAGTGGTGTTATTGATGATCTTGATCGTTATTCAGGTAGTGGGGAAATAAAATGGAAAACAATTTAATTTTACCCGCGCTGATCCTTGTTCCGTTCATTGCCGGTTTTATTTGTTGGTTAGTCGATAAGCTCGACAAAACTTTGCCACGTTGGATTGCCTTAATTGGTATGCTCATTACTTTGGGCTTGGGTCTTGCGCTTTGGCAAAGCGGAACTTATAGCTACGAGTTGGGTTCTAAAATCCCAACTTGGTCTGCTGAGTTCTATTTACCGTGGATTCAATCACTCGGTATTGGCATTCACTTAGCTGTGGATGGTTTATCTCTACTCATGGTGTTATTAACAGCGTTACTTGGTGTACTTGCTGTTGGTTGTTCATGGGGCGAGATTCAAAAGAACGTTGGTTTCTTCCATTTAAACCTTTTATGGAGTTTAGGTGGCGTTATCGGTGTATTCTTAGCGATTGACCTGTTCTTGTTCTTCTTCTTCTGGGAGATGATGCTTGTACCAATCTACTTCTTGATTGCGTTATGGGGTCATAAAGGTTCAAACGGTCGTTCACGTGTTTATGCTGCGACTAAGTTCTTCCTTTACACTCAGATTGCTGGTCTAGTGATGTTAATCGGTATCCTTGGTCTTGTGGTTTATGGCTACATGATGACAGGCATGATCGGTTTCGATTACAACTATTTATTAGCTGTAGCTAACCACTTACCTGCAGGCTTAGCATACGGTTTCATGATCTGTTTCTTCATCGGTTTTGCGGTGAAGTTACCAGTATTCCCATTACACGGTTGGTTACCAGATGCGCATGCTCAAGCACCTACAGCAGGTTCTGTAGACTTAGCGGGTATCTTGATTAAAACAGCTGCGTATGGCTTGCTTCGTTTTGTTATTCCATTCTTCCCGACAGCTTCTGCACAATTTGCAGACATTGCGATTATTTTCGGTTTGATTGGTATTTTCTACGGCGCATGGTGTGCTTACCAGCAAACTGACATGAAACGTTTACTTGCGTATACGTCGATTTCACACATGGGCTTTATTTTACTTGCAATCTATGCAGGTAATATTTTGACCTTCCAAGGTCTAATGATCATGATGTTGGCACACGGTTTGTCATCAGCTGCATTGTTCATTATGTCTGGTCAAATCTACGAACGTTTACATACACGTGATTTACGTTTAATGGGTGGTCTTCGTGGCCAGCTTCAGTACTTGCCATTTTTCTTAATGTTCTTCGTTGCTGCTCTTGTAGGTGTGCCGGGTCTAGGTAACTTTATTGGTGAATTCCTGATTTTGATGGGTTCATTTAATAAATATCCTGTCTTTACGATCCTTGCTTCTATCAGCCTTGTATTCGCAGGTTTATATGGCTTGATCTTGATTCACCGTGCTTTGTTTGGTGAACCAAATCCTGAACAAAAGCAACATTACACTAGTCCATTGAAAGACTTATCTGCTCGTGAAGTTGGTATTTTGATGATTTGTGCGATTGGTCTCGTTTGGCTTGGTATCTACCCACAAACATTCTTGGATGTATCTCATTCAAGCATGCAGTGGTTGGTCAATAGTTATGTACCAGTACAAGAAGTCGTTGAAACTGTTCAGCAAACAGCTACTCAACTTGACCATGTGGAGATCCAATAATCATGAACTTCACAGTATCATACTCTACGCTTATGCCTTTAACTCCGGTGATGATTGTTGCTTTGACAACAATCGTCGTCATGTTGTTAATTTCTATTAAGCGTAATCATAATTTAATCGCAACGACTTCTGTTGTTGGTTTAAACCTCGCTGCACTTTATATTTTATTTGCAGTATTTGGCGGTAAGTTTGTACCGGCAAATGTGATGGGCATGTTTATGGTTGATCCATTTACCATGTTCTATCAATTTATGATTTTGATTGCGGCGTTGGCTTGTTGTACTTTGTCTCACGCTTACATTGAAACCTATAAAGACAATCGCGAAGAACTCTATCTTTTGTTACTTGCTTCAGTAGCAGGTGCAATGTTGATGGTTGCAAGTTCTCATTATGCATCGTTCTTCATTAGCCTTGAGTTAATGTCGATCCCTGTATACGGCTTACTTGCTTATACTTATCAACGTAGTAGTTCACTTGAAGCGGGTATCAAATACCTTGTACTTTCAGCAACAGCTTCTGCCATGTTGTTGATGGGTATGGCATATATTTATGCATATACAGGTTCACTTTCATTCTATGATTCTGTACAAGCATTATTTGAAGCAATCAAACAGCCAATGGTGTTATTAGGTTTAGCACTTATTATCTTTGCTGTTGCATTTAAATTGTCGCTTGCGCCGTTCCATAAATGGACTCCGGATGTATATGCGGGCGCACCAGCACCAATGGCAACTTTCTTAGCAACTGCTGCTAAAGTTGCAACAATTGGTTTATTCGTGCGCTATATGCTTGCTTCAGGCGCAATGATGGTGAACTCGTTAGTAACTATTTTGACGATCATTGCTGTATTGTCGATTTTGGTTGGTAACTTACTCGCTGTTCGTCAGGTTAACTTAAAACGTATTCTTGGTTATTCATCTATTGCTCACTTCGGTTATTTGTTAATTGCTTTAATTAGCATGACTTATGCAAGCTTAGGTAGCGTAACTGTATATGTGGTGTCTTATGTATTAACAACTATCGGTGCCTTTGGTGCGGTAGCGTTAATGTCTAGCCCATATAACAACGTAGATGAAGCACAAAGCCTTGCAGATTACCGTGGTTTGTTCTGGCGTCGTCCAGTACTTACAGCAACTTTAACAGTCATGATGTTATCTTTGGCTGGTATTCCATTAACAGCAGGCTTCATTGGTAAGTTCTTGGTGGTAATGGCTGCTGTAACAACTCAACACTGGTTCTTAGCTGCAATGATTATTGTGGGTAGTGGTATCGGTTTGTACTATTACTTACGTGTGATGGTTGTCATGTATATGACCCCACCAGAAACTCCTCGTATTGATGCAGATGCTCATTGGGGACAAAAAGTGGGTGGTTTAATGGTATTGGCTGCTGCTGCATTAGTTATTATTTTGGGTGTTTACCCAGATCCAATGATTAATTTGGCATTAAAAGCAGAAATTTTATCTCCATTACATTTCATGCTTTCACAACAGTAATTCTGGTGTACAAAAAAGCCTCCAAAACTGGAGGCTTTTTTTTATTGAGCGTTAAAAAAAGATTATAATAAATACGTTTTTATATTTTTAGGTAACATCTGTGGCCATTCAAGAAATTCGTCACCCACTTATTCGTCATAAATTAGGTTTGTTACGCCGTGCTGATATCAGTACTAAGAACTTCCGTGAGCTTGCTCAGGAAGTGACTATGTTATTGACGTATGAAGCAACAAAAGATTTACCAGTTGTGGATTGCGAAATTGATGGATGGGCTGGAACTGTTACTACACAGCGTATTGCTGGTAAGAAAATAACGATTGTACCGATTTTACGTGCCGGAATTGGTATGTTGGATGGTGTGCTTAATCTGATCCCAAGCGCAAAAGTGAGTGTTTTAGGTCTTGAGCGTAATGAGGAAACTTTAGAAGTTCGTACATATTATAAAAAACTAGTCCCAGATGTAGCTAACCGTCTTGCGATGATTATTGACCCAATGCTAGCAACAGGTAATTCTTTAGTTGCTGCTATTGATGTGTTAAAGGCGAGTGGCTGTAAAGATATCCGTGTTATGGTGTTAGTTGCCGCTCCAGAAGGTGTTGCTAAAGTTGAAGCAGCTCATCCAGATGTGCAAATTTATACAGCATCTATTGATAATGGCTTAAATGAACAAGGTTATATTGTTCCTGGCTTGGGCGATGCTGGCGATAAAATTTTTGGTAGTGTACAAAAAGATTAATTTTTTGAAATCGTAATAAAAAGAGACTTCATTAAACCGTATAATTTTAAAACGGAATCGTGAGTCTCTTTTTTATTTACCGCAACAACTGGATTGGAAAAATAGGGGAAAGATCATGAAGCAAGAGTTTTATACTGGATGGGTAAAACAATATAACCCTGATAAAGGGTTTGGTTTTATTGAAACTAGTGAAGGAGATATTTTCTTTCATATTTCTGATTTCCCTGCATCAGAGGGCGAACCGAAAAGAAATGAAAAAGTAAGATTTCTTGCCGCAGATAATCAGGGCAAATTTAAAGCGATCAAAATTGAGCGTGTTGACCCAAATTCTGCGAAAACCAAGAAAAATAAAATTGCGGATCACAATAAAGCGATCACAAGCGAATTGTTGTCAAATTTTCGACGTTAATTAAAGAAAAGATCAGGTTTTAAACCTGATCTTCACAAAATTGTAAGAATGCTTTGAGGCCTGGACCCTGATACTTTTGACGGTGTACCAGCATATAAAGCGGGCGGGTAAGCTGCCAAAATGGTGTATCTAAAATTACTAATTGTCCCTTTTCAATTAGAGGTTCAATAGCAAGTTTAGAAATACATGACATACCTAAACCACCAGCAACAATTTTTAAGATTGCTTCATTGTGACCTAGGGTGAGGCGAATATTCGCGTCTGGTAGGTCTTGCAATATAGCGTTATCAAACACTTCACGCGTTCCTGAACCTTCTTCACGTAAAATCCACTCGACTTGAAGAAAATCATGAGCTGTTAAAGGTCTATTTAAGCGTGCTAATGGATGATTTGGGGAGCAGCATACTGCAAGCTCATCATCACGCCAATGGATACATTGGAGCTGAGGTAAATGACATGATCCTTCAATTAAAGCTAAATCAAGTTGGAATTGATTAACTGCTTCAATCATTTGGCGTGTATTGCCCACCTGTAATTGCAAATGTGCTTTAGGATGATGCTGTAAAAAGTTTGCCATTAAATCTGGCATGAGGTAATCACTAATTGTTAAAGTGGCCCCAATACGTAAATCAATGCTTTGCAATTCACCTTTTGCAGCTTGCTCAAAAGCTTCACAGCGACCTAATATTTCTAGGGCTTGTGGTAATAGAAAACGACCTAAATCATTAAGCTGTAATCGTTTACCTAAACGATCAAATAGAGGAGCACCAAGGCCATCCTCTAAATCTGCTAAAGCCATACTTGCTGCACTTTGCGTCAGTCTGACCGCATCACTGGCTTTAGTGACAGTTCCTTCTTGAGCGACTGCTACAAAAACAGCCAACTGGCGTAATGTCATGCGCATGTTTAAAAAGCCTTAACGTTTAAAAGTATTCATTATTTCGGCTGTCATGCTAACATGAGCGCACTATTTCATGCCACGTTGAAATCATGTCAATTGAAAAATTTAGCGTAGAAAAAGTTTTATCTGTACACCGCTGGACCCCAACTCTTTTCAGTTTCACCATGACTCGCCCTGCACATTTTAAATTTACGGCTGGGCAATTTGCACGTATTGGGCTGAAAGTTGGAGAGGAGCTTGTTGTCCGTGCTTATTCGGTTGTCTCTTCACCATTTGATGAAACGCTTGAATTCTTTTCGATTGTAGTGCCAGATGGTGCATTTACTTCAAATCTTCAACATCTAAAAGTAGATGATGAGCTTTACTTAGAAAAAATACCTTATGGCTATTTGACCTTAGCTCGCTATCAACAGCCTTTACCGCATGATTTATGGTTACTGGCAACAGGTACAGGTTTAGCTCCATTTTTATCGATGCTACAAGACTTTGAAACTTGGTCTAATTATCAAAAGATTAATTTGGTCTACAGTGTCCGTACTGCAGCTGAATTGGCTTATGTCGATCGTATTCAAGAGATTGCTGAAACTTTTGGAGAGGGGCACGACAGTTTTAAATTTATTTCAATTATTACCCGTGATCCATCTGCGCCATTGCATGATCGTTTGCCGATTCTGATTGAAAATGGTGAACTAGAAAAATCTGCTGGTATAGAACTGAACCCTGCCACTAGCCATGTCATGCTTTGCGGAAATCCGCAAATGGTAGATGACACTAAAGAGGCTTTAAAACGACGTGGTTTGACGATGAATCGTCGAGGTGAGGGAAATATTGCGGTAGAAAATTACTGGTAATAAATCTTATTTTGAAAGTACTTTAAAATTAATTTTATGGATATGTTTATTAGTGGACAAACATATCCATAAATTCGCGAATTTCTGAAATTGCGCTGTCTACATCAGTTGAAAGCCAAGTTGGTTCAAAAAGACCTGCATAATGTTCCAAACGATCTTGAGGGACAACTAAGCGAACAGGGCAGTCTTCTTCAAGTAAACGCCAAGGTAAAATCGGAACTTCATTGTCCAAAAAAATATTGATATTACGAATATCAACAATCATGGCATTAATGCAGTCAGGAAACGGCATGACGGAAAATTCTTCAGTACGGCGACGAAAATACTCTAAATCACCCCATTTGAGTTCATAACTTGGTTTATTAAATTCAATAATACCAATGAGATGTTCGTCTCTCGTCTGATGTAAATAACATTGATGTGTGACGTCAGTGTCGAGATCAAGTGTTACGTTTTGCTGACGATACATCATAAAATAGAGCAGCTTTAAAACAAGGGGGCTTATTATAGCCTATTTTATAAAAAGTGAGCGCTAAAACATATTGTATTACAAATAGAACATTGAAGAAGCTCGGGCATAACTCATCATTATTTCTAGAGGGTAAAATAATTTTGCCTAAATTTTATACTATTTTTATGATTTTAATAGTAGAGTTTTGCAACTACAGACACCTTAGCATAATGCTTTTTCACACAATGCAACAAACCAAATTGCTATGATGATTATAAAGTTAATGATAAAAGAAGAGGGGAAAGAAGATGCATGATTTTTCAAAACCACCTCATGTGACGAGTCCTGAAGAAACTGCGAAAAAAAGAAGATTGCCAGTTTACATTTTAATTATTGTTGGGCTTTTTCTTATTGCACTGATCGTCTACATGGTTGCTGATCACAGCAAAACGCCTAAAGAAGAAGCCGCTTTTCAACATGAGGCCATACCGCATGTCATTAAGAGTACTTCAGATTTGAATATTTATAAAGGGTAATAAGCCAACCAGTATATCTTGATAGAAAGCCTTTAGGACGTGACCTGAAGGCTTTTTTTGCAACCTTTTGCATCAATTTGTTGTATTTATGCAGAACTGTGTTGATTAGAAAATATTCAAAACATAAGGTGAGATAGACCGCATTCATCGTCATTTTTAACAACGAAAAGTGTTTTCACTATTGATAGCACTGAAAAGAACATAACAATTGAGGACATAACAATATGAATGAATTTTTTGATGGGCCTCGCGGCGCTCAGTTTGATGCGATGTATTACTGGGATCAGTTTCATCCTATTTTAGCTGCAATCGTCATCTTACTGGTAGGCTGGATAATTGCTTTATTAGTTGCGGCAGGTGTTAAAAAACTTCTGCAAAAAGTAAATACCAATGCAAAATTATCTTCAGCAACTGGGCGTACTCCAAATATAGAAGGCCTTATTTCAAAAGTCGTATTCTGGTTTATTTTAATCTTAGCTGTAGTCGCAGCTCTCAATGTACTTAACATTAGTGGAGTAAGTGGCCCGTTCAGCAATATGGTGAATCAGGTACTCGTCTATATTCCAAATATTATTGCTGCTGTTGTGGTCGGTTTTATTGGTTGGATCGTTGCTCGACTGGTGCGAGCAGGGGTGACCAATGTTTTATCGCGAACTCAACTCGATGATAAGTTAAGCAGTGAAGTGGGTGTAGGTGGAATTAGTCAAAATATTGGTGAAATTCTTTACTGGCTTGTATTGTTACTTTTCCTTCCGATTGTTCTTTCAATACTAGGATTAACAGGCTTACTGATTCCAGTTCAAAATATGGTAAATGACGCCGTAGCGTTCTTACCAAATATCTTTATTGCTGGCGTTATCGTTTTTGTTGGTTATATCTTGGCAAAAATTGTACGCGGTATTGTTGAAGGTTTGGTAAATAGCCTAGGTGTTCAGGCTCAAGCTGAAAAAATTGGTCTTTTCAAAAGCTCTAACGTAGGCAAATTCTTAGGTTCATTTGTTTTCGCAATCATCATTATTACAACATTGATTGTAGCATTTGAAGCTTTAGGTATTGAGACAATTTCTCAGCCAGCAACAGCAATGCTCAATGAAATCTTGCAAGCGATTCCAAACATTATTGCTGCTGGTTTAATTCTACTGGTTGCTTATATTGTTTCTCGTTTTGTTGGTCGCTTAGTCGCTGAATTAATTGCAGGTACAGGTGTTGATGAAATTCCTGCAAAGTTAGATGTACAACGCTTTTTAGGTCAAACTAAAGTTTCTAATGCAGTTGGCTGGTTAATTGTATTCTTTACGATGCTGTTTGCAGTTTCTGAAGCTGCGGATCGTCTTGGTTTCGATCAAATTAGTGGTCTAATCGCAATGTTTATCCATTTCGGTGCAAACATTCTATTGGGCGCAGTAATTTTGGTTATTGGTTTCTGGCTTGCCAATGTTGTGGCAAACGTAGTTCAACGTGGCGAATATAATAGCTCGCGTTGGTTGGGTAGTTTAGTTCGTGTCTTAATTATTGGTCTCGTACTTGCGCTTGGTTTAAGAGCGATGGGTATTGCAGATTCAATTGTTAATCTTGCATTTGGTTTGACTCTAGGCGCAGTTGCAGTTGCTTTCGCTCTCGCATTTGGTTTAGGTGGTCGCCAACCAGCAGAAAGACTGTTGAGTGATTTGTTAGATAAAGCTAAAAAAGAAGCTAATGAACCAAATCCTCTGTACCAACCACCTTCTACTACCACTACGAGTAGTCCATCTGCTGGTAGCTCATCTGCAACGACTACTTCGTCAACATCTACAGTTGCACCGACGACTACAACTTCACCATCAACAGTGTCATCTGACGCAAAACCAGCTGATTCTGCGCAAGTAAATCCAGCACAACCACCAGTAAATAAACCGTTTGGATCTACTGGAGAAAATGACGAAATTTAGTAGTTGAAACTAATTTTCAGATAAACAGACAAAAAATCTTTGATTTTTGTGATAAGTTCGACCACTCTATATTGAGTGGTCGTCCTTTTTTGGTCGTTATAAAAACAAATAAGTGAGGAAAATACGATGAAGAAACCAGGTCGTTTTTTAGCACCGATTGTCATTGCGGGAATTACCGTAGGTTTTTTAGCAAGTGCTTATAAATTTGTATTTAACAAATCTAATTCATCAAAACAGACAACAACTCATACGCGTAATTCTGAAAAATCGTCAAATGATTCGAAAGCCTCAAATTAGCTTATTCATCATTTAAACATATTGTGCTGCTGCATAAGCGGAAGACCAAGCCCATTGGAAGTTATAACCTCCTAAATGGCCAGTCACATCAAGTACTTCGCCAATAAAAAACAGTCCTTTTTGCTTTTTACTTTCCATGGTTTTGGAAGATACTTCAGTTGTATCCACTCCACCTAAAGTAACTTCGGCAGTACGATATCCTTCTGTACCTGATGGTTTCACAGCAAAACCATGTAATTGCTCGGCAATATGATCTAGCTGTGCATCACTGATATTACCAATCGCTGTTTCACTCTGTTCTGGCCAGATGAGTTGCTGTAACTCTTGTACAATACTTTTTGCCGTAAATTCGTTCAGAAGAGTACGCAATAAAACTTTAGGTTGGGCTTTCTTTTTATCTTTTAAATAAGTTGCTAAATCTTGGCTTGGGAAAAAGTCAATTTTAAAACTTTCACCAGTATTCCAATAGTTTGAAAGCTGTAGGGAGCTTGGTCCACTTAAGCCACGATGCGTAAACAATAATGCTTCAGTAAAGCTATTTTTTGAGTTACTTAGAGTCACATCTAAAGCATTACCACTAAGGCGTGTAGTGACCTCTTTAATATGATCTGAAAAGGTAAATGGAACTAAACCTGCACGAGTTGGAAAAACCTGATGTCCAAACTTTTGTGCCAGTTCATAGCCAAACCCAGAACCTCCAAGAGTCGGAATAGATAAGCCCCCTGTAGCCACCACTAATGACTCGCAACTAAACCGACCTTGATTTGTGTGTACAGTAAAACCGCCTTTTTCTAATGGGTCAATCTGGACAGATTCGCATTGGGTTTGGATATCCACATTTTGGGTTTTATTGCATTCACTCACCAGCATTTCTAAAATTTCTTTAGCGCCATTTAGCGTAAATAACTGCCCGTGTTTTCTTTCTTCATAAGCAATTTTATAATCACATACCAGACCAATAAAGTCCCAGTTGCTATAGCGGGATAGGGCAGAAATAACAAAGTGTGGATTATGAGAAATATAGTTGTCAGGTTCTACATACAGGTTGGTAAAGTTACACTTACCGCCGCCTGACATTAAAATCTTTTTACCAATTTTATTGGCTTTTTCTAAAATTAAAACCGAGCGTCCTCGTTTAGCAGCATGTGCAGCCAACATGAGTCCAGAAGCACCTGCACCTAAGACAATGACATCGACATGACTGTTAGACATAAGAGATTCTCGATTAATCGTGAAAATTAAAAAGGGGCATATACTATCATGCCGAGCCTTAGTCGTGCTAAAGACATTTACCGCTGTGGTGAATAATACGACCTGAAAATAAGTAAGTTATTGATGTGATTTATTTCTTATACCTGCCTGTAAACCACCTGAATGGATTGCCAGAATGCGAGTTCCCTCAGCAAAGTAATTATTTTTTATAAGATTAAGTAAGCCAAACATCATCTTTCCCGTATAGATCGGTTCAAGTGGTACGGCATGCTGCTCTTCAAAGTTTTCTATAAATGCCAATAGCTCGGGTGAGGTTTTTGCATATCCGCCACAGCAGTATGCATCTGTCAGAGACCAATTTTGTTTTTGGGTCCACTGCCGAATTTCTTGTTGTAAAAAATCACCTTTTAAAGCCGAAAATCCTAGAACCTTTTGATGAGGGGCGCTTCGTTCAATGAGCCCTGAAATCGTTCCACCAGTTCCGACTGCACAGCAAATGACATCATAGTTTTGCAAATCGCTTTGACTGAGAATTTTCTGACAACCTTGAACTGCCAGTTCATTGGTACCGCCTTCGGGAATAATATAGGTCTGTGGAAATTGGTGTTGTAATTGTTGAAGATAGTTTGCCTCATCTCTCAAGCGGTATTCATTGCGTGAGACAAAATGTAGATGCATTCCTAAACTTTGAGCTTTTGATAGAGTTGGATTGAGAGGTTTGCTCGCCAATTCCTCACCACGAATAATGCCTATACTTTTTAAGCTAAAAAGATGAGCTGCATAGGCAGTCGCGGCAATATGGTTGGAATAAGCCCCACCAAAAGTCAAAATACTTGATAAATTTTGTTGTTTTGCTGCAAGCAAATTGTATTTCAATTTGAAAAACTTATTACCCGAAATTTGAGGATGAACTAAATCTAATCGTTTAATGTCGAGATGAACTAAAGAGGGGAGTTCAATGTGCTGATAGGAAATAGGTTGGGCAATGTGATCAAACATTAGAAATTGAGAAAAATAATGATTGATCACATTGTAGCTTTTTAAATAGAGCTTTAAAAAGCTGTTTACGAACTTGTATCGACAGAAGTAACCACTGACATGCCAGGGCGTAAATGTTCCATTCCTTCCTGATTTGGATCAATGGTAATACGTACAGCAATTCGTTGAACCACTTTGGTAAAGTTTCCTGTTGCATTATCAGGCTTTAACACACTGAACTCAGAACCCGCGGCAGGTGAGATCTGTTCAACATGTCCTGTAAATTTTTTATGTTTCATGGCGTCGACTGTGAACCACGCCTTTTGACCAATCCGCATATTGGCAATTTGGGTTTCTTTGAAATTGGCAATCACCCAAGTTTGCTGTGGAATGAGGTAGAGTAATTGGGAACCTGCTGCTACATATTGCCCAACACGAGGGTTCACCTCACCAAGTTGACCATCCATTGGAGCAACAATAACACTGTAGTCTTTGGTAGTTTGCGCCTGATCTAATTGTGCTTTAGCGCTAGAAACTTGTGCTTCTAAACCTGCTTCTGCTACTTGCGCCGTTTTAAGCGCTTCTTTCGCAACTAAAACATTAGCCTCTGCTTGCTTAAGTGCTGCAAGATTATTTTCAGCATCTGCCGCAGCTTTATCTTGTTCAGATTTAGAGGCTGCTCCACTATTTCCTAACTGTTGATAGCGTCTAAGCTGGGCTAAGGAGAGATCATATTGCGCTCTAACTTGTTCAACTTTGGCTTGTGCAGCCACAATATCAGCTTGTTTTTGAGCAATGGATTGGGTTTGATTGGCTAAAGTGTTTTTGGCCTGTTCTACCCCCGAAGCCGCTTGTGCTACTTTTTGGTCATAAGTGGTGGCATCGATATGCATAAGCACTTGACCCTTTTTAACATGGTCAAAGTCCTTAACAACTACATCCTTAACGTAACCATTAATTTGTGACGATAAAATCGTGGTTTTACCTTTGACATAACTATTGTCAGTTTGCTGAACACTCGTTGCAAAAGGTCCGATTCTCCATGCCCATAAAATCACTAAAATACCGACAATAAGAACACCTAACATCCATAACAGTGTTGAGCGTTTTGTCGGAATCAGTTTACTTGCAGGTGCAGGTGCAGGTGCAGGTGTTGGCTCGTTGGCGGGTGCCTGAGCTGGTGTTGGTTCCGGTTTGTTTTGATCATCTGGCATATATCAATCTCAATTTCTATTTCATCAATAATGAAGGCCGTTAAGGACGGCTAATTCCTCTACGTTGTAGATATTTACTTCGTGCAATATTAAAACCACCCCACAAGAGTAGTGCGACAGCAAAAATACCGTTTAATGCAATTACATCATTGTAGGCACGCACTTGAGCTTCACGAGTGACCACTTGATTAAGCGAACGCATGGATTGGGCGGTTTGTAATGCGGGGTCATTTGTTGTGATGGCTGCACTGCGTTGATAGGTAGAGAGTCTTTGAGCAACTAAAGGGTCTGCTTGTTCTAAATCTTTAATAATCTCGGCTTGATAATTTTGCGTACGATGTTGTTGATAGGTCGAGAAGAAAGAAGACCCAACAAGACCACCGAAGGTTTGTGTTGCGGAAAATAATACAATAAAGGTGACTACATAAGATGGACCTTTAGCAAGTGTCTGTGCAAAGCCAATAAGCAATAATGGGCCAATAAATAGTCCACCAGCAAAGCCGACTAAAAACTGACTTGCAAAGAAATTCACAGGTCGAACATCACTGGTTAAGTGATAATCTAGTCCACAGGCCACTAAAATTAAAAACTCTGCAAAAAGTAAGTGGAAGATAATTCTTTCACGTGAAAAAGTCAGGGCACTAAAAAGAGTTCCACTTAAAATCCCCACCAAAATGACAACATAGAGTGGAACAAATTGGTCTGGACCCATTCCCATAGTTTTTAGGAAGTTAACAGCTGCATAACTTTGTTCTGACATTAAAAGCCGGATAGCAAAAGCACCAAAAATGAAACGTAGAGTTGAAGCAGCACCTAACCAACGAGTCATAATTAATGGATTGGCACGATAGTGTTCATAGAGCAAACCAAGAACAACTAAGCTAAAACCTGCAATTAATACATAAGCAAGCCATTGGCTATTAAACCACCATAAAATTGGGCCTTGTGTGAGCACAATACATAAACAGGCAAAGCCGGGAGCGAGTAAAGCAAAGGTGAAAAAATCTTGCTTCTCAAAAACGTAAATTCTTAAGCTACGTGGTAATTTCAATGAAACGACCATGGCTAAACAACAAAGTGCTAAGCCGAGCTCAAAAGTGTAAAGAACAGACCAACTGTCTGTATTTACAAGAAATGGAGAAATAATCCAAGCTAATGGTACACCGAGTTGCTGAAAGCCGAAGGCAATATATATTCCCTTTGCCATGTCTGCTTTTTTAAAAGCTTGCATGGTGTAATACATACCTAATGAGCTTAGTGGAGCACCAGCCAAACCTGCTACAACTCGAGCGAATAGTGCCATTTCATAGGTATGCACAAAAATATGTAATACCAAAACCGCAATAAAAATCACCAGTCCTATTTCTGAAAATACTCTCAAACCATATTGTTGTCTGGCTTTAAATAAAATCAGGTTTGAGCTAACGTTTGCCATAACATAGGCTGCAGGTAGCCAGGCAGCTTCAGATGGAGTCAGTCCATATTCACCTTGAATTAAAGGTAAGTTTGCCGTAATAAAACCATTACTTAAGCTTGCTGAAAGAGCGACAAATAAACCGATAAAAAAGTATATAAAGCGTTTAGGTACAGAATGTGCAATAGCTGCTGGTGAACCTGGTAAAGTTGGTTGCTCTTCTGGCGTCCAGTCGGGTGGTGTTTCTAAATAACGAGGCGTTTTACTCATTCTATCCCTCGAATTTTTTGTATTTGAATACCTTGAAACAGTAATTCAATTGCTCGTTTTGCTAAGCGAGTCTGTTCTTCTGTTTCATGTCCTTGAAATGAAGAACCCAACATTGCAGTGACCATTGCATAGTCATCAGCAGTTAGATCAGCTCGGCACAATTTTTGTTCTATCGCATTTTCAATCAGTGGGTTAAGTGCATTATTTCGCCGTTCATAAATTTTTAACATAATTGGGTCTTGTCGATCAATTACTCTCCAAAAATCTTGCAAAATTGCGAGCTTGGGAAGTTGCCCAATATGTCCTTCAATTAAACGAAATAAACCGTCCTCGAATTGTTGAAAATGAGCTGCTTTTTGCTCTAGCTGTGTAATCGCACGCTCTAAAAGCGCACTAATTAAAGCTTTGCGATCACCAAAGTTACGATAGAACGTCGCTCTGCCTACGCCAGCATGGTCAATCACAACTTGTAAGGGGACATTAATGCCATGAATACGAAAACATTCTTCGGCTGCATTGAGTAATTCATCCCGATTCTGGGCAGCAATTTTTTGACGTTTACTCATGTCATTGGTTGGGGAGTTTTAAAGGTTATATATTTAACGGACATTTTTGTCCGTTGTGAAGATATAAATTGTAAAAACATGAAAATTCAATTTTCATCATTTATATCTTCTGCATTTTTATATGCATCATAAAAAGCTGTTAGAATACCGCGCAATTGCATGATGGTAGGTCAATACAATGTTTGAGTCCCTTATTCCTCTTTTTTCAATTGCGATGGCATTGATGCTTGGAGCAATAAGCCCTGGGCCAAGCTTTATTTATGTTGCACAAAATTCAATTTCTAAATCACGTAAACATGGGTTGTTTACCGCTTTAGGGACGGGGACAGGTGCAGCACTTTTTGGTCTATTAGCTGTTATGGGGTTACAAGCAGTTTTATTGGCGGTGCCTTCTGCTTATTTAATTTTAAAAGTTGGTGGTGGGCTTTATTTGCTTTGGCTTGCTTTTAAAATTATTAAACATGCCAAAGAACCAATTGCGATGGAAAATGATGGCAAATCGAAAATGACTTATAAACAAGCATATCGATATGGTTTGATTACCCAGTTAAGTAATCCAAAAATCGCAGTTGTGTTAGCCAGTGTATTTACTGCTTTACTGCCCAAAGAAATTCCAAATTATTACTATGTTGCCTTACCAGTGATTTGTTTTATGATTGATGCTGGTTGGTATTCATGTGTAGCAATGCTGTTATCTTCCGAAAAACCTAGAAAAATGTATTTGAAAGCAAAAACTGGCGTTGATCGAGTTGCTGGAAGTATTGTTACTCTACTAGGTTTAAAGCTTATCTTTTTCAAGTAAATAAAGTTTAATTAAAATATCTAAAAGATAAAAAGCCAGATAATTAAAGTCTGGCTTTATTTTTGCGTAAAATATATACAAATTAAAATAACTTTTTCGGCACTTAAGCGTTTAAAAAGTGGTAACTTAATAAATAAAACAAAAAGAAATGAGGATCACGTTATGAAAAAACTAATGGTGAGCATTTCTGTAGTTTTTCTCATCTTAACTACAGGATGTGAGATGAGAACGATGAGTAAGCAGCAACCAGCAAATGAACGGACCATGAGTATTGTTGGTACACCTGTGCATGAAAAAGACTATAAAATTTCCGATTTACATGCCAACAATCATGAGCAATCTAATTATTAAGTTGCTTACAGACTGCATCACTTACTGCATTTTTAATGTGGTAAGTGCTTGCGAACCTGCCTCTTTAGATTGGGAGCTTTTTCAGGAAAAATACGATGTAAATCATGAGGGAATGTATAGCCTAAAAGAATTTCAACGTGTTGAAGATTTCTATCCTTACACCTAGCCGAGCGATAAACGCTTTCAAGGTGAAAACAAGCAAATAGAGCTATTTCATTATTTAGATGAAAATAAGAATGGTTATGTAACAAATGAGGAATTAGGAAACATACATGTTTTGTTTAATAATCCTTGTGAAGGGTGGCCATGGTCGTAATTTAAATTTGTTTATTCACGCTTGTTTAAAACTTAGATATTCAAAATAAAAAAGCTCCCAATTTAGGGAGCTTTTTTATGAATCTAGATTAAGAAACTTTATCGCCTGGTTTTGCACCGCTATCTGGTGAAATAATGAAAATACCTTCACCATTTCCAGCAGCAAGTACCATACCGTTTGAAATACCAAAACGCATTTTGCGTGGTGCAAGGTTAGCAACCATAACAACTAATTTACCTTTGAGGTCTTCTGGTGCGTATTGGCTACGAATACCACTAAATACATTGCGCGGTTCAGCTTCACCAACGTCTAATGTCAGTTGAAGTAACTTATCTGAACCTTCAACTGTACCTGCTTCAACAACCTGAGCAACACGTAAGTCAACTTTTAAGAAATCTTCAATACCGATAATTTCAGCTTCACCAACTGCTGGAGTAGGCGCTGCTTTTTTCTCAGCTGCTTTGTCTTTTTTCGCTGCCGCTTTTGTTGCTTCTAGAGCAGGAGCACCTAAAGACTCTTTAGAAGCATCAACCATAGCTGCAACAGCTTTTGGATCAACACGCTGCATGAGAGGTTGGAACTGCGCAATCTCATGGCTTACAAGAATTTGTTTGCGTGACTTGAAATCGAAGCTTTCAAGTTTTAAGAAATCTTGAACTTGTTGAGCTAAAGTTGGCAGAACTGGAGCTAAGTACACTGCGAGTTGACGGAATAAATTGATACCAACAGAACATACATCAACAACTTGTTGTTCTTGACCTTCTTGTTTAGCAAGTGCCCAAGGCTTTTTCTCATCAATATATTGGTTTGCACGGTCAGCTAGCGCCATAATTTCACGAATAGCTGTAGAGAATTCACGTGCTTCATAAGCAGCTGCGATTGAATCACCTGCATCAATAAAACTTTGTACTAAGTCAGATTCTGCACAGTCAGCAGATAAAGTATTATTAAAGTTGCTATTGATGAACTTCGCACAGCGGCTAGCAATATTAACGACTTTACCAACTAAGTCTGAATTTACTTTTTGAACAAAATCATCAAGGTTCAAGTCAGAATCTTCAACTTTATCTGAGAGTTTAGAGGCAAAGTAGTAACGTAAATATTCTGGGTTTAAATGCTGTAAGTAAGTCTCGGCCTTAATGAAAGTACCGCGTGACTTAGACATTTTTTGTCCATTTACAGTCAAGAAACCATTTACAAACAAGCCAGTTGGGGTGCGGTAGTTTGCGCCTTCAAGCATTGCAGGCCAGAATAAAGCATGGAAATAAACAATGTCTTTACCAATAAAGTGATAAACATCGTTTCGGCTATCTTTTTTCCAGAAATCATCAAAGTTTAAATCTGGGCGTTTAGTTTTGATGTAGTTTTCAAAACTAGACATATAACCGATTGGGGCATCTACCCACACATAAAAATATTTGTTTGGCGCATCTGGAATTTCAAAACCAAAATAAGGGGCATCACGAGAAATATCCCAGTCTGCTAAACCTGCTTCAAACCATTCATCAAGTTTGTTTGCAATTGAAACTGGTAAGCGACCTTCATCACGGGTCCATTTCTGCAAATATTCAGCGAAGTTAGGAAGTTTGAAGAAGTAGTGATCTGATGATTTTTCAACTGGTGTTGCACCACTTAAAGTCGAACGAGGGTTAAGTAACTCGGTCGCATTATAAGTTGTACCGCAGACTTCACATGAGTCGCCGTATTGATCTTCTGACTTACATTTTGGGCACGTACCCTTAATGAAACGGTCAGATAAGAACATACCTTTTTCTGGATCAAACAATTGAGTTACAGGACGAACTGCAATATTTCCAGCTTCACGGTTTTTAATATAGATATCTGTTGAACGTGCTTTGTTTGCATCGCTATGCGTTGAATCGTAGTGATCGAAATGTACGCCAAAACCGTCAAAATCACGGATGTGTTCTTTTTGAACATTCGCAATTTGCTCTTCTGGGCTAATACCATTTGCTTCGGCACGTAGCATGATGGCAGTACCGTGAGCATCATCCGCACATACATAAGTCACATCATGACCCATTGCTCGCATGGCACGAACCCAGATATCTGCCTGGATGTAACCGAGTAAATGACCCATATGAATTGGACCATTAGCATAAGGGAGGGCATTAGTGACTAAAATTTTACGCACGGATTTCATTCTCTCATTCGTATTTATAAGGTGGAAGATTTTAACTGATGCACGGAGATAAGCAAAGATTAATAATCTTGGGCTTGGCGTAAGAGGTTTCTATTAAAATAGATTTTGCTCATAGATGTTTCTCTTTAGAACAGATAAACAAATCGAAAAATATTTGAATCTTCCTGTATTGTCTTTGTTTCAAATTGCAGTTACGGTCAGAAAATAAGCCATAACGATGTATAACTAATAACTTATTCAAGTAATTTTTTTAATTAACTATGAGGATAACAACGATGACTTCTGAAAATAAATTAGATGATTTAAAAGCAAAAGCGGCTGATGCAAAAGTACAAGGTGAAAAAGCTTTGGATGACTTAAAAGAAAATGTAAAAGAGAAGCAAGCTGCTAGTAAAGAAGCAGTTGAAGATAAAGTAGACCAATTAAAGGCAAAAGCAGCCGATGCAAAAGTACAAGGTGAAAAAGCTTTGGACGATTTAAAAGAAAATGTAAAAGAGAAGCAAGCTTCTGGTAAGGAGGCTCTTGAAGAAAAAGCAAACGACTTGAAAGGCAAACTTGAGGATGCTCAGCATACTCTACAAGATAAGTTTGATCATTTACGTACAGAGGCAGCCCATAAACTTGACGATGCTAAAGCCAAAGCGGTGGAATTAAAGGAAGAAGCTGCTACCAAATTGGATGAGTTGAAAACGCAAGCAACCGCAAAACTTGATGAGTTGAAGAAAACTGCGACCGATAAACTCAATAAATTAAAGAACCATGATTCTGCTGAATAAACTGATTTAAACTAAAATCCGTACTCCTTATCTAAAAGATGAGATGTGAAGTTAGTAATTATTCATCCCAAGGTGAGCGAGTGCGGAGCAATACTGTTACACTATCTCCATTAAGCTGTAATGATCTGTTTTTGGAGTAAACAATATGTCTTGGCTTTCTTCATTAAAGTCCGTTTTTTCACCCGCACAAGAAGTGAAGGAAGATGAAATCCAAACCGTACTCCAAAATTATTTATTACCGCATTCAAAAGATGCTTTAAAAGAGCGCATTAGTCAGCTTCAAGTTCAAGGTCGAGTATTACAACTCACTATAAATACATTTCCTGATGAAAAAGAACACTTGCAGCAAATTCATGATGACTTAGCTGGTGCATTAGAAAAGTGCGGTATTGAAGAACTTAATTTACACGTGGTGCAACAGAAGCGCCCTACACAAGAAAGTTCAAACTTACCTCCTGTGCTTGATGCCTCACCGAAATCAGAACCAGATCCAAATAATCCACCGATTCAAAAAGCCGCTCCGCAACAAAGAGATGTTCCACTTCATCCTCGCATTAAGAATGTTATTTTAGTTTCATCTGGTAAAGGTGGGGTGGGTAAATCGACAACTACGGTTAATTTGGCGCTTGCCTTGCAAAAAATGGGACTTAAGGTTGGGGTTTTGGATGCTGATATTTATGGCCCAAGTATTCCGACAATGCTAGGGAACGCTGGCAAAACTCCACTTATTGAAAGTGAAAATTTTGTACCGTTAGATGCTTACGGTATGGCTGTACTTTCTATTGGTCATTTAACCGGTGATAACAACACGCCTGTTGCATGGCGTGGACCAAAGGCAACCGGCGCTTTAATGCAATTATTTAATCAAACGCTTTGGCCTGATTTAGATGTACTCATGATTGATATGCCACCAGGTACTGGTGATATTCAACTCACGCTTGCACAGCGTATTCCGGTTACAGGCTCAATTATTGTGACTACTCCGCAAAATGTTGCCTTGCTTGATGCCACCAAAGGAATTGAGTTATTTAATAAAGTTGGCATTCCGGTATTAGGTGTCGTCGAAAACATGTCGACTCATATTTGCTCTAACTGTGGGCACGAAGAACAAATTTTTGGTATTGGTGGTGGTGATAAGCTTTCCGAGCAATACCATATTCCATTGTTAGGTCGTTTACCTTTAAACGCTCAGATCCGTGAACATGCTGATCAGGGTAAACCTAGTGTTGTGGCAATGGATGATGCGGCTGATAGTTATATTGAGATTGCTAAAGCAGTCTGGCAGCAGATTGAAAAAATCCCTCAACGCACACGTGATGATAAGCGTATTTTCTAATTTATTAAAACCCGGCTTTAAGTCGGGTTTTTTATCATCTGATTAAAATAAAAAATTAAATTACTGAATCCTAATAACAAAGCTGAACTTGAAATTGGCATGTAGATTGCTACTTTACACTTTTTAAAAAGAAAGGTTAAAACATGCAATTTAAGTATAGTTTAGGCGTAATCAGTTTATGTAGCGCTTTATTTTTAGTTGGATGTAACGATGACAACTCATCCGTCTCACAAACGCCAACAGTTCAGGAACAAAAACAGAAATTACAGCCGATCATTATTCAGGGTGCTTTACCTGTAGAGTCAGAAAGAATGGCTTCAAAGCTAGAAAATCAAACTGTTGAAACAGTAGGTGGATGGACCTTCTGGAAGGGAACCTATAACGGTTATCCAGTGATTATATCTAAAACTCGTATGGGAATGAGTAACTCAGCTGCCGCAACGGCTTTAGCCATTGAGCGTTATAAACCGATTGCAATTATTAATCAAGGAACAGCAGGTGGACACGACCCGGATCTACATGTTTACGATATTGTTTTAGGAAAATATGCAACCAATATTGGAGCATTTAGAACGCCTAAACAACCAGTAGGTGCTGGTTCAGACTCACTCACATGGGTTGAGGCTTTTGATGTTTTGCCAACAGATGAATCTGACCCAGAACCGATTGCAATACGCAAATTTGAAGGTGACCAAGAGTTATTAATGGCAGCTCATAAAGTTCGTTATGATAAAGGCGAGGTTGTTGAAGGAACGATTGGTTCAGCAGATGTTTGGAATAATGAGCTAGACCGTATTCAATTTTTCCATCAGCGTTATGGTACTTCTGTTGAAGAAATGGAGGCGGCTTCTGTTGCACAAATCGCAAGCCAGTTTAAGGTTCCTTTCCTCGGTATTCGAATCTTATCTAATAATATTACCAATAATGGAGCTTATGACCCAGGTACGGGAGAGGCTTGCCAAGAGTATGTACTTAATGTGGCTGAAGAGTATATGAAATCAAAACTACCAAAATGATAATTTAAACTTATGCAAGAAGAGAGGAGTTTTTATAAAACCTCTTCTTGCTTTTTATGGCGATGTCTACTTTTCCAGTTTTTTATGACCATCCAACGCCAGAAAATTTCTGTGCATATATATAAAATAACGGCAAATACAAAAGCTTCTACGACTAGACCTGTCATCAAAATTTTCGCGAGACTAAAATCAATATGACCATGGCCGAAATGAGTAATCCAACGAGAAATCTGATGCAATACACCTAGCAGCATTTCTTTATTAATCATATGTACATGAAAAATGTGGGCACCGAACCAAAAACCAATATATAAAATAGGAACTAATGTAAGCGGGTTACTTAACCATGCGAGCATCAAGCTAATGGGTAAATTTACTTCGAATAGTAATACTGCCATCACAATAAATACGCTGTGAAAAGGAATAGGCAGTAAACCAAAAAAAGTTCCGACAAAAACAGCTCGGGTAATTGATTTTCGATTGACATACCAAAGCACAGGATTAAGGGTCTTTTGACCAAAAATCCTTAGAAATTTCATATTCGAAACTTTCTCGGGGGAGGGAAGCCAAGATTGAAAAAAGTGCTTTGCCATAATCATTAAGGTAGTAGAGCGCGATGCTCTATATAAAAAATCAGAAATAATATAAGAATTGAAACTTATTAAAAGCTTAAAATTTAAACTTACCATTACTATATATTTTTTATTATAAAGACTTTTGATGGAAAAATAGACTTAAAATAAAAATACTTATGTTACTTAATGCGTAATCTATTTGAAAAGCATCACAACTGACCGTAAAGTTTTCTTCTCTACTTTTTTAAATAATTTTATAAGTATTTGTTTTTATAAATTTTATTGAGATAATAAAAATAATTTTAAAAATTTTGTCTTACAATTACCTTTTGCCTTGTAACAGGATATCTATTAATCTGAGATGACTATATTGTGAGGTCATTCAATGATTTCATGGCTTTTTATTGGCTTAGTAGCCACAATTTTACTTACTCCTGGTCCAACCAATACACTACTCGCTTCTTCAGGCGTGCAAGTGGGTTTAAGGAAGTCAGTAAAACTTATTCCAGCAGAAGTTTTGGGTTATGTGATCTCTATTTCTGCATGGGGAATGCTGATTGGAAAAGTGTCTAGTACACTACCGATGCTGCCGCCTATTCTAAAGCTATTGAGTGCTTGTTATATTATTTTCTTAGCCATTAAGTTATGGCATACGGCAAATCAAGAAGTTGAATTAAATCAGCCTACGATTCGTGCTCGTGAATTATTCTGTGCAACTTTATTAAACCCAAAAGCCTTACTCTTTGCTTCAGCTATTTTTCCGGTAGCTGCATGGAGTAATTTTCATATTTATTTAATTCATATGATGGCTTACTTGGCACTTATTACCCCAATTGCATTGTTCTGGATTTTCTTGGGATCGGTTTTAGCATCTAAGAAAGTGGGTTGGTTAAATCAAACTAACTTGCAAAAAACTGCCTCGCTTGTTTTGGTCAGCTTTTCAATTCCAATTAGTTATTCTGCTTTACTGAACCTTTAAATGAGGCACATGGCTATTCTTATTTGTTTGAGTAGCTTTGTGTTGTTTTCATAATTGATTTTTTAAGTTAAAGTACGTCGAAATCAATGAATTTACCTTTTGGATAGAAAATACATGGCCATTAAGTCTGATCGTTGGATTCGCGAAATGAGCGAAAAACACGGCATGATTGAACCTTATGCAGAGAATCAAGTCCGTTTTGATAAAAATGGTGAAAAGTTGATTTCCTACGGGGTCTCTAGCTATGGTTATGATGTACGCTGTGCCCGTGAATTTAAGGTTTTTACAAACGTACATTCTGCAATTGTCGATCCAAAAAATTTCGATGACAAAAGTTTTATCGATATTGAGTCTGACGTTTGTATCATTCCGCCAAACTCATTCGCTCTAGCGCGTACAATTGAATATTTCCGTATTCCTCGCAATGTGTTGACTGTTTGTCTAGGCAAGTCGACCTATGCTCGCTGCGGTATTATTGTAAATGTGACTCCGTTAGAACCTGAATGGGAAGGTCACGTTACTTTAGAATTCTCAAATACGACTAATTTACCTGCACGTATTTATGCAGGGGAAGGCGTAGCGCAAATGCTATTCTTTGAAAGTGATGAAGTATGTGAAACCTCTTATAAAGACCGTGGTGGTAAATACCAAGGTCAAACAGGTGTTACACTTCCTAAAACATAATTTTCTTAGCTGAATAATAGTTTTAATAATGATGGGTCACTGAGGTGGCCCAATTTTATACATAAAATTTTTATGAGAAGCGTTTATCGGAATTATGATAAACGACAGTTTTCTTTTGTAAAAAATGATATAAAATGATCAATGATTGATTTGTTTTTTGCTCTGTATCACATAATTTAAAAGCAAATAGAATAGATATAGGCTCTCTTTGATAATGTTTAGTTAAATACATGATCAAATGTAGATAGGCCAAATAAAAAGAAATTAAACAGAATTATGCCCCCACGGATACGGAGGTCGGCCATGCGACAGTTTACGTCTCTTCGAGTAGCACTCTTAACACTCGGAAGCTTATGTTTTTCTTCAGCTTACGCTGCTTCTACACTAGTCCCTATGTCAGATGCTGAACTATCAGCAACTCGTGGCCAAGCTTTAATGGGTATGTCTTATATTGCGCCTACAGATTCTGCAAGTAACTCAAGTTCAAATGGAAATATGGGGTTTTACCGACTTGCACTAGATGCCCAATTAGAAATTAATGCCAATATTAAAAAATTACAGCTAGGTTGTGGTGGCGTAAATGGAGCCGGTGCCTGTGATATTGACATTGATTATCTGAGTTTAAGTGGTGGCACAGTAGATAGTACTAGTACTGAGCGTGCATCTTCCTCTGCTGTTATTACAAATCCATTTTTAGAATTCGCTGTTAAAAATCCAGACTCGGCTTCCACTCGTGAGATTCAAGGTTTTAGATTAAGTGCTAAGTCACTTTCGGGCTTACTTACTTTTGGTTTAGAAAATGGTGATGCTTCCACTGGTATTAATTCATTAAGTGGATATATGGTAACTAAACCAACAGGGGGAACCGTAACTACAAATCCTTACTATGGCATTACCCAAGATGAAACAAATACGGCAATTACTGGTCGAGCCACAGTTATAGGTAAGTTATATACTGTTCCATTTACATCTACTGGTTATAACTTGAATCTAGGAGCAGGTAGTGGAACTTTGTCCATGGGACAGCAAATTATTACGGGTAAACGTATTAATACTGCTAACTTGAATGCAACCGCAAAAGTGGGTGGACTTGCTATTACTGGAACTCTCGATGCTACAGCCTCTGTACTAGGACTTCCTATCCCTATTTCAGGTGATGTAACTGGAACAGTGGATAATCTTGATGTAAATGTAGCAATTAAGCAAAGCTTAGGTTACTTCCATGCTGCACAATTAAATGGATCTGCTGGTTACCTCTCTGTGCAGGGGGTAAATATTCTGTGGCCCGAGGCTGCATCTACGGCACAAACAGGATGGTGGCTAGAGCTTACAAACCCAATTGATATTGGACAAATTACTCCTGTAGGTAGTGTAGATATTGCTCTTTCAACAATTGTTGATGCTTTAGGGCAGGTAAGCGCATATTTAGACAAAAATCCTGTGGATTGTGGACTTTTAGCAAGTAGCTGTTTAATAGAAGGAAAACTTCCTGTTGGTACAGTTGATTTAACCGGAAAAACACCAGCTTCTATGGCCTTAACTAATGTTGTCTTACAAAAACAAAGTTTTTCGGCTAACTGTTATGGTTCTTTAAAATTTTGTTAATTGAGTTAAAGAGCCCTGCCATTTTTCATTTATCGGAAAAGTAATTTTTTACATGCTTTTTTTTGCATTTGTGCAAATATTCCGCATAATAGAAATGTAGAAAGGTTGGCAATATCTTTTAGAGTTGTCTCTTTGTCTAAGGTGAAAAGGATAGATTCACCTGGCATCAAGGATTGTTAAAGAAAAATAAATATGGTGCTCGGCATCGTATAAAACAGGAAGGTCAAGATGACTACACTTAATTATACGGTATGTTTTAAAAAAACCGTTTTGGCAAGTTTAATTGGACTTTTTTTAAGTCAATCTAGCTTTGCTCTTGAAGAACTTTCCGATGCTGGTCTAAGTGAAACTACGGGTGAGGGTATTGCAATATTACCGCAAAATACATTTATGGTATTTCGTGGTGCTGGTCCAAATGAATCTGTAAATCAAATTATTACTGATCGTAGTAAAGATACAGGTTACATTAATTATGTGCCTGTTGGGCCTTTGAGTGTTGCTGCAGCTGATACGAGTGGTAATGGCACTGTTGGGCCAGAAGACCGCGCAGTAGGTAAAGCTGATATCTTTCTTTATGGTTTAGCACTATCGAAGTCGGATAGTGATGCAAATTCGCGTATTGCTAATACCTCAGCCGCAGCAGCGATTTCAAGTTGGGGTACGGGGGCCAATCCATGGATATTCAAAGTAAAAACTGCGACCAATGTTCCTAATTTTAGTACCACCGATAGTTCTCTTTATCCAGTAACGTATTTATCTTTAGAGGCTCCTCTTTATCAGCCAACAATTGATGGGGCAGAGGGAGCTGATGCATATAATTTAAAATTAGGTTTATGGGCTGATGCCTTTGTACGAAATCCAAATGTTGTGGCTACAACGAATGGCTCTCTAGCTCAATTTCAATATGGTAATAGTAATGGATTAATTGGAACAAGTATTGATATAACTCGTGCTAACCGTTTACGTTTACAAGGCATTCTAAATGGCTTTAGTTTAAATGGTAGCCAGATTAGTATGTTTCAGACTCTTGGTGGTGCCACCTCTGCTGGTGGGATGAGCCCTTTTTATAATAATACTTTAGGAATGTCTGGACTAGTTCGTCTTAATACTGGCGATAGTAAAAATACCAGTATTGTGACTGAAAATGTTACAAGTCAAACTCAGACATATGCAACAAGTAGCAATAACGGATGGCAAACCGTACATGCAGGCGCAAATTCAACTTTAAGTACCAGTAGTACTGGAGATTGTGGTAACAGCGGAACAGGGAGTTTTAGTACGTCTCGTGGATGTCGTTACTATGTAGAAAATCGAACCAGAACAGATACAAAAACATCGAATAAAACACGAATTGCATTTAATGATACAAGCAAGGTATTACGTTTTAGTACCCGTGAAACTTCAGATTCACCAAATGCTTCAAATAATTTATATACACCCGCATATGATTCTGCAGGCGCCGTAGCACCAAAATTTGCTGATAGTGAAGGATTGTATCTTTATAATCCAAATATTAACTTAGTATTAGGTAATCTATATCAACCCCTTATTTTAGGTTCTGACGGTAAAAACTTTAGTATTGAAATTGCGCGGATTGCAAATAAACCTGAAATATATAAACAGATCTATACAGATTACTCTGGCGCAGACACGACTTACAAAGGATCTACTTGTAACGTTTATTCGTGCGTTAATCCTACCCATAGTAGTATTACGATTGGTACCGTATATAGTCCAGATAATGGAAAAACCTTATTAGCAAATACAAGTGAAGGCGCAATTGGAGTCTCCTTTGGGCGTTTGATTTCAACAGGAACACAGGTTTCTGGAACTTCAGCAGGTAGTTTGGTGTCATTGACCAATTCGGTATCTGGCACTACATCTGCCACAATGACAGAAGTCCGTTTTAAACAAAGACAACAAAATACCCAAATATGGAACCAAACATATAGCTGCGGATTGTTTAATTCGAACTGTGGTTATACGACCGCTGGTTATCTATATCAGTGGGAATATAACAAAGGAACTGGGGCTTGGGTTATTACAAATCCAACAACAAAACCAGCTGATGCGCCAAAGTGCTCTGGTGCACTAGGATGTACGAGCACATCTGGTTCGACACCAATGTACGGAACAACTCCAAACCGCGATTGGAGTAATGCTGCTATTCCATGGCTAACTTCAAGAAATGCTGTAGTTAATGATTTAATCGGTAGTAGTAATGGCACAACTGGCTATGTGATTCCAACTGCCAATCAAGCTCCAGCTTTGTCTAACATTAGTCCTTTAAATAACTTAGGATCAGCTTCAATTGATGGTGTTTTAATCCAGCATCTGAAACTAACAACTAAAGGCCTATAAGAGGAGGATAATGATATGAAAAAATTAAGTACTTTAATCCTCGCTCTTTGTGCAACGGTTACTCATGCAGAGCTACAAACTTTAGATAATGACGCCTTACAGGCCATAAATGGACAAGCAGGTGCTGATTTATCTTTAATGCTCAATTTAAACCAGACAGCTAGCGGTGTATTTGACAATGGTAGTGGTGGTGTCTGTGAGAATGTAGAGTTCTGTCATATTGGGTTGGCAATTAACAAACGTTTTGTACAGGCAGATCCGTCGAAACCAAGTGGTTGGGCTGAAAATAGTGATAGTGGTAATAAACTTTGGCTTGTATTTAAAGGTGTACAAGGCACTTTAAATATTCAAAAAATGGGTTTGGATGGCGCTGATTTAAAGTATTTGGATAAAAACAATACTGAAATGATTAAGCCTGCTATTCAACTGAGTTTTAGTGCAGCACAGCCAATTTTAATTCGTAACTTTGGTTTTAATGCCTTATCAATTGAGCAAGATAACTTTACCAGCTCAACAATAGCGCAAGGGTCCAGTGCAAATATGTATGATTATGCATATTTCAAAAAGCCAACTTATGCGGCCACTGCTAATAGTGCAAACCAGCAAGTTGCTACTGCAACACCATCGGCGTATGACCATGGACGTGAAACTGGTTTTATGGGCTTGATGATGAATGGGAATTTGGCTATCCAAGGAAAAGTCATGGTCTTTAGCTGTGATGGCAGCCATCCTCGTTGTTAAGGGTTAATGTAGATTTCAAAGGAACTGAAGTGATGAAAAAAAATAAAGAAAATCACAGCTCAAAGTTTATTTTAAACGCATTAACAACCAGCATGTTGTTAGTGAGCGGACATGTTTTTGCGTTAGAAGCTTTAACAGATGCTGACATGAGTGCTGTTAATGGACAAGATGGGATTTCGATTCAAACGACGTTTAATGAAATCAATATTGATAATGCTTACTGGGATGATCATGCAGGTACACCTAGCAGTGCTGATCAGGTCTTAAGAGCACAAGCAGGCGGGATAAAAGTTCAAAAAAGTAATGCATCTAGTCAGCCTTTAAGCACAAATTATCGGTTAGATGTAGGGAGCAATCCAACTACAGGTAAAACTGGACTCGACTTTTCTATGCAAAGCAGTCCATCACTCATTACTGTAAATAGTTTTAAAATATGTAATAACTCTGCTACTTGCTCACCGACAATGGGGCAGTTGGCTATTCAAACGACTTCTCCACTAAATTTGGCACTTACCACACAAGACGGTCTATTTAATGCAAATAGTCAGTCAAGCATGACGCTCGGTATTAATAATGCCAATATTTATCTAGGGCAAGTGGATGCACGCAGCCAGTTAAATCAATTAATTTTAAGAAATTTTAACTTTAATTTTGTGGGTAAAGGGGTCATGTTGATTGACCCAACTCGTGGCGTAGTTTTACAGACAAATACTGGAACTAACGTCGCTGGTGTAGGGCAAACGCCAAATAGTACCTATGGTTATGTTGATTTTAACCGTGTAGCAGATTCAGCTTCTGGTTTAACCGCAGGCACATATGTAGATAGCAGTGGGAAAGTAACTAATTCAGGCCTGAATATTGAGGTCATGTTAAGTTCCAATGTCGATAAAACAAATCCTTATGCTTTAGATGCAACCAATAGTCCACAAAATGCGAAAGGCTTGATTCGTTTAGGTGCTAGCGGACGTATGGTAAATAGTTATTTACAAGTCCGAGGTATGGATGGTACGTCAGATACAACAATATTAGGTACAGCAAATACTGCTTCAGGTACCAGTTCAAGTAATAGTATTTTAGGTAATTCTGGAATTGCCTTTCGTATGAAAGGTGAATTCACTAAAGATAATGACTCAATGCTAGGTTCGGATGGTAAAGCAACTACTTTAGAAATTGGTGGAGCAGGTCTGAATGCTTATGGTTTCGAATTTGGTAATTTAACAGGCCTTAACTCAGCTACTCGCGGTTATTTCGACAGCGGAAATATTTATTTAAATCTTGCTGATACAAAAACATTATTAATGCCAAACAACGCGACTTTAAATACAATTCGTTTAGGGGCGGGTACTTTAACAACAGCTGCTGATTATCAACATAACATTCACCGTGATACGGTGACTAATCCGTTTAGCTTAATTCTTGCGATGCGTGGAGCAGAGTTTCAGGCATTTTCAAGACGCGGTCGTTTTACGACAAGTGCAAATGTTGCTGCTGCCAATCAGTTTGCAGACAATGGTGCAAATAACCAGTGGGGCTTAGCCTTACCTTTTTATAATTTAAATGCTAATGCTGCTGTATATGGTTTAGATGCACCAGCAAATAGTGCTTATTACTATACCAAAGATGCCAATGGTAAGCCTGTTCGAAATGTTGTGGCGACCTCTGGAACGACTTCTCGTTTAGGTTTTGGTATTGCTGCTGGAACTACGGGACGTGATGCGACTGGAACCAAAACAACCTCAATTTTATTAATTGATGGTTCTCCAAATGCTAATAATGGAGGTAGTCCTACTGATTATTATATGGGATTACGTAATATCGATATGTTCGTTAAAGGCAATGGTAGTATCGGTTTAGAAAATGGCAGTCTTAATATTAGTTTAAAAGAGATGCTACTTGCTTTATCAACAGAAATTGCAGCAGGTTATTTACCTGGGGCAAAATATAAAACTTGTCCAGCTACCGGTTCATGTACCTCACCAATTGATAACTTTGCCAGAAATAATGATGTCTTATTTGGTCTAAAACTGCGTTTAGGCGGAGATCTTAACTTATCGATCGTGCCAAACAGTTCAATTGCAGATGGTAGTGCTTTAACTGTACTGGGCGATTTTACAATGCCTGCGACCGCAACTGGAAATACAGTTCAAATTAGTGATCCGATCGATGGTTCTGCGATTGGCTTTGATAATATCACTGGAAAGCTTGCGTTTAATACTGCTTTAGTTGTTGGTAAAGACAGTGCAAGTGGTTTAGGTAAAGTTGGCGTAAATACGGCGGTTTATTTTAATCCAGATAAGAGTATTGACGGCGCATTACGTGTTAAAGATATTAACTTCTATCCTCCATCAACAGGAGCAGGAGCGCGTTTAGGTGAGCTTGCAATTACGGGTGGACGTTTAAATAGTAGCTTTAGTATTGTTCCTAGAAATGGTGCTTTTAACTAATAAAGAAAAGTGGCGATATCGCCACTTTTTATAAAAAATTTATTTTGAATGTGATTGGATTTGCATTCGTCGGGTTATAGGGATAATTGCTTTGTACTTGAATATTATTCTGATAGTCTGAACAAATAATAAGCGTTTGTCTCTTAAGGATTAGAGCGACATGAAGAATAAAAATATAGGGTTCTGGCTGCTACTTGCCAGTAGTTCAGGTGTTTTTGCAATGCAGCCTTTGGATGATCAAAGCCTTGCTGCAGCGACGGGCCAAAATGGTTTAACCTTAGGTATTCAGGCCGATAGTGTTAAATTTAATCAAGTCGCGCTCATTGATACTAATGGTATTGTTTCAACGTCTTATAACAGTAAAGCTGGTTTTGTCATTGCCGGAAACTCTACTAATCCAGTTCCTGGTATAGAGTTTATTAAAGCCGCTGTATCGGGTAATCCTTCTTTTAATATTGCAATGGATACCGATGCTGGGGGTGGAAATCCTTTTTTAAATTTAGCTATATCTATGGGGAATGATGTAAACGGAATTCGACTTCTACCTTTTTCAGTTTATTTAGCCCCAAGTACATCTTTATCTAGCCCATTCGATTATGCATTAACAAGTTATGCACCAAAATCAATTTTTAGTTCGGGAACGACAGTAAATACGGGTGTAAAAGAAATCATTCGCTCTACTGGAAATTTAGATATTAACTTTGTACAAACCAATAAAACTCGTTTAAATATTCAACTGGGTCATGCTGCCCAATCCGTTATGGTTAAATTTGGTGGAGCAATTCAGTCTATTTGTTCTGCTGCTACGGGTTGTCCAATTACTTTAGTGTCCGATAATACAGGTGCTACATTTGGGTTTAAGTTTGCAGGAACAAATACCTCAACTGGTTTTGTGTTAGATGGTTTTTATGCAGGTGTTGAACCAACTGGATTAACTTTTGGGAATACAGGCGCATCTAGTAAATTTGATGCTTCACTTAACAATGTCACTTTAGGGAATATGGGTACTCAAAATACAACAACGTTTAATAATTTACCTAATGGTTCTATGGGGAGTTTTGGTGTCACTGGCGTTTCTGTAACTGACTTTAAAATGAAAGTAAGCGGCTTTTAAAAAAGAATAATAGCTTAACCTGAAATACGAAAGAGGGCAGTTGTGAAAACAAGTGCCCTCTTTTTTTAAAGGCTATGCCGAGTTAAATAGTATCTGATCTGGTGTGTTCTAATTGTTGAACAATTTCATCTAAAGCTTTAATACGTTTCACTTGGTCCCATAATTCTTTCGCTTGAGGATAGGCTTTGGTCATCATGCCTAACCACTGCTTATAACGACCAACCATCCCAATTTCTGTTTTTGCTTGACCGTTTAAAAAGCGAATTTGTAAGTCAACGAGTTGTTCCCAATTAAATAATGCTTCATTCATATTTTGGCGAATACATTGGGTTAAATCTGGAGTCGTTACCGCACCACGGCCAATCATGAGGTCTTCACAGCCAGATTGTTGTTGACAGGCTCTAGCATCAGCATTGGTCCAGATTTCACCGTTAGCAATGACATTAATTTTTAAAGCTTCTTTAATAGGTAGAATTTTTTCCCAATAAGCTGGTGGTGTATAGCCATCTGCTTTAGTTCGAGCGTGTACAGTTAACCAGCTTGCACCTGCATCTTCGACAGCGTGGGCATTTTCCATTGTATGGTTTTCATCGAGGTAACCTAAACGCATTTTTGCTGAAACAGGAATATGAGCAGGTACAGCATCTCTCACTGCTTTAATCAGCAGATGTACCACGTCTGGTTCATCAAGAAGGACTGAACCACCACGATGTCGATTAACGGTTTTTGCAGGGCAACCAAAATTAAGGTCGATTGCAGGTGCACCCAATTCAACAACTTTTGCTGCATTTGCTGCCAGCATATCTGGGTTATTACCTAGGAATTGAACGTGAACAGGTGTACCGGCTGCCGTTTTACCGTCATTTTTTAATTCTGGGCAAAAACTATAGTAAATATGGTCTGGCAAAATACTGTCTGTAACGCGAATAAATTCGGTCACACACCAGTCGAAATCACCAACAGATGTGAGTGTATCCCGCATGATCGGGTCAGTTAAACCTTCCATTGGAGCGAGTATGAGTTTCACAGTCTGGGTCACCTGAGTAAAACGAAAACAGCGTTATACGGGATATGTATAACGCTGTCTAGTATCGATTAAATTTTAATTTATCTAGCGACCTAAGATCATCTCAAGCACGAATTTACTACCGATAAATCCAATCGCCAAAAGCACGAAACCGATTAAAGTAAAGCGAATCGCTTTTTGACCTCGCCATCCTAGTTTGTAATGGCCGATCAATAATGAGCCATAGATAAACCAAGAAATAATACTAAATACTGTTTTATGAGCGAGATGCTGGGCAAAGAAGCTATCAATTGTTAAAAAACCAAATGCAAGCGCAATCGTTAATAAAATGAAACCAGTAATAATCAGATCAAATAATAAAGATTCCATCGCCTGAATCGGCGGGAGTAAATTAACCCAGAAACGTTTTTTTTGTTTCTTTTTGAGTTCACGATTTTGGAACCATATTAAGATCGCATGTATGGTTGCCATCAGTAAAACTGCATAGGCCGAAAGTGAAAGAATAATATGAGTATCAAGACCTAGCGAATGTTGCTCAATAAATTGATCTGGTCGGCTAAAGGCAAAACCTAAAATAAGACCAATGGCCGCTACAGGAATGCCTAATAAATTTAACGGTACAATCGGACGAAAAGTACTAAAAATTAAACTTAACAACAACATAAGCCATGATGTAAATGATACTAAATTAAAAACATCATAGTTAATTCCGGCTGGAGTCAGCATGCCATGGCATAAAACCGTGCCGTGCAGTAGCAGTGCTAATGTTACAACAAATGCAAATAACCATGGGTTTGGTTCACGTTTTGACATTAAACGAATAAACAGATACCAGAAAGAAGTGGTATATGCGATCAGTGCCAAAATTGTGTAAACCAAGGGGAGGCTAATCATGTCAAACCTTTTTCAGGATTAATTCATCTATATAAGATATAAATTCGCTGCGAACTAAAGTATCCTATAGCATTCTATGCATAAATTTTCTATTTCGAGAAAGATTTTTTTGCAACTAGCCATTTTAAGCGGATTTTGCAATGTTTGATACCTTAACAGAACGACTCACACAGAGTTTAAGAAATGTTACTGGCTCAGGGCAGCTGACCGAAGACAATATTAAAGATACCTTACGTGAAGTACGTATGGCACTTCTTGAAGCCGATGTCGCGTTACCTGTAACTCGTGAATTTATCGCGAAAGTTAAGGAAGAGGCATTGGGCCAAGAAGTGATGACTCAGTTATCACCAGGCCAGGCATTTGTAAAAATTGTTTATGACGAACTCACCAAGATGATGGGTGAGGCGAATGAAACACTTGATTTAAGTGCGAAACCTCCTGTTGTAGTATTACTTGCTGGTTTACAAGGTGCAGGTAAAACAACAACTGCTGCCAAGTTGGCACGTTTCTTAAAAGAACGTCAAAAGAAAAAAGTAATGACTGTTTCTGCCGACGTTTACCGTCCGGCAGCAATTAAACAGTTAGAAACTGTTTCAAATGAAGTTGGCGCAGGCTTTATTCCTTCAGATCCTTCTGAAAAGCCAATTGATATTGTTAATCGTGCAATTGAACAGGCAAAAATCCAGTTTGCTGATGTGTTGATTGTCGATACGGCAGGTCGTCTACATGTCGATGCAGATATGATGGACGAAATTAAAGAATTACACGCAGCAGTTAAGCCGACTGAAACTTTGTTTGTGGTTGATGCCATGACAGGTCAGGATGCTGCAAATACAGCAAAAGCATTCAATGATGCTTTGGCACTTACAGGTGTAATTCTTACTAAAACTGATGGTGATGCACGTGGTGGTGCTGCGCTTTCTGTGCGTGCCATTACTGGTAAGCCAATCAAGTTCTTGGGGATGGGTGAGAAGCTTGATGCTTTAGAACCATTCCATCCGGACCGTGTTGCTCAACGTATTTTAGGTATGGGTGACGTACTTTCTTTAGTCGAAGAAGTTGAACGCAAAATCGACAAAGAAAAAGCGGAAAAAATGGCGAAAAAATTGCAAAAAGGCGGTAGCTTCAACTTTGAAGATATGCTGATGCAATTTGAGCAAATGAAAAAAATGGGCGGCATGATGGGCTTCTTAGACAAGTTGCCTGGCATGAGCGGTGCAGGAATTCAGCAAGCAATTGAGCAAGCGAACCCTGAAAAACAAGTCAAGAAGATGGAAGCTATTATCCAGTCAATGACTGTTAAAGAGCGCCGTAATCCAGACTTAATGAACCCAAGTCGTAAAAAACGTATTGCCGCAGGTTGCGGTATGGATGTTGCTGAAGTGAATAAACTTATCAAGCAACAAGCGCAAATGGCTAAGATGATGAAGAAGTTTGCCAATCCATCTGGTATGAGCAAAATGATGCGTTCTTTAGGCAATATGCAAAAGCAATTTGGCGGCGGCGGTGGCGGAATGGGGCCACTCTTTGGTAACAACGACCAAAAGAAATAAATCCATAAAATAAAAGGCGCATATAGCGCCTTTTATTTTGTTCTGTATTTTAGTCTTTAGGATAATGAGCAATATATTGCTGTAATCCTTTGAGCAAAAGATCTGTTTCTACCACAGGCTCATATTTTTGTAAAAACTTGGCAAATAGTTTTGCATCACCACCAGTCAGTAGCAGCTTTTTAGGAGATTGCTGCATAATATTTTTAATGGTACTAATCAGGCCTAATAAAATACCGTGATGTACTGCATCTACAGTGTTATTGCCGGGATTTAGATTGTCAAAAGCTGAGTCTGGAATTTTAATGCCTTTGGTATTTTGAATAAGAGCATCTCGTTGCAAATATAAATTAGGGAGGATGTAGCCACCTAAATGCTGTTTGCCTTGCGTTAGGTCAATTGTGAGCGCTGTACCACAACCAATAATGCAATAGTTTTCATCGGCTTGAGCTACAGCTAAAACTTGTAACCAGCGGTCAATACCGAGCTGACTCGGTACTTCATAACCACACTGTAAGCCTGCATATTCTGAATGGACTTTGGCAAAGACCACAGGAATTTCAAGCCATTTTAAAATCTGCTGAATACGTTGGTTGTTTTCAGTATCGAGTACCGATGAAATTCCAATTCGATGTAGACCTTGATGTTTAAAGTGTTGGATTAATCCCAGTAATAAATCGGCAGGAGACTGTAAATGTAGCTCGGCTGCATGCTCAATAGTTTGCTGATTTTCAGTAATCCAGTATTTTAAACGAGTGTTTCCTATATCAAGCCATAAACTTTTCATGGAGAAAACACCTATTTACTGAGTGGTCTGTGGTCTTAAACGACCTTGATAAAACTGCTGTGGTTCTGGAGTTTCAAGAATTACCGCACCTTCATTGGAAATCCCAACGAAACGACCATGCACCAGTCCTTGGCTATGCTCAAACTGAACTAACTGGTTGATCCATGCAGCATGATGGTTAAAACGTCCTGCCAAATTGTAGCAGCCATGATCAAACCAGCGAGCAGCATTTTGAATTGCAACATAAAGTTCTGAAATTAACTCAAGGCGACTCATTTGCTCTAGGCCTAAATCTTCTAGAGAGGTAATCGGTTGATCGCTATCTGTCACTGGTGGTGTTTTTAAATTAATACCCACACCCACAATAGCCTGATGCTGAGAAAGAGGTTCAACCAAAATTCCACCCCATTTCCCTTGAGTACTATATAAATCGTTTGGCCATTTCACTTGCAGGTTCAAAGGTTGTAACTGCGGTATTTGTAGAATATTTAGAGCAACTTCAAGTGCTAAGCGACCATCTAAGGGTGTTCGAGTTTGCACCAATGTGCTTAAATAAATGTTTCCTTCAGGTGAAATCCATTGCCGTTGATGTTGGCCTCGCCCTTGAGTTTGTTGAGCACTGCAAACCAAGCCTGTTGTAATGCCTTTTTGGGCAATTTCACGAATATCATCATTGGTCGAAGTTGTGGTTGCTTTTAATAAAACCACTTCTGGAAGCTGGTTTTTTGTGCTTAAAAGTTGTTGTAGTTGGCGAGTCTCTAAATCCATGTTGAATATGAGCAGAGTGGTAAAACATTTATGGAGTTAATCATATATTTACTCATTGGCGCAATTGCTGGTTTTACTGCCGGATTGTTTGGGGTGGGCGGTGGACTAATTATTGTACCAATCCTCTATGTGGTTTTTACCCAGCTAAACTATGACCCAGCGGTAATCATGCATATTGCAGTAGGAACATCGCTTGCAACGATTATCGTAACGTCTTTTAGTTCTGTTTCGGCTCATCATAAAAAGGGTGCGGTACTTTGGCCTGTTTTTCGTAATTTAGCGCCTGGGTTAGTGATCGGCTCATTTTTAGGGGCAGGTATTGCCGATCTTTTGTCTGGTCAGCATTTGCAACTTCTTATTGGTGTTTTTGCAGTTTTTATGGCTTATCGAATGTTTAAAGGAGCACATGTCGTTGTTGACCCTACACGTCAGCTTCCTTCAACACCCATGCAATTTATGGCGGGTGGAGGCATTGGCATTGCCTCTGCAATTTTCGGAATTGGGGGAGGAAGCTTAACCGTGCCATATTTAAATCGTCATGGCGTGGTAATGCAAAAAGCAGTTGCGACTTCTGCTGCTTGCGGTTTACCAATCGCAGTTGCAGGAGCGATTGGATTTATGTGGTTTGGTGCGAAAGAACAAATTTCAGTGCCTAACACGATTGGTTATGTGCACATCTATGCGTTTATTGGCATTAGTATCATGAGTTTTGTCACAGCGAAGCTTGGAGCAAAGGTTGCTCATGCACTATCACCGCAGATGTTAAAAAAATGCTTTGCTTGTTTGTTAGTCGTGGTCGGCAGTTATTTTATTTATAAAGGCATTATGCACTAGAGACTAAAATCTTAAATTTATAAGACTATAGTTAAAAGCTTGAATTTTTAGGAATTCGAGCTTTTTTATTCATAAAATATAAGAACATTCGGGGCTTTTATTCATCCGATTTTGGTGTTGTTTTTAAATGGGTTGGCTTAAAATGCAATGAAATTGTCAGACAATGACATAGTTTTTAATCGATGGGATCAGTTAAAAACAAGGATGCGAAAGAAAAGCATGGATTAATGCATATAAAAAGTAGCGGGTGATTTATGAATCTCGAAGAGACAGAAAGTCTTTCTGAGCAAATTGTCAAATATATTAGCGAACAGATTATTAGTGGCGAACTGGTTGAAGGCGAACGTATTCAAGAGCTTCGTATTGCCAAAGAACTTGACGTTAGCCGAGGGTCAGTTCGTGAAGCATTGTTATTATTAGAGCGTACTCATTTAATTGAGATATTCCCACGCCGCGGGGCAATTGTCTCAGAAATGTCTGCACAACAAGTTAAAGCACTGTTTGATACAAATATGATGATATTGGGACATATTGTACAACGTATGAGTGAAACATGGCGTGCGCATGAAGCTGATCAATTGCAGCTATTGTTAGAACAACTTCTTGAACATGTTAAAGCAGGTGATATCGAAAAATTTTATGATGGAGTCTTCCAATATTTAGCTGAACAGCAAGATATGGTCGGTAATCCTTATCTAATGAAGTTTTATAAAGAGCTATTGCCTTCATTACGTCGTAGTTATTTTTTGACCTTAAATACCTCTAAGCGGGAACTGCAAGAAGCATTTGCATTATTTAAACTCGTGACTGATGCAATTTTAATCCGAAAATCACAACAAGCCGCTTTATTTATGGAAGATTTTTGTCGACACTTACGTAACCTTGTGTTGGAATCGCTGACACGAATGAAACAGATTGAATTGGCCTGGGCAAGACGCTCACGCCGCTAGTTAGGGCATTATGCGTTTAAGCAGTTTAAAACTTTCCGGCTTTAAATCTTTTGCAGATAGTACAACTTTAAATTTTAAGGCGAACCGCACAGCAGTGGTTGGCCCAAACGGTTGTGGCAAATCCAATGTAATCGATGCGATCCGCTGGGTGATGGGTGAATCAAATGCCCGTCAGCTACGTGGTGGTAGCATGCAAGATGTTATTTTTACAGGAACATCCAAGCGCAAGCCCGTTGGTGTGGCCAGTGTTGAGCTACGCTTTGATAATACCTATGGCAAATTGGGCGGGGCTTATAATGCTTATAATGAATTAGCCGTTCGCCGTCAGGTCACTCGTGAAGGGAAGTCCGAATATTTCTTAAATGGTACTCGTTGCCGCCGTCGTGATATTACCGATATTTTCTTGGGAACAGGCCTAGGGCCGCGTTCTTATGCAGTGATTGAACAAGGCATGATTAACCGTTTGGTTGATGCCAAGCCAGAAGAAATGCGTGTGTTCATTGAGGAAGCAGCGGGTGTTTCTCGTTATCAGGCGCGTCGACGCGAAACATTGCAACATCTTGAACATACCGAGCAAAACCTTTCACGTTTAGAAGATATTGCGCTTGAGTTAAAATCGCAGCTTAAAACGCTTAAACGCCAGTCAGAAGCAGCAGTTCAATATAAAACGTTAGAAAGCCAGATTCGTACCCTAAAAATTGAAATTTTGTCCTTTCAGGCAGATAAAAGCGTACGTCTTCAAGAAGAATATACCGTTCAAATGAATGAACTGGGTGAAACTTTTAAATTGGTTCGCTCAGAGTTAAGTACGATTGAACATGATTTAGAATCAACCAGTGCTTTATTTCAGCGACTTATTCAGCAATCTTCACCACTACAACAAGAATGGCAACAAGCTGAAAAAAAACTGTCTGAACTGAAAATGACTCTAGAGCAAAAACAGAGTTTATTCCAGCAAAACAGTACGACTCTCGTTCAGTTGGAGCAACAAAAAGCCCAAACTAAAGAACGTTTACAACTTTCTGAATTGCAACTCGAAACACTGAATAATCAACTAGAAGAGCAAACCGAAGCTTTAACTGGAATTGAGCATACTGCAACGGAAGCTGAACAAAGCTTTGCTGATTTACAATCTCAGCAAAAACAAGCACAGCAGCAGTTTGAACAAATAAAAGCTCAGGTTGAAAAACAACAGCAGCAAAAAATGCAGATGGCAGCTCAAATTGAACAGTTGGGTAAAAATATTCAGCGACTTGAGCAGCAAAAAGAAACATTGCAACATCAAGCAAGCCAAATTCAATCTCATGTTCATGAAGAAGAGCAGGGTGAGCTTGAGCAATTACAACAACAGTTATGTGGCGAAATAGCGACGCTTGAAACTGAAATTGAGCAACAATTGCTAAGTTTAGAACAATCTCAACAGCAACATCAGTTAAGTAAAAATCAACATCAAACTCTGAAAACCGAAATTCAGGTTTTATTATCAGAGCAGAAAAATTTAAGCCAACTTGTTGCAAAGCAAAGCCCAAAGCAACATCAAGATACGCTACGTTTAATGCAGGCTCTAGAGTTAACAGAGCAAGGTAAACCACATGCGCAGATTGTTGAGAAGTTTTTAGCAAAATGGTTACAAGCTCATATTCTTGAGACTGAACAAGTCTTTCAAGAAGGAGTTGCTCGCCAGCTAAAACCTTCAGAGCAAACAAGTAAATTTAAAGGTAACTTGGCTTGTTTAAATGACTGGATTGCATCGCCACAACTATCAATATTTTCAAATGTAGCGATTGCACAAGATTTGACTCATGCTTTGAATGAGCAAAAACAGCTGGAACATGGTCAATCTATTTTGACCTTAGATGGCTATCATGTTGGGCAGGACTGGGTGATTGCCCTTATGTATGATGACGAGAGTCAAAGTGCACAAGGTATGCTGAGCCATCGCATTCGTCTAGATGAAATCGAACAAACTCTTGAAAAGCAACAACCTGAATTACAAGCATTAGATCAAATTGTAATACAGCAAAAGGATGAGTTAGGGCAATTACAGGCTGATGTGCAGCACAAACAGCAAGTTGTGAAACAAAAACAAAAAGACTTGCAACAGCTGGATGTACAAATTGCTAAACAGCAAACCGCAGCACAAGCATTTTTATTGCAAAAACAACAATTGAAAGATCAGTTAGCTCAACTAGACATGCAGCTTGAAGAAGATGCTATGCAAAAAGACGATCTTGAAATTGATTTGCATGCTCTAGCAATCAAACTTGAAACCATTTTACCTGACTATAAAACTTTGCAATTTCAGGTAGAAGAGTTAACAGAGCAGTTAGAAGAACAGCAACAAGCTCTACAACATCAGCAGCAAGAACGTGAAATTTTACGCCGTAATAGCACGCAGACTACTCAACAGATTGAGTTGCTTGAAAAAGATATCTCGTTCTTGCAGAGCCAATATCAGCAAATTGCAGCTCAAATGGAACAAGCGAAAAAGTTTGTTGACCCTATTCAATTAGAGTTACCAAATCTTGAGTCGGAATTTCAGCAACAATTTGCTCAAACTGAAAAGTTGCAAAAGAACTGGAATGAATGGCAGCTTGAACTCAATAGTGTGCAAGAAAAGCAACAAACACTGACAGATCAGCGTCATCAATATCAACAAAAAGATGAGCAGCTTAGAGAACAACTTGAACAGAAACGGTTAGCATGGCAAGCAGCTAAGTCAGACCATGAGCATTATCAAGAACAGCTTAAAGAGCTAAATGCCGAACTCCAAAAAGGCTTACAAATAGATTTAACCGAGCATCAGCAGAAACTGGAAAAAGTACATAAACAGTTTGAAAAAATCGGTGCGGTTAACCTTGCCGCTTCCCAAGAGTTTGAGGAAGTTTCTCAACGTTTTGATGAGCTGAGTCACCAGATTCAAGATTTGGAAAATACGGTAGCTCAACTAAAAGATGCAATGAAAAGCATTGACCAAGAAACCCGTAAGTTATTTATGACAACTTTTGATCAAATTAATCAAGAGTTGCAAAATCTGTTTCCAAAGGTCTTTAATGGTGGAGAGGCGAGTTTAAGTCTTGAAGATGACTGGCAATCTGGTGTTAAACTGATGGCAAGACCGCCGGGTAAAAAAAATAGTTCTCTAGCATTACTTTCCGGTGGAGAAAAGGCTTTAACAGCGTTAGCATTGGTATTTGCAATTTTTAGATTAAATCCGGCACCGTTTTGTGTATTAGATGAAGTGGACGCACCACTCGACGATGCGAATGTTCAGAGATATTGTAATTTGGTAAAAGAGCTTTCTGAACATGTACAATTCATTTACATTACACATAATAAGCTGGCGATGACCATGGCAACTGATTTGTTGGGTGTGACCATGCCTGAACCGGGTACATCAAAATTAGTCACTGTCGATTTAGAACAGGCAAAAGAATACGGGTTAGTTTCGGAGTCATAGAATGGAAATCAATACGATTATTGGCATCGTTGTTGCCATTATAATTATGCTAATTGGCTTAAAAATGATTTTAAAAAAGCCAAACCATGCTGAACCCTCATTAGACAGTGATTTACATATTAATCCTGATAGTAATCAACCAGTTATACCTAGACATGTGAGAGACCAGCTTGAAAAAACTGAAGCTGAATCTGTAGCGGTGACTAGTGCTGAGCGAGTAGAGCCGACTTTAAGCGGAGCTGCACCATCACAAGTTCCTGAAACAAAACTGTCAGAAATTGAGTCTGTAGAACCCGCTAAAACAATTCAAACTGAACAAACCCCACCAGTTGTTGAAAATGCTTCTGTAGAAGAAACTAAGGCTGAAGAAGAAGTAACAAGCTCTACTATTACCACAAATGGTTCAGTTGAGTTGGTCGATGCAGTTTCTGTGAAACCGGAAGCTGAAGCTTTAGCAAAAGAGAATCTGGAAGCTGAAAGCGAAAAAACTGAGCCTGAGTTGAGTTTAAACCCGAATATTGAAACTGCCAAAATTGCTGAATTTGAAGGCGAGAGCAATATTCTGGATGTGCATTTACATGAACAGCAACGCTATGATGATGAAAGTGCATTAGCGATGGCTGAGCAGATTATTGCGCTAAATGTTTATCCAAACCCTCGTCGTGCATTGTCTGGCGATAAAGCACTTAAAGTGCTGTTAAAATATGGTTTACGTTACGGCGAAATGTCATGTTTCCATCGTTATGAAAATACTGATGAGCCGAGTGTACTCATGTTCTCTGTATTGCGTATGACAGACAATGGACCAGCTGGATTTGACCTTGAAACTTTATCTACCGAACAAGTTCAAGGGTTGGCATTTTTCCTTGCGCTTCCAAACAGTAAAGCCGTGACTGGTTTTGATATGATGGCGAGTATTGCAGGTCTAATTGCTCGCGAAATTGATGGCAAAGTTTACGATGAGAATAATCTTGAATTTACGCCACAGTTAAAAGAGCACTGGCGTCATCATGTGATTGATTATCGTCCGGCACAGGCGACTGCCTAGTTTTAATTTTTTACGTTCGTTGCGATAATTGCAACATATCTAGTCGCAGCTCAGGGTGGAGAAATTTCCACCCTTTTTTATGGTGAATAACATAATGGCAACAACTTCCGTGATCGAACAGATGCGTCAGCTTATTCAACTGATTGCAAAGCATAACCATGCCTACTATGTCATGGATCAGCCGACAATCTCGGATAGTGAATATGATCATTTATTTCACCAGTTAAAAGCTTTGGAAGAGCAATATTCTGACCTTGTTCAATCAGATTCACCGACAACCAAAGTAGGTGGACAAGCACTCTCTAAATTTCAAAGTGTGACTCATGTGGTTCCGATGCTTTCTTTGGGGAATGTTTTTAATCAGGAAGACTTGTTCGCATTTGCTCGTCGTGTTGAAGAGCGTTTGCCTAATCAAAAAGTACAATATGAAGTCGAATTAAAACTTGATGGTCTTGCGATTTCACTCTGGTATGAAAATAGTGTCTTAGTACGTGGCGTTACACGTGGTGATGGCGAAACTGGAGAAGACATTACCCAGAATGTTAAAACGATTCGTAATTTGCCTAAAGTGTTGCATTCAGATCATTTTGAAATTCCACGTTTGTTAGAAGTACGCGGCGAAGTACTTATGCCAAAGTCTGGCTTTGAAAAACTCAATGCCGACCAAGAAGCAAAAGGTGATAAAACATTTGCGAACCCGCGTAACGCAGCAGCGGGTAGTTTAAGACAACTTGATCCTAATATTGCTGCTGGTAGACCTTTAGCATTTTATGCTTACGGTATCGCTCAATGTGAACCTAATCATGGCTTAACTACCATGCACGATAGCCTACAATGGCTCACAAAACTTGGATTTGAAATTGCGGAACGTCAATATCTGTGTGATTCAATTCAAGAAGTACAGCAGCGTTACGAACAAATTCAGCAAGAACGTCCAGATCTACAAGTTGAAATTGATGGGATGGTCGTAAAGGTTGATGACTTAAGACAGCAGCAACAACTTGGGTTTTTAAGTCGTGAGCCACGTTGGGCAACAGCCTATAAATTTCCTGCACAAGCTGCATTAACTACGGTTGATCAAATTGATTGGCAAGTCGGGCGTACAGGTACTTTGACCCCTGTAGCGCGTTTAAACCCTGTATTTGTGGGTGGTGTTACGGTTTCTAATGTAACCTTACATAACATTGGTGAAATCCATCGCCTTGATGTACGTGTTGGCGATACAGTCAGTGTTTACCGCACAGGCGATGTTATTCCTAAAGTAGAAAAAGTTTGGCCAGAGTTTCGTTCACCTGACGCTGAAATTGTACATTTACCAGAAAGCTGTCCTGTTTGTGCTTCACCGGTCGTAATGCCTGAAGGAGAAGCTTTAGCACGTTGTTCTGGTGGGCTTTATTGTGCTGCCCAGCGAATTGAAGCGATTCGCCATTTCGTATCACGTAAGGCGATGGATATTGAAGGTTTAGGTGATCGTTGGGTAGAGTCCTTATTACATCTCGATTTACTTAAAGACGTGGCTGATATCTATCATTTGCATGAACACCGAGAAACTTTACTTGGTATTGAAAAAATGGGCGAGAAATCGGTACAAAATCTAATTGATGCCATTGAAGCCAGTAAAAAGACGACTCTTGCGCGTTTTATTTATGCCTTAGGAATTCGTGGGGTAGGTGAAACAACAGCTAGAATGTTAGCCAATACTTTCCAAACTTTGGAAGCGCTTAAAGCTGCTGATGTTGAAGCTTTAAAGAAAACTCCAGATGTCGGTGATATTACCGCAGAATGGATAGCAGACTTTTTCTTGGCACCGCACAACATTGAAGTGCTTGATCGCCTAATAGCAGCAGGGATTCATTGGGATGCGCCAACAGCACCAACACGTCAACCGTTAAATGGCGAAAGCTGGGTGTTAACGGGAACATTAGAGCAAATGACCCGTGATCAGGCAACTCAAATGCTGCAAGCATTAGGTGCGCGTGTAAGCGGTAGTGTATCAAGTAAAACTAAATGTGTTGTTGCGGGCGAGAAGGCAGGTTCTAAATTAGAAAAAGCAGCAAAACTTGGTATTGCAGTTATGAATGAGTCTGATTTCTTATCACTTATGGCGAGGTATGGACAGACTTTAAGCGAATAGATCTACCGAAATAAGAACCATTGATTTTAGTTACAAATTTATAAATTGATGGTTTGTGCCTTATTTTAACGCTTGTCTGAGCTAATAAATCGGACAAGCATTTCTTTTTGCAGAGAAAATTTAAATAACTTAAACTGCAAATGCGTATGTTTCTCATTTTAATTTGATAAAAATCATAAACTTAACTATTTTTTGTTTTGCAATCACTTTTAAGATTGCCCATAATAGTTCTCATACGATAGGAGATTTATTATGCGTGGCAATCCAGAAGTCATAGACTATTTAAATATGCTCATTGGCGGAGAATTGGCAGCCCGTGATCAATATCTAATCCATTCTCGTATGTATGAAGATTGGGGTTTAAATAAAATTTATGAACGTATTGATCATGAGATGCAAGAAGAAGCTTCTCATGCTGATGCGATCATTCGCCGTGTATTATTTTTAGGTGCTAAACCAAACATGCACCGCGAAGATATCAATGTTGGTACAGACGTTGTATCTTGTTTAAAAGCGGATTTGGCCCTTGAATATCACGTCCGTGAAAAGTTAGCGACAGGTATCAAACTTTGTGAAGAGAAGGGCGATTACATTAGCCGTGATATGTTGCGTCAACAATTATCAGATACTGAAGAAGATCATACATACTGGTTAGAAAAGCAATTACGTTTAATTGAGTTGATTGGCTTACAAAATTATATTCAATCTCAAATTTAATAAAAGAACCCAGCTCAGGCTGGGTTTTTTATTGGCTTATTTTAATAAAATTAACTCATCACTTAAATGTTAATTATGTCAAATTGAACATATTCAAAGCTTTACTACATAAGGCTTTGGTAGTTACAAAAAAGTCAGAAAATTTGTATCACACCCCCTGTTTTTTTTATGAAATTGGATATAATTTCGCCAACAAAACCCTTGCCTAGAAATTTAATGAGGCAAGGGTTTTTCTATGGAAAATCGGTTGGTATGGATCGCCAATGATTTTATGGTGAGTTCGCGAAATATGTTATTTACCAAACCTGCTGTTTTAGATACAGCTACTCTCCTAAGCACACAGCGTCTTGCAACACGACTAAGCTTTTTTAGCTTAGGTTTTGCAACCGCAGCTTGGGCACCTCTTATTCCTTTTGCACAGCAACGTTTAAATCTAAATCATGCCGATTTTGGTTTACTTTTGCTTTGTATGGGTATTGGTTCAATGATTGCTATGCCTGCCACTGGTGCTTTAGTCAAGCGCTGGGGATGTCGTCCATTAATTGGTTTGGCATTGATGCTTTTAATGGTTTTATTGCCTAGCCTTACGATGTGGAGCAGCATTGTGACCATGGCTGTAGCATTGTTTATTTTTGGATCGGCAGCAGGATGTCTTGGAGTAGCTATCAATTTACAAGCAGTGGTTGTAGAAAAGCATAGCTTGCGAGCTCTTATGTCTAGCTTCCATGGAATGTGTAGTTTGGGTGGCTTAACAGGCGCTATGCTTGTGACTGCATTATTGGCAATGGGTCTTTCTCCATTAATGAGTACGTTATCAGTCGTTATGATTTTACTTGTTATTGGTGGTGTTGCGATTCCATCTTGTTTAACGTCTTTTGAACAGGATGAAAAACCACATGAAGATACAACTCAAGCACCGAAAAAATTTTATCGTCCCGATGGTATTATTTTGCTTATTGGTATGATGTGTTTTATCGCCTTCTTATCAGAAGGTGCGGCAATGGACTGGGGTGGTATTTATTTAACAAGTAAATATCAGCTTAACCCTGCTTTTGCTGGCTTAGCTTATACTTTCTTTGCGCTTAGCATGACTACTGGACGTTTCGCAGGTCATGTCTTGCTTAAGCAATGGGGCGAAAAGAATATTGTAACTTATAGTGCAATTGTGGCTGCGATTGGTATGGCTATTATTGTGACTGCGCCAGTCTGGCAAGTGGTTATATTAGGTTATGCACTGTTAGGGTTAGGCTGTTCTAATATTGTGCCCGTGATGTTTTCTCGGGTTGGTCGACAAAACAATATGCCTAAAGCAGCAGCACTTTCTTTAGTATCAACGATTGCCTATACAGGTTCATTAAGTGGGCCAGCTTTAATCGGTTTAATTGGTGAATGGACGGGTTTAAGTACGGTTTTAACAGGTGTCGCTGTATTGCTATTTGTCATTGCTTTACTTAACCGTTTTACATTAATAAAGACAAATTAATTTATAAATAATAATCACCAAATAGCGAACCTCGAGAAATTAAATTTCTCGAGGTTCTTTTATTTAGATTTATAGAGCCTGATAAATAGATTGATAATTATCTTGTAATAAGCGCTGAGGCTTCATTAGTAAAGTTGGTGTCTTTTCTAAATCATCCAAGAAATTGTTTCGCCAATGGGTAAGATCAGATGATGTTAATCCTTCTATCAATTGCTGGTAACGATTGATACGCTCAGTTTTAGACATTTCTAAAGCCATTTTTAAAGCATCCATCATCGCCGCTCTATCTTGTGGATCAACAATCAAGGCTTGAGTCATCTGCTCAGCAGCACCAGCATATTTAGATAAAATGAGTACGCCCGGATTTTCTGGGTCTTGGGCTGCAATATATTCTTTAGCGACTAGGTTCATACCATCGCGTAGCGAACTGATCCAGCAAATATCTGAATGGCGGTAAATGTGCATAAGATTATGGTGTTGAACCGTGTCATAGCAGCAATCTACAGGTCGCCAGTCTTCATGTGCAAACTCTTCGTTAATTAACTCGAGCTTGGTTTTAAAACGTTGGAATAAACGCTGATAAGCTGGAATATCAGTACGAGAAGGTATTGCCACTTGAAGATGACGAACTAGACCATGATATTCAGGACTGGTTTCCAAAAAGGTTGCAAATGCATTAAATCTTTCGAGCAAGCCTTTCGAATAATCAATACGATCAACCCCGATAATTGTTTTTTGACGTGGTATTACCTCAAAATTAAACACAGAAGAGGTCGCCAAATCTTGTTGGGCTTGCTTTTGTATAATTTCGGGCTGAACACCAATTGGGTATGACTTAATTAATATTTGACGTTTCTTGTAGCTAATACTGTTACTTTGTATTTTCTGAGCTTCAAGTAAATTTAGGCAAGTCTGCATACATGCATTTTGATCGATTTGGGTTTGTAAACCAATAACATCATATTGACTCAAGTCTTGAATTAATTCTCGGCCCACTGGAATTTTGCGCCAGATATTGAGGCTAGCAAATGGTATATGTAAAAAGAAACCAATTTTATTTTGCATGCCTAATTCACGGCAGTAACGCGCTACACTAAAAAAGTGATAATCGTGTATCCAAATAAGATCTTCAGGTTGAGCAAGCTGTTTTAACTTTTCAGCAAACAAACGGTTGACCTTTTGGTAGGTGCTATATTCTTGCCCATCATATTCAATTAGATCTTCGCGACTATGCATGGCTGGCCAAAGAACCTTATTTGCAAAACCACAGTAATATTGCGCATATTGTTGATGAGTAAGAGGGCAGGTAATGTAATCAATCCCTTGAGAAGAGGCTTGTTCAAACTCTGGCGCTTCGCTATCAGTAATTTGCTGACCATTCCAGCCTAACCAAATACCATTACTATCATTCAAAGCGTCTTGTACAGCCACGGCGAGGCCACCAGCTGAAGCTTTACCTGATGGCATACTTATCCGGTTCGATAATACGATTAATTTAGACATATTTTTTCTCCATTCTGATTTTGGCTATTTTTGACATATAAGCTTTTTATTTTGTTTTGAAATAAAAAAAGAAAATTCGCGACATTATCAATATCTTTTAATCTATATTTAGCTTGTGTTTCACCGGAACCCACTTTAATCGTGAGGCCAGATTGCTGATTAATAAATACAAAACCTGATTCATCTGTTAAATCATCGCCTATAAAAATAGGGAATACGGAAGGTAAATTAAGATGATTTAATATGGTTTTAATTGCTTTACCTTTATCAGCTTGATTTGGAATTAACTCAATAACAAATTTTCCTTTATTTAATTTTAATTGAGGATAATTAGAGCTAATCTGTTGCATAATATTAATAGCATGATTTTCTAAATCAGGATTTTTACGATAATGTAAAGCAATAGAATACTTCTTATCCTCAATTAATAACTCAGGGTATTTTTCGCAAGATTTTTGAATATCTTGTTTTAATTTTTTAAAATTAATTTGACTTAAATCTGGTCGAATATAATTGTCTGAATCAAGACAAATATCTAAACCATGTAAGCCCGCAATAGGAACTTCAAGAGGATATAAGAGCTTACCAGCTGTATTGATATCACGACCCGTTACAGCAATAACAGGTATATTTAATTCAATAATTTTTTTTATAACTTCTAATGTAGTGTTTGGAATAAAACTGTGCTCAGGATTAATTTGAAAAGGCGCTAATGTCCCATCAATATCCAAAAATAAACAATAATTTTTATCTAAGGATAAGGTGTTTATAATATGATTGGGTGTAACAAAATATGTACTTTTTTCTCTCCCATCAGATATTGTATTTTGACTGTTCATATTAGCCTTCCCAATATTTTTTGATCAATAATTATTCTTCTAACATTAAAATGAATTGATGAGTCATTTCTTTTAATAAAAAAACATAAGTATTAACATTAATTACATTGCATAATGGATTTATAGGCGAAGTGTGGAGTATGTTGTTTTTTGATTAGCTTCAATGTTTAGATAATTAAAGTTTTGTATATTTAATATGAATAATGCAGGTCTTATTTATCAATATATTTCAGAATATTAACGTATTATAAATGCTTGATTTTATGATTTGAAAACTGTTTTTAATATTGATTTTAAAAGATATTTTAAATCAATATTATTATATAATCTTTATAAAATCGGTTTTGGATAGGCATATGAAGTTACAAAATAAAATTTTATTAATTACAGGTTGGGGAGTAGGAGTGGAACCTTTGCAGCCTCTCAAATTGCACTTGGAAAAAGTAGGGTTTGAGACACAACTTATTAATATTTTTAATGTTTTAGAAAGTAATTTCCAAGCACAGCTGGACTTGGTGGCTTGGGCTGATGTAGTCATAGGCTGGTCTTTAGGGGGACAGTTAGCAACTCAACTGGTTGATATTTTTTATACGCAAACAGGGCAGACTAAAACATTAATTACACTAGCTTCAAATCCTTGTTTCGTTGCTAACGATAATTGGCAACCTGCAATGCCTATTGCTGTATTCACTCAATTTAAATCTTCTTTTTTTCAAAACCCGCAAGCCACTTTAAAACGTTTTTATTATTTAATTACACTCGGTTCCATTCAAGCGAAACAAGACTGGATGAGTGTACAAAATATAGCAAATCCTCCGTCAAATGAACTTTTAATAGAAGGTTTGCAAATGCTTGAACAACTAAATTTGGTAAATAACTTAAAAAACTATGCTGGCCGACAACTTCACCTGTTTGCTGAGCAAGATAATGTCATTCCTTGCAAAATTATCGAAAAATTTGAGGAGATCGTGACAGAAAACATGAATTATAAAGTACTAAAAGGCACTACTCATGCTTTTCCATACCTAGAAGTAGATCGAACAATTGAAGAAATCTGCCAATTTTTAACAATTCATCAGCAAAGTTAATAAGCTTTGATTGATCTCGCAATTTTCTTTCATTCTTAACAGGTTTAACATGTGCTAAATGAGAGATTTAATTGCTGTAAAAGGGTAAATAGGATGACCGATAATTTTGATTTAGAACATATTTGGCATCCTTATACTTCAATGACCCAACCGTTGCCAACCTTTAAAGTTAAACGTGCCTATGGGGCAACGATTGAACTCGACGATGGTAAAACTTTAATTGATGGTATGTCATCTTGGTGGTGTGCAATTCACGGTTATAACCACCCTGAACTCAATCAGGCAGTGACAGATCAATTACAAAACATGTCACATATTATGTTTGGTGGGTTAACCCACGACCCTGCCATTGAGTTGGGTAAAATCCTTTTAAAAATTACACCGCCAAGCCTCGACAAAATTTTTTATGCAGATTCGGGATCGGTTGCCGTTGAAGTTGCTTTGAAAATGGCTGTGCAATTCTGGACAGCACAAGGCCAACCTCAAAAAACAAATTTTATTACTACACGTTCTGGTTATCACGGTGATACATGGAATGCGATGTCTGTTTGTGATCCAGTAACAGGCATGCATCAGATTTTTGGTACAAGTTTACCAAACCGCCTTTTTGTAGCAGCACCGCAAACCAAATTTCATGAAGAGTGGAACCAAGAAGATATTGCTGAGCTAGAAAAATCTATTCAGCAAAATCATGAAAATTTTGCTGCACTGATTATTGAGCCAATTGTACAAGGTGCAGGGGGCATGCGCTTTTATCACCCAGAATATTTGCGTCAGGCTAAAGCACTTTGTGAAAAATATAACCTGCTTTTAATTTTCGATGAAATTGCCACTGGTTTTGGTCGTACTGGCAAGCTCTTTGCGTGGGAGCATGCCCAAGTTGAGCCAGATATTATGTGTATAGGTAAGGGCTTAACAGGCGGCTATATGACCTTATCTGCTACCTTAACCACAAAGCATGTTGCAGAAACTATTAGTCGCGGTGAGGCTGGGGTATTTATGCATGGCCCAACTTTTATGGCCAATCCACTTGCCTGTGCCGTTGCCTTGAAAAGTACGCAATTGTTAATTGAGCAAGATTGGCAGGCCAATATTGAGCGAATTGAACAACAGCTTAGCCAGTATTTAACGCCTTTAAGTCAGCTTGATTATGTTGCCGATGTACGAGTGCTCGGCGCAATTGGTGTAGTAGAACTCACCTTTAATGTTGATATGAAAACCTTACAGCAACAATTTGTAGACCGCGGAATCTGGATCCGTCCTTTTGGAAAATTGGTTTATGTGATGCCACCGTATGTCATCACGCATCAAGAGTTAAGCAATTTGCTCGAACAATTGGTTGAAGTTGTTCAAACAATGCAGGGAGCGAATTAAGATGTCATTGCTTGATCATTTTTCTGCCGAATTGGATGAGTTAAAGCAACAAGGTAACTTTAGACAATTTACCCAAAATGTGCAGCACGGACGTTTTATTACGATTCAAAATAAAACGATGCTCAACTTAGCTTCAAATGACTATCTTGGGTTGGCTGCTGATATCAATCTTCGTCAAGAGTTTTTAGATAGCTATCCATTAGAACGAAGCTATTTTAGTTCTTCATCTTCACGTCTATTAACGGGCAATTTTGAGGAATATGAACAATTAGAAAATAGCCTAAGTAAAGCATTTGGTGATCGGGCGGCCCTATTATTTAATAGTGGCTACCATATGAATCTTGGTATTTTGCCTGCGGTTGCTGATAGTAAAACTTTAATTTTGGCAGATAAGTTAGTCCATGCAAGTATGATTGATGGTATACGTTTGTCTGGTGCCCAATATGTACGTTATCGACATAATGATTTACAGCATTTAGAACAACTTCTCCAAAAATATCATGATGATGACAAGATTGAACGAATCATTGTGGTCACAGAAAGTATTTTTAGTATGGACGGTGATGAGACAGATTTAGCCGCTTTAGTTCAGCTAAAAAAGCGTTTTGCTAAAACCATGTTATATGTCGATGAAGCGCATTCAATTGGGGTTCGTGGTCAGCAAGGATTAGGGTGTGCTGAACAATATAATGTCATTCAAGAAATTGATTTTTTAGTGGGTACATTAGGTAAAGCATTGGCAGCAGTCGGTGGTTACATTATTTGTGATCCAATTATTAAAGATTATCTCATTAATAAAATGCGCCCACTTATTTTTAGTACTGCACAGCCACCGATTGTTATGGCATGGGCAAACTTTATTTTTCAAAAAGTATTAGTCGCTCAATCTCAGCGTGAACACTTAAAAAATATTAGCCAATATCTTCAACAAGCTGTTGTGCAAAAGGGTTATGTAAGCCCATCGACCAGCCATATTATTCCTGTCATTGTTGGAGAAAGTCAGGCTGCTATCAATAAAGCAATGCAGGTTCAAGAGAGTGGTTTTTATGCTATGCCTGTGCGTCCACCCACAGTACCTAAAAACAGTTCGCGTTTGCGTATTTCTTTAACGTCAATGGTACAGCAACATGAACTTGAAGAATTGGTGAGTTTTCTGTGAGTTTGAATAAAAACTTGGTTGCCCAGCGTTTTGCCAAAGCAGGGCAAAGCTATTCAGAGCATGCAATTGTTCAAAAACAAATTTGCCAAAATTTAACGAATTTACTAAAGCAATTTTGCCCGAGGACGATGCTACGTGTTTTTGAAATTGGTTGTGGTTCTGGTAATTTAACTCGTCTTATTACTGCATCTTTTCAAATCGAAGAGTTAATTTTGAATGATCTGTATGCAGATGTGCAGCAGCACTTTAGTCATCAAGAAAGTTTGAAATGGTTGATTGGAGACGTTGAGGCGTTAGATTTTCCTCAGCAGCTCGATATGATTGTTTCAGGTTCGGCTCTACAGTGGATGCAAGATTTACCGCGCTTGCTCGAACGTTGTGATGAGGCTTTAGTCGATCAAGGTTGGTTATGCTTTTCAACATTTGGCTCTAAAAACTTATTAGAGATTAAAGAATTAACAGGACAAGGTTTAAGTTATTGGTCAATTGAAAATTGGAATAGTGCCTTAATTCAGGCTGGTTTTGAGATTTTGCATTTGTCACAATCAGAAACTCAACTCTATTTCGATTCACCTAAAGACGTGTTACAGCATTTAAAAGCAACAGGTGTAACAGCAACGGCGCAGCATCGTTGGACTAAGCAAACTTTACAACAGTTTTATCAAGATTATGATCGGTTTAAACATACCGATGGGTATTCCCTAACATATCATCCGATTTATTGCATTGCCCGGAGAATGAAGTAAATGAGTGGCCAAATCTATTTTGTGAGCGGGATTGATACCGAAATTGGTAAAACTTACGCAACAGGATTTTTAGCAAAATTATGGACTGAGCAGGGTAAAAAAGTGATTACCCAAAAACTCATTCAGACAGGTAATGCTGATATTTCTGAAGATATCGAAAAGCACCGTGAAATTATGGGGCAGGGCTGGTTTCAAGAAGATCATGACAAGCTTACTATGCCTGAAATCTTCAGTTACCCAGCTTCACCTCATTTAGCAACTCGTCTTGATAACCGAGAAATTGATTTTCAAAAAATTGAAAATGCGACCCAAACATTGGCAGAACGTTTTGAAATCGTATTGTTAGAAGGTGCAGGAGGCTTAATGGTGCCACTAACCACCAGTCTGCTGACCATTGATTATGTCGCTCAGCATCAGTTTCCTGTTATTTTAGTAACATCGGGCCGTTTAGGAAGTATTAACCATACTTTGCTTAGTCTTGAAGCACTTAAGTCTCGTGGGTTGAAGTTGCATGCCTTGGTTTATAACCTAAAAGATGAATCAAAAGATCCATTAATTTCTCAAGATACTTCAAATTTTTTGAAAGATTATTTAGCTATTCATTTTCCTGAAGCTGAATGGATCGAATTGGCGAAAATGAATTAAGTTAAACAGGCTATAAAAAAACCGCTCAAATTTGAGCGGTTTTTTTTACATCTTATGAATGTTTAGAATTTCTTTGAACCACGGTTAAAACCAGTCGCTTTACGTTGGTTGCCCGTGTTAGTTGGCGCTTCTTTTTCATCATCACGACGTTGTTGACGTAAGTAACCGCCACGACGTGCTGCCATTGGTTTTTCAGTCATACGATCAGTACGGCGTTTTGCCATACCAAATAAACCTGTACCTTGACGTGGTTTTAACTCAACTGATTTTGCTAAGTTGTCGATGTCAGTTTTATCGAGTTCCATCCAACGGCCAGTACGTAATTCGCGCGGTAAAATAACAGTACCGTAGCGTGTACGTAATAAACGACTTACTTTAAGATCTTGCGATTCGAAAATACGACGTACTTCGCGGTTACGGCCTTCTTTTACTACAACTTGGTACCAGCGGTTAATACCTTCACCACCAATTTCAGAGAATGATTCGAATTTGGCTGGACCATCTTCAAGCTCTACTCCGTTAACCATGTTTTGGCGTAGTTTTGGTGTTACTTCACCCATTACTCGAACTGCGTATTCACGTTCAATTTCATTAGATGGGTGCATTAAGCGGTTAGCAAGTTCACCATCATTCGTGAAAAGTAATAAACCAGTACTGTTAATATCTAGACGACCTACCATTACCCAACGGTCATTCGCGATTTGTGGTAAATGATCAAATACGGTTGGGCGTTTTTCAGGGTCATTACGTGAACAGATTTCACCCTCAGGCTTATAATAAATCAGTACACGACGACGAATTTCGTCTTCAATTTGAAACTGAACTTTACGGCCATCAATGCGTAATTCATCGCCTGGTTCAATGCGCTCACCCACTTGGGCAACACGACCGTTTACACTCACGCGTCCTGCGGCAATAACCTCTTCCATATATCGGCGGGAACCTAATCCGATTCGCGCTAATACTTTTTGCAATTTTTCACTCATGACAGCACAACCTTAGACATAATGATCAACAGTCCACCTCTTTATGATTTCGGTGCATTTGCATCGAGAGCCATAAAGGCTTCCTTGGCGTTCTGTAGGGGAGGCAATTGGCCTAGAGAAGCTAGACCAAAAGCATTCAGAAACTGAGGCGTTGTAATTAGCAACGCAGGTCTTCCGGGTAAATCTCTAAAACCGGCTTCTTTAATCCAGTTCCAGTCAAATAGTGTTCTAAGAATCTGACTATTATTAGATACACCACGAATTTGTTCAATATCAGCTCGGGTAACCGGTTGATGATAAGCAATGACAGCCAGCGTTTCTAGTAATGAAGGCGACAGTTTTGTTGGTCGCTCTGGCCAAATTTGCGCAATAATACTACGATATTTAGATCTTACCTGAAAGCGAAACCCTTGCGCTGTTTCAATCAGCTCAATAGAACGGCCATGCTGTAATAACGCGAGCTGTTGTAAAAGCTGACGAAGCTGTTGTTTATTATACTGATTATTAAATGCTTCTTTTAAGCGGGCAATTGAAACAGGCGCATCACTGGCAAAAATAATTGCTTCAAGTTGTAATAAAACTTCGTGATGTATGTCCGCTAATGACAAATCACTATTATTTTGTTCAAAACTACTCATAGTGAAGACCCTTGAATTGCTAAGGGAGCTTCAATACCAGTGGCAATAATTTTAATTTTCTGTTGGCGGGTTAATTCTAAAACCGCCATAAATGTAACAACTATTCCCATACGACCTTGCTGGGGATTGAGTAATTCTTTAAAACTTAACACGTCGCCAGACTCTAACTTCTCTTCAATATATGCAATACGTTCTTCTAGTAAAACAGGTTCTTGAGCAATGACATGCGTAACAGGTTCCGGGCGATTAAAGACACAGAACAAAGCGTCATGTAGCGCTGAAATATCGTAGCCTTCATAAATAGGAGCAATATGACCTAAGCTTACATTGGCATTAAATGTGTCACGCTCGAGAATTGGCATTTGTCCCAAACGCTCAGCTGCTTGCTTAATACGTAGATAAGTTTCAAGACGATCAATAAGTTCCTGTTTAGGATCTTTTTCAATGCTTATAATTGTAGATTTCGGTAAAAGCAGGCGAGATTTTAGGTCAGCTAATAGAGCAGCCATCACCATATAATCTGCCGTTAATTCGATATTTAAAGACTTCATACTATCCATATAGGCTAAATATTGAGTCGCAATAGGTGCAATATCGAGTTGGATTAAATCGAAACCGTTTTTTTGAATCAGATAGATTAAAAAATCTAGTGGACCTTCAAAGTGCTCGAGCAAAATCTCAAATGCAGCTGGAGGTATATAGAGATCTTCAGGAATCTTGTCATGCCACTCATCTAAAACACGGATGTGTGGAGCGTCTTCCATGGATTGATGAAGTGATTGATTCATTACGATTATAAGCCACGCGAATTTTCAAAAGCATGAGACTTGTTATTCAAGTCAAAGACAGCTGTAAGTAGAAGAACAGCAGATAGTGAAAATCATTCTAAATGAATTGTGTCTTTTAATAAATTACTTAACGACTAAAGTGTAAAAAAAATCCAAAATAAATAAAGAGTATTTTTTTGAGTGATAATACATTTTTTTAAACTATTGGTAAAAAAGTAAGTGCTTATTCAAAAGCACTTACATCGCCAACACCACGACGGATAATCTCAGGATGTTCACCCGATAAATCGACAATACTTGTACTTGTTAACGTACCAAAACCACCGTCAATAAATACATCAATTCGTTTATCTAACTGATTTTCAATATCGTAAGGGTCATCTAGAGGGTCTTCTTGGCCCGGTAAAATTAATGTACTGGTGAGTAGCGGCTCACCAAGTTCTTGTAATAAAGCCTGACAAATCGGGTTACTTGGAATACGTAAACCAATCGTTTTCTTTTTAGGATGCATCAATCGACGAGGAACTTCACTTGTTGCAGGTAAAATGAACGTAGTAATCGTCGGTGTATTCGCTTTCAATAAACGGTATGTTGCATTATCAACTTTTGCATAAGTCGCAATATCTGATAAATCGCAGCACATAATGGCATATTGATGCTTAGGGCCTAAACCACGTATCTGTGCAATACGTTCCATGGCACTTTTATTACCGATTTGACACCCAATCGCATAGGCTGCATCGGTAGGGTAGACCACAACATCTCCTGCTCGGATACGTTCAACCGCTTGGGAAATGAGGCGTTGCTGTGGATTTTCAGGATGTACATGTAAATGCATCATATTTTAGAGACTCCATCACGCCAGTGTTAAAAATAATTATTAGGCTTTTTAAATAACCTAGGCAAGCAATTAACGTAGTTTTTTTGTCAATTAATCAAGGAGTTCACGTTTAAATTCATTTAATTGTAAAGGTGTACCTGAACGTGTGCATTGGCAAATAAAACCAATAAATGCTGCTGCGTCACGGGGTAGCTTAGCTTCACCCGAAAAGTAACGTTGCACTTGAGCATAAACATTATCTTTAAATAGTTTGCCATCTCCGCTATCACCTGTAAGGTTATCGAGAGATACTCTAAATTTTCTGCCAAAAGATTGTGCAAATAACCATTCAATGGCTTGAGGCTTAATTTCTACTTGTTCAAATAAACTTTGCTGTTCTTGGGTACGACCATCAGGGGCATACCAATATCCTAAATCTGGTAATAGACGTCTTTTTTCACCTGCAATAGACCAATGACTAATTTCATGCAAAGCACTATTAAAGAAACCATGAGCAAATTGGATCTTGGCGGGTTCCTTATTTGTTGCAGGGAAATATTCTGGTTCAAAATCTCCACGAACTAATGTCACATTATGGTGGGAAAACCAGTGATTAAAGTGTAAAATAAGCCAATCAACTTGCTCAGACTCCGATTTTGAGCTTGACCATGGTGAGAGTTGCACTGGGTCAGGTACAAGAGTGTTCTGATGAGTTGAATGGGTGCAAACGAGTAATGAAGTGTTAACTTCAGGTTGCGGCTGCAACAGGTGCATTGCTTAATTTACCCCGAGTTCTGTCTAAAGAAGTGCAAAATTGTATCTTAATCTTTGACAGAGTACCGATGAATTTGTAGAATTGCCGCCTTAATTATGTCAGCAAATACCTTTCCGGCACAGATTGAGCCGTTTAAATGGGCTGAACAAGGCTTTACATGGTCAGGTCAACTGCCCTTGTCTCGCTTTGCTCGTATCGCTCGTGAAGCTGTTGGATCAATTGATAATCAATTGATCAACATAGACTGTAAGCTATCAATGGATGCATATCATCGCATTGTGTGGATGGACGGTCACATGGACACGAAAGTTCCAATGGAGTGCCAACGTTGTTTGGAACCTGTTGAAATGCCTCTTGTCTTAGACTTCCATATTGCATTAGTGGATGATGAGTCACTGATAGAGCGCTTGGATGAGGATGCTGATTTCATCGTTTTAGGTGAAAGTGAGTCTTCGACGAAAGGCGATTATGATACGCCTGCCTCGATTAACTTACTCGCATTACTAGAAGATGAACTGTTATTGTTGATGCCTTTATCTCCCAAGCATGATGCTTGTGAACATAAACATCAACCTACCATTCAGAATATTGTCGAAGAAAAACGGGATAATCCGTTTGATGTTTTGGCAGGTTTGAAGGGTAAACTTAACTCATAATTTGTGTTATAATTGTGAGATAAGACAACTGAATTTGTTCTGATCCATTTTTTCGATCTTTGTAAGGAGCCATCATGGCCGTTCAGCAAAACCGTAAAAGTCGCTCTCGCCGTGACATGCGCCGTTCACATGACGCTTTAACCGAGAATGCATTAACAGTAGACCAAGCAACTGGTGAAACTCATCGTCGTCACCACGTGACTAAAGACGGTTTCTACCGTGGTCGTCAATTATTCGCTAAAGCAGCTGATGCTGAATAATTGCATGATATGCATTAAGCGTGATGCTTAAGTATAGAAAAAATGGGAGCGAAAGCTCCCTTTTTTTGTTGTTTTTCGCAATTATAAATATATAAATAACATGTTAAATTTCCGCTCCAGAAATGAGTGAAAACCCAAAAAAGGATTTCTTATGTCTGCTAAACGTCTTGAACAAGTAGCTTTAGCCACAAAAACTGCATTTGTGTTTCCTGGTCAAGGTTCACAAAAAGTCGGTATGCTTGCTGAACTAGCAGAACAGTTTAGTGGGGTCGGGCAAACTTTTGCAGAAGCTTCAGATGCTCTTGGATTTGATCTTTGGCATATTGCGCAAAGTGGCGAAGGGCTCGACCAAACAGAAAATACCCAACCTGTGTTATTAACTGCCAGTATCGCTTTATGGCGTGTATGGCTCGATTTAGGTGGTCTGGCACCTAAGTACCTTGCAGGACATTCACTAGGTGAATACAGTGCATTGGTTGCTGCAGGCTCTATGAGCTTGGCAGATGCAGTTAAATTAGTTAACTTGCGTGGCAAACTGATGCAAAGTGCCGTTCCTCAAGGGGAAGGGGCTATGGCTGCAATTCTTGGTTTGGCTGATGAAAAAGTGGTTGAGCTTTGCCAAACTGTGAGTGCGTCAGGTGAGGGTTCTGTAGAAGCTGCAAACTATAATTCACAAGGCCAAGTTGTAATTGCGGGTAGTACTGCATCTGTACAACAAGTTATGGCGTTAGCAAAAGAACAATCTGCTAAAGCAATTGCTTTACCTGTATCGGTCCCTTCGCATTGTTCTTTAATGAAACCTGCTGCAGAGAAATTTGCAGAAGCTTTGGAACAAACTGCCATTGAGCTACCTACCATTCCTGTAATACAAAATGTCAACGCGGGAATAGCTACCGATGTTGCTCAATTGCGTCAGGCGTTAACTGCTCAATTGTACCAATCTGTACAATGGACAGATACGATGCAGTTTTTACAAAACCAAGGCATACATTACATTGTTGAATGTGGTCCAGGTACAGTATTGAGTAATCTCGCAAAGCGTTTACCAAATATTGAAAAAGCTTTTTCTATTGATAGTAAGAGCAAAATGGAAGATGCCCTAAATGCTGTTTTAGTGGCAGAAGGAAAAATTGCATGACACAAGAACGCAAAGTTGCATTAGTAACGGGCGCGAGTCGGGGTATTGGCGCTGCCATTGCCCAGCAACTTATTCAAGACGGTTATTTTGTTGTAGGTACTGCGACTTCTGAATCTGGTGCACAAAAGTTAAGTGATAGCTTTGGTGAACAAGGTGCAGGTTTGGCGCTCGACGTGCGTAATCTCGACGAGATTGAAGCAGTCGTTTCTCATATTGAACAGAACTATGGTCCTGTACTTGTTCTAGTTAACAATGCAGGTATTACGAAAGACAATTTGTTGCTTCGTATGTCTGAAGATGATTGGGATGACATTCTCAACATTCACCTTAAAGCAGTTTATCGTTTATCTAAACGTGTGCTTAAGGGTATGACGAAGGCACGTTTTGGTCGAATTATTAATATCAGTTCTGTTGTAGCTCACTTTGCAAACCCAGGCCAAGCGAACTATTCTGCTGCTAAAGCAGGTATTGAAGCATTCAGCCGTAGCCTTGCAAAAGAGATGGGCAGTCGCCAAATTACTGTAAACAGTGTGGCGCCAGGTTTTATTGCAACAGAAATGACAGATGCACTTAGTGAAGACATTCGCAAAAAAATGAGTGATCAAGTGGCTTTAAATCGCTTAGGTGAGCCACAAGATATCGCAAATGCGGTGAGTTTCCTTGCAAGTGATAAAGCAGGTTACATTACCGGTACGGTATTACATGTAAATGGTGGTTTATACATGGCCTAACGCCGATGTATAAACTTTTAAAAATTTTTATATTCAATTAAACTAGTGGCAAATTAAACGCCACAAGCAATGAGGAGAATTCCTGTGAGCGATATCGAACAACGCGTTAAACAAGCGGTTGCAGAACAACTTGGTCTTAAAGCTGAAGAGATTAAAAACGAAGCATCTTTTATGGATGACTTAGGTGCTGACTCTTTAGATTTAGTTGAACTTGTTATGTCTTTCGAAAATGACTTCGACATCACTATCCCTGATGAAGATTCTAACGAAATCACTACAGTTCAATCTGCAATTGACTATGTAACTAAAAAACTTGGTTAATTCGCATATTGCTGAATAAAAAGAAGGCCACCGTAAGGTGGCTTTTTTTATGAGAGAAAAAATTAAGAGATACATATTTTTACAAGATCAACCTCAATTGATAGCAGAGGCATGACTTTTTTGAAGTATAACAATAAAGGTCAGTTTAATGACTTTACTATAAACAATAATATGAGGACTAAAAGATGGGTCTTTTTGATTTTGTAAAAGGTATTGGTAAGAAAAATACCGCTCCAGCAGAACCACAACCAGCTCCAGCAACACCAGCAGAACCTTCTGCACAAGAAGTTGCAAATAAATTATTAGGTTTAATTAAAAGTTTAGGCTTAGGGGTAGAGGGCTTATCTGTAACCTATAACGGTACTACTGATACCGCGACTATTAAAGGACAGGTAAAAAGCCAAGCAGATAAAGAGAAAATTATTCTTATTGTTGGAAACATTGATCATGTGGCTCAAGTAGATGACCAGATGACTGTTGCAACACCTGAACCAGAAAGTAAATTTTATACAGTGAAATCTGGTGACAACCTTTCAAAAATTGCGAAAGAAGTTTACGGTGATGCAAATCAGTATCCAAAAATCTTTGAAGCAAATAAACCAATGTTAAAAGATCCTGATGAGATTTTTCCAGGACAAGTTTTACGTATTCCTCAATAATTGAGGTTAATAAAAAGGCGCTTTAAGCGCCTTTTTTGTGTTTTTTAAAAACGCTTTGGAATCTTTTGTCCGTTTAGTACAGGGGTGTCTGCATTTTTTAAAACACCGAATAACCATATTTCAGCATGCTGTACTGCAATTTTTAACGAATCACCTAAAGCTAGACGGCCAGCGATAAAGCTAGCTAAAGAACAACCTGAGCCGTGATATTCACCTTCAAGGCGAGGACAGCTACTAGTCGCTGCAAGTTCACCGTTAATGTATAAACTATTTTTAATATGATCTGGTGTATCTTCGTGTCCACCTTTCACTAGAACAGCTTTAGCACCCATTTCAAAAAGCTTTTGAGTGGCTTGATCTAAATCAGTAATACCTGTTAGAGCACGTAATTCAACTGTATTTGGAGTAATAATTGTGGCTAGGGGGATAAGTTCAACGAAAGCTTTAACAAGAGTTGCCTGATCACCTAAAGAACCGCCACTGTTTGCGACTAAAACAGGATCAAGTACATATTGATAGTCAGGATGAGCACGTAAAAATTCAGCTAGTGCAGCAATATTATCTGTCGTGCCAAGCATGCCTGACTTAACACATTTAATGGGTAAGTCACCTATCACTGCATTTGCTTGTGCTAATAAAAGTTCTTTTGAGGTCGCTTCGAAGCCAAATACTTGTTGTGAGTTTTGAATGGTGAGGGCAGTACATGCAATTGCTGCATGGGCACCACTTTGTCCAATTGCTTCGATATCGGCTTGTAAACCTGCACCACCTGAAGGGTCTAAACCCGAGAAACAAAGTACGGTTGGACGCACGGTTATTTCCTTTTCAATTTAAATTTACGTTAGTATAAGAGAGTTTGATTAAACTCTCGACCAATTGAATTAAATACTTTACTGGGTTAATGATTGAATGGCTATAAAACATATTTTGATTGATTTAGATGGAACCTTAACAGACCCAAAAGTTGGAATCCATACTTCAATTCGCTATGCAATGGAGAAATTAGGCTATCCATTGGCTGCTGATTTAGATATTGATTGGACAATTGGCCCACCATTAAAGCCATCACTCGCAAAATTATTAGCTACTCAAGATGATGCTTTAGCTGAACAAGCTTTACTTGCTTATCGCGAGCGTTTTTCGGTGGTTGGCCTGTTTGAAAATGAAGTATATCCATCTGTTGCAAAAACACTTAGTGCATTAAAAGAAGAAGGATATCGTTTATTTGTTGCAACTGCTAAACCAACGATTTATGCAAAACGTATCTTGGACCATTTTGAATTAAGCCAATACTTTGTACATATCTATGGGAGCGAGTTAACGGGTGAGAGGACTAATAAAGCTGACCTTATCCATTATATTCTTGAGCATGAGCAATTAAACCCAGAAGAGTGTTTAATGGTCGGTGACCGTCAATATGACGTTTTGGGTGCTCGTCATAACGGTATTGAGGCGGTAGCAGTAACTTATGGTTATGGAACACCTGAAGAGCTCGCTCAAGCACAGCCTAAAGCAATGATTAAGCAATTCTCTGAACTTTTGGACTATGTTGAAGAACTTGCAGCACAAAAGAAAGTTTCTTAAATATTATTAAATTTTAATTTGAAGGTTTGGCTTTGATCTAAAGCCAAACCTTTTTTATTTAAACACTGTATTGTTGGCGGTATTGAACAAGTTCTTCAATCGTAATCACCGTTAAGTGATGAGTTTGAGCATATGCTAAAACTTGAATGCCCGATGCCATCGTGCCATCCGGATTGGTTAATTCACATAATACGCCAGCGGGTTTAAGCCCAGCTAGTCTTGCTAGATCAATTGTTCCCTCAGTATGACCTCGACGAGTAAGGACTCCACCATTACGTGCACGTAATGGGAAAACGTGACCTGGACGATTTAAGTCACTTGCAACAGCACCATCTTTAATAGCAGTTTGAATAGTTGTTACACGGTCTTTAGCAGAAACACCAGTGGTAACGCCTTGAGCAGCTTCAATGGTCACTGTAAATGCAGTATGAAACTGACTTGAGTTTTGAGAAACCATTGGTGGAAGTTCAAGATGATCAGCTAACTCTTCAGTAAGGCATAAACATACAATACCTGAGCCATCACGAATCATACGTGCCATGGTTTCAACAGTTAGAGTCTCCGCTGCAACAATTAAATCTGCTTCATTTTCACGGTCGAAGTCATCCATCACCAAGACAGGTTTGCCTTGAAGGATATCTTCTAATGCTTGTTGAATGCGTTGCTCAGCAGGTGAGAGAGCTGAGAAAAAAAGTTCTGGTTGAATTAAGCTAGACATAATGAAACGCTCTCGTAAAAATACGGTTGAACATTTCAGGACTGATGTAAAAACAGGCTGGTACTGAAATAAAACGGATTTATCCCAGTTCGTCGTCTTCTTTCATCCGGACTATACCGTCGGCTTTGGAGTTTCACCAAATCTGCTCAAATTACACAATTTAAGCTCGTGGGCTTGTTAATCTATTTATAAAAATTAACTTTACCACCGGTGGGGAATTACACCCCGCCCTGAAGCGATGGGTTTTATTATAGCGCGCTTGGCAAAATTGGCTAGATGCTTTTATAGAATGCTAAGTTTCTTTATGAATAAGCATTTTCATAAATCGAAATAGGCTTTTTAACAAGAGCTTACTTGTTGATATGAAAATGGAATGCTATGTTTTTTATAGAAAATTATAAATAAAATAGGTGTTTCATGCAGATAAGAGACGATTATCCTCTTACCAATAGCTCATTTATTCAGCACCTCCATATTTTCAGTTATATATTTATGGCGGTAAGTATTCTGTATTTAATTGCTGCTAACTGGTTGATGCTTCCAGACAGTAGTCAACTCGCTATCCCGCCCGCTATATTAGTTTTCACAGCTTGGTTCAGCATAAAAGATACTTTAAGCGATGGGGTTAGGCAGACCTTACATAGCGTTTGTGGTTTGATGATAGGTCTAAGTCTGGCTGTAATTGGACAAGTTTATCAAACTGGTGCAGACAGTTATTTGCTTTTTTTAATTTGGACATTGCTTTTATTACCGTGGTTATACCGCCCGAATATTGGAATCTTTGCTTTAATTTGTATTACCAGCCAACTTACACTTTTTTTATTTTTTAAGCAGACTTTTTGGTTAGAAAAATTTCCGTATTTATACCTATTCGCTCTAAATCTATTAAGCCTTATTGAGTTTTGGGTATGTATAAAGAAATATCGTGCTTTAAGGTTTGTCTTTATCGCTTGGATTGCAGTTATTTCAATCATTGGAATGATTCAATATTTATCGAATGAGAATGTTCCTTATCTAATTTCTGCTTTCTTTTCAGGAATAGTCGCTTTTTATTATTTCTTCAAAAAAGATGATCAGCTATGTGCCAGTTTAATGGCTGCTATTCTAGGCATGACGGCAACCATATGGCTTGTAGATGGGATTAATCATCTATTTAAAGATTCTAATGAGTTCATCTTTTTATTGATTGCGGGCATTATTTTTATTTGGTTTGCGCTGATTAGCTATTTTTTAATAAAAATTTTTCGTCAAAGCCGCTTTTATGTCATTCCATTGGCAATTGGTGCTTGGCTTGCGGGTTTAGCGCTTGCAGCTTTTACGCTCGTGTTTTGGGAGGCCATTTCTTTAGTCATTGGAATTATTTTTGTAGCATTCGCTATCGTGCTTTTAAAAAAATCGCAACGTTATTTCTTTCGACAATTTGCTTATTGTTTATTTATCAGTGGGCAGACTGCTTTCTTATTTCATCTTGGTTCAGAAACAGATCAGATGCTATGGGTTTTAATTGCACAGATTTTTATTCTATGTATTAGTTATTTTCTTAAACCACATTGGTTCTTCATTTTAATTCAAATGCTTGCTACGTATGGCATAGCTTTTATCTATTTGCTACAACTGGACCATTCATTGTGGTCGATACATTCTACTCAAAATTATTTAAATTTAACTGTGCTCAATTATTTTGTTTTTAGTTTGGTGCTCTTACCTAAGAGAAAGTCACTAGCTCTATATGAGCGTAGTATTTTTTTAAGTGTGCTAGTCGTCATTCTAGTAGCTTCTTTTTTTGATACTTTTATGGGACTCGTTCCAGAAAATTCGATAGATCAACATAGGTGGGTTCTATATTTTCTGCCTAGTGTTTGGTTACTTTGCTTTAGTGTTTTTCATTTATATAGACAACTTCAGGGAATCACTTTTTTCGCTTTTTTAATTTTTGGTGTGTTACTTATTGCATTGGGATATTTCGAAATTTTCATATTGTTTAGTATTTTAACGTGGGCATTAAAAAGTAAAGATCGGATTGTTTATGGAGTTAGCTTAACTGTATTCGTTTTTGTGTTCTGGCAACTCTATTACAACCTACAAATAACTTTTCTAGCTAAGAGTTTATCTATTTTTATTTCGGGTATTGTTTTGTTGGCTCTGTCGTGGTTGCTTCACCGTGAAAATAAAAATGGTCTTATTGAAGGAGAGAAAGAATGAAGAAGTATTTTTCTCTAATTCTTGCATTAGCCACGATATTATTTTTTGCAGCGTTAGTGGTCAAAAACGAATGGCATCTGCACCATAGTAAAAGTATTTTCATTGAGCTTAAACCAGTTGATCCTCGTTCAATTTTACAAGGTGACTATATGGCATTGGCTTATGAATTACATTTACAGTCTCTTAAAGCTCTTGCAAGGAGTGAAGGTGAGGCTCTGGAACAGGTGATTTTTAATCGCTCTTCCGTTCCTGCAAAAGTTATATTGGATTCACAAAATCGTGTAGTTGGTACAGTTCTAGATACTAATAATTCATTTACTGGGCAAAGATTAATTTTAAAAAATCCTGAAAATCGTTTACAGGCTTTATATCCTGCATCTCGCAGTTTCTTGTTTGCAGAAGGCTTGGCTCAATGTTATGAAAAAGCTAAATATGCTGAATTTAAGGTAAATCCTAAAGGCGAAGCGATACTGTTCGAATTACGAGGAGAACAGCTTCAACTATTAAATTGTGAAAAGCAAAAGAACTGGTGGGAAGGAACTATTTAGGATTTATAAAAATAAAAAGCCCGTCAATGCGGGCTTTTTATTTTTTAATTTTTATTAGGCAACTTGTACAGGAATGCAATTTGCTGTGTGGTTGACTGTATTATCTGGGTTTGCATATACCAAACGTGGTTTGTGAGCATTTGCTTCAACTTCTGTGAAATCACCAAACGTAGCAATAATAACTAAATCGCCGACATCTGCTTGATGTGCAGCACCGCCGTTTACTGAAATAATGCCAGAGTTATCTTCACCACGAATCGCATAAGTCGTGAAGCGTTTGCCATTGGTTACATTCCAAACATGAATTTCTTCATATTCACGAATACCAGCTAAATCCATCAATACGCCATCAATTGCACAAGAACCTTCATAGTGAAGCTCAGCATGGGTTACAACTGCACGGTGAATTTTGCATTTTAATAAACGAGATAGCATGGCTAGCGTCTCCTGAGTAGACCTAAGATGTAGATCTTATGGTGAAATCTTTAGCTTTTGCGGTTGGCAAAGTGGCTGATGCGCATTTTGCTCCTAAAAAAGCAAGATAGCAAGCATGATTGTTCAACAATTTAAGTGGGTTTATATGCATTAATTTGATTCATAGCCTGAGGAACCTGTCCTTGAACAAGTAGCTTCACTTTAGAAAGGGCATGATCAATTGCTGCATCCATTAGACTTTGTTCACTACTTGGGGCTTTTCCAAGTACGTGACCTGAAACTCTCTCTTTGGAGCCAGGATGTCCGATCCCAATACGTAAACGGTGAAAATTTGGACCAATATGAGGGACAATGTCACGTAAACCGTTATGACCACCGTGACCACCGCCTGTTTTAAGACGAATCACACCAGGGTTCATATCAAGTTCATCATGAGCAATCAAAATTGCTTCGGGAGCAATTTGATAAAATTTTGCAAATGGAACTACACTTTGTCCAGAACGGTTCATAAATGTAGTGGGTAGAAGTAGACGGACATCGTGTCCTTCTATATTACCACGTCCACTGATTCCGTGAAATTTCGGATCATTTTTTAATGTAATGCCATATTTGTCTGCAAGCTGTTCAATGAACCAAAAACCTGCATTATGGCGGGTTTGGGCATATTCTGAACCAGGATTGCCCAAACCAACAATTAGCGAAATATTTGACACTAATCTACGCCTTTAAACACTTATGCGCGTTTGAAGTCAGCGTGCATAGGAGTGTTTTTAGATGGGTGACGTTGTAACGCTTGGATTTTAACGTTTTCAACTTTGTCGCCCACTTTGATTTCTACAACTTCTTCAAAGAAAGCATTGCTTTCTAAAGCTTTTACAAGCTCACGAAGTTCTAAAGTAACAGTTACAGGCTCAGCGTTGCCACCATAAATGATAGCTGGAATTAAAGCTTCGCGACGAAGGCGGCGGCTCGCACCTTTCCCTTGTTTGTCTTCAGCACGCGCTTGAGCGTTTAATACGAAGTTTGCCATGAGTAAATCCTCATTAAAGTTTAAAAGACTAAACTTGCGACCAGTTTAGTGATAGAAAACCCCAGCCAAGGCTAGGGTTTATAAAAAGCTGCAATATTATAAACTATCGAACATTGCACTGATAGACTCTTCGTTATTAATACGACGAATCGTTTCAGCAACCATGCTAGCAACAGAAACCTGACGGATCTTGCCTAAGGTCAATGCTTCTTCAGAAAGAGGAATGGTATCAGTCACAACCAGTTCATCAATAACTGAATTACGTAAGTTTTCAATAGCCTTACCTGATAGTACAGGGTGAGTTGCGTATGCAACTACACGACGTGCACCAAATTGCTTAAGCGCATCAGCTGCTTTACACAATGTACCAGCAGTATCGACCATATCGTCTACGATAACGCAATCACGATCTTTTACGTCACCAATTAAGTGCATAACTTGCGACTCATTGGCTTTTTGACGACGTTTATCAATAATTGCTAAATCGATGTCACCCATCTGTTTGGCAACAGCACGAGCACGTACTACACCACCAACGTCAGGAGAAACCACCATAAGGTTGTCATGTTGTTGTTGACGTAAGTCAGCAAGCAAAGCAGGAGTACCGTAGATGTTGTCGACTGGAATATCGAAGAAACCTTGAATTTGGTCAGCATGTAAGTCGATCATCACGACACGGTCAATACCAACAGTGGTAAGCATGTCTGCGACAACTTTAGCTGTAATCGGCACACGTGCAGAACGTGGACGACGGTCTTGGCGAGCATAACCAAAATAAGGGATAACAGCGGTAATACGGCCAGCACTTGCACGACGCAAAGCATCTGCCATAACCAAGATTTCCATAAGGTTATCATTGGTAGGGGCACAAGTAGGCTGAACGATAAATACGTCTTTACCACGAACATTTTCAGTAATTTCTACTGAAATTTCTCCATCAGAAAAGTGACCGACTGATGCAGCACCTAGAGGGATATGTAAGTGACTTACGACTTTTTGAGCGAACTGTGGATGAGCATTTCCACTAAAAACGACAAGATTGGGCATGAAGCACCCTTGGCGGTTGGTATGTAATGAAATAGATGGCAGGGGCGGCTGGATTCGAACCAACGGATGCCGAGATCAAAACCCGGTGCCTTACCACTTGGCGACGCCCCTAA
>NZ_JAHPTH010000008.1:0-148219 GCF_025514195.1 Acinetobacter sp. WU_MDCI_Abxd143
TTAGCGCTGATGGTAGTGTGGGGTTACCCATGTGAGAGTAAGTCATCGCCAGCTCATTATTCTAAACACCCCCATTCCAATGAATGGGGGTGTTTTTTTATTGTGTGGAATTTATTCCTACATTCTTTAAATATTAAAATTGATTTTATACAGAAAAACGTAGAACGAAAATGTAATCAGTTAGAAGAAACTGGTTAAATATAGAAGAGCTAATTTTAATTGATAAAAGGTTCTTCTATAAGCTATTATTTTAACTGTCTACGGGCATGTTTTAGAGCAGTTCGAAGACCTTCTTCTAAAGTCGGGTGATAAAAGGGTTTCTCTATAATATCATTTAGCGTTAATTCTTCACCGATTATCCAGCTTAATAAATGGGCCATATGTTCAGTTGCTTCTGTAAATAGCTCAGCACCTAAAAGTTTTTGGCTTTCCCGTTCAATATAAACTTCAATAGCACCTTTATTTTTTCCAAGAACTATAGCTCTTCCTTGTCGTTCATAAGAGGCCTCGCCTATAATAAAATCTATACCTTCATCTTTTAATTGCTTATAACTTTGACCTACGATCGCCATTTCAGGATGACTAAAGACAATTCCCAATGGCGTAAGTGTCTTAACTGAGTTTACCTGTGGATAATTTAAACAGTTATAAACAACTTTTTTACCTTCATGTGCTGCTTCATGTTGTAGTGGCGTTGAGGTGTAAGCGTCACCGACAACAAAAATTGGATATGTATCTAATTGCTTGGTTTTTGCATTTATAGGTAATAACTTAATATCTTTGAATGAATTATCAATATTTTCTAGTTTTAAAGTATTGAGTAAGCTTGTACGCCCTGTTGCAGCTAAAACATATTCAACTTTGAGAGTTTTCTCTGTTCCATCAAGTTTATAGTTTAATAAAACACTTTCCTCACTGACTTTAACCTCACTTGGCAATGTTTCGAATAGTATTGTTAACTCTTTTCCTAGCTCTTCTTGAGCAAGCTGTTGAAGTCTAGAACTAGTCAATATCCCAATTCGTTTACTACGAGCAAAGATTGTAGTTTTTACCCCTAACCGATGCATAGCTTGGGCAATCTCAAGAGCAATTACACCGCTACCAATTACAGCAATGGATTTAGGAAGTGTTTCTAATTCAAATATTTGATCTGTGGTTATAAGCCGATGCTCTAGTTCTTGCTTCCAAGTTTGATCATAACTAGGAGTAGAACCAACCGCCAAAATAAAACTTTTTGATTGATATTGTTTACCGTTAACTTCTACAGTTTGGGTATCAATAAAATGTGCTTTGCCAGAAATTTTATGCTCAGTTGGCCATTGCTCTACATCTTTTAAAGTTGCTTGCGTAAATCGGTCACGTAAGGTCTGCACATGTTGCATCACTTGATCTGTATTAATCTTTGCAGATACGTCTAAAGCAACTTCTTGAGCATTTTGAATATCAAACATGCGGTTGGCTGTTGAAATGAGGACTTTACTTGGCATACAGCCTACGCGAGCACAAGTGGTATCCCATGGTCCATCATTTATAATTAAAATATTATTAGTATGTTTAACGGCTTCTTTATATGCGCTAATACCAGCAGTACCTGCGCCAATAATAATGATATCGAACATTATAAATCCCAGTATCTATAAATTTTCCATTTAATAAGTTACATAATAAAACATAATGTAATTTATGTTTACAGAGTAAGGTGAATATGATTACACTAATAATATAAATAATTAAAAAATCTTATACCTTTAGGAAAGATTGGGGAAATGAAAAGTATGTATAAAAAACAACTTACCTTGAAGTTGTCAGCTATTGCTGTATCAATTATGTTAGCAAGTTGTGGTGGGGGAGGTAGTGATGGTTATTATCAAAATAGCTCATCAAATAGTAACTCATCATCTGGAAGTAATAACAGTGGATCGCAGCAGGCCACTGCTACAGCTTTAAAGATAGAATTAGATAAATTATCAGTTGCAGCGACGAATGATACTCTAACTGTTACTGTAAGAGCTCTAGATATAAATAAAGGTGGTGTGGCTGGTACTAAAGTTAGTTTGAAATTAGAGGATCCAACAAATAATTTATCTATAGAGGGTGTATCAACTCAAACTACAGATGCGGCGGGTAATACTGTTTATATTATAAAAACACCAAAAACATCGAGTTCGATAAATGAGTTGGTGAAAAATGGTTTTAAATTAGTTGCTTCTACAAATAATGGTACGCTTACTCAGGAACAGACTGTAACGGTTACAGGAAATAATAGTAGCGCTGAAGCTGATACCACAAGTATCGTGTTGTTTGATGCTACAAAGACCTCTTTAAATGTTAGAGGTGATCAGACAACTATTACATTAACAGCTGTAGATGCAAATGGTGCAACTTTAGCAAATCAAGCGATCACACTTAAAGTTAAAAACTCAGTCTCAAACGGTGTTAGATTTACACCAAATGCAACTCAAACTGATGCAAATGGCCAGATCACCTATACTTTATCTTTTAATGAAAATCAAAGATCCTCATCATATAGTGCTGCTCAATTTGTAACAGATGATCTTGTTTTAGAAGCTAACTTTGGACAATCAACAAAAATTTATACCTATAAACTTGATGTTGTTAATTCTGATGTGCCAGTAGCAGTAGGTGCAATTGCTGTAGCATATAATCCGACAACTATGGAAGATACAACGGATGGAGTCTATTACTATAAAAATATCTCAGTACAAGTAACTGATGTAGATGGTAAGCCGATACCAAATCAAGATGTAGTTATGGGAGTTAATGCTCTTGCCTATTATAAAGGAGCATTTGATTTTTTTGACACCTCTAATCCTGTGGACGGTAAACCTGATGAATATCTTCCTGCTATCAGAGTCGCATGTACTTCACCGGTTCAAGCGGTAAATGTTAATGGTGAGGTTATTAATCAATTAAAGCCGCTTAAAGAAAATTCTACAGTTCAAGTTGTATCGTATATTAATAATGCTGGTACTGCTGCAACCAATAATAAATATACAACAGACGGGAACGGACGCTTTGACCTTAAGATTCAATATCCTAAAATATATGCATCGTGGTTAACTGTTCAGCTAACGGCTAAATCTACAGTTTCGGGAACTTTAATTAAAGGGTCTACATCTCTTACGTTAGATTATTTGAAAAAGGATGTCACTGTTAGTGATGGTATTGCCCCGAATATATTAAGCCCATATGGAATAGATCCAAATTGTGCAAATGGTAAGTAATATAAAAAGAAGCAGCATGTAAGCTGCTTCTTTTTTAAATGCGTGTACCCATAGTTACACCTACTGTCGGTCGTACTTGCATCGAGGAGCATGCGCTAACGATTAAACAGCTTAAAAGAACGAATATAAATTTATTCATAGAAAAATTAATAAATGAATCAAAAGATATGAATACTCTAAATTAATATTATTTTTAGTTCTGTTGAGTTCATGCAGAGATATGCAAAATAATTTATCAAAAACCCTACTTGAAATAAGAAATAGGGTTTTCAAGAGAATTAATTTCTTAAATTTAGTCGTCTAACAAATCCATTTGTTTTGCTAATTGATATAAATTATTTGAACGGTTTCCTGTACGGCAGAACATCAGCACAGGTTTTGGCAATTCATTATAATGATTGGCAAAAGTACGTACATCTAGCTCAGTAATTTGTCCAGCTACAACAGGTTGATAGACATAGTCTAAGCCTACTTGACGTGCTGCTTCTTCAATCTGAGCGCTTGTAGGTTGTTCTGGGCCGCCTTCCATATCTGGTCGGTTATTAATAATAGATTTAAATCCTTTTTCTACAACTTGGCCAACGTGTTCTGGACCAATTTGACCTGCGAAACCAACATTATCTGACATTTCGTCACTCCAAAATTTAACAAAACCTCTTATGCTGTATCATAGCATTAAGCTTAACCTGAGATACAAGACACTAAAATGTTGTTCCTACATAGATAAAACTTATGTCATAGAACAGCTCTAGATTTTTAAAAGGCGATCAGGATGTTTTTTGTAAATTCATTACTTCGACCATAATGCCACGGAGCACATATGCACGCTTATACGGTTGAGCCTTTATATGTTCCATGTGATCAGGAAATGATCGCAGCTGACTTTTATATTCCAAAAACAAATAATAAATCTGCGGTAATTATCATGGCGCATGGTTTTGCCGGATTGCGTCAATTTAAACTTATTCAGTATGCCCAGCGATTTGCTCAAGCAGGTTACGCTGTTATTTTATTTGATTACAGATATTGGGGCGGCAGTACTGGCAAGCCTAGAGAAATGGTCTCCATCAATTCACAATTAGAAGATTGGAAGACAGTGATTCAATATGCTTCGACTTGTAAACTTGTAGATAACCGAAGGATTGTGCTTTGGGGAACTTCTTTAAGTGGGGGATATGCGCTAAGCCTAGCTTCTGAGTTAAAGAATATTCAAGCAGTTTTAGTACAAATTCCCTATGTAGATGGCGCTGAAACTGCCAAGCTCTATCCTTTGCAGCGCTATCCTCAAGCATTGAAGCTATCAAGTCAGGATTATATGGGATCAAAGATGGGGCTTAATCCAAAGAGATTACCTGTTGTTGATCAACATAACTTATGCTTTATGCCTACAGCAGATAGTTATTATGGCTATTTATCGATTGTAAATCCTGATTATTATTGGAGCGGGGAAGTCCCTGCTCGCGTCTTTTTTAATTTGATGCGATACCGTCCAATTCAGGTTGTACGTCAGATTAATATTCCAGTTTTATTTATTGCAGCCCAAAAAGATTCACTTATTCCTATTGAGTCAAGCCGTGAAGCTGCCACAAATATTGCGCCTTTTGTGAGTTATCATGAATGGGATATGAAACATTTTGATATCTATCACGGTTCATGGTTTGAAAAAGCAGTGACAACCCAATTAGAATTTTTACATCAGCATATAGGAGTGATGTAAATGATTATTGTATGTGCATCGTGTGGTGCTAAAAACCGAGTTCCAGAAGAAAAACTTCCGGAGCAACCAAGTTGTGGGCAATGTCATCAGCCATTACTACCGCTTGCACCAATTGAGCTAAATGAGCAGAATTTTAGTAACTACATCACGAATAGTGATTTACCTATTCTTATAGACTTATGGGCAGAATGGTGCGGACCTTGTAAAATGATGGCTCCACATTTTGCGCAGGTCGCAAAACAAAATCCAGGCGTTATCTTTGCCAAGATTAATACCGAAGAATCTCCTCGCTTGAGCCAAGCTTTTCATGTGAGAAGTATTCCGACACTTGTCTTAATGAATAAAACGACAGAGGTCGCGCGTATTAGCGGGGCATTACGTGCGCCTGAATTGCAACAGTGGCTCGATCAACAACTTCAAACGAATTTCGGGAGCTAAGGTGTCAGAAGCTTATACCAAACCAGAAGGAATTTTATCCTTACAAACGATTGCCATGCCAGCAGATACAAACTGGAGTGGTGATGTATTTGGTGGATGGATTGTGTCACAAATGGACTTGGCTGGAGCAATTCACGCAGAACGTTTCAGTCGTGGTCGCTGTGCTACGATTTCTATTAATCAAATGACCTTTTTGGTTCCGGTAAAAGTTGGCTTTGTCATTAGTTGCTATACCAAAATCTTAAAAGTTGGAAATACTTCTATTCAGATGCAAATTGAAGTTTGGGATAGTCATGATGACTCTCGTGAGCCAATACGCATTACAGAGGGAGTGTTTACCTTCGTAGCAGTAGATGTAAAAGGTAATAAGCGTCAAATACCTGAAGAAGCGAAACAAAAGTTTTTAGAAACTCAATAAGAATTAGAAAGCCTGAATATACGTATTCAGGCTTTAATTTTATTCAAAAGAAAAACTATTTTTTAGAAATTAAAACATCGTATTTGTATTTTTGCTTTGCTCAGGAATATTTTGTATCACATCCCAATGCTCTACGATTTTTCCATTTTCGACACGGAATATATCAACAATCGCTCTTCCTCTGTCTTTTTCGTTTTCAGTGGAATGAACATGTAAAACGACAAGATTACCTTCAGCAATTGCACGTTTAATCTCATTTTTAGCTTGCGGATTCTTTTGGAATTTTTCAGTGAAGAAATTAACAAAAGGCGCTTTCCCATCTGGAACATTAGGATTGTGCTGAATGTATTGTTGACCAATATAGCGGTCTGCATATTCTTTGACTTTATGTTTTAAAAAGACACCTTCATAAAAGTCGGTCACTATTCTTTTGTTTTGAGCACTTACTTTATCAAGAGCTTCTGATTTAGCCGAAGTTACTTTACTGGCTTTAATGTGAGGTTCAGTCGCGTGAGAACTTATTGTTGTAAATATTAAACTGGTAAATAAAGAGGAAAGAATTAGTATTTTTTTCATTTTTAACCTCAAGATATAAAATATTAGTTTTATATCTTGAGGTAAATAACCATCTAAAAATACTTTAGATTAGTTATTATTTCTTACGTTTAGGTAACCATGCCCACAGCATTTGACATTGAATTGGCTCATTGCCTGCGTCATCAATCACAGTAACAGGAATCACAAGTTCACCTTTCTCATTATCTGCAATAAACTTTTGTTGTTCAGCAGACAATGTCGCTGTAGCAGTCAAACCGCCTTCAACCACTTTTAAATAATCTACATGTAATGATTTGATTAATAAAATTCGATTATCAGGAATATGTAAACCGGTTAGAAAACCCGTTGCAGTTTCTGCTAAAAGCGCCATAGCCGCAGCGTGGACGCCTTTAATATGATTCTGCATATTTTTTTGGTTATCTAAACGGACAGTAACGTGGTTTGAGTCTACTTCCAGATAGCGGATGTTTGCTGTACCCACCATTGGCACGATACGACCAAACGCCTTGCTCCAAAGCGTGCTCCGAATACCTTTAGGGAATTTTGAAGTTGCTTTTACCAGTTTTGATAGACGGTTGGATTGAGACATGGGATTACCTTAGCTTTAAATGGCCGACAAGATATTAATCTTTAAAGTTATTAAACTGTAATGGCACACCGAATTGTTGTTCACGTAAAAAAGTCATAACTTGTTGTAAAGTGTCACGCTTTTTATCAGTTACACGAATTTTGTCGCCTTGAATAGAAGATTGCACTTTAACACCACTTTCTTTAATGGCTTTATTAATTTTTTTTGCAGTATCAGAGTCAAGACCGTCTTTAAGTTTAATGACTTGTACAAAATTTTTGCCTGAAGCAGAGGCTTTTTGTGGATCAAGTGCTTGAACATCAATTTTTCGTTTATAAAAATGATTTTCTAACATGTTATAAACTTGTTCACACTGGAAATCACTTTCGGTACTGATTTTGATTTCTTTATTTTTTTCATTTAATTCGATAGAAACATCGTGACCACGAAAGTCAAAGCGTGTGGCAATCTCTTTTTGTGTGTTTTGTACAGCATGATTAACTTCAAATAACTCTAATTCAGAGACAATATCGAAAGAAGGCATAGTTTAGACCTTTACAAAGGGAAAGAATATTTGAGATGCTAAGAGGGTTTTCTTCATTTGCCAAGTGTTGTTTACATCAAAGGAGTGCACAATGATCCGTAAACAAGAAATTACAACATTTGAGTTCCCAGAAAATGCTGTTATCTGGGATGTCCGTGATACTAATGCTTATGCAGAAGGGCATGTTAAAGGTGCGGTGAATCGCCCAATTAATGATTTGAATGCTGATATTTTGAACCAGGTCTCTGCGGGTCAGCCGATTTATATTTTATGTGGTGGTGGTAGCAAAGCTCCTCGTGCAGCTGAGAAACTAGAAGGATTGGATGCCTCGCGTGAATATGTCGTGCTGATGGGCGGGACACGTGCAGCTCGTGATGCCGGCTTGCCTCTAGAGCAGGGCGCATAAAAAAAAGCACCTTCGGGTGCTTTTTTATTGAAGTGAATTATTGCGGTTTAAAATAAGGCTTTTTAGGTTTCACTTTCTTTTGAAACCGTTGAGGATTCAATTTTTGTAATAGGCGGTCCGGTACCGGGCAAGCTTCTCCTAATATTTGAGCAACTAAGATTTCACTGCACAGGGGTGCAAATAAGAAGCCTTTAGAGCCAAGCCCAGCAAAAGTAGCAATTCGGCTATTCTCCTGCATTTTTCCAACCAGAGGAAAATAATCCAAGCTTTGAGCCCGTATAGATGCACGGCCTTGCCATGTCGAAGGTAATGGTAACTTTTCAGCATATTCAGGGAATACACTGTGGATTAATTCAAAGTTATGCACATGGTCTTCGGGAAGTACATCTTGATCTTCACGATTTGGGTAGAAAGACGCACCTAAAATCATTTGTGAAGCATCAAGTTGCATGCAATAGCCGCCATAGCTATACGCTTCATTTAAAGGTAGAGGAGCAAATGTATTATCAACCCAGCTGACTTGTCCACGTATTGGTTTTAACTGTGGATAGCTGTCAAATAAAGCAGCACTTTCTCGAGCACAGCACACAACAACATGGTCTGCTTCTGCAATAATTTCATTATTGGTTTGCAATTGAACTTTATTTTCAGAAGAAATAAGTGCTGTGACATGAGCAATTTTGAGATTGATACATGGATGCTGCAAAATTTCATCACGTAATTGATGTGGTGAGACAGAGCCAGCCTCAGTTAGTAATATGTTTGAGTAATCAGTTTCAAGTGAGTTCGCTGAGTTGGTAACAACTTGAGCTGGATACTGATTTACCAAATCAAGAAGTTCATCTGCATTTTTTAATGCAATTTGCTGGATTTGAAGCGGGCGGAATGCTTTGAAATTTTTATAAAAATTTAAAGCATGTTGCCAACTTAAGGTCATGAGATGTTCATGACTTTGTTCAATTGGGCATAGTTTCGGATTAAGTAATGCCAATGGGTTTCCAGACGCGCCCGATAACGGATTGGTTTGCTCGTATAAGGTCACTTGGTGGCCACGTGCTGCAAATGCCCACGCCGTGCTTAAACCTGCTACACCAGCCCCTATAATCGCAATATGCTGTTGCTCTGTAGCCAATGCGTGGGTTTGTCCTAATTCTGTGGAACCCTGATCAGATTCAGGCAGCTTCCAGACTGCTTTGAGCATTTCTCGTTTATGGCCAAAACCACGTGGACGAGAAATATCGATACCATGTGCTTTTAGTCCACGTTTTAAAATGCCAGCAACACTAAAAGAGGCGAATGTAGTGCCATAACCTGAAAGACGGACAATATTATTTAAAACATTTTGTTCCCACATGTCTGGGTTACAAGATGGTGCAAAGCCATCTAAAAACCAGGCATTCACAGCTTTAGTTTTAGCCATGCTTGGGAAAATCTCTTGCGCATCTCCAAGCCATAGATCGATGCTAAAACGTTCTTTAGGGAAAGTTAAACGATGACATCCAGCAATAGGCAAGGGATATTGTTCAATTAACTGCTCTGCAAACGGTTTAAGTTCATCCCAGACATTTAAAGCGCGAATAAGATCAGCTTTACTTAATGGAAATTTTTCCACGCTAATTGCATGTAAATGGCTTTGATTATTAGGACGGACTTCCTGCCAAAGTTGCCAGAGTGCAAGAATATTTAAACCCGTACCAAAACCGGTTTCTCCTACACTGAAATATTCAAAATCTTTTAAATTGGCTAATCGTTCTGATAAGTCATTACCATTTAGAAAAACATGTCGTGTTTCAAGTAGGCCATTATCTTTAGAGAAGTAGACATCACCAAATTGTTTAGAAATGGGAATCTCGATACCATCGACGAATTCCCAGTCCAGCTCTGCTGTTTGGATACGGTTTGATACGTTCATTGAATTTAATAGATCGCTTGGGATTACCACTGGCGTCGACGTTTTGTATGAATATAACTAGCAATAAAGAAACCTAGCAATACGCCACCTGCTAAGGTAACAGCGCCATATAAAAACATTTGCGCACTTCGTTCGCTTTGTAAGACTTGAACCTGAACAGAGAGATTATCATTTTTTAACTGCAACTCTTGGTTCTGAGCCAATGCTTCAAGATTGGCATGCTCTAACTGCTTTAAGCGAGAGGCTTGATCTTGAACTAAAGCTTTGATTTTTGCGTCTTGCTGTTGCTTATTCTTTGCGAGCTGTTCTGCTGTAAGTGGTTGTGCTGCAGTTGGTGCTGTTTTGACTCCAGTTGCCGATGTTGGAGCTGGTTTAGCGGCTTGAGTTGAAGGCGCACTTGGAGACGGAGTTGCTGGTGTCGCAGCAGGTTCAACTGCTCCAGCAGTTGAACATATCAAACACAAGCCAAGAAAGCTTTTGATTGCAAGCTGCATGCGATTACCCTTTTGGAAATGCTTTATTAAACGGTTTTACATCAACGTGAGCATAAATGCCTTCTTTAAGAAACGGTTCTTCTTTTAACCATTCATCTAATGCTTCGCGACTGTCGAATTCAACAATCATGGTGCTACCAAAGAAGCCTGCTTGCGGATCATTAGGATCTTTTGGCATAGCACCCGCTGCAACAAGGCGGCCTTCATCATCGAGTTTTTGTAAGCGTTCGATATGCTGAGGGCGTACTGCCAAGCGTTTTTCTAAAGTTCCTTCGTTATCGGTACAGCTTAGAACAAAAAAAGGCATGTAATCGTATCTCTATAATTAATCAGGAAGCATTTTAAGCATCTGGTGACTTAAAATGTTTACGTAAAATAATGAACTGAATAATGATAAATGAAAACATCACGATCATGTCACCAAATGCAGTAAATTCGCCCCAATATTTTCCACCGTGAAATAAAAATGCGAAGAAAACATGTAGACAAGACATCACGACAAACATCGCTGCCCAAGCGAAATTGAGATTTTTCCAACCTTTTTCACTCAAATCTAAAATCGGGTCAAATAAGCGTTGAATGAGTGGTTTACGATCTTTACCAAACCAAGGTGAAATCAAGAATGCGCCTGCGAAAACTAAATTTAAAATCGCAGCTTTGAGACGAATATAGAAATCGTCACTTAACATGAGGGTGATACCACCAAAAATGACAGTCATAAACAATACAAACCACTGTTGTTTGTCTAAGCGGAATTTTTGGAAAACGAATAGGGCACCATATACCACAAGCATTGAAATAATTAAGCCAGTAGTCGCTACAAGAATATTATTATTATCGGCACCACCAGCAGACCCGATCAGTTTCAGTAAAGGATGCTGGGTGTCAGTTGGATCAACTGTTTTATATAAATAGAAGAAAATAATTAATGGAACAAAGTCCAGAAGTGCTTTCATGTTAGAGTATCTGATCAGGTTTGGCGAATGGCATAGTATAAAAGATGCAAGGCATAGATTTACATACACATAGCAATATTTCTGATGGAACTTTGTCTCCAGAATTGCTGGTGCAAGCTGCTATAGATGTGAACTTGCATATGTTGGCTTTGACTGACCACGATACAATGGATGGGTTACAGCGTGCAAAAATTGCTGCACAAGATCATGATTTAAATATTATTTCTGGCACAGAAATTTCTAGTCAGTGGTCGCGCCCAAGCACTAAGAAGAGTTATGGTGTACATATTGTTGCTTTAAATATGCAAGATGAAGCACCAATTTTAGAAGCATTAGAACAACAAAAAAGAATTAGAGCGCAAAGAGCTAAAGTGATTTGTGAGCTATTAGAAAAATGTATTGGTTTTCAGATTTATGATGATGTTCTTGCTAAAGTAGAACATCAGGCGGATAGGGTAACAAGAACTCACATTGCTAAAACATTGGTCGAGAAAAGTGTCGTGACTCGTCCTCAACAAGCATTTGATCGTTTCTTAAAAGAAGGAAAACGTGCTTTTGTAAAGTTTGAAGGATTAGGCTTAAAAGAAACCATTGATGTGATTCATCAAAGTAAAGGCTTCGCAGTATTAGCACATCCGACCCGTTATGATTTATCTGCAACTAACGTTCGTTATTTAATTGAATTGTTCGCGACATCAGGTGGAGATGCAATTGAGTTACCTCCACCAATGGAACCTCTATCTACTCGTCAGATGATTGATCGAATGATTGAACAATATCAGTTGGCGGTTTCTATTGGCAGTGATTTTCATGGTGAAAATATGCCATGGATTAAACTAGGAAATACGCCTAAACCTACCGATAAGCAGCATGGGATTTGGGAGCGCTTTGTTTAAACTCTACAGTAGGTTGTTATCCTGAGCTTGAATTGGTGGTGGAGTAGGTTTACCGAGCGTCCCTAAAAGTTCAATCTCGATACTACGTACCATAGCATCTAAGGGTAAGTCATTACTTTGCGTACCGAATGGCTCTTCAATTTCAGAGCTTAGTGCATCTAGACCTAAAAATGTGTATGCCAAAATTCCAACTAGTAAAGGCGTTGCTAATCCAAGTAATGACCCAAGACTAAAAGGCAACATAAAACAGAAAAAATAGACTGTGCGGTTGAGTAAAACTGAATAGGCAAATGGAATGGGCGTATTGGCAATCCGGTCACAGCCAGTTTGTACAACACTTAAATCTGAAACATTTTTATTCATTTGTGCATAGATGATGTCAGAAATTTCACCTTCTTTAAGTGCCTGCAACAATTCCCAGTGAATGAGACTGAGTGTGTACTGAGGAGCATTATTTTGTTGGTAGAGTTGAGTGAGTGCTTGCTGACTCATACCACTGGTTTGTATTAACTCAGTTGGGTTCGCCGTCTGACGACGTAAACGGTCACGCAATACATTAGCAAAAACAATCACATGTTGAATAACACGCTCACGGCGAGCTTGAGTTAAAATACGACAATCGCGGTCAAAATGGCGTGAAGTTGCAATTAGAACGCCCCATAATTTTCGGGCCTCCCACCAACGGTCATAACATGCACTATTTTTAAATCCTAGGAAAATAGAAAGTACGACACCAATGAGCGTGAAGCCAACCAAAGGAATCTCTGGAAAGCGATAAAGATTGATGTATTCGACTCCACCAATGATTGCCGAGATCAGCATCACAACGCCTAGGGATGGCAAAATTTTGGGTAAAATTGTGCCTCGCCAAGAGAATAATACTTTGAAAATACTAGGCTGTTCCCGAACAATCATTTTATTTTAAACATCGCTATTTTTGTTTTGATCTTCTAGGCTTAGTGTTACTTTGTCAATATCATTGAACTGATATTGTTGTTGGGTTGAGCAGTTGTTGTTCAGCAAAGGAAAAGCTCCCTTCAGGTGAGATAATAAAGTGGTCAAGCAGACGAATTTCGACAAGCTGACAAGCCCGTTCAAGTTGCTGAGTTAAGGCAATATCTTCGGAAGACGGTTGTGCTGAACCAAATGGATGATTATGTGCAATAACGAGCTGGCAAGCATGTTGCTGTAAGGCGTAGCGTAAGGTTTGATTGACCGAAACTGCGCAATGCTGAACTGAACCAAAGAATAGCTTTTTAAAATGAAGCTTTCTTAGTTCTGGATCTAGACACAAAACAGCAAAGACTTCTTGTTTCTCACCCTTTAGTTCATAGCGCAGATAATCCAACACTAGATCTGATGAATGGAGGCTGAGATTATTTGTCTGGAAGTGATGATTGAGATAACGCCGTCCAAGTTCTTTGACTGCCAGCAATTGTGAATATTTCGTTGCCCCAATGCCATTAAATTGAGTTAACTCACTAAATGAGGCATCAAACACTGCATTAAGGTTACCGAAGTGCTGAATGAGTAAACGAGATAACTCGACTGCTGAATATTGCCTTGAACCTGAGCGAAGAAAAATCGCCAGTAGCTCAGCATCTGATAGACTTTGTGGACCTTGTTGTAATAACCGTTCTCTTGGCCGTTCTTGTTCAGGCCAATTTTTAATAGAAGTATTCATATTCCCCAGCATTATTCGCTTAAAATTTTATTTTGTTTGCCCAATCAATCTTGGGTCTGCGCGTATTTAATGCTATTGTGAGCGCCACTGCAACAGAAAGGTATCCTGTTCGTGAGCTTTGATCTAAGCGTTATTCCTCATAAAAACATTGTTTTAGCTGTTACTGGCGGAATTGCTGCCTATAAAAGTGCCATCTTAGTCCGCCGTCTCAAAGATTATGGCTTTGACGTGCGAGTGGTGATGACACATGGTGCGCAGGCATTTATTACACCATTAACTTTTCAGGCTCTTTCTGGTAATCCTGTTCATACTGAACTTCTAGACCCAGCGGCTGAAGCAGGTATGGGACATATTGAATTAGCACGTTGGGCTGATTTATTACTAGTCGCACCTGCAAGTTGTGACACATTGGCTAAATTTGCGAATGGTTTGGCAGATGATTTACTCAGCACGGTGTTTTTGGCAACAAAATCTCCTGTCTGGGTAGCTCCGGCGATGAACCAGCAAATGTGGGCGGCTAAAGCAACTCAACGTAATTTGCAAACCTTAGTCGAAGATGGCGTACATGTGATCATGCCGGATGCGGGTGAGCAGGCTTGTGGTGATGTCGGCTTAGGCCGTATGCCTGAGCCAGAAGAAATTGCTCGCCAAGTTGCAGGCTATTTCCATCAAGCTCAACGTGCCATCGCTGAGAAATTTGGGCTGTTGGCAGGTAAGCGAGTAGTTATTACTGCTGGGCCGACACGTGAAGCGATTGATCCTGTGCGTTATATCTCAAACCATAGTACTGGAAAAATGGGCTTTGCTTTAGCCGCTGCTTGTTATGCTGCTGGCGCGCAAGTGACTCTGATTGCTGGACCTGTAAGTTTAGATACGCCAAATGGTGTTCAACGTGTAAATGTTGCTTCAGCACGACAAATGCTTGACGTCAGTATGAGTTCTCTAGAAACAGGCTGCGATATTTTTATTGCAACTGCCGCAGTCGCAGACTATCGCGTAGCAGAAGTTGCTGAGCATAAAATTAAGAAAGCAGGGGATGAGTTGAATGTTTCCCTTGTAAAAAATCCAGATATCGTGGCGACAATCGCAGGTCAGGAAAAACGTCCATTTATGGTGGGCTTTGCCGCCGAAACGCAGAATGTTGAAGAATATGCGGCAGGAAAACTTGTTGCTAAAAAACTAGACATGATTGCCTGTAACGATGTATCACGTGCTGATATTGGGTTTGCTTCTGATGAGAATGCGATGACAGTTTTCTTTGCTGAAAGCTATCACATGAAAAAGCGTGAGTTAGAGAAAGCATCTAAGCAAGAAATTTCTCAACAATTGGTTGAAGCAATTTCGGATGCCCTGCGCCGTAAATAAATAATTTTTGAATCAAATAAAAAAACCGCGAATGAATCGCGGTTTTTTTATTTGTCTTAATTTAGACAGCTTAAGGAATTTCATCCTCAAATTCAGGTTTAACCTGAACGATGAAGTCTTGGCGGTTAAGACCACGCCATAATGCAAATGCAGTACCGATATAAATCGAAGAATAAGTACCAACAAATACACCAACAAACATTGCCACAGAGAACCAGTGTAGACCATCGCCACCTAAGAACATCATCGCTAGAACAACCAGCAATAACGTCATTGATGTATGAATGGTACGACGTAAAGTCTCAGTTAACGCAATATCAACGATTTCACGAGGAGTCGCACCGCGAATTTTCCGGAAATTTTCACGGATACGGTCTGACACTACAATGTTATCGTTAAGCGAGAAACCAATAACAGCAAGTACTGCAGCTAACACTGTAAGGTCAAATGGCCATTGGAATAATGCAAAAGCACCAATAATAATGATGATGTCGTGGAATAAAGACATTACGGCACCCATCGCGAGTTTGAACTCAAAGCGGATGGTTACGTAGATCAACATTAAGATAAGTGCAAGTGCAACGGCACCAGCAGAACGAACATAGAGTTCGTTACCAACTTGACCACCAACAGAGTCCACTTTATGAACTTCGGCAGTATTATTTGGTAACTGCACTGCTTTAGTAATCGCATTATTAAGGTCTTCAACCTTAACTTCTTGTACTGGCATGCGCACAAGTAAGTCTTTATTACTACCTAAGGTTTGTACTACAGCATCTTTAAAACCAGCTTTATCGAGTGCCTGAATAACTTCAGACTGATTGGCTGGTTGAGCATAGTTAAGCTCAGCTGAAACACCACCTGTAAAGTCTAAACCGAGGTTAAGACCTTTAGTCGCAATAAAGAAAATACTCGCCAAAGTAATAAGGATCGAGAAGATCGCCGCAGGTTTAGCAATCTTCATAAATGGGATGATTTTTGCATCATCCGGACGACCATATTGTTTTGAATCTTGTTGAGTCACTTTAGTCATCATCGATCTCCTTAAATGCTCAACTTTTTCAAATTACGACGTTTGCCATAAATGATTTGTACGATTGCACGAGTTACTGTAATTGCAGTAAACATCGAACAAATAATACCGATCATTAATGTCACGGCGAAACCTTTGATTGGGCCTGTACCAATTGCAAACAAGATGAATGCAACAAGGAACGTGGTTAAGTTCGAGTCAAAAATGGTGTTATAGGCTCGATCATAACCGGCCACAATGGCCTGTTTGGGTGAGGCCCCCCAGAGCATTTCTTCTCGGATACGCTCACATATCAATACGTTCGCATCGACCGCCATACCAATGGTAATAACGATACCAGCAATACCCGGTAAGGTCAGAGAAGCTCCAATCCATGACATTACGGTTAAAATCATTGCCAAGTTAAACACAAGAGCAAAATTCGCGATTAAACCGAATACACGGAAGAAAACCACCATCCAGATTGCAACGAGCAAGAAGCCGATTTGAGTAGACAATACACCTTTATCAATATTTTCTTGACCAAGGCTTGGACCTACTACACGCTCTTCAACAAAGTACATTGGCGCAGCTAAAGCACCAGCACGAAGCATTAATGCAAGTTCAGATGCTTCTTGAGGAGAACTTAAACCGGTAATACGGAAAGTCGAACCTAAAACAGCTTGAACTGTTGCAGCGTTAATGACTACAGACTCAGTGTATGGCGTACGAACTTCTGTTTGTGCACCAGTTTTTGGATCTGTGACATAGTTAATTTTTTGCTTGTTCTCGATGAACAATACCGCCATGCGTTTACCAACAGCATTACGGGTTGCATCGGACATCAGCTTACCGCCAGCACTGTCGAGCGTAATATTTACTTCGGCACCGCCAGAGTCCTGACTAAAGCCAGAGCTTGCATTTTGAACACGCTCACCAGTCAAGATTCGGTTACGTTGCAACAAGAGTTGACGGCCGCTATCTAGAGACTCATAAGCAAAAACTTCTGTGCCCGGAGGTAAAGGTTGACCATTATATTTACCCGTATATGGATCGATATATTGATCATTTAAGTCAGAAACTAAACGGAATTCGAGGTTCGCAGTGCGTCCTAAAACACGTTTAGCTTCTGCTGTATCTTGTACACCCGGTAATTCAACAACAATACGGTTGCTACCCTGACTTTGTACCAATGCTTCTGCAACACCAAGTTCGTTAATACGATTACGTAATGTTGTTAAGTTCTGATTTACCGCATATGACTGAATTTCTTGGCGACGTACATCGGTATAAGTAAGCTTTAAAGTAGAACCTGTAGAGCTTGCTAATGCCTGTTGGGTATATTCATTCCCATTACGACGTAAAAAATCCATTGCTGCATCACGGTCAGCATTGTCAGCAAATTGAACAGTGATCACATTATTGGTTAATGCAAGACTATTAAATTTGATCTTGTTTTCACGGAACTGACGACGCAAATCGGTGGCAGAGGTTTCCATACGTTGGGCAACGGCTTTGTCCATATCTACTTCAAGCAAGAAGTGGACACCACCACGTAAGTCCAAACCAAGTTTCATTGGTTTTGCCCCAATCTTTTGCAGCCATTCCGGTGTGGTTGGTGCAAGGTTTAGGGCGACAACATATTCATCACCTAAGTCACGACGTAATACTTCTTTTGCCTTTAACTGCGCTTCAGATGAACTCACACGCAATAGGGCAGCATTATTTGTAAAAGTATTGTCATGGCTCGCAATATTTGCTGTTTTTAAAATTTGCTCTGCTTTTTTCACCACACTTTGATCAATTTGGGTACCAGCTTTGGCACCGGAAATTTGAACAGCGGGCTCATCCGGATATAGACTCGGCAGTGCGTATAATGTACTGATTACCAGAACAACCAGAATCAGTAAATATTTCCATGCAGGGTAACGCATTCGCTTTCTTCTTAAATGAAAAAGCCGTGCTAAAGCACGACTGTTTTATGATTAAAGGTTATTTAGAGTGCCTTCAGGTAATACTGAAATTACGCTGGCACGCTGAATTTTTACTTCTACACCACGGCTAAGTTCAACAACTGCATAGTCACCTTCAATTTTGGTTACTTTGCCCATTAAACCGCCAGCGAAAACAACTTCACTACCAACACCTAAGCTCTCGATTAAAGAACGGTGTTCTTTAGCGCGTTTTGCTTGAGGGCGCCAAATTAAGAAATAAAAGATTGCAACGAATACGACAATCATCAAGATGTTTGGCAAAATACCATTAGTTGGGCCAGCTGCTGGTGCTGCATGAGCAGCAGAAATTAAAAAGCTCATTTTGATTTCCTAAAGTTAAAAATATGAGTCAGATAACTGACATAATCCTAATTCGTTTTGCAATTTACCTTGTCTTGAGGTTGAGCGCAAATCTAGCTTATTCATCAACCGGACATGGTGGAACCTCTAAACCACGACGGGCATAAAAGTCCTGAACAAATTCGTCAAATGTGCCATTGTCTAATGCATCACGCATACCTTCAGTCAAACGTTGGTAATAACGTAAGTTATGAATAGTACCGAGCATAGATGCTAACATTTCTCCACATTTTTCAAGGTGGAATAGATAAGCACGGGTAAAGTTCTTACAAGTGTAACAATCGCAATGTGGATCGAGCGGGCTCTGATCATGGCGATATTTACTATTACGAATACGTACCAGACCATCAGTGACAAAATAATGACCGTTTCGAGCATTACGAGTCGGCATTACACAGTCAAACATATCGACACCACGGCGCACTGCTTCAACGATATCTTCTGGTTTACCAACGCCCATCAAATAACGTGGTTTGTCATGTGGCATTTTATTTGGTAGATAATCTAAAACTTTGATCATCTCTTCTTTAGGTTCACCTACCGATAAACCGCCAATTGCGTAACCGTCAAAGCCGATTTCTAAAAGGCCATTTAAAGACTCATCGCGTAAGTCTTCATACATACCGCCTTGAATAATGCCAAATAGAGCATTGTGATTTTTGAGCTCATCATGATGATGGGTTTTACAACGTTTTGCCCAGCGTAAAGAAAGCTGCAATGATTTTTGAGCTTCTTCATGTGTCGCAGGGTAAGGTGTACATTCATCAAAAATCATCACGATGTCAGAGTTCAAGACCTGCTGAATTTCCATAGAAATTTCAGGAGATAAAAATACTTTTGAACCATCAATCGGTGAGCGGAAAGTAACACCTTCCTCTTTGATTTTGCGCATTGCACCAAGACTAAAAACTTGGAAACCGCCAGAGTCAGTCAAAATTGGCTTATTCCATTTAATAAAGTCATGCAGGCCGCCGTGTTCTTTAATCACTTCAAGACCTGGGCGCAAATATAGATGGAACGTATTTCCTAAAATAATTTGTGCCTGAATGTCTTCGATGTCACGAGGTAACATGCCTTTGACTGTGCCGTAAGTCCCCACTGGCATAAAAACAGGTGTTTCAACAACACCATGCTCTAAAGTTAAACGACCACGACGGGCGCGCCCCGACTGACCTAATTTTTCAAACTTCATCTAAAAATCCTGAACACGAGCAGAGGCGAAGAAACAGTTCGCTGCTAAAAAGAGGGCTATTTTCCTTGATTCTGCGACGTAGTTCTACTACTAAATGTAGCTGGTTATAAAATAGATAAATTTCCGATAACTTGGAGACTATTTTCTTCCTATTAAAAATTAGGTTTATAGTCAAAATTCTCATTAACAAGATTATCCTTAAAAGGACGAATCGCTTTCTTGGATAAAGTTAAAGTGTTAATAAGATTATTAGGGAATACTTCAATCTGGTTGTTGAACAGCTCGACATTGCGGTTAAAAATGCTAATTGCTGCACCAACATTTTCATTCTGTTCCTGAATGTCATCCATCATTTTGCTATAGAGTGAATCAGCTTTAAGCTCTGGATAATTTTCAACAACAACGTTTAAGCTTCGAATAAGTTCTTGGCTCATTTTCTCGATCTGTTGTAGCTGAGAAATATCAGTGTTATTCACATTTAAATTAAGAATTTGCTGACGTAATTCAGTGACTTTTTCCAATGTCGATTTTTCAAACTGAGTATATTGATTGAGCGTTGATTCGAGAGATTCCAAGGTCTTTACTTTTTGACGCTCGAAATTGGCAACTTCAGCCCAAGCTCTTTTAGTCGCATTAAAGTAACGTACGATGGTGTTACGGATGTGAACGCCCCAGACAATCAGTACGACGAATATCCCCAAGAAAATAAATAAACCTGTCATTTTCACTCCTCTTATTTTTATTCTCTCATTGAGCCTTTTAACTTCTTATTTTTTGATAAGTTGCCAGTTCAGCGCTACGAGAGATTTATTTAATTAAATTAAGCATTAATTGCTGAAATTTTTCATATTGCGGTATAGTCATGGTACGTAAGTGTCCACGTAATGTTGAAACATCATGAATTTCAATTTGCTTGCTGGTGGTCTGAAAAAGATCTTGTTCACCGAGATAACACAAAATTTGCTCTTCATGATGATAAATTAAATCACCTTTAAAGTGCTGAAAAAAATCATTTAATTTTAAAGTTAAACTCGGACTGACTTCGTTGGCTAACTGGTGTTGATTAACCCCGAAAATATTAAGTTCTTGGTTAATTAAAATATCGCTACTTTGCCATTTACTGCTGTAGGGAGTAAAAAAACGAGAACGTTGGTTACTTATAGCAATACCTAATGCAGGCATTTGAAATATAAAAGCGCCCCATAGATCTCTATGGATCTCTTTAACTATTTTTTTATCACTATCTTGATTTTGAAGAATGGGTAAATTATTTACATAGTGATATTTGAACAGCAGAACTTGATGTTCCGTAATGCCATCATCCCACGTAGTGGAAGCAAACTGATTAATTTCATTAGATTTATTACCCCGATTAAACAGTGGAAAGTGTTGCTTTAATTTGCTTAAGACTAAAATTGGTTGAGATTGAATAGGAAGATAGGCCGGTAACTGTTGAAACCGTAATCCATAACGTAAAGTAGTGATACGTTCTTCTAAATAGTGAATGACTTCGCTTAGAGGTTTTTGCGGTTCATAGAGCAAATAGGCCAGAAAACCAGTTAAAAATGCCCATAAGAGGATCAAAATATATTGAATATGAGGATGAAAAAAGTATCCAAATAATAAAGTCGTAATACTGCAAATACCTAACAAATACGGTAATACATTAACAAAACGAAGGTTAGGATCTTCACGCCATGGATGTAACGCATTTAAGAGCTCTTGATCTGTTTGTGACTTTTGTCCAGCATCCCAAAGTCGAGCAATATTGCGAAAAACCTGTGTATTTTTCTTACGTCTTATATGCAGAGCTTCTTGTAAGGTATCAATTGGCATGGAAGTAATGAGGTCATTATCATAAAGTGCTATTTTTAGATTATCTTTTAAATTGAATGAGATAAATAGAAATAAGTTATAAATAATTACTTTTATGATTTCGGCATTTGAGTTTCATTAATGAAATGCTGCAATGTGTTTGCAAATTGCTCAAACTCTGGCATTGAAAGTGTTGTAAGACATTCGGCAAGCTCGCGTACACTAGCGCCATATAAACTTTGCTGGCGTAAAAGATTTACATTACAGAGCCAACATAATGCAGATGTTTCAGGGTGTACATAGAAATCCCCAGGAAAATCTTCCAACATTTTTTCTAATAATAACAAACGGTCAGGGCTTAGAAACTTTACTAAATCCAACTCATTAATTCCGCTCTGTTGATATTTTTGATTAAAACGGATATCACTTGATTCCCAAGCTACACCTAAGCGACAAGCCTTTTTCTGTTGACTTGAAATACTGACTCCGCGAACTGGAAAATTCTCTAAAATGACGCCGTATAAATTATAGCTAACATCTTTTAGTTCCCATTTACCTTTTGAATTATAAGCCATCTCTCGATTGATATAATGGTATCTAAAGATTTTATAGGGATGAATTGTTTCTCTTACTTGCCACTTGCCGTGTATTGCAGTTAAAACTGAATTTTGTTGATTGCCTAACTTAAACAAAGGAAAGTCTGAAGCGGATGTTCCTTCTTTTGTTAGGTTATCTTCAGTTGCAAATTTGAAATTATATTTATGTTCATAATAATAAATTTGGATATCTTGAAGTAGGCAAATCAGTTCGGCCGTTGACGCTCTATGGTAAAAACCATAAAAGATCGCAAGAATGGCGAAAGGGAAGAAGTAAATCGAGATTAAAAAGCCTAATGCCATACAAACTAAGGCGAAAATTGTAGCATTCCAAAAAATATAATTTCGAATATCAAGTTGTTGGGTGCCTGCCCAATTCTTTAATGAATGAATAAGCAACTCAGGTGGTAATTCCTGATTAAGTAAATTTCTTAACGCTTCAATATTTTTTAAAGTAATTTTGTTGTGCGTATTTTGATTATCAAAAGTATTTCGAACTTTCTGGAAGATAGGATTCATAAATTTTTTTATTAATTAAAATAGTATCTAGATCAGCTGGGTTAAATCTCGAATCAACTTATAGGTTTAACCCAGCTTTAATTTTTAAACTTCTAGCTTATCAATCAGCATTGCATCACCATAGCTAAAGAAACGATAGCGGCTTTTAACTGCATGTTCATAGGCAGCTAAAATGTTGTCTCGATTTGAAAGTGCTGACACCAACATGAGTAGAGTAGACTCTGGTAAATGGAAGTTAGTAATTAAACGGTCTACGATGCAGAACTCATAACCTGGATAGATAAAGATTTGCGTGTCGCCAGTCCAAGTTGCAATTTTACCACCATGAGCTTGAGCTGCACTTTCTAAAGCACGTGTCGCAGTTGTACCAATCGCAATTACTTTATTGCCGCGTGCTTTAGTCGCCAAAATTAAATCAATGGTTTCTTGAGGTACATCACACCATTCACTGTGCATGACATGATTAGTAATGTCATCAGTACGAACAGGCATAAATGTGCCAGCACCGACGTGTAAAGTCACAAAAGATTTTTGAACATTTTTTTGCTCTAACTTTGCTAGTAACTCTTCGTCAAAGTGCAAGCTCGCAGTAGGTGCTGCAACACTGGCAATTTTTTCAGGATTATGGAAAACCGTTTGATAGCGTTCAGTGTCAATTTCTTCTGCTTCACGGTTAAAGTAAGGCGGAATAGGCAACTGACCATATTGCTCAAGAACAGGCAAAATTGGCTGTGAAAACTCAACCACAAATAAATTTTCGTGACGGCCACGTACAATCACAGGAATATTGTCTGCACCAACAAAAAGCTCCGCACCTGCTTTAGGTGAGTTGCTAGATTTAATATGACAATACGCTGTAGTGTGGTTCAGCATACGCTCAACCAAAATCTCAATCGCACCGCCTGTAGAGCGTTTTCCTTTAAGTCGAGCTTTCATGACCTTGGTGTCATTAAGCACCAACAAATCACCCTCTTCGAACAGATCGATAATGTCTGTGAACATGTGATCGTGATATTGACCCTTTGAGTCTAGGTGCAACAACCGCGAAGCACTACGTGATTCGAGAGGGTAACGGGCAATAAGTTCATCAGGTAATTCAAAGGAAAAGTCAGACAGTTGCATATTTAGAAAAAACACCGCAAAAATTGGGCCTAGTATAAACTTTTTCGCTTTTTTATGGCTGTGCTTATGGCCTAAATCATGAAAAATGTTTAAGTGATCTAAAAGTGAACGATAATATTCACTTAGGGTTTGACAAGTTTTACAAACGCGCTAATATACGCAACACAAACATACTTCCTCTCCCGAGGTGGTGAAATTGGTAGACGCGGCGGACTCAAAATCCGCTGTCAGAGATGACGTGTCGGTTCGAGTCCGACCCTCGGGACCATATTCAGAATCTTATGATTCTACGAAAACCCCTAAGTTAACGGCTTAGGGGTTTTTTGTTGGGTATAAAAAGTAGATAGAGCTTAAGAAATTATGAAATGAGTATTTGATCCCGAGGGTCGGACTCGAATTTCTAGCTATAAATTTAGAGCTTATAAAAATCTTTCATTTTTTAAGCTCAAGAAGTTCTTGTTTAAATACCAAACACGTTTGATAAAAGCGAAACTGAGTAAGAATCTAACCTCGTATTCAAAATAATATTTTTGACCATCTTTAATGGTATTCTGAACTCGCATTTCTAACATCATACAACTGTCTACCTTCAAATATTTGTTGTATTTTCCTCAAGCATACCCACTTTATGTATCTGAAAACCTTTAATTGAAACTTCACATTTCTATTTTGAAAAGATCGTTGCTCTTTTAATGTACTGTGTTAAAGTTTGTAGTAGATCATAATGATTATAAGTACATTTCTTGAGAGCGGTTCCGACCAAAAACGACAAAATCTGTGAGGCGGGCAATGACATTCCAACGTTTAGAACTAAATCAGGTTGAGCAGTTAAGTGCTTGTAGGATATCTCTGTTGCTTGGATTAAACGCCGAGCAGAACTACATCGAACAATTTTTCCGGTTTAGTCTTCGTCTTTTGAATTGTAAAAAAGCCTTATTGACTTTTAATCAGGAACCCTACTTTTGGCACCGTTGCCCTGAAGGCATGACGGCAATCTCGTTTAAACCATCAAAGCATTTAAAACAGTGCTTCGCCAAACAACAGACCATTAATCACTTACATCCTTCATATCAAAATTTAATCAACTATTTAAAAGAATTAAATATTGAGTGCAGCAGGGCATTGGCCGTGCATCTTTTACACCCTGATAAAACCTCAATGGGGTTTGCTGTCTTTTTCGATGATGATGCGTCAACTTTTGAAGATGATGATATTCAATTATTGCTCGATTATTGTTCTAGTTTTATGCAACAAGTCGAGTTGAAGTTTAACTACGAAGAGTTAAATGAATTATACGAGCAACAAGTGGCACTTAATTCGAGTAAAACAAAATTTTTCTCGATTATTTCGCATGACTTACGTGCGCCTTTTCATGGATTGCTCGGATTTTCTGAGGTACTCGCTAAAGAGCGTGAAACTTTAGATGAATCTAGTATTCAAAATATTGCAGACTATTTATATGACACCTCACAGTCGACCTATAACTTACTTGAAAGTTTGCTGACATGGGCGATGGCAGAGGGTGGGCGTTTTGTCTATCACCCGATTAACTTTAAACTTAGACAAGTCAGCAATATCGTTTGCGATGTATTGCACACTTTAGCTTTAAAGAAAAATATTGAACTGGTCAATGCTGTTCCGGATGATTTAAACATCTACGCCGATATCAATATGATGACCTCTGTAATTCAAAACTTGGTATCAAATGCGCTGAAATTTACCGATGTTGATGGATCAGGCAAAGTCTTTATTGAAGCTCAACAAGCGGATACAAATGTAGAAATTACTGTTCGAGACACAGGTCTAGGCATGACCGAACAACAAATGGCAAATTTATTCCATCCACGTATTACTGCTAGCTTTAAAGGCACTGCAGGGGAAAAAGGTGCTGGTTTGGGTTTGAGTCTTTGCAAGCGTTTTGTCGAGATTAATCAGGGGCAAATTACTGTTGATTCTAAAGAAGGGGTAGGAACGACATTTAAAGTTCTATTACCTTCAGCTCAAGAAAGTCATGAAGTACATACCGAACATCATTCTTCATCAGAAGCAAAATTAGTCTAATCCCTTTTCCTACCACTACTCGAACTGCTATAACTAAAAACAGAGTACGAGGAAAAGAGCTTTTTATATGAATGCGGAGCAGTTACAAAAAACATTGCGTGCCAGTCAGTACGCAGAACAAGTTTTAGGTTTGCATCAAGCTGTTTTAGAACAAGATTATCAAATAGATCAATTTACTGCACCGCTCTCGACCAAACAGATTTACCAGTTTGTACAGACCACGCTAGATGGGATTGCTGATGAAACGCTTTGGATGCGCGGAATGCGCATTTTACGTAGCCGTTTAATGTTCCGCTGGATCTGGCAGGATGCCAATCAGCTGACTGATGTTGTCACACTCACTCGTGAACTTTCTGATTTTGCCGATGCCAGTATTTGTGCAGCAAAGGATTTTGCGCGTGTCACACTTGTGGCGAAACACGGTGAACCTGTGAGTTACTCTGGCAAAGTTCAAGATTTGATTGTTGTTGCCATGGGTAAACTTGGTGCTCAAGAGCTTAACTTGTCGAGTGATATCGACTTAATTTTTGCCTTTGATGAGCAAGGTGAAACCAACGGTCGCAAATGTATTGATGTACAGCAGTTCTGTATTTTGTGGGGACAAAAACTCATTTATTTGCTTGAACACATTACTGCCGATGGTTTTGTATTTCGAGTTGATATGCGCTTGCGTCCTTGGGGAGACGGTTCGGCACTAGCGATTAGTCATGCAGCTTTAGAAAAATATTTAAGTCAACATGGCCGTGAGTGGGAGCGCTATGCTTGGATTAAAGCGCGCGTTGTCACTGGGGGAAAAGAAGGACAAGACTTATTGGAAATGACACGTCCTTTTGTATTTCGTCGTTATGTCGATTACACCGCTTTTGCTGCCATGCGTGATATGAAAGCGATGATTGAGCGCGAAGTCTTACGTCGTCATATTGAGGATGATATTAAACTCGGAGCGGGTGGTATTCGCGAAATTGAGTTTATTGTTCAGGTCTTCCAGCTTATTTATGGCGGGTCTAAACGTGAGTTACAAGACCGTCAATGTTTAGTTAGTCTTGAGCACATTGGTGAAGCTGGCTTATTAGAAAAACAAGCTGTATTAGAACTTGAAGATGCTTACCTATTCTTACGCCGTGTTGAACATGCAATTCAAGCTCTCAACGATCAGCAAACCCAATTATTACCAGAAGAATTGGACTTAAGACAACGCATTATTGATACCTTAGATTTCGCTAGCTGGAATGAGTTTCTTGATGTTCTTAATGAGAAACGTCAAAAGGTAAAAGTTCAATTTAAGCAGCTCATTGAAGATACCAGCTCTAATGCAGCAACTGAAAATTTCGGACAGTTAGAGCAGCAGTTAGATGAAGTGTTGGATGACAATGCGAGAAATCTGATTCATGAGTTTTGGCATGGTCATGCACTTAAGAAACTCCCTTCAAATGCTGTGCAGCGTTTAAAAACCTTCTGGCCTCATTTAATTGAAGCCATCTTGCAATCAGAACAACCACAAACTGCACTGTTGCGCTTAATGCCACTGATTGAATCAGTCATGCGTCGAACCGTGTATTTGGTGATGTTGATTGAAAGTAAGGGGGCACTGCAACGCTTAGTGAAAATGGCGACGGTGAGTCCGTGGATTTGTGAAGAGCTAACGCAATATCCAGTACTGCTGGATGAGTTCTTATCGATGGATTTTGAGTTACCAAAACGTAAGGACTTAGAAGACTCATTACGTCAGCAATTGCTTCGTATTGAGATTGATCAGGTCGAAGACCAAATGCGAGCACTTCGCCTGTTTAAAAAGAGCAATGTGTTAACTGTTGCTGCAAGTGATGTGTTAGCTGAAAGCCCATTAATGAAAGTATCTGATGCATTGACTGATATTGCTGAAGTCAGTGTAAACGCAACTCTCCATTTAGCTTATCAGACAGTGGCGAAGCGTCATGGTTACCCAAAGGACGTTGATGGGAAACGCTGCTCACTCGACTACAAAGCTTTTGCTGTCATTGGGTATGGCAAAGTGGGGGGGATTGAACTGGGCTATGGTTCTGACTTAGACCTTGTCTTTATTCATTACTTAGATGAACAAGCTGATACGGATGGAACCAAGTCAATTAGTGGCTTTGAATTTGCTATGCGTGTTGCTCAAAAGTTTATGTCTTTGATGACTACGCAAACGCTAGATGGTCGTGTCTATGAAATTGATACACGCTTAAGACCTTCAGGTGAGGCAGGTTTACTGGTAACGAGTCTGAAAGCCTATGAGCACTATCAGTTGAAAAGTGCATGGCTTTGGGAGCATCAGGCATTAGTTCGAGCACGCTCTATTGCTGGCGATGAAGCGCTTTGCCAGAAATTTGAAATATTTCGCCGCGAGATATTGACTCAATCTAGAGATGAGGCTTATGTTCGTGAAGAAGTGTTGAAAATGCGTCAGAAAATGAAAGATCACCTAGGTTCGTCTTCTGAACAAAAAAAACATGGTATTTTTCATTTAAAACAGGACGCAGGTGGTATCGTCGATATCGAATTTATGGCACAGTATGCTGTACTTGCATGGAGCGGGACGAAACCCGATCTCGCCCATTATTCTGATAATGTAAGAATATTAGAAGATGCTGCTAAAGCAGACTGCTTATCCAGTGAAGATGCCACAGCATTAATTCGAGCCTATCTTAGTGAACGTGCCGAAAGCCACCGTTTAGCCCTTGCAAATCAATCCATGCAAGTCAGCGCAGCGGACTGGCGTAGTACCCGTGCGGTCGTTTGCAATTTATGGCAAAGATTAATAGACCCAACCGCCTCGGTTGAGTTGGATAGTGAATGATTTTATAACAATTTGGAGTGTTCCATGAATTTGGCTGATCGTGATGGTTTTATTTGGCAAGATGGAAAATTAATTGATTGGCGTGATGCAAAGATTCACGTTTTAACCCATACATTACACTACAGTATGGGCGTATTTGAGGGTGTTCGTGCTTATGAAACACCTAAAGGTACAGCGATTTTCCGTCTTCAAGACCACACAAAACGTTTGTTAAATTCAGCAAAAATTTATCAAATGAAAGTGCCGTATGATCAAGCAACGCTTGAACAAGCACAAATTGATGTTGTTCGTGAAAATAAATTAGCTTCTTGCTATTTACGCCCGTTGATCTGGATCGGTTCAGAAAAACTTGGTATTGCAGCAACAAATAACACGATTCATGCCGCTGTTGCTGCATGGGCGTGGGGTGCATACCTTGGTGATGAAGCGATGGCTAAAGGTATTCGCGTTAAAACGTCATCATTTACTCACCATCATCCAAACGTGACGATGTGTAAAGCAAAAGCATCTGGTAACTACACGTTGTCAATTCTTGCTCACCAAGAAGTTGCACATTCTGGTTACGATGAAGCAATGTTAATGGACCCACAAGGTTATGTATGCCAAGGTTCAGGTGAAAACGTATTCTTAATTAAAGATGGCGTTTTACACACTCCAGATATCGCTGGTGGTGCGCTTGATGGTATTACACGTCAAACTGTAATGACAATCGCTAGAGATCTTGGTTACCAAGTTGTTGAGCGCCGTATTACACGTGACGAATTCTATATTGCAGACGAAGCATTCTTCACAGGTACTGCTGCTGAAGTAACACCAATTCGTGAATACGATGACCGTCAAATCGGTTCGGGTACTCGTGGCCCAATTACCACTGAAATCCAAAAAACTTACTTTGATGCGGTTCAAGGTAGAAATCCGAAATATGAACACTGGTTAACTTACGTAAAATAAGTTAATCCGTTAACATAAAAAGGCGAACATAAGTTTCGCCTTTTTATTTTTTGGCTTAGGGAGCTTCTATGCATATTGTCTATGTGTCTGATGGAAAGGCAGGACACCGCTCACAAGCATTAGGCTTGTTTCAGGCAATGCAAAGACAACAGCCAGAAACAACTTTTGAAGAGGTCTTAATTGCTGATTTACCTATTATTTCTTTAATTAAGACACTCTTCTCTTCAAAAAAATCCTTATTTAAACAAGTGCCCGATTTTATATTTGGAGTGGGAAGCCACACACATTTTCGTGTCTGGTTGCTCGGCAAAATTTTTAGAAAAGCAAAAACCATTATTTTGATGAAGCCTAACTTACCTGTAGCTTGCTTTGATTATGCTGTTATTCCGGAGCATGACGGTATTCACGCCGATAACCATGTGATTGTCACGCGTGGTGCATTAAACCCCATCCGTAATGAAAATCGCCATCAAACCGCGAGAGTTTTAATCGCTTTAGGTGGTTCATCTAAACGACATCAATGGAACCAAAATAAAGTATTAACCAGTGTTCAAAAAATTGTTGAGAATAATCCAGACGCTGAAATTATTCTGACCACTTCACGTCGAACACCAGCAGAGTTTATTGATATTTTAAGACAACAAAGTTTTGCCCAGCATTTACAAATATTTCCGGTTGAGCAAACACCTCAAGGCTGGATTTTTGAAGAGATGCAAAAAGCAGAAGCTGTATGGGTAACAGAAGATAGTGTTTCTATGGTTTTTGAAGCACTTACTGCGGGTTGTCGCGTAGGGGTCATAGCAATCGATCGGTTGAAAGACGATAGAATTACGCACTCGATTGATCAAATGATAGAATCACAACTAATTTCACAGAATACTTGTGTCGTACAGTTGCCACAACCTTATGCTTTTAAAGAAGCAGACCGTGTGGCAACATATCTTTTAGCGAAATAATGAGTTTGGCATTGTGTTTTATATCCTGATTTTACTGGTCTTGCTTATTGTGTTATTTAGCTATAAGTATGCGTGGTGGAAGCCAGCAGTGGATTGGAATCGACCACGTGTATTGATGTATCACATGGTACGAGACCATATTAATGGTGCCAAATTTAATAAGCTTCGGGTCAAGCCCGCTGAGTTTGAAAAGCAAGTTGCCTGGATGAAAGCGCAAGGCTTCCATTTTGTAACGATGCACGAATTGCAAGAGAACTGGGGAAAGCACCCAGCCAAAACAGTTGCCATTACCTTTGATGATGGTTATTTAGACAACTTACAAAATGCTTATCCCATTTTAGAAAAATATCAGGCCAAGGCAACCATATATGTGGTGGTTGATCGTCATGATCGTGATTGGTCAACCTATAAAAAAGAACATCATAATAGTGGTGAACTCATGCGTGAGGCTAAGTTGAATGATGCTCAAGTCAAGCAACTGGCAGATAGCGAACTGATTGAAATTGGTTCACATACGTTAACGCATGCTAATTTAAACAAACTGGATGATACGGATTGTTTAAAAGAACTATCAGATTCAAAGCAGTGGCTTGAACAACTGATAGAAAAACCAGTAACCAGTTTTGCTTATCCATTTGGTATTTACTCAGACCGAGATGTTAAACTGGCAAAACAGTCAGGGTATAGCAATGCAGTGACCACAATGGAAGGCATTGATGATGAACAGCCGGACTTTATGCAACTACAACGTATTAAGATCAGCGGAAAAGATTCATTATTCGCCGTCAAGCTTCGTTTAAAACTTGGTACGCGTGAGGGCTAATCATGAAAATTACGCTTGTGATGGCAAGTGATGAGGAAGGTGGCTTAGAAAAGCATGTACTTGAGCTGGCTGCTGGTTTATCACAAGCACATGAAGTTTCTTTAATTGCACATCAGAAATATCAAAGTCAGGTGGAAAGTTCGGTAAACTTTGTTGCTTTTGATATGAGTGGCAGTCGTTATAACCCGTGGACGAAGTATCTGCTAAAAAAAACAATATTGGGGACAGAACCACAAGTGCTACATGCTCATGCTTCTAAAACGGCCAAACTGTTGCAAGGCATGATTGCAGGTTTTGATTTCCCTTGTGTGGTGACTATCCATGGTGCAAAGAAAAAGATTGATTCTTACTTAGCATTTGATCATATCATTTGTGTGAGTAAGCGACTCGCGCAGATTGTGGGGCAGCCGGAAAAACTCAGTGTGGTCTATAATGGTATTTCTTTGAATATGCCTGCTCAATCATTTGTAAAAAATAGAAAATTTATTGCCATTGGACGTTTAAATGAAGTGAAAGGTTTCGATCTTTTACTGGCTGCTTGGCGGAACATTTCACACCAATTAACTATTGTTGGTGATGGTGAAGAACGAGAAAAGTTAGAGCAATTGATTCAAGAGTACCAATTAGCTGATCGGGTTCACTTGTATGGGTATAGCGACAATATTCACCCATTGATTACAGACCATGAGGCTTTGATTGTGTCTTCCTTGCGTGAAGGGGGTCCGTATACACTTGCTGAAAGTTTATTGCTTCAACGTCCTGTGTTAGGAACTGATGTCGGAATGATGGCTGAGTTTATTCCTGTTGAGTTTCTATGTGAACCAAATAATATTGAAGCATTGCAACAAGTGATTCAAAACTATTTGGATGTGGTAGTCCCTGAAGCAAGTTTTAAAAAGGCTTATGCTCTGGCACAGGAACAACTGACTTTTACAAAAATGATTGATCATACGGTCCAAGTCTATCAATCATTGCTTTCAGCATAGGATGATGGATTGATGACACAACAAAAACCTTTCATCCTAGCGTTGACCGATGGTAAAGCAGGCCATGAAACTCAAACACAAGGAATAGTTCAGCTACTGAATCAACAACAAGATTATCAGGTGGAATGGGTTCAATTAAATCTACCTAAAAAATGGTTGTATCGTGTTCTCAAGTTATTGATCAAGTTTTCAATAAATACAGAGTGGTTACGTTATTTTCTTGACTCCCAAACCCTAAGTGCATTAGAGCAGAAACAGGTTGCTTATATTGTATCGGCAGGGGGAAACACTCTACTTGCCAATCTATTGCTCAAACAACATTTGCTCAAAGATCAGCCTGTAAAAAATCTGGTCGCAAGTTCATTACGGGGGATTCGTGCTGACTTGTTTGATGTGGTATTTACCATTCATGAGCAACAAGCCGTATTGCCTCATTATTTTTATTATCCAATTGCACCGAATAAAATGAGTGCTTTACCTCTAACACGTGAGCGGGCGCGGGAACATTTGGGTATTCAAAATGCTGAGCAAACGATTGCAATTTTGATTGGTGCTGACACTAAAACAGTAAAAATTGGTGAAGCGGCACAATGGGCAACTGTTTTACAGCAGGTTCGAAAGCAATATCCTACAGCGAGATTGCTACTGACAACATCACGAAGAACACCGATTACTTTTGAAAAAGAATTACAGCAGCTTGCTGAGCAGTACGGCATTTTTCAGCCTCATGACCAGTTAACATGGGTAGCACAAGGCCAAAGCTGTGATATCAAAGATTATATTAAAGCAGCTGACTGGATTCTAACGAGTCCGGACTCGACTTCGATGGTGGCAGAAGTGGTCATGTCAGGAAGTAAGTTGCTGGTACTTTATGATGAGCAGTCCATGCAGGATGAACAGATTAAGCACCAATTAAAGTTTTTAGCACAGCAACATTGGCTATATTTATTAACTGTTTCAGATTCTTATCAAATCTCTCAGGTTGTTCAAGAGTTAGAGATGCAAGATCATACCAGCGAAATAACTCGGAAGTTAAATCGGGTTTTGGACAAATAAGTTTAGCTAAGTATTTATATTTTATTTTTTGTAATAATGGTCAAACTGCGTAGGGCTTTCTGAGGTTAACGCTAAATTAAATAGGAAATAGGTGATAAAATCCGTGACTAAGAAAATGGAGTTACATGATTTATTATGAAGTTCTTGGTTACTGGTGGTGCAGGTTTTATTGGTTCGGCGGTGGTTCGTCATATTGTTCAAAATACTGAACATGAAGTATTAAATGTCGATAAGCTCACTTATGCGGGAAATCTAGAGTCTTTAAGCTCTGTTGCCGATCACCCACGTTATCAGTTTTCTCAGACCGATATTTGTGACCGTACAGCTTTAGATGAATTATTTAAAAGTTTTCAACCTGATGTAGTGATGCATCTTGCTGCTGAATCGCACGTAGATCGTTCAATTTCAGGACCTTATGCTTTTATTGAGACCAACATTATTGGTACATACCAAATGTTGGAAGCAAGCCGTACTTATTGGTTAACCCTTGATGGTTCAAAAAAGGAAACATTCCGCTTCCATCATATTTCAACCGATGAAGTCTATGGTGATTTAGAAGGTACAAACGACCTATTTACCGAAACAACATCGTATTCACCAAGTTCACCATATTCTGCAAGCAAAGCCAGCTCAGACCATTTAGTCCGTGCATGGAACCGTACTTATGGTTTACCGGTGTTGGTGACCAACTGTTCAAATAACTATGGGCCATTTCATTTCCCGGAAAAATTGATTCCGCTTATGATTTTAAATGCTTTGCAAGCCAAGCCACTCCCTGTATATGGCAATGGTCAGCAAATTCGTGACTGGTTATTTGTAGAAGACCATGCACGAGCACTCTTTACTGTTGCAACGCAAGGTGTGGTTGGGGAAACTTATAATATTGGCGGTCACAATGAAAAAGCCAATATCGAAGTTGTTCATGCGATTTGCACATTACTTGAAGAATTGGCACCGAATAAGCCGGAAGGTGTAGCACAGTACAAAGATTTAATTACCTATGTCAAAGATCGCCCAGGTCACGATGTGCGCTATGCAATTGATGCGACAAAAATTAAAAATGACTTAGGCTGGGTTCCGCAAGAATCGTTTGAGACGGGCCTGCGTAAAACCGTTGAATGGTATTTAAGTAATACTGAATGGGTTGCACACGTTCAAAGTGGCGAATATCAGTCTTGGTTAAACAAGCAATATCAAGGATAACTATGAAGATCTTATTGCTTGGAAAAAATGGACAAGTTGGGTGGGAGCTACAGCGAGCGCTTGCTCCTTTGGGCGAGGTAGTTGCATTAGACCGTCATGGTTTAAATGGTCTATCTGGCGATATGACTCAACCATCGGCAATTTTTGACACGATTGTGGCGCTAAAACCCGATGTAGTCGTTAATGCTTCTGCTTATACAGCTGTTGATTTGGCTGAAACTGAGCAGGATTCGGCTGATCTTGTGAATCATCAAACTGTAAAGGCTATAGCCGATGCATGTTTGCAAATTAAAGCTTTATTTGTGCATTACTCTACCGATTATGTTTTTGACGGGGCAGGTGAAACAGCTTTTGTTGAAACAGATGCAATTGCACCATTAAATGTCTATGGTAAAACCAAGGCATTAGGCGAACAGGCAATTGTTGAGAGTGGCTGTCAGCATCTAATTTTCAGAACATCATGGGTCTATGCAAGTAAAGGAAAAAACTTCTTGAAAACGATGTTGAACTTGGCTCAGCAACGTGAAGAGTTGTCGATTATTGATGATCAGATTGGTGCTCCAACTTCTGCTGAGCTAATTGCTGATATTACTGCACATGCTATTCCTCAAGTCGTAGCCGATGTGAGTAAAGCTGGTGTCTATCATTTGGTGGCGAGTGGTGAAACATCATGGTTTGGCTACGCAAGTTATGTATTTGAGCAAGCACGGTCATTAGGACAGGCGCTGATTGTACAAAAGGTTAATCCAATTCCAACAAAGGCTTACCCAACACCAGCAACCAGACCACACAATTCAAGATTGAACAACCAAAAAATACAGCATGTTTTTAAACTCTGTCTACCTAACTGGCAAGATGGTGTAAAGCGAACCATAGTGGAGCTATTAAATAAATGAGTCTCAAACGTAAAGGTATTATTTTAGCGGGTGGTTCAGGTACACGCTTACATCCAATTACCAAAGGTGTATCGAAACAGCTTTTGCCAATTTACGATAAACCAATGGTTTACTATCCATTGTCTGTATTGATGCTTGCCGGTATTCGTGAAGTCTTATTGATTTCGACACCAGAAGATTTACCCCAATATGAAAAACTGCTCGGTGATGGTTCTCAATTTGGTATTGAACTTACTTATAAAGTACAACCTTCTCCAGATGGTTTGGCACAGGCATTTTTAATTGGTGAAGAGTTTATTGGTCAAGATAATGTTTGTTTGATCTTGGGTGACAATATTTACTATGGTCAAAGTTTTGGCAAACAATTAGAAGCTGCGAGTAATCGAGAGCATGGTGCAACAGTATTTGGTTACCATGTGACAGACCCAGAGCGTTTTGGTGTTGTCGAGTTTGACCCAACTGGAAAAGTTCTCAGCATTGAAGAAAAACCATTAAAGCCAAAATCACCTTATGCCGTGACGGGTTTGTACTTCTATGACAATCGTGTTGTAGAGTTTGCTAAACAAGTGAAGCCATCTGCACGTGGCGAACTTGAAATTACTGACATCAATAATGCATATCTGAAAGATGGTTCATTGAATGTGGAGCTTTTAGGGCGAGGGTTTGCATGGTTGGATACGGGCACGCATGAATCGCTTTTAGAAGCAGGTCACTTTATCTATACTGTAGAAAAGCGTCAGTCATTAAAAGTCGCATGTTTAGAGGAAATTGGTTTCAATCAAGGTTGGATTAGCAAAGAGAAACTTTTAGAAAGTGCTGAAGCTTTGAAAAAAACAGAATATGGTCAATATTTGAAAAAAATCTGGGAAGAGTCAAATGCAGGTTGAAACGACTAAAATAGAAGGGCTTTTGATTCTACATCCAAATGTATTTGGTGATGATCGCGGCTGGTTTATGGAAAGCTTTAATCAGCAACGTTTTGCACAAGCACTTGAACAATTAAACTTGCCTGTTCCAACTTTTGTACAAGATAACCATTCATTGTCTCAAAAGAGTGTGTTACGTGGGTTGCATTATCAAAATGCACCTTATGCGCAAGGAAAACTGGTACGTGTTGTACAAGGTCGTGTTTGGGATGTTGCGGTAGATATTCGACCTGACTCAAAAACTTATGGTGAATGGGTTGGTGTTGAACTGAGTGCAGAAAATAAAACCATGTTTTGGATACCGGAAGGTTTTGCTCATGGCTTTATCGCACTTGAAGACAATACCCAGTTTTTGTACAAAACCACCAATTACTACAATAAAGAAAGTGAAGGCGCTATTATTTGGAATGATCCAACACTAGCGATTAACTGGCCTCTTGATGAGGTTGGTGAGGTGTTGGTGAGTGATAAAGATCAGATTGCAGATGCATTTAAAGCATAAAAAAAGAGGAGTTTATCTCCTCTTTTTTTATCGAGGCTGTTTCAATATTATTTTATATGGTGCGACTAAACAGGTTGATAAAATGAACTGAATAAGTAATTTGAGTATGTAAAAAGGGACAACATAAAAAGGTAGAGTCTGTAGTGCAGTGATACTCGTTGGAATAATTCGATCATAATAGCGACGACGAATTGCCAAAGAAGCATTTTTTCTCAATTCTTTAGATAAGCTCTGCTGGTTAATACAGTAAGCCTTTTTGGCTTCTGGATGTGTCTTGGAATAGTCTTTTAAGAATTGAGACATGCTTTGGCGGAGCAAAATCACTTGCCGTCTTACTTCAAAATGATCTTTTTTCTTTTTGGCTTGGGCAATAACACTGGTGTCATGGTAGCGGAAATAATTTAAACACTCATGCGTAAAGAAGATGTCACCTTGCGATACGATTTTTGCCCAAATTTCCCAATCACCAATAAAGCGTAGACTTGGATTAGCTCCACCTACATCGAAATAAGTCTGTTTTTTAAAAATGACACCACTGGCATTTGGAATGGTGTTTTGAGCATTTAAAAATCTTTCGATATATTCGAGACCATTCATTTCAAAATCATTTTCAAATAATTTTGAATCAACTTGATCAGTAAAATCTTTCCATGAACCCGTGACTTCACCTTGTGCATTCATTCGATGAGATTGGCTGTAGGCAAGAACAAGCTTAGGATTTTTTTCAAAATGAGGGACTAATTTTTCCAAAAATTGTAAGTCGGCAACATCATCAGACTCTGCAATCCAGATCAGATCGCCTTTTGCTAGATGCATGCCTTTGTTCCATTGGCAAAATGTTGAGCCTGAATTTTGTTCATTGATGATGCAATGTGAAACTTTCGGATGGCTTTTGTATTTCGCTAAAATTTCGGCACTATGATCGGGTGATAGATCATCTAAAAGAATCACTTCAAATTGCGAATAGCTTTGGTTAAGAATGCTCTCAATTCTGTCTTCTAAATATTGGTCATGGTTATAACTTGGAACAATAACACTAACAAACACGTGAGGGTGGCCTATACAAAATTAAAAAAGCTAAAACTTAAGCTTGAAGCAATAAGTCAACGACGGTCTCTATCCTATTTTTATAAGTATGACTCTGTTGAACTTTATACATGGCTGCTTCAGCGCTGATTATTGGATCTTTTAACTTCAATTGCAATTCTTGCGGATTCTCAAATGAAATAATTTCATTTTTGATATCAAAAGCATAGTTTAGATCTTCAACATACTCGCTTACCAAAATACAACCACAAGCCGGAGCTTCGAAACAACGCATATTCATACCTTGACGAATATTTTTCTTGTTAATGACATTCAAGATGTAACGATGCGTTCTGTAGAGTTCGGCAACTTCAGTCAAAGGAATATTGTGAGGGTGAACAATACTGTTTGATTTGCTGAGTTTATCCCATCCTTTCCCATAGACAGTGAGGGGAAGGGGAATCTGTTCAATGAGCTCTTGTCGATCAGGCGACCATGCGCCTACAAATAAAAGACGATCATCTTTTTGTTCATTGCTAGAAAAGAAGACATTTGGATTATAAGCAAGAGGCAGATAAATGGCATGATTTAGTCCCATTGCTCTCGCATCTTCGATAAAGCTAGAATCGGTAAAGCAATATAAATCAATGACGTCTTTAGATTTTAATAAGCGTTCATCAAAAAAGTCACCAATCCAATGTGCTTTTTTGCATGGAAAGTCTGCCAAAACTTGCAGTAAATGATCATTAAAATAAAAAAGATCGGCAATGAGAATCAAATCTGGCTGAAACGTTTGCAGTTTCTTTTTGAGTAAATTTGCCGTATATATATCTTTGTTTGGTAATAGCTTTTTCAGAAACCGATCGGTGGTATTGTTATGATTTAAGGCAAAGCCTTGGATTTCATAATCAGGGCTTTGATGGGCAGCAGCAAGAATATTTTCGTACCACTGCAAAATACCGCTGCGTTTACCAATGATGAGCAGTTTCTTTTGCATTACTTTTTATCCGCATTACCTTTGAGCACCATATAAATCAGTGCAACAAAGATAAGTAATGCACCGACTAAACTGCTTACACAGAAATAAAGAATACGTTGGTTCGTCGTGAGGTTAAATAATTCATTCGCAAGGATGTAGCGCATGAAAAACCATTGTGCGAGGGAGAATACAATCACGACTAAAGCATGTCGTCGTACATCTGGGCGCATAGCCATAAAGCTGACCTCTAAATTAAAAGCTCCTTATTATGCCACTGACCAGCTTATTCGCAAAGCATAGCTTAGGTAAGTCGAATATATATCTTATTTCTAATAAAAAACCCTGCAATTGCAGGGTTTTTTATTAAAGAGCAATTAAGCTTCTTTCTTTTGTTGTTCACGTAAGCGGATGCCCAAGTCACGAAGCTGGTTTGCTTCCACAGGAGCCGGTGCTTGAGTAAGTGGACATTCAGCAGTTTTCGTTTTAGGGAACGCAATAACATCCCGAATTGAAGTCGCGCCAGTCATAAGCATTACTAAACGGTCAAGACCAAATGCCAAACCACCGTGAGGAGGTGCACCGTAACGAAGCGCATTGAGTAAGAAGCTGAATTTTTCTTCTGCTTCTTCATCGGAAATACCAAGCGCTTCAAAAATCGCTTTTTGCATTTCTAATGTGTAAATACGAAGTGAACCACCACCAACTTCAGTACCGTTCAATACCATGTCGTAAGCAACAGAAAGTGCTTCGCCTGGATTGCTCTTCACGTCTTCTACGCTAGATTTAGGTAATGTGAATGGATGGTGAACAGAAGTCCATTTGCCATCGTCAGTTTCTTCAAACATTGGGAAGTCAACAACCCAAAGTGGAGCCCACTCACAAGTCGCAAGGTTCAAGTCATGACCGATTTTGACACGAAGGGCGCCCATTGCATCATTTACAATTTTAGCTTTGTCCGCACCAAAGAATACGATATCGCCATTTTCAGCGCCAACACGTTCAAGCAATTGCATTACGATTGGTTCGATGAATTTAACAATAGGAGATTGAAGACCTTCAATTCCTTTTTCGATTTCATTGACTTTAATGTACGCTAAGCCTTTTGCACCGTAGATACCGACAAATTTAGTGTATTCATCAATTTGACTACGTGTTAATGAACCTGCGCCCGGTACACGAAGTGCTGCAATACGGCCTTTAGGGTCTTTAGCTGGACCTGCAAATACTTTGAACTCAACTTCTTGCATTAAGTCTGCAACATCAACGAGTTTTAACGGAATACGCAAGTCTGGTTTGTCAGATGCATAATCACGCATTGCTTCGCTGTATGGCATACGGCGGAATTTTTCAAATTTTACGCCAAGCAAGTCGTTAAATAATTTAACAGTCATACCTTCCATCAAATCCATAATGTCATCGTCGTTTAAGAACGATGTTTCAATGTCGATTTGAGTGAATTCAGGCTGACGGTCAGCACGTAAGTCTTCATCACGGAAACATTTCGCGATTTGGTAGTAGCGATCAATACCACCAACCATCAACAATTGTTTGAACAATTGTGGTGATTGTGGAAGTGCATAGAAGCTACCATTTTGTACACGGCTTGGTACTAAATAGTCACGCGCACCTTCAGGGGTTGCACGAGTTAAAATCGGAGTTTCAACGTCTAAGAAACCATGATCATCTAAATAGTTACGAATCAAGTTGGTTACTTTAGAACGGAAGCGTAAACGCTCTAACATTTCTGGACGACGGATGTCCAAGAAACGATATTTTAAACGGTGTTCTTCTGACACGTTAATAGTGTCATCATTTAATGGGAATGGTGGAGTTTCAGATGCAGCAAGAACTTCGATTTCTTTGCCTAAGACTTCGATTTGACCACTCACCATATTTGGGTTTTCAGTACCTTCATAACGGCGACGAACACGACCTGTAATTTTTAATACATATTCAGAACGTGCTTTATCTGCAGTTGCAAATGCTTCTGGAGTATCTGGGTCAATAACCACTTGAACGAGACCATCACGGTCACGCATATCAAGGAAAATAACACCGCCATGGTCACGGCGACGATGTACCCAACCGCATAATGTAACGGTCTGGTCGATTTGGGCTTCAGTTAAAGAGCCACAGTAATGAGTTCGCATCATGATGAAGATTATCCAAACTATATTGGCTGAAAAGACGGATGCGTAAACCGCGCACCGTCAAAAAAATAAGTTTTCGATTATGCCCTGTTGAATGGCATGCCACAAGAACTAGATCAAAAAACAGCTATAATTTAGCTAAAAATGAGCAATTTGGCAGCAAGTTTAGCTATTTAGCCCATTCTTTGTTGTCCATCTAAAAATAAGAATAATAGACATCCCAAACTAAACGTACTTAACCAACCTTGCATAAACTCATTAATAGAGCGGCCAGTAAAATAATAGGTATCAGAATGCCAAACCTCATGGGGAATATAACGGGCATAGTCCCAAAATGAAAATAAGCCTAAAAGTGTAGATAAAGCAAATAAAGACCAAGCAAAAATTTTAATTTTATAATTTACTTTCCAATGCTGTTTATGGCGCTGATAGTAATGAATACTCATCCAGCCTAAAAAAGGTAATGCCAGAGCAGAAGAACCGAGTTGAAGAAGGCGATGCAATGGATAAGGACGGCCAAACAAGTGAACAGTTTGCGATAAAAAGTCTTGAAATATAAAAGTTCTAAAGTCTGAGTGGGTAAGCCCATCCCAAATGAGATGTGTTGCTATACCAATGAGTAGAGCAATTATAATTCCAATAAAAAAGCTAAAAAAATGTCTAAAAGAATCTAGTTTTAAATCGTGTTGGATACCAAAAAAACGGTAAACCACAGGTCGGTAAAGTAAATACCAAATGACACAGAATAATAACCCTAACGCAAGGTTTGGGTAGAAAAGCCCCTTCCATTGATGAGTCAGCATACCTGATTGCATTGTAAATAAGCGGTAAAGATCGGGCGTCATACTGCCAATTGCTAAGGCGGCAATGGGTAACGTGTTTCGGCTCAATTTAGCAAGTGGAGGGGCGATAACGGCATGAGAGATGGTAAAAGGCATTATAAAACAGGAATTACTCACATCATTTAATTGGCCAGTCTAACGAATCATCTGATTAGAAATGTTTTTTATTGCAAAACAACTGAAATGTTATAATATAACAAAACAAAAGGCGTAGCGATCAGAGAATCACCTCATGTTGTTCTATAAAAATATTTTGACCATATCCATTTTGGCTGCCATATCCATACCTGTATTTGCAGCAGAAAATGAAAATGTTGAGAAGTTAGAAACTATCCGCATCAAGGCGCACCCCCTTGAGCAAACTTCAAAAGATTTTGCAGTCGCTGATACTGTAGTTGACCAAAAGCATTTGACTGAAGGGGCCGCCACTATTGGGGATGCGCTCAATAGTGAGGTGGGGATTTATGCGAATCAGTTTGGGGCTGGTTCAAGTCGTCCGGTGATTCGTGGCCAAGATGGACCACGTGTTAAAGTTCTTCAAAATTCATCTGAAAATGTGGATGTCTCAACTTTGTCTCCTGATCATGCTGTAACAGTAGATCCAGTTCTCGCAAAACAAGTTGAAGTGATTCGTGGTCCCTCTACTTTATTGTTTGGTGCGGGAACTGTTGGTGGTTTAGTCAACGTTATTGATAACAAGATCCCTACACAAATGCCTGAAAATGGTTATGAAGGACAAGTTGGCTTACGTTACAACACTGGAAGTGATGAAAAGCTGGCGAGTGCTGGGGTAACTGTAGGGTTGGGAAGCCAAGTTGCATTACGTGTTGAGGGGTTAACACGTGATGCGAATAACTATATTGCACCAAACTATATTCATGAAGGTGAAAAAGAGCGCCGTGTAGACAATACCTTTGCACAAGGTGATTCAGTGAATGTGGGGTTGTCTTGGATTTATGATCGCGGTTATACGGGTATTTCGTATAGTAACCGTCGAGACCAGTATGGTTTACCGGGGCATAGCCATGAATATGAAAGTTGTAGCGCTCATCTAGGTGGAAGACCGCATTTGCATTGTGGTGACCATGAGCATGAAGAAGGTGAAGAAGCTCACGATCATGAGCATGAAGAACATGAGCACGAGCATGGCGGCCCATGGATTGATTTAAAATCTGAGCGTTACGATTTTAAAACCGAGTTAAATGATCCATTTGCAGGCTTCCAAAAGTTACGTGCGCAAGCAAGCTATACTGACTATCAGCATGATGAAATTGAAGAGGGCGCAATTGCAACCCGATTCCAAAACAAAGGCTATGATGGACGCATTGAGTTAGTACATAACCCGATTGCAAGTTGGGAAGGGGTAATTGGCGCACAGTTAGGTCAACAGAAATTAGATTTAACTGGTGAAGAAGCATTTATGGCCCCGACCACTACCAAAAAGTGGAGCGTATTTGCTTTAGAACATAAACAATGGAAAGACGTACATTTTGAGCTTTCTGCCCGTGCAGATCAGCAAGAAATTGATGTAGACGATAATTCTAAACAGGATTTTGATGGTTCAGCATTTTCTTACGCAGGTGCTGCGAATTGGGAGTTTGCACCGAACTATAAACTTTCTTTTGTCGCTTCACATCAAGAGCGTTTACCTTTAGCTCAAGAGTTATATGCAAATGGTGGACATTTTGCGACGAATACTTATGAGTTAGGCAATGATCAACTCAGTAAGGAAAAATCGAATAATGTTGAGTTAGGTTTGCATTTTGATAATGACAAACTCGATTATCATCTTCATGTGTACCATAACTGGTTTGATGACTACATCTATGCGCAAACCCTTGACCGTTATAAAGACTTCCGTTTAGTTCAATACACTCAAGATAAAGCTCGTTTCTATGGTGCCGAGGGTGAGATTGGTTATCAAATTACCCCAATATACAAGATCAGTGCTTTTGGTGACTATGTACGCGGTAAAATTGATGCCGAGGGTAACGCTCCACGTATTCCAGCGGGACGTTTAGGTACTAAAGTTGATGCAGATTTTGGCGATGGCTTTAGCGGTTCTGCCGAGTACTACCATGTCTTTAATCAAGATAAGATCGCAGCTTACGAGACCGAAACTGAAGGCTATAACATGCTTAATCTTGGCGTGGCATACTCTGGACAATATGGTGCAAAAACAGATTACCGTGTTTATATGAAAGCAAATAACTTGTTAGATGACACGGTTTATCAGCATGCTTCATTCTTATCAAATATTCCACAAGTTGGACGTAATTTTACTGTGGGTGTTGATTTTAGTTTCTAAGGCTTTAACACGAAACTAAACTTGAAAAATCAAGTCAAAAGACCTAATTTGAAACCATCAAGTTAGGTCTTTTTTATGCGTATTTTTCAACGAATTCATCAAAAGTTAAATTGGTCAGGGCGTCGTTATATGGCGGTATTACTTTGCGTTGTTGCTATTGCATATGTTGCATCGGCGATTTACCACACAGTAAAACCATTACCACAAGGGATTAACTTTAGTGGCAAGCTTAGACATGCCGATGTTAAATTTTTAGCAGACAAAACTTATCTTGATGCAAAAGGGCAACAGCAGGTTGACCAGCACATCTTTGATGAAATCTTGAAAATGATTGATGAGGCAAAAACCACGATTGTGGTGGATATGTTCTTGTTTAATTCAGAAGTGGGTGACTCAAAACTCAAGCAAAGACCATTAATGCAAGAGCTAACCGATGCATTAGTAAGTAAGAAAAGACAAAATCGCCAAATTCAGATCGTTATGATTACCGACCCGATTAACTCGGTATACGGTGGTATCAGCCCTGAACACTACCGTCAGTTACGTCAGGCAGGTGTTGATGTGATTGAAACGAATTTAGCCCCTTTGCGTGCTTCTAGCCCATTCTGGTCAGGCTTCTGGTACATCTGCTGTCAAAATATTGGCAATAACCCTGAAAAGGGCTGGTTACCAAATCCATTCGGTGATGAAAAAATTACACTGCGCAGCTATTTAAACTTATTTAATTTTAAGGCCAATCACCGTAAGACTGTTGTCGTTGATACCGATGCTGGTTGGAAGTCATTGGTGACCTCAGCAAATCCACACGATGGCAGCTCTAGACACTCTAATGTCGCGTTGGTTGTAACAGGGGCGACAGCTGCTGATGTTCTTCAAACTGAAGCTGCAGTTGCACAAATGTCAGGCAGTAGCTCCCCATCGCTCATTTTAGGTGACTTTGAGAAAGACGTAACTAAACCTCAAGTGCAAGTTTTAACTGAGGGCGCAATTTATGAATCTGTATTGAAATTGATTAACTCAGCGAAGCCGAAAGAGCATCTTGATTTAAGTATGTTCTATCTATCTGAACGTAAGATTATTCAAGCACTAAAAAATGCTCAAGAACGAGGTGTTATTGTTCGTGTTTTACTCGATCCAAATAAAGATGCATTTGGTAGACAAAAGAATGGTATTCCAAACCGTCAGGTGGCTTCAGAGCTACATGCTGCTGATATTCCAATCCGTTGGTGTGATACCCATGGCGAGCAGAACCATAGCAAAATGATCTTAAAATATAATACCCAACACGCTGAGTTGATCGTAGGATCTGCCAACTTTACGGCCCGTAATTTAAAAAATTATAACCTTGAAACGGATATGTTGGTCATTGGCAAAGTTCAAGATCAAGTTTTTAAAGATGCACAAGATTACTTCAATACCTCGTGGTCAAACCTAAAAGATAGACAGATGAGTGTGGATTATGCGAAGTATGCAGATGAGTCTAAAGTGAAGTATTGGATTTATCGTTTTATGGAATGGTCAGGGTTGTCGACTTTTTAATCACTATCTTTGGAGTTTTCCAAAAAATAGCAAGATGATTGGCGACATGGATGTCGCCGTTTCACTGTGTTGCAGGGAAGCAACATCAGTGAAACAAAGGTTTTTGTCACTTTTGACCTCTCAAAAGTGAGGCATTAGCCTATACAAAAGACATAAGAACATCACTGTAAGCAAAGGCTGTGCTATAAGTCCGATTTAAGGTGCTGGCGGAATCAATTGATCCAACGCTTTATCATCAAGTTTTTCTATTTCACTCAAATCTGTCTTAATTTTCCACTGCGACTCGTCGTCAACAGGATTCGGCAAACGTGCTTCAAGCCAATCACAGACCACATCTGGAGAAAACTCCGGATGATTACACTGAATAATCCATGATAAAAAATCTTTGGCTTCACCATTCATATAAGGTGGTGGTGAAACAGGAAAGAATAATGTGGGCAGACGTTCATTCGTCGATAGGTAATTTAAAACATGACCTAGTTCTTGAACTGTTTGCCATGCAAGTGCATGCTCTACGTCAATACTGAACTTAAACCACCAAGCATGTTCGCCATCTGCTCCATGAGCCATGATACGGGCTTCTTGTACACTTGGAACTTTGCAAAAGAATTGATGAAGACGCTCAAAACTGATTTCAGACACAGCAATTGACCTAGTTTGAAAATGCTAATGGTAGCACAGATACAGATTCTTCATATTTTCTTTATAGTCATTACAAAGTTTAGCAATCAAAGCTGTTTTATTCATGGTTTCTCCTCGACTGTCTTCTAATCTAGCTCCATATCAAGATTAAAAGGAAATAGGCCATGAAAAAGCCAATCGTTCTTGTTCTTTCAACATTGATGTTAGGTATATCAGCTACCGCGATGGCTGATTCAGGTCATCGTTGGGACAATAAACATGGTAAAAACTATGATCGATATGAGCATCGTGATGACCGCCGTCATGATTATCGTAATGATCACCGAGCGCCAGTTTGGTCAAACTCTGATCGTGGTAAGCATTATGGTAACTATGTTGCTTTTAAACGTGGTGAACGTATTCCTACCCAATATCGCCATAGCCGCTATTATGTTTCGGACTGGAGAGCGCACCGTTTATATGCGCCACCACGTGGATACCATTGGGTTAAAACCCCTAATCAATACTTATTAGTAGACTCAAGACATAACATTTATCGAGTTCGTTAAATGTAATATAACAAAGGCCTCTATTTTGAGGCCTTTTTCTATGCTAACTCGTCATCTTGCGGTTGAGGGGTTTTCAAATTATTTGAGGTTTTTGCGTGTTTCTCTTTCATTACTGATGGGTAGTGCCATGAAGCAAATCGTACAACTAAAATAGATAAGGCTAAAATCAAAATTGAGCCCGTAATAATGACTTGATCAATATCCGCTTTATGATCATGTTGAATATCTGAAATGAGTAGTCGGGTTAAGGCTGTAATTGCAACATAAATAAGAAAGCGCACAGGCATATGATTGGTTTTAAAGTAAATTCCAACCATTGCTCCCAATTCCAAGTAGATAAATAATAATAAAATATCATCAATTGAAGCGTACTTTTTGACAGTCAGAATTTCAAAAACGGTATTGGCTGCCGACCATGCCACCATACACCCGATAATAAACAAGGCTAAATAATGGAAGGCTTCTACGGCGTAATGTCCGAAGCGGTCAAGTATCCGTTCGTATTTTTTAGAATCAGGCATAATGAGATCTTTTGTTTACTTCATAATATTTAGAAATTAAACAAATTTTGTGCCAATGGAAATAGTAAATATAAAATAAAAAACGCCTGATTATTCAGGCGTTTTTATGACGATTTAATTCAAGTCAAGTATTGAGCTGAGATCTACTATAAATACAAAGACTATTTCAAATTTTTATATTGTTGAATGACATCTTCAAAGAGAATATGGCCTAAAAAGTTACCTGTACTCTTTACGGATTGTTCTTGTTCAATTGCATGTGCAAATTTAACCGCTGCCTCATTTTGTAATTGTTCATAAAGTCGTTCGCAGTTTGGAAATTGATCAATATCAATAACATTATGATATTTCAACCATCGTGCGATACCTGCGTAGTATCCGTCTACAAAAGACAATTGATCGCCCATTAGCCAAGTTTGATTTATCAGGCTATTTTCTAAAGCGGTAAATGCTTTTTTAACTTGGACTGCTCCATATTCACGTAATGCTTGTTTATTACTTTCTGATGAAGAGTGTTCAAGACTATACCAGAGTGGGCTAAATGCATTGAATAAAGTCGTATTCAAAAAAGCTAGTTTCTGATTAAAAAGATTAAATTGTTCTGTTCCTTGCTCATAATGAAAAGCCGCATTCAGGCTTTTTGCCATGATATGGTTCAAGATAGCCATGCTTTCCGTTAAAACTTTACCATTATCGTAGAGCAATGCAGGTGTTTCACAGACTTGATTAATTTGGCGGTATTCCTCGGTATTACACTGAGCCGGCATCTCGATTCTACAGAGCTGATAAGGTAAACCTGACCATTCCAAGGCAACAATTGAACCAAATGAGCAGCCAGAAGGGACGCCATAAAATAAAGTGAAAGTAGACATGATGATTACTCTTTTGTGATGTGTAAAATCATCTTAAGTCGCCAGAAAAGTTTCTAGTAGTTAGGTATTATGAAACTTATTGTCTACATATATGGACATTGAAGAATGCTACTTAGACAAAACTTGAATGATGTTTATCTCTTTGTTGTTGCTGTAGAACATCAAGGATTTTCTGCCGCAGCTAAACAGCTCAATTTACCTAAATCAACAATCAGTAAGCGTGTTGCAATATTAGAAAAAAAGCTAGGCTTAACGTTAATTCACCGTAGTTCGCGTAGTTTTGTTTTAAGCGAAGCAGGAAAACTGTTTTATCAACATGCCAAAAATGCAGTAGATGAGTTTCGTTATGCAGAAGAAAATTTATTAATACAACAACAAGAGCCAAGTGGTGTAGTCCGGTTGAGTGCTTCTGTACCTATTGCTCAGTATCTTTTATCAGATTGTTTGCCTGAACTTGCGGAACGTTATCCTAAGTTATTATTACAAGTAGAGGTAACTGATCGTTACGTTGATGTTATGAGTGAAAACTTTGATATCGTGATCCGTAGTCATTTTCAACCATTACCGGATTCCGGATTAATTCAACGTGTACTTAAAAATGATAAAATTATTGCTGTTGCAGCACCTACTTATTTAATGGACACAGCCTCAATTAATTCACCACAAGATTTAGTGGACCATCAAGGCTTATGGCCTGAGTTGCAAATGAATCCATGGCATTTTCAAAATATAAATGGTCAGAAAGAAATAGTACGGCCAAATACTCGCTTTGTAGCAAATGAATCGGAGACGTTGAAGGGGGCTGCAAAAAGGGGATTGGGTATTACACTTTTACCTGAAACTTTTTGTATTCATGAATTATCGAGTGGAAGTTTAATTAATGTTTTGCCAGATTGGTCTGCCGGTAGTGTAACGACCAGTTTATTAATGCTAACAAGACGAGGGCTTTTACCAAGTGTTAATATTACCGCCGAATTCTTGGTCGAGAAGCTAAAAACTTAAAAGTTATTCTTGTTTTTATGATCAGAAACAAAAAACGCCTGATTATTCAGGCGTTTTTATGAAGAGCTTAATTAAGCTTGATTTGTAAAGTAATCTTCACTAAAGCCCATAATTAAGTCAGAACCAGCTTTGATTTTAGCAATACGCGCATCAATATCAGGCAAAATACGTTCAACAAAATACTGAGCTAAAGCAAGTTTATTTTGGTAGAAATCACCAGACTTATCTTTTGCTGCTGCTGCAATTTTTGCAAACATGTATGAGAAGCTGAGTAAACCGACAGCATGTAAATAATCAACCGCAGCTGAGTTCGGGAATTCTACATTTTCAGCAGCTTGCTCAATAATAAACTGAGTGATTGCTTCGATTTCAGTTGCAGCATCTAAAGTTGCATCTTTAATAAAGTTTAAATCCGCATCTAATGTATTTGCAAAGTCACGAATTTCAGTGATGTATTCCGCGATGAAAGCACCGCCACATTTAATGGTTTTACGACCAATTAAATCTTGAGATTGAACGCCGTTGGTTCCTTCGTAGATTTGAGCAATACGAAGGTCACGAATACATTGCTCCATACCCCATTCACGGATATAACCGTGGCCACCAAATACCATTTGAGCATCTAAAGCCGCTTGGAATGCTGTATCTGTGAGGTAAGCTTTTGCAATTGGAGTTAAAAGCGCAACGCGGTCATTGGCTTTTTTCACTGCTGCTGCATCAGTTGAGAATTTAGTAATATCGAGTTGTTGACCTACATAAACTGCAAATGCACGAGATGCTTCATTGTTTGCACGTACGTTTAACAACATACGACGTACATCACCATGCACTAAAATGCTGTCAGCAGGTTTGTTTGGTGATTGAACACCAGCTGCACTACGACCTTGTAAACGGTCAGTCGCGTATTGAGCAGCATTTTGATATGCAAATTCAGATGCGCCTAAACCTTGAATACCCATTGATAAACGTTCGTAGTTCATCATAACGAACATTGCTGCAAGACCTTCGTTTTCTTTACCAACGAGGTAACCTTTAGCTCCATCAAAGTTCATTACACAAGTTGCAGATGCTTTGATACCCATTTTATGTTCAATTGAACCTGGGCCAACATGGTTACTGTCGCCTAAAGAACCATCTTCATTTACAAGGTATTTCGGTACGATAAATAACGAGATACCACGTGAACCAGCAGGGGCATCTGGAGTTTTAGCAAGTACTAAGTGAATGATGTTTTCTACTAGATCGTTGTCACCGCCAGTGATGAAGATTTTAGTACCTGTAATGTTATAAGTGCCGTCTTCATTACGTTCAGCTTTAGTTTTGATAATACCTAAGTCAGTACCTGCATGTGGCTCAGTTAAGCACATGGTGCCTGACCATTCACCTGAATAAATCTTAGGTAAATAAGTCTCTTTTTGCTCTTGAGATGCGTAGCTGTTTAAAGCCATACCTGCACCCACTGAAAGAAGCGGGTAAAGCATAAATGATGGGTTTGTCGCAAATAACATTTCATCAGAAAGAACGGTGAGCATTTTTGGCATGCCTTGACCGCCCCATTCTTCATCGGCACCTAAGCCAATCCAACCACCTTCTGCATATTGACGAAATGCATCTTTAAAACCAGCTGGTGTGAATACTTCGCCGTTTTCATAGCGAGCGCCTTCTTCGTCACCGGTACGGTTTAATGGATGAGTCACGTTCTGAGCAAATTTAGCCATTTCTTCTAAAATTGCTTCAGCTGTTGCAGCATCTACATGAGCGAGTTTCTCATTAGACTGCCAAAATTGTTCTGCTTTAAATACATCATTTAAGATGAATTTCATATCAGCTAAAGGAGCATTGTAAATTGGCATAATCGTTCACCTTTTTTGTGCACATTGGCCTGTGCTAGATATCCTGTAAAACGAAATGGATATGGAATTTAAAGTGTAAATTTATCATTGATTTTATAAAAAAAGGACCGTCAAAACTGAGCAGTCCTTTTTTGTTTTTTAACATTGCATATCGCAACTAACTATGGTTAGAAAGCGAAATGTTCAGCGTCTAATGACATTAATGGATCTAGACCACCAGCGATCACATCTACATGAGAACGTACACGTGGCAAGATTTTCTTGAAGTAGAAACGAGCAGTAGTTACTTTCGCATTGTAGAAGTCAACATCGGTTGTACCTTCTGCCAATTTCTCTTGTGCTACAAGCGCCATACGAGCCCATAGGTAAGCTAAAGTGATATAACCTGCGAAGTATAGGTAATCTACAGCAGCAGCACCGACTTCATCTGGGTTTTGCATCGCACGCATACCAATTTGCATAGTAAGATCGCCCCATTCTTTGTTAAGTGCCGCAAGCGGTTCAACAAATTCTTTCATAGCAGCGTTGTCTTTGTTTGCTTCTACGAATTTATGGATGATCTTAGTGAAGTCACGTAGCATTGCACCTTGAGTTTGCAATACTTTACGACCTAACAAATCAAGTGCTTGAATTTCGGTTGTACCTTCATATAAGCAAGCAATACGTGTATCACGTACGATTTGCTCCATGCCATGCTCAGAAATAAAGCCATGACCACCGAAGACTTGTACACCGTGCTTAGCAGATTCAGAACCTGTTTCAGTTAAGAATGCTTTTGCAATTGGAGTCAATAAAGACAAGATGTTGTCAGCAAACTTACGCTCTTCTTCAGTTTCGCCTTTTTCAACGATATCTGCGTATTGAGCAAGTAAGTAAACAAGAGCACGCCCGCCTTCAGCAAACGCTTTTTGAGTTAAAAGCATGTTACGAACAGCAGGGTGAACGATAATAGGATCTGCTTCTTTTTCTGGAGCTTTAGGACCAGAAAGTGAACGCATTGCTAAACGTTCTTTCGCGTAAGTCAACGCACCTTGGAAAGATGATTCAGACGCTGCTAAACCTTGAACAGCAGTACCAATACGTGCTGTGTTCATGAAGGTGAACATACAGTTCAAACCACGGTTTTCAGGTCCAATCAAGTAACCTTTAGCTTGGTCAAAGTTAATGACACAAGTCGCGTTACCGTGAATACCCATTTTGTGTTCGATAGAACCACAACGTACCGCATTACGTTCACCAATAGTTCCATCTGCATTTACATTGAATTTAGGAACGATGAATAATGAGATACCTTTAGTACCTTTTGGTGCACCAGGTAGGCGAGCAAGAACGATATGGATGATGTTCTCAGCCATGTCATGTTCACCAGCAGAGATAAAGATTTTCTCGCCAGAGATTGCATAGCTACCATCTGCATTTGGTTCTGCTTTAGTGCGGATAATACCTAAATCTGAACCTGCATGAGACTCAGTTAAACACATCGTACCTGTCCAAACACCTGAAACAAGGTTTGGTAAATAAGTATTTTTTTGTTCATCAGAACCGTGATGTTCTAATGTACGTACAGCTCCGTGAGACAAGCCTGGGTACATGCCCCATGCCCAGTTCGAGCTACCTACCATTTCAGAAATTGCAATACCTAAAGAGTTAGGTAAGGCCTGACCACCGTATTGTTCTTCAGCTGATAAAGACGGAAAGCCAAGTTCAATATATTTTTGATAAGCTTCTTTAAAACCTGTTGGAGTAGTGACTACGCCATCATTCCAAGTACAACCTTCGCGGTCGCCAACTTGGTTTAAAGGAGAAAGTTCATTTTCACAGAAGTCAGCAGCAGCTTCTAAATATTGATCAACCAATTCACGGCTTACGTTACCTTGGAAATCAGGTAATTTTGCATAGTGTTCTTCAGCATTTAATAATTCATGCAAAACAAATTGCATATCACGTAAGGGCGCTTTGTATTGTGGCATATCGGGTTCCTCAATACTGGTGAAACCAGAGTTATAATCTTAATCTATGAGAATGTGCCATGAGGCACCTTGGACTATTACATCGTGCAACAACTTGCATAACTGCACAAGCACCTCAGGACCTTTACTTTGTGACTGCAAAGTCAAGAAAAAAATGCTTAAACTAGCTAAGTGCTTTGAGTGTAAACACTTTTGGTTATGTTTATATGATACAAATAGTCAAAATCGTAAACAGTTATGTATAAACAAAAAGGCGCCTATAGGCGCCTTTTTGTTTCATAATTTTAGAATTATTTTGCTGGAGCTGGTACTGGAGCAGGAGCGTTAACTGGTGGTTGAGGGCGCTTTGGTTCAAAACGAAGGTTACAAGTACCTTCAAGTGTCTTATCTCCAACTTGAACATTTACTGTTTGTCCATTCGCTTTACCATCACATGCTTTTTGGATTTGTTCAAAGCGAGCTTGACGTTCTGCGCGGCGCTGTTCCCATGCAGCTTTTTGTTCTGGAGTGAACTCACGGTGCTTCATACGGTGGTGACCCTCACGTGGGCCATCTTTCATCATTCCACGCTCTGGTTTAGGTGGTTGAGTTGTCGATTGACATGCAGCCAAACTTCCCATTGTTACAATTGCCGCACTGAATAATGCAATTTTTGCCGTCATTTTCATATCTAAAGCCCTTTAATGTTGTGTTTACTGATGGGTTAAAGATTAGATAATAAAGATGTAGAAACAATGGAGAGTTTTTCTTTTCGTTGTTGGTTACAATGCAAAATATAGGGTAAAAATGAGAGAGTGCTTTTGAACGTTCTACGTGTTCCCATTGCATTACGGTTATTTTTGACAGTCTTGCTCACCACATTGCTTATTGCGACGGCAAGCTTGAGCGTTTTGCACTGGACAATGCAAAAGAACTTTGCCAAATACGTGGCTGACGTTGAAATGCAGAAGCTAGATCGTCTCATTACCAATTTGGGTGATGTCTATACCGTGTACCATGATTGGGGAAATGCGATTCAGGCACAGATTTTACAAATCGAAGGTACGGCAGCTCCTGACGACTATGATCGTCTCTCACAGTGGTGGCTTCGTCGCCAATATGATATTGCCATACAGCAGCATTCTTTCGATGAACATGCCCTTATTAATATTTCACCGCAAGTTGCACCGACCAATAAAAATACTATTTTTAGTGATGAAGAGTTAAGAACGCTTGAGCAAAATTTACCTTCTCAATATCAACCCTTTGAAGGGCTAAGATTCCCGTTAAGTGCAAACCAGTTTCGTCCAAGTGATGATAAAAATAAGTCAAAGAAGGGAAGCCTAAAAGATATTGAAACCCAAAATGGGAAGAAGCGTTTTATTGCTTTGCCAGACCGTTTGGGTTTGAGTTCCCGTTTATCTTTATATGATGCACGGCACCAGTTTGTTGTAGGTGAACCGCCTTCTTCAGATCAGATGTCATTTCGCCCGATTATTTTAAACAATCAAGTTGTTGGATATTTAGGTTTAAAGCCAGTTTTAGATAAAGAAGATGCTTTGAGTATTAATTTCTTTAGTAATCAAAAGCGTTATTTACTCTTAATTTATGCTTTAACTTTACTATCAAGTCTAGTTGCAGCGCTGTTAATGGCGACTTATTTTAAAAAGCCAATTCAGCGTTTATTAAATGCAACGAATGAATTAACCAAAGGAAATTATCAACATCAAGTAGTCATTAAGCGAAATGATGAGTTAGGTGATTTATCAACTCAATTGAACCATTTGGCAGAGATTTTACATCAGCATGAAGAGTCACGACGTCAATGGGTGGCCGATACTTCTCATGAGTTAAAAACTCCTTTGGCTGTATTGCAAGCGCAAATTGAAGCGATGCAAGACGGGATTCGAAAAGCAACCCCTGAACATTTAGATGCAATGATGCGTCAGGTTTCAAGTCTGAAAAAATTGACCCAAGACCTTGCAGACTTAGCGCAGGCAGATGCTCAGCAGCTTAAGTGTTATTTGAGTTCTGTAAATCCATGGGAAGTGGTATTACAAGAAGTTGAAAACTTTAAACCCAAACTTGAGCAGGCTGGTCTCGAAATTCAAGTTGAAGGAACAAGTTCTCCGCTATTATTAGACCGTGATCGGTTTAAACAGATTATTGTTAATTTAATTAGTAATAGTATTCGTTACACAGAAACAGGTGGCAAAATTCATATTCATACAAGTCAGACTCCTCAAGAGTGGACGTTATATGTCGATGATAGTCCTTATGGTTTAAGTGATGAGCAGTTATCCCGTTTAGGTGAACGTTTCTATCGCGTAGATGATTCGCGTACGCGTAGTACAGGTGGAACAGGGCTGGGCTTAGCTTTGTCTTGTAAGATTGCGCAGGCGCTTGGTGGTACACTCAGTTTTGAACATTCACCATTAGGTGGTTTACGTTGTGTACTTACTTTTAAAAAGCAGAGTTAAATATAAAAGGAAAAATATCTCATGAAACATGTGATGTTGGTTGAAGATGAAGTCGAATTAGCGCATTTGGTGCGTGATTATCTTGAAGCTGCCGGTTTTGAAGTAAGTATGTTTCATGATGGTCAAGATGCCTATGCGAGTTTCCAGCAACGTAAACCTAATTTAATGATTCTGGACTTAATGGTTCCACGAATGGATGGTTTAACGATTTGCCGTAAAGTTCGTGAACAGTCAGACTTACCGATTATTATGGTCACTGCCCGTACCGAAGAAATTGACCGAGTATTAGGTCTTAACATGGGTGCTGATGATTATGTATGTAAGCCATTTAGTCCGAAAGAGTTAGTTGCTCGTGTACAAGCTGTGCTACGTCGTTTAGAGCGTAAGGCCGAGCCTGAGCAAAATGATTCTTTCCGCATCGATAAAGCACAACAAAGAATTTGGTATCAACAAAAATCGTTGAGCTTAACGCCAACCGAATTTCGCTTACTTGAGCTATTTTTAGAGCATGTGGGGCAAGTTTATTCACGTGCACAATTATTGGATCACATTAATCCGGACAGCTTTGATGTTGCCGATCGTGTGATTGACAGCCATATTAAAAACTTGCGCCGAAAAATTAGTGAAGCGGCTGAAACTGGTAACCGCCATGAGTGGATTCAAGCAGTTTATGGTGTAGGTTATCGCTTCGAATATCCTGAAGAGTAAGTCTTTATAAAAGTTATTCTGTGGATAACCACAATGTTATCCACAGAAAATGTGGATAGTTTTAAAGAGTTATGGATAAATTATAATCTTGGTGTGATTAGGCACTAATTGCCAAATTTCATCTATATCTACATTTCTAACAGCGATACATCCTAAGGTCCAATCCTTATGGGGCATATAATTCGAGCTAAAAGGCATCGATAGTAAGGATTTTGGAACGGATCCATGAATCATGATATCTCCTCCCGTTGGTTGATTATGTTGCTTGGCATAAGCAATATCTTTCGCATCGGGATAGGAAATATGCAGAGATTTATAGTACGCACTTTTGGAGTTTCGCCAATCTATAGAATAAATTCCTTCAGGTGTTTTACCATCATTTTCAAAGTGTTTATGTCCTTTAGGATTAAAGCCGAGACGAATCGGATATTGCCGAATTACCTCTTCATTATTTTTAAGTAGAAGTAGGCGTTGGTTTTTAAACACTTCAATTGAGGTAACTGGCTTGGTCTTTATAAGTTCTAATATTTCTTCTTTTGAGAGCGCTTGATGGCTTGAGGTAAAAGTCGGTAAATATTTTTCATAATTATAAAAAGCGATTCCCAGTGGAACTATAAGAAGTGTGCAAATAATGATGGAGCTAATTTTCATATATTATTTTTTATACTCAATGAACTCTCTTAAGTGTTAAGAATGACTTAAGAGAGTTTAGTTTTTTAATATTAAGATGAACAGCTTACTGCTACATCTGGAACATCACTTGGTAACGGCCCTAAATCTTGTGGTTGCTCAAGCTCTGGTTGTCTTGTGTAAGGATGATTAAGTAGTTTAAATAAACGATCTACTTCACTAAAATCATCGCGTTCAGCTGCTTCAATAGCGCGCTGCGCCATGTGGTTCCGTAAAACATAAACTGGATTTGCTTTTTGCATATTGGCATCCAGCTCATCAGTATCTTGATGTTCACGAATGCTTTCATATTGGCTAAGAAACTCATCAAACTGTCTAATATCAAGACAGTCATCTCGTAAAGCTTTGTATTCTTTATTTTGAAGACGAATAAAACTTTGAGTGTAATCGAGTTTTTCAGTTTGTAAGATTCTTAAAAACGCAAAACTACAATCAAGGCTGTCTTTATGGAAATGAGGAAGACCCATTTTTTGACATAAACCTTGTCCATAGTGTTCTAAAAAGATTGGTTCAAATTGTTCTAAGCAACGTGCTAACTCTTCTTTGAACTCATCTTTTTGCTCAGGTTCAGCGAGAGGGATTAAGTTATTTAACCACGTCCATAAGTTCCAATGGCCTATACTCGGTTGATTTTGATAAGTATAACGACCTTGGTAATCTGAGTGATTGTTGATCCAGTTGGGGCGGAATCGCTCCATAAAACCATATGGCCCAAAATCGAGTGTTGAGCCGGTAATATTTAAGTTATCAGTATTCATCACACCATGAGCAAACCCAACCAATTGCCATTTTGCAATCATGATCGCAGTACGCTCAACCACCTTTTTGGCAAAAGATAAAGTTGGATTTTCGGTTTCTAGGCATTCTGGATAATGCCATTCAATACATTTTTGAGTGAATTCTGACAGCAATTCAGGAGCATATTGATTAATCCATTCAAAGTGCCCTAAACGAATATGGCATTCAGATGTTCTGAGTAGCATTGCGCCTAACTCTAATTTTTCACGCTGTACGCCTTGAGTCGAGGTTGTGAAACCGACTGCATGACTAGATGCGACGCCTAAAGCATTTAAAGCATGTCCGGCTAAATATTCACGTACCACAGAGCGTAATACTGCTCGTCCATCCCCCATTCTTGAATAAGGGGTAGGGCCTGCACCTTTGAGGTGTAGATCGATGGTTTGACCCTTTGTATTGAGTATTTGCGCAATCAGTAAGCCACGCCCATCTCCGAGTTGTCCTGCCCATTGTCCGAATTGGTGACCCGCATAGACCATTGCCAAAGGTGGAAATTCAGGGAATGTACGCTGTCCACTACAGATCTCAACCCATGCATTTTTATCGTCTTCTGACCATTGTAGTTCATCAGCCAAAGCACTGTTAAAATGTCCTACTTTTGCACCACGTAAAGGTGATGGCTGCTGAACATGAAATAATTTAGACGGAAGTGAAGGGTAGAGCGGATTAAACTGCATAGGCTTAGCAAAATAGAAAGAGCAGATTTCACTATACCATAGTTAAAAAGCAGGCATAAAAATAGCTCCCGAAAGAGCTATTTTAGTTCAGAATTTATTTTAGTCTGACACCACATTGGTATTCTTTTTAACACTACGCATGAGTGTTTCTAAGCATTCACGGTGATGACTTAGACGATGTTCAAGCAATTGAAAATCAACTTTAAGCTTATGATCCATTCTATGAATCTTTTCAGCCATTGCTGCTTTTTTAGCTTGTAACTCTTGTTCTTTAAGTTTTGCCCAATCATTTAAGGTGTGTGTAAATGCTTCGTACTCTTGTGCAATACGTTGCTTCATTTGAGTAATGTCTGCATTTACATCATGACCATAAATAGCGAGGTCTTGTTCAGCGTATTTAAATTTCATCGCCAGTTCTGCTTTCTTAATATTAAAGCTTGGAATACGACGTAAATTTTTAGCTAAACCAATTTTAGAACATGACCAGATCAACCATTTAGTTGGGTCATATTGCCACCATTTCACACCATTACGATAGTCGTATTGGAAGATATGGTGATAGTTGTGGTAACCCTCGCCCCAAGTGGCAATGGCTAACCAGAAATTATCACGTGCTGAGTTTTCGTCTGTATAAGGACGTTTACCAAACATATGACAAAGTGAGTTAATAAAGAATGTAACTTGATGGCTAATGATTAAACGTACTAGACCACCCAAGAGTACTACACCCCATAGGTCGCCAGTTGCCCAACCGATTAAGCCTAAAATACCAACATGAACAGCAACTACGAGTAAACCATAGTATTTATGCTGGAACATGACCAATTTATCATTGAGTAGGTCTGGTGCATTTTTAAAGTCTGGCTCAGATGGTGAATGATCACGGATCATCCAACCCATATGCGCATACCAAAAACCACGCTCAATTGAATATGGATCTTCATCAACATCATCAACATGTCGATGGTGAGTACGGTGACCAGATGCCCAGAACAAAATACTATTTTGCACGGCAAATGTTCCACCGATCATTAAAAGAATTTTAAGCGGTAACGACGCTTCATAAGCTCGGTGAGCCCAAAGGCGATGGTAACCAGCAGTAATCCCCATACTACTTAGAGCTAAAAGAAAAAATAAGCTTACCCATGCGCTTACACTAAAATCATAATAATACGCATAAATCGGGATTATTATTGCGGCAAGAATTGGTAAACCAATTAAGGTAATGCTAGCGGTCCAGTTAATTGGGGCTTTGAGTGGGGCGGAAGTCATATCCGGCAGCGCTCCTAGAATCCTTGTGAAACAAGGTACAAAGACAAAACGACATAGCAAAACCAATCATCAAGATATATTGCTATTCTATCCTTCATATTAGCACGTGCTTAGTGAGAATCACTAGCATTATTGTACAGATGTATTGAAAGAACCGTAACAGAATTAAACTATGTCAAAGAGTTTTTCAAGCAGGAGAAGTTGTTTAATGAACGTACAACGATTGAAAAAAAAGAACAGCATTGATATTGCAAGAAAATTATCATTGAAATGTGTCTTGGTCACAATCAGTCTTGTATTAGCCGCATGTCAAAGTGCACCCGAACAAAGTACGAAAAAAGTTCAAACAAAAAGAACAGCTCATCAGACTCAAGCACCTGTTGTAAAAAAGAGAGTGAGTCCAGATGGCATTCAAGATATTGATTGGCAGATCACTCAGATCAGTGGTCATAAGGCAAAATTCTTTAACCAATGGCCAACTCTTTCACTGAACTCAGCAGTCAAAACAGTATCGGGCCATACTGGCTGTAATGCTGTTTTTGGTCGTTATACCTTTAATTTCAGTCAGCAAAAACTTGATATGCAAGTAAATGCAGGTCATACAAGCTGTGATGGTGCTTTGGCTCAAGAAGCAGAGCTGGTAGATGCTTTGCAACGTATTCAACGCTTTCAACTCGTAGGTAATACGCTATATCTACTTGACCAGAGTGGTCAGCGCCTCATTCAGGCACAAAAGAAATAAAAGGTGGTTTTTACCACCTTTTTTATATTTATAGGGCTTGTAACATCGTGGTTGGAATATCTGTAATTAAGCCCTGAACCTCTAAATCACGCAGCCTTTTTGCTCTTTCTACATCATTTACTGTCCAGACACTGATGTTCAAATCAGCTTGATGTGACAATTGAATCATTTCATCTGTTGCAAGCTGGTCGTGCCAACCAATATGACCGCAACCATATTGATGCGCGAGTTTAATTGCCGTTGCCCCAACTGGAAGCTCAACTAACAATCCGCGTTTAAATTGAGAGTTTATATCGCGTAAAGCAGTTAGAATTTGAAGATCAAAACTTGTGATGGTTACGACTTTCTCAAAGCCCTGTAATTCCATCTCAAGCTTTTGAACGAGTTGTTCGGCTAACGCCATATCTCTTACAGCTTTAACCTCAACTTCAATATGATCGAAATTATCAAGTAAGTTTAAAACACCTGTAAGGGTCGGTGTTGGTTCAGAAGTTGGCCAATTGGGCCAGCTTTGACGATGATCGAATGACAACGCTTGAGCCAAAGTCGACTGCTCTACAACTTGATCGACTCCAGATGTACGTAAAAAACTGTCATCATGAATAACAACTAACTCTTGGTCTTGAAGCTGACGAATATCAAATTCGACACCACGAATACCTAAGTCTTTTATGTGCTGAAACCCACCTAACGTGTTTTCAGGAGCTTCTCGGCGTGCACCACGGTGACCAATAATGCGCATAATTTTCTTCTATGAAATCTTTTGATTATGGTCTCTTTAAAAAGAGCAGAGACCATGTTTAATCTAATCTATTTTTAAATAATCTCATTAATATTTTTTTGCCAAAGTACTTCTTGTCCGCCTTCGGCACGCTGTAAAGCACGCGATGCGACAAATAGCCAATCAGATAGACGGTTTAAAAGTTGAAGTGCTGTAGCTTGAATATTTTGATCACGAGTTTGCACCGACATGAGTGATCGCTCTGCACGACGACAAACGGCACGAGCTTGATGAGCATAGCTACAAGATAAAGAACCAGATGGTAGAATAAACTCCTTAAGCATCGGTAAGTCTTCATTCATACGGTCAATTTCTTTTTCAAGAAATTCAATACAAACGGGCTGGAGTAGATTGTAATTTGGAATACAAACCTCTCCACCTAAATCAAAAAGCCAATGTTGAATCAGACTTAAGCTTTTATCCCAATCAGCCTTATTAGTTACTTGACTAGCTGTGATTTGAGCACGAAGTACCCCAATAATGGCGTTGAGTTCATCAACATCACCAAGTGCCGTAATTCGTAAATCATCCTTGGCAACACGAGAACCATCGCCTAAACCTGTGGTACCTGAATCGCCTGTGCGTGTATAGATTTTGCTTAAACGGTGTCCCATGATGGATATCCTGAACATAAAAAAGGGATAATGTCGGTCAGAACATTACCCCGAAACTGGAGTTAAGAAAATATTTTTATAATGAGGGTGAAAAATTAATAACGGAAAGTTACGCCAACAGAAGCTTGGCGACCACCGTTGATATACCAGTATTCCGGAGAGAATGACGATTGAGCATTATATGCAGTGTTATAACGTACATCACCAATATTCTGGATGTTTGTAAATAACTTGATATTTGGATTCATATTCCAAAAAGCATTTAAATCAATAGTTGCATAACCTGGAACTTTAACTGAGTTTTCAATATTTTGTGCGTTTGCTTTAGAACGTGAGACTAGAGAAGCATTCACCCCATAAATACCATCATCATAGCCTGCAGTTAAAGTATATGTTTGACGGGGACGATAAGGGGCATCTATGTCTTTATCTTTATCTCTAGCTTCTACATAAGCGTATTCAGCATTAACAAAGATATTCTCCTTAGACCACTTGAAACCGATTTCACCACCTTTCATATCAGCTTTATTTGAGTTGATATATGTTGTTTTACCATTTATAGCACCATAACTAATTAAATTTTTAACATCTGTATAGTAGCCAGAAAGATAGGCAGAAATGCCATAATTAAATTTCTGATCTATACCAATTTCATATGACTTGCTTTCTTCAGGTTTTAGATCAGGATTACTATAAAAATCATAGCCGTAAGAGCCATATAGATGTTCAAGAGTTGGTGCTTTGAATGCAGTACCAATGTTAGTGTAGATACTTGTTAGAGGCGAGATTTGATAACGAATAGCAGCTTGTCCAACAGTATGGGTACCAAACCAATCATTATCTTCAACTCGAACACCAACCTGAGTGTGAATACCATTATTGTTATATTGATGTTGTAAATAATAGCCTGTAGAACTGATATCTCTTACCGCTTCAGGAGATGAGCTAGCATCATATTTTGATCTATTGTATGTAACACCCCCTAAAATATTCTGATTTGGTACAAAATTCCATTTGGCATTTATGTCCCCTTCATCAGAGGTCGTATTAAAGTGGCTTTGATAAACTACTTGTTCGGTTTTATCAAGATAGTGAGAATAACGTGCGTTTAAGACCAAATCAGAAGAAGCCTTATAACTAGCCAACCAATTTACTAGACGATTTTCAAAATTACGTTTTGCATTATTCGTTGAATAGTTCGTAGTATAGTTATTCGTACCTTGATTTTGGTCAATTGCTAAGCTTGTGTTAATTACATCATTACTATAACCAACTTTTGCATTATATCCTTTTTGGTCAAATGCTGCTTTTTCACTTTTATCTTGTATATTGATAATACTAGTACCATCAGTCTCCATCCGTTGACCACCGATACTTGCGTAAAAACCACTGTCATCTACATAATCTGCATTTACAAGTGTCTTATAAGTACGGTTTTCACCATACACACCTGTTAAACTTGCTCCAGATTTTGTTGGATTATTTGAAATTAGTTGTACTACGCCACTAATAGCATCTGAACCATATTGAACAGATGCTGGGCCTTTTAAAATTTCGATTTGGTCTACATCTGATAGGTTAATAAATTCAGGTAAAACAGGACCTAAGCCATTTTGAGTATTTAAGCGAGCGCCATTTTTCAATAATAATGTCGAACCCGTTTGCCCACCGCGTAAAGATAGGTCTGTGAGCTGACCAACGCCACCAGATTGCTTTATATAAATAGATGCATCTTTTTGTAATACATCAGATAAATTTAAAACAGGGTTTTTTTCAATTTCATGTTTAGAGATTACAGAAATACGCGCCGGAACTTCACTTGCTTTTTCAGCACTTTTTGAAGCAGTTACCACAATTGGATCGAGCTGAGTTGCGTTTGTTGTATCTTCAGCAAAAATAACAGATGAAAACCCCATCGCAATAGCGATAGCCCATACTAGACGAGTAGGTTGAAAAGACTTAGACATAACATGCTCCATACATTCACCCCACGTGAATGATCGGGTAGATAGATGAAACAAGTAGGTCTCCGGACTTCAGCGCCATATTTAATTTATGGACATATTCACCTTCCCACATTACTGCAGTGGTGTAAGTCGAGAACGACTTAAAAAATATGCTTTACATTGTTACCGTTGCGGGGGCAGTGCCGGACTTTCACCAGCTTCCCTAAAGCATGAATTGCTTACACTTGCTTCCAATTTTACGCAGTATAAAGTGGCGATTTACTTCATACAATGTCATTTGGAGCAATTCCCAGAGAACTTTTACGCAAGGGACAAAAATTGCATTACAATGGCGCTTATTTTAAGAAATGGTTGTAGTTTAGGCAGATCATGAGCCAATCAAACCAAAAACGTACACGAGCAAAAATCTGTGGAATTACTCGTACTCAAGATGTTCAGGCAGTTGTTGCTGCTGGAGCAGATGCGATTGGTTTTGTTTTTTTTCCGCCAAGCCCAAGACATGTAACAGTTGAACAGGCAGAAGAGTTAGCAAAACTCGTTCCGCCTTATGTACAAATGGTGGGTTTGTTTGTAAACGCGAGTGTTACTGAAATTCAGGATGTACTTGATTGTGTTCCCCTAGATGTATTACAACTACATGGCGATGAAACTCCAGAACAATGTCAGGAAATTGCTCGCCATTGTAAACGTCGCTGGTATAAAGCGATTCAGGTTAAACCTGATTTGGATGTAGTTGCTGAAATTCAAAAATATCAGGCAGCTGGTGCCAGTGCTGTATTGCTCGATGCGTGGCATCCTGAGCTCAAAGGGGGCACAGGACATCAGTTTGACTGGTCTAAATTCCCAAAACTTGATATTCCATTAATCTTGGCAGGTGGTTTAACCCCTGACAATGTCATTGACGCTATTCATACTACCGGTGCTTTTGCAGTAGATGTGAGCGGAGGCGTAGAGTCCGCAAAAGGTATAAAAGACCAACAACTCATTGAACGATTTATGCAAGGAGTCCAACGTGGATCAGCAAAATAATGTGATTGACTATACCCAATTCCCAGATGCAAATGGGCATTTCGGTATCCATGGCGGACGTTTTGTGTCAGAAACTTTAATGGCGGCATTAGAAGATTTGGAAAATCTCTATTCCCGCATGAAAAATGATGAACAGTTTTTGGCAGAATTCGACCGTGACCTCGCCTACTATGTAGGTCGTCCTAGTCCACTTTATTATGCTGAGCGATGGTCAAAAGAGTTAGGTGGTGCGCAAATTTACCTTAAACGTGAAGACTTAAACCATACAGGTTCACACAAGGTAAATAACACGATTGGTCAGGCGTTATTGGCAAAGCTTTCTGGTAAAAAACGTATTATTGCCGAAACTGGTGCAGGCCAGCATGGTGTAGCAACAGCAACAATTGCAGCACGTTTAGGTCTCGAATGTGTTGTTTATATGGGCGCTGAAGACGTTAAGCGTCAAGCGATGAACGTTTATCGTATGCGTTTGTTGGGTGCTACAGTTGTTCCTGTACAAAGCGGTTCTAAAACGCTGAAAGATGCCATGAATGAAGCAATGCGTGACTGGGTAACCAACGTTGATACGACGTATTATGTGATTGGTACAGTTGCAGGTCCGCATCCTTACCCTCAACTTGTTCGTGACTTCCAGTCAATTATTGGCCGTGAAGCTCGTAAACAGATTTTGGAGCAAGCAGGTCGCTTACCAGATGCATTAGTTGCTTGTGTAGGTGGTGGTTCAAATGCAATGGGCTTGTTCTATCCGTTCTTAAACGATGCCAGTGTAAAAATGTATGGTGTTGAAGCCGCTGGTTTTGGTATTGAGACTGGTAAACACTCTGCGCCTTTAAATGCGGGTCATGTGGGTGTATTACATGGTAACCGTACTTATTTAATGAGTGATGAACAGGGCCAGATTATTGAGACACACAGTATCTCGGCGGGCCTTGATTATCCGGGTGTTGGTCCTGAACATAGCTTCTTGAAAGATATGAAGCGTGTAGAGTACGTGCCGATTAATGATACAGAGGCTCTTCAAGGTTTTCGTGACTTAACCAAAATCGAAGGGATTATTCCTGCGCTTGAAAGCTCGCACGCGATGGCCTATGTGTCTAAGCTTGCACCGACGATGTCTAAAGATCAGATTATTATTGCGACTGTTTCAGGCCGTGGCGATAAAGACTTAATGACAGTTGCACGCATTGATGGCGTAGAAATGGTCGAGATGTAAGAGGATACAATGCCAAGCTTGTTTATGGTGATGTTGGGCGGGCGTCATGCACGTGCTAATACAGAAGTTCATGATGTGGTCATGGCTGTAGGAGATACTTTGGAAGAAGTTTATCCTCAACTTAAACAAGCTTGGTTTGGTGAGGCTCAAGGATTACATATTGATGCTTGGGCTAAGCTCTCAGGAGTTAGTTCTCAAGGACAGAACTATCAAATTCATTTTACAGATGCTGCTCCACAACCAGATGATTTAAAGTTATATTTAATTAATCTAGGTGGATATAATGCAAGTGAATTCGGTGAACTTCATCGTTATGAGTTTGTGGTGGCACCCAACACGGTAGTTGCCAAACAATTAGGTAAACAATTTATAGATCGGCAGTGGCAAAAAGCACATACAGACCGGGTCATTGATATTGATGACTGTTTAGCGATAGATTGCGTGGCAGGCCGTTATATTCATTTAATAAAAGGCGATTTTGCTGCAACAATTTGGGAAAATACATATTTGACTGTGGGATAGGTCATTTGAAATCTAATATTCATATGGAAGTGGGTAAATGGATTTAATTCAAGAAAATGGACAGCCTCGTTATGGGCGTTTTGAATCTGTACCGTCTACCATTCATGTCCAACGTTATATTTATAAAACTCCTTATGGTAAAGTCCTAAAAGGCTGGCGCAAACAATTAAAATATAAGAAGTTTAAATTCTGTGGCATTCAACATAAACATTATAGTATTGGTCTGGCCATCGCAGATATTGGTTGGGTTGGACACGGGTTTTTCTATATCTATGATCATGAAACAGGGCAAGTCATTGAGTGGAATGCTATTCAGCCGTTAGGTCATAAGACTTATCTTGATGAACAGCCTTTGTTTAATCAAAGTTATTTTTCTAAATCGCCTTATCAGTTCGATATTCAGCATGCCAATGGTGTGCGATACATTCGGGTGACTAAATATGGGGAAATTTGTCTGAGCGCTCGTATTTTCTGCGCCGGAACAGATATTTTAAGCTTGTGTACACCAACAGGCATCAATGGTTGGACCTATACCCAAAAGCAGACCACTTTGGCTGTAGAGGGAATGTTCATTAATAAGCAAAATCAAGTTGTACAATTTGATGAAAAGACATTTGCATCGCTAGATGATACTTGCGGATTTTTACGTCCTGAAACAGCTTGGTTCTGGCTCTCATGTAACTTCTGGGATGAACAGGGGCGTCGTATTGGGTTAAATCTGGCCTCTGGTGTTAATGAAAGCTTTGGTAATGAAAACTGCCTATGGATTAACGGAGTTTTATTTCCGCTCACAGACGTTTTATTTGAAAAAGTAAATGATGAACTTTGGCAAATTAGTTCTCTAGATCAAAAACTTAATCTACAAGTGCATATTGGGTGGTGCCGATATGAAAATATAAACTTAAGAATGATTGGCAGTCAGTTCAATCAATGGCAAGCTAAAATTAGCGGCACGATTGAGCATGAGACAACCGATATAATCAATTGCAAAGAACAATACGGTTTACTAGAACAACATTATGCAAAATGGTAACAAGCAGGTTATAAACCTGCTTGCCAAAATGCTTCACCCGCTGCAATAGGGTCATTTGTCTTTTCGAGTGTTTCAATCCAAACAGGATACTGACGAATAACAGGATGCTGGCTTGGATGAAAATCTTTTTTAAACCAATCCATATATTGTTTTTTCATAGCTGTTAATGTGCCATTTTTGCCAAAGAACCAAGGTAAACCTTTAAGGTTCATCAAAAGTCTTTCTCTTGGACTAAAGCCATCACATTTCAACATGATATTGGTACGGTAAAGCGTAAAACCGAACATGAGTACGGTTGTTAAAACAAGCACAAAGCGACGTGTTGACTCTGGAACTTCTCCCACCTGTCTCATGACATCAAAGGCAACATCGCGGTGCTCCATTTCTTCAATGGCATGCCAAGCAAACAGTGCTCGAACATAAGGATGAGCGTTTTCTAAAGTTTTTTTATGGCTATAAAAGGTTTCTGCCATTAACGCTGTTAAATGTTCAGCGGCAGCGGTCATGGCAATATTATATTGTGGTGAACGTTTTGTTAGTTCAAAGCGGAAAATCTTTTTAAGGGTGGTTGTGAACTGGTCAACAGGCATGCCTTGCTCTTTCATGAGCTGATTCATTTTGTCATGTGCAATACCGTGTTGAGCTTCTTGTTTAATAAAATCCGCAACTCGTTTTTGTAGTTCAGGGTCATCAATTTTATCGCGGAACATACGCACACATTCAATGAAGTAACGCTCTCCATCTGGAAAGGTTAAGCTGAGTGCATCAAACATACGAGTTAAAAAAGGGTCATTGTTAAACCAAAAGCGAGGTGCTTCGTTTAAATGAAAATCGAGATCTTTACGAACTACTGGTTCGACCTGATAAGAAACATGTGCGTTCATCTTTTATTTCTCGCAACTATAATCTTTTCATTAGTATGTCGCGAGTGGTCGGCTTTGTTTTGACAGTTATCGCCAATTTTTATACAGTTTGCGACAAAATGGCAGTAAAAAGGACGCGCCATGCAAGAATTTACTATCTCAAATGGTTACTTCTACCTTTGGAATACGTATTTAAAAGAAAAGGGAATAGATTGGCAGACACTTAATTTAAGTGAAATTCAAACACGTCAAGTCCAAAATATTTTATCTGCTTCTATAGATGCTCAATCTTCTTTAGACCTTTTTATTGAACTTTTAGAGATAACTGAAACGCGATTAAATGTGACTAATTTGGCTTTAGAGATGGCAGCCTGTATTACCCCTGCCAACTTTGGGGTCTTGGGTTATATGGCGTCCAGAAGTGATACCTTAGGTCAAGTGGTGGAGTATATTGCAAAGTTTCATCGTTTGGTCATTGATGGTGCACAGGTTGTCCCTATACAAATTGAACAGGATGCCTCCAAAATTCGCCTATATTGGCCTTTGGTCGATGACAGTAATATTCTACTAAGTGAGCTGACCTTGGCCGCAATGGTACAGCTTGCTAAACAGATCGCCCCTTTACATGAGTTTCTTTTACAGCATGTAGAGTTCGTACACCGAGCGCGTGGAGCAGTGGTTCACTATCAACGTTTCTTTCAGTGCAAATTGTCATTTGAGCGGCCTTACTATGCATTAACTTTTGCAAGTGAAAGTTTAAATGTTCGCCCTCAACATGCAGACCCAACTTTGGTGCAACTTTTGGTGAAACAAGCTGAAGAAGCTTTAGTTCAGCGGAAAATACATGCCGATTTAGTTCAGCAAATACATTGGATCGTACAGGAATACTTTAAGCATAAGCAGCAAGCGCCCAAAATAGAAGATATTGCCATCGAGCTGAATGTTTCTGTTAGAAGCTTGCAGCGCCAATTACAGGCATTAAATACTTCATTTAAATTAATTTTAGATACTGAACGCATGAAACGCTGTGAAATATTACTTCACCAAAATGAAAGCCTCACCACAATTGCTGAACAGTTGGGATATTCGGATCAGTCGGCACTTGCACGGGCTCATAAAAATTTGACAGGACAAACTTTACTTACGCGCAAAAGGGAATTACAACTCGCCAATAAAAATATTGAGAAATAAGCTTTATGCGGTTAATTTTTGGTCAGTTGACGATCTAATAATGGCTCGAAAATAGGAAGCTTTGATCATTGAGAAAAGTTTCAAAATATTGATAAATGTACACCATGGGTTGTATGAATCATACAATCGAATATCGCCATAACGTTAGACCTGTTCAATGGACAAAAAATAGCGTTAAAATGCGATGTTCTTGTATTTCTACAAACAACTCCTCAATTTTAAATAATTCAAGGAAAGCACAACCCTATGTCACGTCTTGCCACCCGTTTTGAAAAGCTTAAGTCCCAACAACGTAAAGCGCTTGTATCTTATGTTATGGCGGGTGATCCACAGCCACAAGTAACGGTTCCGTTACTGCATAAAATGGTTGCGGCAGGAGTAGATGTCATTGAGCTTGGTTTACCATTTTCAGATCCAATGGCTGATGGTCCAGTAATTGCGCTTGCAGCTGAACGTGCGCTTGCAGCAGGGACTAACACGTTGGATGCACTCAACATGGTAAAAGAGTTCCGTGAGAAGGATCAGGAAACACCTGTTGTTTTAATGGGTTATCTGAATCCGGTTGAAGTGATTGGTTACGAGAAGTTTGTTTCTCATGCGAAACAATGTGGTGTAGATGGCTTATTACTTGTGGATTTACCACCAGAAGAGTCAAAAGAGTTTGGTGCTGTGTTGAAACAACATGATATGGACCAAATTTTCTTACTTGCGCCAACCTCTACAGATCAACGCATTCAACATGTGACAAATCAGGCAAGTGGTTTTATTTACTACGTTTCACTTAAGGGTGTAACTGGAGCAGCAACACTTGATACGGCAGAAGCTGCTGCGCGTATTCAAAAAATCAAAAATGCCACTAATATTCCAGTGGGTGTTGGTTTTGGTATTAGTGATGCCGACTCAGCAAAAGCAATGGGTAATGTTGCTGACGCCGTGATTGTAGGTAGTGCTTTCGTTAAAAATTTTGCAACGTTGGCAGCGGATGACGCTGTTGAACAGACGGTGAGTAAAGTCAAGGAGCTTCGAGCAGCGCTCGATGAGTTAGTATGAATCAAGAAGTGAAACCAGGGAAAGTTCTTAGCCCTTCGACACCATGGACAAAACGTCCGGTTCCAGGTATTGAAGTCGCAGATGAGCAACAAATTCTCAAAGCAACATTTACTGAGCCAACGATTGAATGTCCTGAATGTCATGCACTAGTGACACGTACAGCAATTTCTTTCAATGCATATGTTTGTCCACAATGTGACGAACACTTACGAATGAAAGCTCGTGACCGCTTGAACTGGTTCTTCGATAATGTTGTAACTGAATTGGGTCAAGAATTTACTGCTAAAGATCCATTAAAGTTTGTTGACTCTAAACCGTATCCAGATCGTATGCGTGAAGCGCAAAGCAAAACTGGTGAAACGGAAGCATTAATTGCGATGCAAGGTAACTTAAATGGCGTAGATATGATTGCATGTGCTTTTGAGTTCGACTTTATGGGCGGCTCAATGGGTACAGTTGTAGGTGATCGTTTTGTACAGGCTGCTGAGCTTGCAATTGAAAAACGTCAGCCATTAATCTGTTTCGCAGCTTCTGGCGGCGCACGTATGCAAGAAGGTATGTTATCGCTTATGCAAATGGCGCGTACTTCTGCTGCGATTCAAAAATTAAAAGATGCTGGCTTACCATATATCGTTGTATTAACACATCCTGTGTATGGCGGTGTAACAGCTTCTTTAGCAATGTTGGGTGATATCCATATTGCTGAACCTAAAGCGATGATTGGTTTTGCTGGTAAGCGTGTAATTGAGCAGACTGTACGTGAAACTCTTGAAGAGCCGTTCCAACGTGCTGAATATTTGCTTGATCATGGTGTAATCGATCAGATTGTTCATCGTCACGCTTTACGTGATACTGTATCTCGACTTGTATCGAAATTGATGAACTTACCTTGAACCAACAAGCTCCACTTTCAATAGACTCTTTAGATACATGGCTCAATTATTGGAGCCATGTTCACGTTACAGGGATAGATCTTGGTCTGGAACGTGTAATTCCTGTTGCAGAAAAGCTGGGTGTAACTCAGCCTAATGCTAAAGTTTTTACAGTAGCCGGAACGAATGGTAAAGGCTCAACCACAACCACACTGGCTGCGATATTAAACGCACAGGGTTATAAAGTTGGGTTGTATCAGTCACCACATATCTATCGCTTTAATGAGCGAGTCAAATTAGGTGGAGTCGAAGTCGATGATCAAAGTCTGATTGATGCTTTTGTTCAAGTCGATCAGGCTCGTCGCGATTGTGATTTAAGCTTATCTTTTTTTGAAGCAACCACTTTGGCTGCTTTTGTTATTTTTAAACAACAACAATGTGATGTATGGGTGCTCGAAGTCGGTTTGGGCGGGCGTTTAGATGTCGTCAATGTGATTGATCCCAACGTTGCAGTGATTACTAATATCGGCCTAGATCACACAGATTGGCTAGGCGATACCATCGAAAAAATTGCTTTTGAAAAAGCAGGCATTATTCGTCCACATATTCCGGTTATCTTTGCGGGTGAGCAACAATTACCGCAAGCAATTCAAGATAAAGCACAAAGTTCACAAGCAGAGTTATATACCGTTAATCGTGATTATTTCTATAAGCTCGCAGAAGATGGACAAAACTGGTACTTTGCTTCGGAAGGAACCACTTTAAAACTTCCTTTAGGTACATTAGCAATTGAAAATATTGCAGGAGCAGTTGCGGCCATTTTAAATAGCGGACTTGAGATTTCTCAGTCAGCATTAGAAAAAGGTATTCAATCTGCTCGCTTAGCAGGGCGTTTTGAACAGCGTCAAGTGGATGGGAAGACGGTCATTTTTGATGCTGGGCACAATCCACATGGTGTTGAATTTTTGTTAAAGCAATTGCGAAATTTCTTAGAATACAATAAACAGTACACAGAAGTTGTCGCAGTATTTTCAATGCTGGCAGATAAAGATATAAAATCAGTAGTCGATTTATTGAAACCTACTGTTTTACATTGGAAAATTGCTGAATTGAATGTGCCGCGTGCTGCACCGATTCAGCAACTCAATGATGCCTTACAAGGCCAGACAGTACAACAATATGGCAATATCAAAGAGGCTTTTAAATCAGCGCTTGAGCAAACAAATAACAATCAGCTGATTTTGGCCTGTGGTTCGTTTCATACTTTAGAAGCGATTTGGGAGTATTTGGAAGAATGTCAATGAATAACAAACAACGCTGGATGGGTGGCGTTGTTTTACTAGGAGGTGGTGTTTTATTGGCAGCATTACTCCTAAAAGGAAATGAGGAAATAAAACAGGTTGAAGTTCAACCTTCCGCATCCACATCGCCAAAAACTCAAACTAAACCAAAACAGACAACTGAAGGGCAAATGGTACAACTACAACCTCTTGCGGTTGATGTTGAAACTGAAAAACGGTTGCTAGAAGAACAGCGTCGTGCGCGTGAAAAAGCCGTTGCTGAACAAGAAGCACGTGCAGCTGAGTTCTTAGCAATGCAGCAGCAAGCTGAAGCTGACGCTGCTCGTAAAGCTGCAGCAGAGTACGCTGCGATTAATGCGCGCCGTACAGCGGCTCAAGAAAGTTCAGATAATATTCCACCGGAGTTAGTGGGTGAGGCGAAAGCTAAAAGCCAGCAAACCAATACGGTGAATAAAACAACTGATACTTCAAAAATAGATGCAGACAAGAAAGCTGCTGAAGCAAAACGCCAAGCAGAAGCAGACAAGAAAGCGGCTGATGCTAAGCGTCAAGCTGAAGCAGACAAAAAAGCAACTGAAGCAAAACGTCAGGCGGAAGCAGACAAGAAAGTAGCTGAAGCTAAACGACAAGCAGAAGCAGATAAAAAGGCTGCAGAAGCGAAACGACAAGCAGAAGCAGACAAGAAAGCTGCTGAAGCCAAACGACAAGCAGAAGCTGATAAAAAAGCCTCTGATGCTAAACGAAAAGCAGAAGCTGAGAAAAAAGCAGAGGCTGAAAAAGCGCGTGAACTGCTTGAAAATGGCGATAAAAAGTGGATGGTTCAAGTCGCTTTGGCTGCTAACCAAGCCAATGCAGATGCAGTTGTTTCTAAATTACGAGCTAAAGGCTATAAGGTCACTACAAGCCCAACCAGTAAGGGTATTCGTATTATGGTTGGACCTGCGAAAGACCGTGATACAGCAGATGCTGCTCGTAAAAAAATCACTTCTGATTCAAGTCTAAATATGAAATCAGCGTGGGTAATTGACTGGGTGCCGTTAGATCAACGTAAGTCAGATTAAAACTCCACTTTAGATGTCATTAAGATGGATTCGACAGTTGTTGTTGAATCCATTCTACATTTTCAGGTGTGAATAAACGGTCAATATTCTTCCAAATAATATGATAACCATAACCACCTTGTTTCATTTCCTTAACCGCATCATCAATTGCCCAATTTTCAAAAATAATGCGATACATGGCAACGCTAGCACCTGTACGGTCTGAACCATGGTAACAGTGCAATAAAACGCGTTGATCATTCTGCTTGGCAATTTTGATTTGTTGCATGACTTCTAAGAGATCTTGTCGGTCAATTGCCCAAGTGTTGATAGGAATATGCACAAGATTAAAATTTTCATTTTTAAAAACTAAAGTATCTGCGTCTTTGGCTCTTAAATTAATGATCGTTCTAATTTGATGATTCTTTAATTCAGAAATCATTGCAGCATCAGGCTGTTCACTGCGATAAACATCATTACTAATTTGATAAAAGTTATGAGTCTGAGAAACTAAGCTTCCCCAATCTTGTGGTCGATGCTCATGGGCGATACTTTCGTGCTGCATACACCCTTGTAAACTTATACAGATGACAAGTGTAAGGAGCGATAATTTTTTCATGTTTGATACCGTTTCAGCTCATGAGGGTCGTGAGCACAAATTATTTCAATCGTTGGTTCATGTTGAGCTAAATGCTGTAAACGCTTGAGATTAAAAAGACGCTTTTCATTATCTTCTGCAAATGTTTTTTCCAACAGACCGAGTGATCTTAATTTATTTTTAGGGTTTAACTCTAGGTGTGAGTAGTAGGCATCTCCACAAAATAATAACCATTGATTTTGTTGCTTTATTGCAATACCGCAATGTCCAGCTGAATGCCCCAACAGTGGTACCATTAAAATTTCATCTTGAAACAGTGGAAATCCTTTTACTTTTTCGAGGTTAAACCATGCTTCACCTTTTTGATATTCAACAAAGTTCCAGTAGCGATGATCTTTATATTGATTGGTTCTATAACGAAGTTTGCCCTTAAAATTTGGAAGTTGGGCTGCGTTATATTCTGCAGCTAAAACATGCACAGTGGCATGTGGAAAATCTGAAATTCCACCAGCATGATCATAATCAAGATGAGTGATAAAGATGTGCTGTACATCCTTCAGATTAAATCCTAGCTTTTGAATTTGTTGGATCGCACTAAACTCAAGGTTAGGCTCAATTTTGCCTAAACGTTTAACTAATGAGCCTAGGCGTTGCTTCATATGTAAGTAATCTTGCAAGCCAAAGCCTGTATCGATAAGCACTAAGCCTCGATCAGTTTCAACTAAAAGACAATGACAGATGACTTCAGCTCGGAAGCCTTTTTGTCCAAATAATGGGGCGCAAACTGGGCACATGCTGCCACACTTTAAATGATGAATTTTATAGATCATGATTTTTATTTTTTTACCGAATCGTTTCGAGTTATAACTGATCTAAACAATAAAAACCATGAGTATTCAATACATAAATAAAAAAGCCATCACTCTAGATGACTTTCTCGGGTGTGATATTTAATCTAAGTGTGCCTACGCACTTCGCTTGTCTTGTATCTAACTTTTCAAATGTTTGCCTACGCACTGCGTTTGTCTTGCAAGCAATAAAACCTTTAGTCGGTTTTATTGCTTTCAGGCTGTGGTGTGAGGCGTAAATAAGGTTTAACAGCCGTATAACCTTTAGGGAAACGCTGTTTAATTTCTTCTTCATCTTTAAGTGACGGCACAATAACGACATCTTCACCTTGCTGCCAGTTCGCAGGTGTAGCCACTTTATGCTTGTCTGTTAATTGTAATGAATCCACAACACGTAAGACTTCATTAAAATTTCGACCCGTCGAAGCAGGATAGGTAATGATTAAGCGAACTTTTTTGTTAGGATCAATAATCACTAATGAGCGCACTGTTAGAGTTTCACTGGCATTAGGGTGAATGAAGCCATAGAGCTCAGATACTTTACGATCTTTATCTGCAATGATTGGAAAATTTACCGTTGTATTTTGTGTTTCATTAATGTCATTAATCCAGCCTTTATGAGACTCTACATCGTCTACTGACAAAGCAATCGCTTTAACATTACGCTTCGTAAATTCATCTTTTAATTTTGCTGTATAACCTAACTCAGTTGTACATACGGGAGTATAGTCGGCTGGATGTGAAAATAAGATTCCCCAACTATCCCCTAAAAAATCATAAAAATTAATCGTGCCTTCACTCGATTCTTGTTGAAAATCGGGAGCAGTATCTCCTAATCGTAGTGTCATGATCTTTCCTCAATTGCTCATAATTTGTTATTCGATTGAATGAATATGCAGCATTTACTTTATGATTAAAATTATTGTTTTTGTATTTTATTATGAACTTTTTATATAAGTGTAAATATATATGACTAAAACTCATTATTTTAAGTGCTTAATCAATGTAACTTTAAGGTAAATTTGCTAAATTAGATTTCTCGGAAGTTATGCTTAATCGATGAGCGTTAATGGTGTGTTTGTGGTGCTCGGCACATTAAGGGGAGATTAGATGAATGAAAAACCATTCGTCTAACTATCAGATTTTTTTTAGGGGTTTTGTGCAAACCCCTTGTACTTCAAATTTCTGGCACCATAATAAACGACTGAGAAAAAGTTTATTCATTTGACCAAGCAAGATTTAGAGAGTTTATCCATGTTGGCAAGTCTGATCGGAGGTATCTTCGGTACAAAAAATGAGCGTGAACTCAAACGCATGCGCAAAATTGTTGAGCAAATCAATGCGCTCGAGCCGACGATATCAGCTTTAAGCGATGCAGACTTATCTGCAAAAACTCCAGAATTCAAACAACGTTATAATAATGGCGAAAGTTTAGATAAATTACTTCCAGAAGCGTTTGCAGTTTGTCGTGAAGCTGCTAAACGTGTAATGGGTATGCGTCATTATGACGTTCAGTTAATTGGCGGTATTACCTTACATGAAGGTAAGATCGCCGAGATGCGTACTGGTGAAGGTAAAACCCTTATGGGTACTCTGGCGTGTTATTTAAACGCTTTGAGTGGTCAGGGTGTACATGTCATTACTGTGAACGATTATTTGGCACAGCGTGATGCCGAGTTGAATCGCCCATTATTTGAATTTTTGGGCCTATCAATTGGTACGATTTATTCAATGCAAGGTCCATCAGAAAAAGCGGAAGCTTATCTTGCAGATATTACTTACGGTACCAATAACGAATTCGGTTTTGACTACTTACGTGACAACATGGTGTTTTCTTTAGCAGAAAAGAAACAACGTGGTTTGCACTATGCCATTATTGATGAAGTTGACTCCATCTTAATTGATGAGGCACGTACACCATTAATTATTTCTGGTCAAAGTGAAGACTCTTCACACCTCTACAGTGCAATCAATACGATTCCACCTAAATTGCATCCGCAAAAAGAAGAAAAAGTATCAGATGGCGGTCACTTCTGGATTGATGAAAAGCAGCGTTCAGTTGAAATGACCGAAGTTGGTTATGAAACTGTTGAACAAGAACTTATTCAAATGGGCTTGTTGGCCGAAGGCGAAAGCTTATATTCAGCAACAAACCTAAACCTTGTTCACCATGTATCTGCTGCTATTCGTGCGCATTTCCTATTCCAACGTGATGTTCACTATATTATTCATGATGGTGAAGTGGTTATTGTCGATGAACATACGGGTCGTACGATGCCGGGTCGTCGTTGGTCAGAAGGTTTGCATCAAGCTGTTGAAGCAAAAGAAGGCTTAGAAATTCAGCCTGAAAACCAAACTTTAGCGACAACAACATTCCAGAACTATTTCCGTCTCTATAAAAAGCTTTCAGGTATGACAGGTACTGCTGATACCGAAGCTGCGGAAATGAAAGAAATTTACGGTCTTGATGTTGTGATTATTCCAACTCACCGTCCAATGATTCGTAACGACCAAAACGATTTAATTTATTTAAACCGTAACGGCAAATATAACGCGATTATTCAAGAAATTATGAATATTCGTCAGCAGGGTGTTGCTCCTATTCTGATTGGTACAGCAACCATTGAAGCCAGCGAAATTTTATCTTCTAAGTTAATGCAAGCTGGTATTCATCATGAAGTTTTGAACGCAAAACAACATGAGCGTGAAGCTGACATTATTGCTCAAGCGGGTAGCCCGAATGCAGTAACGATTGCAACTAACATGGCTGGTCGTGGTACGGATATTATCTTGGGTGGTAACTGGAAAGCTAAGCTTGCCAAACTTGAAAACCCAACTGCAGAAGATGAAGCACGTCTAAAAGCACAATGGGAACAAGACCACGAAGATGTATTGCAAGCAGGTGGTTTGCATATCATTGGTTCTGAACGCCATGAATCACGTCGTATTGACAACCAGTTACGTGGTCGTGCCGGTCGTCAGGGTGACCCTGGTGTTTCTCGTTTCTATTTATCTCTTGAAGATGATCTGATGCGTATTTTCGCAGGCGACCGTGTCGTTGGTATGATGCGCGCGATGGGTTTAAAAGAAGACGAAGCGATTGAACATAAAATGGTGAGCCGTTCGATTGAGAATGCTCAACGTAAAGTTGAAGCGCGTAACTTCGATATTCGTAAGAACTTATTGAAATACGATGACGTGAATAATGAACAGCGTAAGATCATTTATTCTCAACGTGATGAAGTATTAGCTGAAAACACCTTAAAAGACTACGTTGAAGAAATGCATCGTGAAGTGATGCAAGGCATGATTGCTAACTTTATTCCACCAGAGTCAATTCATGATCAGTGGGATGTGGAAGGTTTAGAAAATGCTTTACGTATTGATTTAGGTATTGAGCTGCCAATTCAAGAATGGTTAGACCAAGATCGTCGTTTAGATGAAGAAGGTTTGGTTGAGCGTATTAGTGATGAAGTAATTGAACGTTATCGTCAGCGCCGCGCTCAAATGGGTGATGAATCAGCAGCAATGCTTGAGCGCCATTTCGTTTTAAACTCTCTTGATCGCCATTGGAAAGATCACTTGGCTGCAATGGATTATTTGCGCCAAGGTATTCACTTACGTGGCTATGCGCAAAAGAACCCTGAACAGGAATATAAGAAAGAAGCTTTCAACCTGTTCGTAAACATGTTGGGTATTATTAAAACTGATGTTGTGACTGATTTGTCTCGTGTACATATCCCAACACCAGAAGAACTTGCAGAAATGGAAGCTCAACAGCAGCAGCAAGCTGAATCAATGAAGCTTTCTTTTGAACATGATGATGTAGATGGTTTAACTGGTGAAGTTACACTTTCTCAAGAAACCATGAACGAGTCTGCTGAACAGCAAGCTTTCCCTGTTCCAGAAAGCCGTAATGCACCATGCCCATGTGGTTCAGGACTAAAATATAAGCAATGTCACGGTAAGATCTAATCTGCCTTCACAAAAAAAGCAGAACAATTGTTCTGCTTTTTTTATGTTTGTAGTAAGCCTGTGAATAATGTTTGCAGTTTTAAGCATTAAATGCTATTTACTTCTCATCCAGAGTGTATGTTGGAAAGACAATGAAAAAAGTATTACAACCTTTATTTTTAACTGTTCTTGCTGTACCAAGTTTTGTTTTTGCAGCAGAAGCAGCTTCAGCCCCTCAAACGACAACGGTTGACAAAGTACTTGCAGCAAAAGGCCCAACTTCGGCTCAAGCTGTAGTGAAGCAAGAAAATACTACAGTGATTAGTCCACGTACAGGTATTCGCTATACGTTGGGTAACACAGGTAATCGCCCAATTATTTTACAAACTACTGCGATTGCTCCCGCAAACTCAGCAAATATTAATCGTATTGTGGCAAGTAACCCAGCTCTCTCTGCAAAAAGTCAAGAAAAAGCAAAAGTTGCTTTAATCGGTGAAGCAGCTGTAGCAGGACCAGCGGCAGTTGCAGCAAGCAATGTGACAACGTCAGCTGCAACAAATAGTGTTGCTCCAGCAAATCCTGCATCAATGAATTAATTCATTTACGTATAAAAAAAGCCAGTTCAAATTGAACTGGCTTTTTTTATAGGGGTGTCTTTAAAACTTTAAATCTGATTATTTACATCATCATTTTTTGTTTCACGAATAAGTAAGAACGCAACTAATGATAAAAGTGATGCAGCAGTAAGATAATAACCAACTGCATATAAACCATATGTTTCAGCAAGTTTAGTCGCAATCAATGGGGCAAAAGATGCACCAAAAATACCAGCCAAGTTAAAAGTTAATGCTGAACCTGTATAACGAACCGAGGTTGGGAAAAGTTCAGAAAGAACTGTACCAATCGGACCATAGGTTAAGCCCATAATTGCCAAGCCAGTACATAAGAAAAGGAATACGATTAAGATATTTCCAGACTCTAACATACTAGAGAAAAACAAGCCGAAAATCGCAGCAGCAATACAAACGCCAATAGAAGTTGTTTTACGACCAAATTTTTCTGCAAAAATAGCCGATAAAGGAATGAATGCGGCGAAGCAAAGTGTCGCAAAGAGTTGAAGTTCTAAGAATTCACCACGCGCATAACCCAGTTTAGTGGTTCCCCAGTTTAAGGCAAATACGGTAGTAAGATAGAACACAACAAAGGTACAGATTGCTGCAACTGTACCAAGAATAAGCTTACCGGTATGTTTGGTTAAAACTTCTTTAAATGGAATATTAACTTCTTTTTGCTTATCTAAGACTTTCTGGAAAGCTGGAGTTTCATGAAGTTTTAAACGGATATATAAACCAACAATAACCAATACAGCACTGGCAATGAATGGAATACGCCAACCCCATTGCATGAATGCTTGCTCAGGAATAACTGCGCTTAATAGTAAGAATGAACCTGTTGCCAAAATAAAGCCAATTGGGGCACCTAGCTGCGGAAACATGCCGTACCATGCTCTTTTTCCTTCAGGGGCATTTTCAGTCGCTAATAATACTGCACCGCTCCATTCACCGCCTAGGCCTAAGCCTTGTCCTAAACGACAAACAGCTAATAGTAATGGTGCGACAATCCCGATTTGGGCATAGGTTGGAAGTAAACCAATACATACGGTTGAAATACCCATGGTCAGTAAAGCCGCAACTAAAGTTGCTTTACGGCCGATACGATCTCCTAGATGGCCAAATAATGCGGCACCGATAGGACGAGCAATAAAGGCAATTGCAAAGGTTGCCAGAGATTGTAAGACTGCGGCACTGCCACTACTAGCAGGGAAAAATAGATGAGGAAAGATAATCACGGCGGCTGTTGCATAGATATAAAAGTCGAAGAACTCAATAGTTGTACCGACTAAGCTTGCAAACAAAACTCGTGTTTTTGAATTAGTGGCTACTACAGGAGCAGCAGTCGCAGAAGTTGACTCCATATAAGTCCTTATATCCGTTAAAATTTATTTTTAATAGCTACTCTCTTTAAAGACGTATTTTTCTCAAAGAATAGCGTGAAAGAACATCATCCATGACTCTTTCAGGATCACTGAATATGAGTGAAAAATGGACTAAACTACGTACCAATAGATTGCAAGAAAATGTGCCCCTGCACCTAAAAGCACAAAAATATGCCAGATCGCATGGGTATATCTTACCTTTTTTAACGCGTAAAACAATGCTCCAACCGTATAAGCTAATCCGCCAATAATTAACAAAATCAACGCGTCTTTACTCAGATAGGTGCGCATATCATCCATAACAAAAACAGCAAGCCAACCCATAAGAACATAAGCAAGTAGCGAAATTTTCTGAAAACGATGAATAAAAACTAACTTGAAAAGTGTACCAATTGCAGCAATGCTCCAGAGAGCAATAAGTAAAATATGAGCTTTTTGTGTAGGTATAGCAATGCTTAAGAATGGGGTATATGTTCCCGCAATTAAATAATAAATGGCAGTGTGATCGAGTTTTTTATACCAGTAGCGTAGGTTTTGTGTTTGAGCAAAATGATAGAGCGTAGAACTGGTAAAAACTAAAATTAGACTAAATGAGTATACCCATAAACCTATCCACTGAGCGGTTGAAAGATAAGATCCCTTTATAATTAAAAAGATAGAAGCTACAACAGCCATAACAACGCCAGCACCATGACTATAGGCATTAAATAGTTCTTCTTTTGGATCGTAAGTTTCCAACACAGATTTACTCATAACTTTAATTTTTTTGATTAAAAATACAAATGTATAGAAATACAAAACAGTCGTAAAGTTATTTTATTTTTAATCCTAGACCCTTTAAACTTCTATTTTATATGAGTCTTCATTTTTCAGGTATATCCGTGTCGGTTTTCTCCTTTGAGCAAGAACAGCAATTCTTTCATGAAATCAAGCAAATGCTTGACCAACAAGCTTTTGAGCGTTTGATCTTGAGCCAATATAAGGGAGAGTTGGCGCAACTGGAAAAAATCACTTTCCGCGTTGTAGAGCTACATGGCCAAAAACAGCTTTCAGCTCTCTACCATCACACTACCCAAGATGTGACTAAAAACTATTCATTTCAAGAAGGTTTGCAACAGATTGAGCAATTAATCACACAGTGTAAGCAAGCAAACTTATTTTCAACTACTCAAGAAATTCAACTTAAAAAAAATAAGAAAAAAGCCATACTAAATATGGGTAAAAAGCAGGCAGTAAATGCGACACAAACGGTTCAGGCGCATGACCGTGAAAAGCAGCGCTATGTACAGCAGGGGAATGCATTTTTAAAAGAGCTGGGTATTACTGATGAAAAAGCTCAGGTCATTCCAAGCATGGCTCGTAAATGGAAACAGATTAATAAATTTATCGAAATTTTTGCGAGTGCCTATGAACAGATTGATGTGTCTCAACAAGAGTTACGCATTGTCGATTTTGGATCAGGTAAAGGTTATTTAACTTTTGCATTGTATGATTATCTGCAACAACAACAGAAAACACCATTAATTACAGGTGTAGAGCTACGCCGTAATTTGGTGGAGTTTTGCCAGAACGTTGCAGACAAAGTTCATTTCAATCATTTAGACTTTTTTGAAGGTGATGTTCGTAGTTATCAACCGGAAAAGCTGGATGTTATGATTGCCTTACACGCATGTGATATTGCGACTGACTTTGCTATTCATACTGGAATTCGTTTAAACGCTTCGATGATTATGTGCGCACCATGTTGCCACAAAGAGTTACGTCCACAATTACATAGTCCGGAAGTTTTACAACCAATGCTACAGTTTGGTATTCATGCTGGACAACAAGCCGAGATGCTGACTGATACTTTACGTGCGTTACTTTTAAAAGCTTATGGTTATGAAACCAAAGTTTTTGAGTTTGTATCGCTTGAACATACCAGCAAAAATAAAATGATTTTGGCGACAAAACGCAAAAATGTTTCACAACCTGACGCCAAGATTATGGCTCAAATCCAAGCATTGAAAGAAATGTACGGAATTAAAAAACAAACGTTGGAATTGTTATTGCAAGATCAGTTGCCGATCGAAAATATCGGCTGTAAGTGCTAGGAAGGTGAATGGATGTATAAAATTGTAGAGGGTGGTTGGGAACAGCTTGAGCAAGATGCCAAATACATCCGTGAACAAGTCTTTATCCAAGAACAGGGAATTGCACCTGAAGATGAATGGGACGACTTGGATGCCACAGTTCTACATTTTATTGTCTATGATAAAGAGCAACCTATCGCTACAGCACGTTTGTTGCCACAGCATAGCGTAGGGCGTGTTGCTGTTTTAATTTCTTATCGAAAGCAAGGTATAGGTAAAATTTTAATGCAGCATATTATTGACTATGCACGTCGTCATAAACTGCCTTACTTAAAGCTTTCAGCACAAACCTATGTGACAGCTTTTTACGAAGCTTTAGGTTTTAAAGTGCAGGGGGAGGTTTACGAAGACTGTGGCATTCCACATATTGATATGGTTTTAGAGTTAAATTGAGACTTCTTTTTAGAAATCTCAATTTAGATTTATTTCATTGCATTCCAGTTTTCGATGGCTTGTAAGCCAGTCTCTAAACCAACTTCATAACTGTAGCGAAGCTTTTTCGGATTGGTAGTTAAACGGCCAGCCATATTTTTAAGAGGCGGTGGACACACTTCTAGAATTTGCCGATCTGGATTTTCTCCACGAACGAAATCGACTGAAGCGTTATAACGAGCACAGCGGCTACGCAAGCTACTAGCGAAACCATAATGATGTTTAAAAGCATATTTCGCGAGGAATTGATCACCTCGACTACTTGCTTTGAAATAGTTTTTCGGACGAGTACGTAAAACTAACAGTTTTTTTACGCCACTTTGCTGAGCCGTCCAGCGAACAGGTAGGGCATCTGCAACGCCACCATCAAAATAAGGTTCACCCATAATATCGACGGGATGACGCGTTAAAACTGGAATTGAGCTAGAAGCACGAAGCGCATTTAGCAAATTATCTTTACCCGCACGAAGATATTCTGCATGGCCAGTTTTAGCATGCGTCAACACCATATAAAAATCAGGATTTTTGGCAAAAAGACTCTGTTGATCAAGTGGATGTTCTTTTTCACCAATTTCCCACATCCATTTTAAATCAAGTAAATCACCGCCTTTAAAAAAGCGTTTGTAATCGATGAATTCAGGACGAAGTGAGTGATCAATATAAAACGTTAGAGTGCGGCCTTGCTGGCCTGCTAAGTAGTTGGCGACATTGGTTGAACCAGACGATACACCAACGTATAAGTCAAAAGGATTAAACTGCTGTTGTAAAAATGAGTCAAGTACACCACTGGTAAAGGCACCACGCATGCCTCCACCTTCTACAACCAGTGCGTTGCGGGAAAAATCTGTCATTTGAAAAATATCTGATTACTGAGTTGATTGCTTATGTTCTTGCATATCCATTTCAGGCATGTTGTCCCTATGTTGAGCATGTTGCTCTGTAGAGTGTTCAGCCTTTTGCTGCATTTGCTCTTGTTGAGCTTTGCGCTGTGCACCTGGCATATAGTCAGGTTCATTACTCATTGCTAAATAGAAAAAGCCAAGGAAAATCGCACTTAAAACACCAACGATCAGAACAAATTTCCAGCCTAAAATTGCTGACTCGGAAGAATTTTTATCGGACATAAGAATTTCTCGAATGTGCTATAGAAGCACAAAAATGAAGTCTATTTATAGCATATTTAGGCAGGGGGCTGAAATCTTAAAGGTCATAAAGAAAAACCCATATAAATAAAATATATTTATATGGGTAAGGTTTATGCAGTTTTTTAAATATCCAATAGGACTAAATTACTGAATATTTTGTTTCTGCTCAGCTTTGGTTCTTAGTAAAGCTGGCGGTGTAAAACGTTCACCATATTTTGCAGCTAATTCTTCAGCTCGTTTTTGTGCTTTATCAGTGCCGTATTGATTTAGGAATTGAATTGCTCCTCCAGTCCAAGGCGCATAACCAATTCCAAAAATAGAACCGACATTGGCATCAATTACAGATTCCAGTACGCCTTCTTCATAACAACGTAAAGTATCTAAGGCCTGTACAAACAGAATGCGATCAATCATATCTTGTTCAGAAATATCATGATCTTTTTTCCAGCGGTTTAAGCCTTCCCATAGATGCTTTTTACCATTTTCAGGATATTCATAAAAACCAGCTCCAGCAGCTTTACCTTTACGGTTTAACTCATGAATCATGGTGTGAACCACTTCATCTACAGAAGTTTTAGATAAATCTTTTCCTTCGGCTTGTAGAGCTTTGCGTGCTTCACTAGCAACATGTTCAGTTAATGTTAAAGATACTTCATCTTGAATAGCGAGGGGGCCAACTGGCATACCAGCTTTCAGTGCTGCCATTTCAATACGCGCTGGGTGAACACCTTCGGCAAGCAAGCGCATACCTTCTTGAATGAAAGTACCAAACACACGACTGGTAAAGAAACCACGGCTATCATTGACAACAATCGGTGTTTTTCCAATTTGTTGTACAAAGTCGTAAGCTTTGGCAAGTGTCTCTGCGGAGGTGTTTTTACCTTTAATAATCTCAACCAACTGCATTTTGTCGACAGGGCTAAAGAAATGCAGACCGATAAAAGCTTTATCATCCTTACTTGCCTGAGCTAAACCTGTAATTGGCAGGGTTGAGGTGTTTGATGCCATCACACCGTTAGGCGCTAGATATTGCTCGGCTTCTTGAGTGACTTTAGCTTTGAGTTCTTGATTTTCAAATACCGCTTCAATAATTAAATCACAACCTTGAAGATCTTGAGCGGAAGCTGTCGCCGTGATGAGAGATAAAATCTGATCACGTTTTTCTGCGGTCATGCGGCCTTGTGAAACACGTTTATCTAAGAGCTTTTGTGCGTAAGCTTTACCTTTCTCAGCATTTTCAACAGATACATCTTTAAGTACAACTGGAATGCCTTTAATGGCTGTTGAATAAGCAATGCCTGCACCCATCATGCCTGCACCCAACACACCAACTTTAGTCGCTTGCCATTTTGGAACGTCGGCAGGACGACTAGCACCAGACTTAATTGCATTTAGACCATGCCAGAAAGTGCCGATCATATTTTTAGAAATTTGACCTGTTGTAAGCTGAGTAAAGTAGCGAGACTCAATACGCAGTGCAGTATCGACATCAACTTGAGCACCTTCAACTGCGGCAGCCATAATTGCTTCAGGGGCAGGGTAACAACCTTTGGTTTTGTCTTTTAACATGGCTGGTGCAATTGCAAGAACTTGTGCAACTGCTGGAGTTTTTGGATCGCCACCCGGAATTTTATAACCCTTCACATCAAAGGGCTGCTGAGATTTTGGATTGGCCTTGATCCAAGCAATTGCTTTATCTAAAAGTTCTTGTTCATTTTCGGCAGTGTCATGAATTAAGCCTAAAGATTTTGCTTTATCGACACCGAACTGTTTGCCTTCCATTAAAAATGGGAACGCATTTTGAAGTCCAAGCAGACGTACCATATGTACAATACCGCCGCCACCTGGTAGTAAACCTAAAGTAACTTCTGGTAGACCAAATTTGCTTTTCGGGTCAATAATTGCAATACGGTGATGGCAACTTAATGCGATTTCCCAACCACCGCCAAGTGCCGTGCCATTTAATGCTGCAACCACTGGAATCCCTAGTGTTTCAATTGTACGTAAATGACCTTTTAGCTTTTCAACCATATTGAAAAAGTCAGTTGCGTGTTCAGGCTGAACTTGAATCAGCTCATCTAAATCACCGCCTGCAAAGAAAGTTTTTTTAGCCGAGCGGAAAATAACCCCTGAAAGTTCTGTTTCTGCTTTAAGTTTCTGAGTCGCTTCATCAAGCGAGTCACGAAACTCAGCATTCATGGTGTTCGCAGATTGACCAGTTGAATCAAGCGTTAAAATGACAATATTGTCGGCATTTTTTTCGTATTGAATTGCACTCATCTTCTATATCCCTAATTTTTATACGCGTTCAATAATGGTGGCGATACCCATCCCACCGCCAACACAGAGGGTCGCTAAACCGCGCTTTTTATCTTGTCGTTCAAGCTCATCAAGTAAAGTACCTAAAATCATGGCACCTGTTGCACCTAATGGATGACCTAAAGCAATCGCACCACCATTTACGTTGACTTTTTCAGTAGGGACATTGAGCTCATTAATAAAACGCATAACAACTGCTGCAAATGCCTCGTTGACTTCAAATAGGTCAATATCATCAATCGTGAGGCCAGCTTTTTCTAAAGCTTTACGTGCAGCAGGCGCAGGGCCAGTCAGCATAATGGTTGGGTCGGTACCAACTAATGCAGTCGCCAAAACTTTAGCGCGTGGTTTTAAGTTTTGTTCTTTTACCGCTTTTTCAGAAGCTAATAAAACTACAGCTGCTCCATCGACAATGCCTGATGAGTTACCTGCATGGTGAACATGATTGATTTTTTGTGCTTCTGGATATTTTTGTAAAGCGACTGCATCAAAGCCCATTTGGCCCATCATTTCAAAACTTGGGTTGAGCTTTGCTAGGCCTTCGAGTGTGGTATTGCCTTTAATAAATTCATCTTTCTCTAAAATCACCACACCTGAGTGATCTTTTACTGGTACGACTGAGTGATTGAAATAACCATTTGATTGAGCTGCTGCCGCTTTTTGTTGTGACTTTACAGCAAAATTATCAACATCTTCACGGCTATAGCCATCTAGGGTTGCAATGAGGTCAGCGCCGATACCTTGTGGAACAAATGATGACTTAAGATTTGTTTCTGGATCTAGAGCCCATGGTCCGCCATCGGAACCCATTGGAATGCGTGACATTGATTCAACGCCACCAGCAACTACTAAATCTTCCCAACCAGAGCGGACTTTCATGGCTGCCATGTTGACTGCTTCTAAACCTGATGCACAAAAGCGATTGATTTGCACCCCAGCAACATCATCATTCCAACCTGCTGCAATCGCTGCAGTTTTGGCAATATCACCACCTTGATCGCCAATTGGTGTTACACACCCCAAAACAATGTCATCGACTTTAGAGGTATCGAGTTGATGGCGATGTTGTAATTCATTTAATAAGGTGGTCAGTAATGTAATTGGTTTTACTTCGTAAAGAGAGCCATCTTTTTTTCCTTTTCCGCGTGGGGTGCGAATGGCATCAATAATATAAGCCTCGCTCATAACAGTTCCTTTTTTATTACTTAAACTTTGTTGTGTTTTGAGTGTACTGGTTTTAAAAGGCAACGCAATGACGATAAGCGCACCAGTCAGGTGATGATTTTTGCCAATAGAAATACAAAAAAGCCCAAGTTGAACTTGGGCTAAATGTGAAACTTAAATAGATTTGAGAATTAGTGATAACCATGTAGCTGGCGATATAAGCCAGGGGTTACACCCGTCCACTTTTTAAATGCACGGTGGAATGTACTGGTTTCACTAAACCCAACTTGTTGAGCAACATCTTCAAGCGTTAACTCAGGGTTGAGTAACAAGTGAATTGCAGCATCTCGGCGTAAAGCATCTTTTACGCCTTGATAGCTTTTACCTTCGGCAGCCAAGCGGCGGCGTAAGGTTTGAGGAGATAAATATAACATTGATGCAACGTCATTAAGCGTTGGCATTTCTTCACCAATTTGGCTTTTGAGTACTTCACGAATACGAGAAGTTAGCGAGTTGGTGTTTTTGAATTTCACTAAAAGCTGAGCAGGAGCTGCTTTTAAGAATTCTTCTAGCGTTTTTTCATCTTGGCGGATTGGTAAATCAAGATAATCAGCTGCAAAGGTAATTTCAGTACGTGGTGCATCAAACTGCATGACTGGTGCAAAAAATAATGCATCATATTCATCTGCATGTGCAGGACGTGGATAGCTAAAATGAACGCGCTCTAATGGCAAACGACGTTCAATCAACCATGATGCTAGACCGTGCCAAATCATGAGCATACTTTCAGTAATGAAATGGTCTGGATCTAAAGTTTTCGGAATGAGAGGAACTAGACGTGCTTCATGTTTGTCACGCTCTAGAGTTACAGACCATTCATCGCCAAATAGTTTGTAGAATTGAGATGACAGTTCAAGGGCTTGGCCCAATGTTTTTGCGTGAATAATCAACTGACACATAATGGCAAAAGTGCCCAGACGACGCGGTTGTACGTCAAATCCAACGTGTTCATCCTGTGTGACCATCCACAACATTTTTATAAATCGAGTGTATTGTTCTGGTGAGATTCGAGCTTTAGGTTGACGTAATAATTCCGCTTCAATACCCACATGTGAAAGGAGCATTTCAACATCCATGCCAAGGCGTTTTACGCCTGTCAAAGCCGCATTCACGAAGTGGATGCTAATCGTATCGCGACTCATATTGAATCCTTCAGTCTCTTTGATGTTCACTTTAAATTGACCTAAATGACCGTCTAAAAAAATAAATTGGCGATTTACAACAGAGTAAAAGCACTTTTTACATGTTAAATTGCCGAAATGATCAAGGTAAATGGCTGAACATGACATTGTTTTAGAATATTTGCTTAACTAATATAAAAGAAAATTCGAATAATAGTGGTTAAAAATACGATGACGACAGCATTAAATGGACTTAAAGTTCTCGATTTCTCGACGCTCTTACCAGGACCTTTTGCCACAATGTATTTAGCCGATATGGGGGCAGAAGTCATCCATATCGAATCTCCATCACGTCCTGATTTAATCCGAATCATGCCGCCATACGCAAATGGTCAAGCAACAGCACATAGTTATCTAAACCGAAATAAACAGTCGATTGTTCTGGATTTAAAGGATAAGGCGAGTATTGATCTAATTAAAGCCAAAATTTCTGAGTTTGATATTGTCATAGAGCAGTTCCGACCTGATGTCATGCGCCGTCTCGGACTAGACTACGCGACACTTGCCGAAATTAACCCGCGTCTCATTTATTGTTCAATTACAGGATATGGACAAACAGGAAGCTATAAAGACAGGGCTGGGCATGACATTAACTATTTAGCTTTAGCTGGTATTGCTGGATATAGCGGCCGACAAGACAGTGGTCCGCCACCGCTCGGTATTCAGGTTGCAGACATTGCAGGTGGTTCACTTCATGCTGTCATTGCGATTTTAGCTGCGGTCGTCGAACGCGGACGTAGTGGAATGGGACAATATATTGATATTTCTATGACCGATTGTGTTGCTAGCCTAAATAGTATGGCGGCATCCGCCACACTTGCTGCACAGGTTGAACAGGCACCTGAGCATGGCATGCTCAATGGTGGCATTTTCTATGACTATTATATGACTCAAGATGGCCGTTATTTTTCAATAGGTAGTCTTGAGCCACAATTTATGTCTGGTTTATCAGTGGCGCTTGATTTGCCTTTATTATTACAAAAAGGTGCTTCCTTAGATGTAGAAGACAGACAGGAAGTTAAACAAGCCATTCAAGAGAAAATCAAAACGAAATCATTTAAAGAATGGCATGAAATTTTTGCAAATCTTGATGTGTGTGTAGAACCTGTTTTAAGCTTAACAGAGTCCTTAAACTCGCCTTTAGCACAAGAACGTGGATGGATTGTGGATGTACCTTTGCAAAATAATGCGACGGTTACAGAACCACAATTGGCTTGTCCAATTAAGTTTTCAAGATCGGAAATGAGATATTCCTTTATTGGTCAAAAACTTGGTGAAGGGCAGTGGTAAACAGCTGAGGCCATTTTTCATACAATGTGTATTAAGATTATTATTAGATTAATCAATTGATTAACATTTTGAATAATTTCTTTACATAAAATTAGCGTACCCTTAATAAACAAAGACATAAAAGGTATGTAAACATGAAAACACATAAATCCTTGATGGCTTCCTGTTTATCCGTTTTATCAATTACTCTTTTTATACAGCATGCACAAGCTGCTGCTGCATTCGACCCAAATAGTCCTTGGATGTTGGGTGATTGGAACGGTCAACGCACCGCGTTACAAGCACAAGGTTATGATTTTTCTTTTGGATATACCGGCGAATATGCCGGTATTTTAGATTCAAAAAATACATCTACGCATGGTAGTGCTTATACGGGGCAACTGGCATTAGGAACTCATTTTGACCTAAATAAAATTTTAGGTTGGCAAGATACTGAAGCTCAAATCACATTAACATATCGTGATGGACAGTCCCTTTCTGAACATTCACCAGCTTTAGCAGGGCACTTAAGCTCGGTACAAGAAGTGTGGGGGCGTGAGCAAACTTGGCGTTTAACCGATTTATGGATTAAGAAAAAATTCATGGATCAAAAATTAGACGTTAAAGTCGGTCGTTTTGGTGAAGGTGAAGACTTTAACAGTTTTGACTGTGATTTCCAGAATTTAGCGCTTTGTGGTTCGCAAGTCGGTAACTGGGTGGGTGATCAGTGGTATAACTGGCCGGTTAGCCAATGGGCAATGCGTGTTAAATATAACTTGCAACCTGACTTATATACTCAAGTTGGTGTATATGAATATAATCCAGAAAATCTGGAGCGAGGCAAAGGTTTTAACTTAAGTACTGATGGTTCTCACGGTGCAATTATTCCTGCCGAAGTGGTTTGGTCACCTAAATTAGGTGCTCAAAGTATGGCGGGTGAATACCGTTTAGGTTATTACTACAGCACCGCTGATGCCAAAGAAATTGCAGATGAAACCAAAAACTCTCATAAACAAGGTGTTTGGATAACTGCAAAACAAAAATTATTCCAGCCTGCTGATCAAACAGATCGCGGTTTAACAGGTTTTGTGAACCTGACTTTCCACGACTCTGATACCAACAAAATTGATAACATGCAAAATGTAGGCTTGGTCTATAAAGGTTTGCTCAATCAACGTCCTCAAGATGAATTGGCACTCGGTGTTGCTCGTATCCATATCAATGATGATTGGAACGATGTTCAAACTAAAGAATATGACACCGAATACAATACCGAGCTTTACTACGGTATTCATGCCACTAACTGGTTAACTATTCGTCCAAATGTGCAATATGTTCGTCATGTTGGCGCATTAAAAAATGGTGATAACACTTGGGTTGGCGGTATTAAATTCTCAACTGCATTCTAAGCGTAATTACTCCGAAAAACGGATTGTCGAGGGCTAACTCATTAATTGAATTATCCTGACCTTCCGTTTTTTCTTGATGCCTGAATTTGTTTTAGATGTATTGGTGATGCCATTTTTCTATAAGATTCTTGGCACATCTTTCCTATAAAAATGATGATTGATAAGAGGTGGTTTATGAATCAACCTACTTCAAGATCAGGTTTAACGACTTTTACCGTAATTATTATTGGGTTACTGGCGTTATTCCTGTTAATTGGAGGTATTTGGCTCGCTACACTAGGCGGTTCAATTTACTACATTATAGCTGGAGTATTACTCCTCATTGTTGCATGGCAACTTTACAAGCGTGCTTCTACTGCTTTGTGGGTTTATGCTGCATTAATGCTAGGAACTATTATCTGGAGTGTCTGGGAAGTTGGAACAGACTTTTGGGCGCTTGCACCACGTTTAGATATTTTAGGTATTCTTGGTTTATGGTTATTGGTTCCGGCTGTAACTCGTGGAATCAACAACCTTGGATCAAGTAAGGTTGCCTTATCTTCAACTTTAGCAATTGCAATCGTGTTGATGGTTTATTCTATCTTCAATGATCCGCAAGAAATTAATGGTGAAATCAAAACACCTCAACCAGAAACAGCTCAAGCCGTGCCTGGTGTTGCTGAAAGTGATTGGCCAGCTTATGGTCGTACTCAAGCAGGTGTGCGTTATTCTCCATTGAAACAGATCAATGATCAAAACGTAAAAGACTTGAAAGTTGCTTGGACTTTACGTACTGGCGATCTTAAGACAGATAACGACTCTGGCGAAACGACTAATCAGGTTACACCGATTAAAATCGGTAATAACATGTTTATCTGTACAGCTCACCAGCAGTTAATTGCGATTGATCCTGCTACAGGTAAAGAAAAATGGCGTTTTGATCCGAAACTTAAAACGGATAAATCGTTCCAGCATTTAACTTGTCGTGGTGTGATGTACTACGATGCAAACAATACAACTGAATTTGCAACGAGTCTTCAAAGCAAGAAATCTAGCTCTACACAATGTCCACGTAAGGTATTTGTACCAGTCAACGATGGTCGTTTAGTGGCTGTAAATGCTGACACTGGTAAAGCATGTACTGACTTTGGTCAAAATGGTGAAGTGAACTTGCAAGAGTTCATGCCATATGCGTATCCAGGCGGTTACAACCCGACATCTCCTGGTATCGTGACTGGTTCAACTGTCGTGATTGCAGGTTCTGTAACAGATAACTACTCAAATAAAGAGCCATCTGGTGTGATTCGTGGATATGACGTTAACACTGGTAAACTTCTTTGGGTATTTGATACTGGCGCAGCAGATCCAAATGCGATGCCGGGCGAAGGTACTACTTTTGTTCATAACTCACCAAACGCGTGGGCACCTTTAGCATACGATGCAAAACTTGATATCGTTTATGTACCAACAGGTGTAGGTACACCAGACATCTGGGGTGGTGACCGTACCGAGCTGAAAGAGCGTTATGCAAACTCAATGTTAGCGATTAATGCTTCTACTGGTAAATTAGTGTGGAACTTCCAGACAACCCATCATGATTTATGGGATATGGACGTACCATCACAACCATCTTTAGCCGATATCAAAAACAAAGCTGGCCAAACTGTTCCTGCAATCTATGTATTGACGAAAACAGGTAATGCCTTTGTGCTTGATCGCCGTAATGGTCAACCGATTGTTCCTGTAACTGAGAAACCAGTTCCACAAACAGTTAAACGTGGACCACAAACTAAAGGTGAGTTCTATTCAAAAACTCAGCCATTCTCTGACTTGAACTTGGCACCACAAGATAAATTGACTGATAAAGACATGTGGGGTGCCACTATGCTTGATCAGCTCATGTGTCGTGTATCTTTCAAACGTCTAAATTACGATGGTATTTATACGCCACCATCTGAAAACGGTACTTTAGTTTTCCCTGGTAACTTGGGTGTGTTTGAATGGGGCGGTATGTCAGTTAATCCTGATCGTCAGGTTGCTGTAATGAACCCGATTGGTCTGCCATTCGTAAGTCGTTTAATTCCTGCTGATCCAAACCGTGCACAAACTGCAAAAGGTGCAGGAACTGAGCAGGGCGTACAACCGATGTACGGCGTACCGTATGGTGTTGAAATTAGCGCATTCTTATCTCCGCTTGGTTTACCTTGTAAACAACCGGCTTGGGGCTATGTAGCTGGCGTTGATTTGAAAACTCATGAAGTGGTATGGAAAAAACGTATTGGTACAATTCGTGACAGCTTGCCGAACTTGTTCCAGTTACCAGCTGTGAAAATTGGTGTGCCTGGTTTAGGTGGTTCAATTTCTACTGCCGGTAATGTTATGTTTGTTGGTGCAACTCAAGATAACTACTTACGTGCGTTTAACGTCACGAATGGTAAGAAACTTTGGGAAGCGCGTTTACCAGCAGGTGGACAAGCAACACCAATGACTTATGAAATCAATGGTAAGCAATATGTTGTAATCATGGCTGGTGGTCATGGTTCATTTGGTACGAAAATGGGCGACTATTTAGTGGCTTATGCTTTACCAGATAACAAATAAAAAGCTTTTATAGAAAGGGCCTGGATTTATCCGGGCTTTTTTATGTCGATTTATATTAAAGCTTATCAATAAAACCGCTATTAAATATGCAAAAAAAGCATTTTATTGATGAATAAAAGCTCGCTATGCTATCCGCCTTAATAATGAATCTACTAGCCATACGCCATGTATTTATATACCGATTTCGACCAGCAGCTGGTTAATGAACGAGTTGCTCAGTTCCGTGATCAAACAGAACGCTATTTAGCTGGCAAACTTTCTGAAGATGAATATCGTCCATTACGTTTGCAAAATGGTTTATATGTGCAACGTTATGCGCCTATGCTGCGTATAGCTGTGCCGTATGGCTTAATGAATTCTAAACAATTACGTAAAGTTGCCGAAGTTTCAACTGCTTATGACCGTGGTTATGCACATGTATCTACGCGTCAAAACATTCAATTAAACTGGCCTGCACTTGAAGATGTGCCAGACATTTTGGCTGAACTTGCAACTGTACAAATGCATGCCATTCAAACCAGTGGTAACTGTATTCGTAACACGACAACTGACCAATATGCAGGTGTGGTTGCTGGTGAAATTGCAGACCCACGTCCAACATGTGAGTTGATTCGTCAGTGGAGTACATTCCACCCAGAATTTGCATTCTTGCCACGTAAGTTCAAAATTGCTGTTTCTGCACTTGAAGAAAAAGATCGTGCGGCAACTGCATTCCACGATATTGGTGTTTATATCGTGCGTAATGAAGCGGGTGAAATTGGCTACAAAATTATGGCTGGTGGTGGTTTAGGCCGTACCCCAATCATTGGTAGCGTTATCCGCGAGTTTTTACCACGTGAAGATTTAATTGCTTACTTAGAAGCGGTTTTACGTGTTTATAACTTGCATGGTCGTCGTGATAACAAATATAAAGCGCGTATCAAAATTCTAGTTAAGGCATTAACTCCTGAAGTGTTTGCACAAAAAGTTGAAGCTGAATTCGAACATATACGTGAAGCATTGAAGATTCAGCCAGAAATCTTGAAAAAACTGGATGAAGAATTCACACCATTTGACTATCAAGATTTAGCAGATGAAGACTTCACAGGTTTATTTGCTGAGCATCCAAAATTCAAACAGTGGTTTAATATCAACACACATGCGCATAAAGTGAAGGGCTATCGTATTGTTACGATTTCTTTAAAACGTGCAGGTATTGCACCAGGTGATATGACCACCGAAGAAATGAATTTTATTGCAGACCTTGCTGATAAATATACATTCGGTGAACTTCGCACGACTCATGAACAAAACATTGCTTTGGCAGATGTACCCCAAAAGGATTTGTTTGATGTATGGCAAGCGCTTGAACAACAAAATATGGCGCGTGCACATATTGGTTTTATTACCGATATCATTAGTTGCCCGGGCGGTGATTTCTGTTCGCTTGCAAATGCAAAATCAATTCCAATTGCTGAAGCGATTACACGTCGTTTTGATGACTTAGACAAAGTTTATGATCTTGGTCATTTAGATCTAAATATTTCTGGTTGTATGAATGCTTGTGGTCATCACCACGTAGGTAACATCGGTATTTTAGGTGTAGATAAGAAAGGCGCTGAATTCTACCAAATTACATTAGGTGGTAATTCTGATCATGATGCATCAATCGGTGACATCTTAGGGCCATCATTTGCAGCAGATGCTGTGCCTGATGTCATTGAAGAAGTATTAAATACTTATCTTGATTTGCGTACTGAAGGTGAGCGTTTTGTTGATACATATCGCCGTGTAGGAATTCAACCATTTAAGGAGCGTGCATATGCTTAATACAGCTCTACCAGTGCTTTATAAAGATGGCACGATTGCAGATAATACTTATCAAATCATTGCTGAAGATGGTGTTATTCCCCAAGGTGATGTTGTGGTCACAACAGCTCAATTGGATCAATTAGCTAACGTTCAAGGCAAAAAAGCTTTGTATGTAACTGTAAATGATTCACCTGAAGAGCACACATTTCCATTAAGTGAACTTGATGCAATCTTCATTGAGTTTGCAGGCTTTGGTGATGGTCGTGGTTATTCATTCGCTGCACTATTGCGTCGCCAAGGTTTCCAAGGTGAATTGCGTGCAACTGGTGATGTGTTTAAGGATGTCTTAAACTACTTAAAACGTTCAGGTTTTGATAGTTTTGTGATTAAAGAAGGTAAAGATGTGCAAGAAGCGGCAGCTGGTTTGCAAGACTTTACCAACCCATATCAAGCTTCAACAGCCGTACCGCAAGCAAGTTATCAAACTGGTGCTTAAATAGTTTTTAAATATAAAGGCTGAACTCAGGTTCAGCTTTTTTTATGAATAATTTTTAAATGACTCAACTGAAGAACAAAAATGTTTGGTTTAATTTCAAAAATAAATCCTGGTGCTTGGTGGCTACTTTTTGCTATTGCGACAGATGTACTCTCAACATTTTATTCTGCTAAGGGGAATGGCTTAGTCAATAAAACAGCGCAGGGCATTGCTCTGGTTTTGTATATTATTTCTTTTGCATGCGCTGCTATTGCTTTGAAATATATGCAAGCTGGAATCTTATATGTGCTTTGGTCTGGGATAGGTGTATTAGCAACAGCTTTTTTGGCAAAGATTTTTCTTGGTCAGAATATTGATATGGCAGGATGGGTGGGAATTGGTTTTATTACTGTAGGTCTAATGATTATTGCGCAATATTCCAATATCGATGTTTAAAGCCCTTATAGAAATAGTAAGTATCTCTATAAGGGCTAAATATTGAAAATATTAGGTGTCAAGCTGACAGTTAATCATCCACTTTATACCGAACTGATCGGTAAAAGCACCGTACAATGCACCCCAGAACGTTTTTTCTAAAGGCATTTCAATTTGACCATTAATAGATAAAGCATCAAAAAGTTGTTTTGCTTTTTCTTGCTCATCTTTTTCGAGATTGATCGAAATGTAGTGATTATTTCCTTGGGTAAAAACGCTGTTAGGGGCACAGAACTGATCATTTGTATCTGAGGCCATAAGCACAGTGTATTCATTAATTGGTAGAGACACATGCAGAACTAGATTTTTGTCAGCTTCAGATAGAGTCACGCCCTCGGTAGGTGGCATATCACCATATCGGCTTAACATACCGAATTCACCGCCAAATACTGACTTATAAAAATTAAAAGCTTGCTCTGCCTGACCTTGGAAATTGAGATAGTGATTGAGTTGCATTGTTATTGTCCATTATTGTTTTCGTTTAAAGGAATAAGTTAAAACTTAAAAGTGATTTTGTGGGTCATTTTTTGTAGTTTTTTCATAAAAAATCCCACCGAAGTGGGATTTAAAAATAATGAATCTGGATTAAATGAGTTCAATTGCAACCGCTGTTGCCTCACCACCACCGATACAGAGTGCAGCAATACCTTTTTTACCGCCAGTACGTTTGAGTGCGTGAATAAGAGTAAGAATAATACGAGAACCCGTAGAACCTACTGGATGACCTAGGGCGCAAGCACCACCATTGATATTCACTTTCTCAGCATCAAGTTTGAAATCATCAATTGGACACATTGTAACCATAGCAAAAGCTTCGTTAATTTCCCAAAGATCGACGTCTTGAGCATTCCATCCCGCTTTTTTAAGAACTTTTTCAATAGCACCAACTGGAGCGATCGTAAATTCTGAAGGATGCTGAGAGTTTGACGCTGTCGCGATAATTTTCGCAAGTGGTTGTAAACCGCGCTGTGCTGCAACTTCACATGAAGTTAATACTAATGCAGACGCACCATCCGAAATAGAACTTGCATTCGCCGCGGTAATTGTACCGTCTTTTGCAAAAGCTGGTTTGAGTGAAGGAATTTTATCAATTTTAGCATTTAAAGGTTGTTCATCCTGATCAACAACGACGTCACCTTTACGACTAGGTACGGTAACTGGAACGATTTCATCTTTAAAATAGCCTTCAGTAATTGCTGTTTGAGCACGTTTCAAAGAGCGAATCGCAAAGTCATCCATTTGTTCACGTGTATAGCCACGAGTATTGGCCATATCTTGAGCAAACGAACCCATTAAACGCCCCGTTTCAGCATCTTCAAGCCCGTCAAAGAACATATGATCTTTAATTTCACCATGGCCCATACGGTAGCCAGCTCGTGCTTTTGGTAAAACATAAGGTGCATTTGTCATAGACTCCATACCGCCAGCAACAACAACTTCAGCACTACCTGCTTTAATCATATCAGCGGCTTGCATAACAGCTTTCATGCCAGAGCCACACAGCTTGTTAATCGTTACGGCACCTGTAGAGTCCGGTAAACCAGCTTTACGCATTGCTTGACGAGCAGGGCCTTGTTTTAAACCAGCAGGAAGAACACAGCCCATAATAACTTCTTCGACATCAGTAGGCTGTAAACCTGCTCGTGCGATAGCTTCTTTAATCGTTACAGCACCTAATTCAGGCGCTGTAAGTCCTGATAGTGATCCTTGAAAACCACCCATGGCAGTACGAGCACCATTCACAATTACGATGTCAGTCATTGTTGTAATCTCCGATTGTTCTTAATCTCAAAATAAGAAATGTTTAAAACCTAGGCAGTATATTGCAAAAATTAAAGAGAGATATCTTCTGCATTAGACTGTAGAGTTCTAACAATTTTTAATGTCTTCTAAACGCGTGTGTCCCATTTTGCTGAGGACTAATTTAAAGTTTTTAAGCTGATTATAAGAACAATAAGTAAAAGTACCGTTAGATTCACGTGGGAGGCCTGTGTCGCCCTGAAATACAATACTATTTAGATTTTTTCCAAACTTTTGAAATTTTAAAGAACCATAGTGATGGTCAAGTTCAACATTGGATAATATTTCCTCATTATTTTCTCTTTGTAGATTCTGATTTATGTCTACAAAACTTATAAGGCTTGTATCCCAGTTACTATTACAAATAGACAAATCAACACTTGGGCAAAGTACGACATTTTTATGTCGTAGAATTGCGTCGTATTTGGCTTTTTGTATATGAATTGTGAGTAGTCGAGACGAATTTTTTAATTCTACAGAAGCCATAAATTGATGGTATAAAGGTAGCGCTATAGTGACCATAATCATAAAAATTGCGAGCGTTATTATGAATTCCACCAACGTGAAACCGGGAGATTTAAACATTAAAATTCCTTAATATATGAAGAAATATTTTGATTTTATGCTTTCTATCAATGATTTATAATGATTTTTATAGTGAGGAAACACAAAATTAAATAAAGGTTATCAGGATGCTAGAATACTGGTAAAATCACCGTAAGCGAAAGAAAGAAGTTGTTCATATTTGCTAGTTGAGTGAAAAATTACCGAATTACAACGGAAATTGTAAGTAATTTTGTCAATAATTTACTTGATTAAAATTATCAAGCACTTGGAAAGTCTATCAAGTGTTTGTATGATTCAAATGTGAATAGCTTAAAAATAATACTGGGGTAAAAATATCTCAGGGGCCAATAAATTTAGGCTGAGCTTGAACAACAATTGTTATCTCTGGAGGATATCCATGAAATTGAGTCGTATTGCACTTGCTATGCTTGTCGCTGCTCCATTAGCTGCTGCTAATGCGGGCGTAACTGTTACTCCTTTACTAGTAGGTTATACTTGGCAGGATAGTGACCACAACAACGATAAATTAACAAGTCATGCTGAATTACAAGATGATTTATTCGTTGGTGCTGCACTAGGTGTTGAATTAACTCCTTGGTTAGGTTTCGAAGCTGAATATAACCAAGTTAAAGGTGATCTTGAAGGTACTGGCGTAGCTGGTTCTGAATATAAGCAAAAAACTATTGCTGGTAACTTCTACGCTACCTCAGATTTAATCACTAAGAACTACGACAGCAAATTCAAGCCGTATGTATTATTAGGTGCAGGTCAAACTAAAACTGAGTTTGATGGTATCTATGAAGACAAGAAAGATACTATCGGTAATGCCGGTGTAGGTGCTTTCTATCGTTTGAATGATGCATTATCACTTCGTACAGAAGCTCGTGGTACTTATGATTTTGATGAGAAATACTGGCGTTATACAGCTCTTGCTGGTTTAAACGTAGTTCTTGGTGGTCACTTGAAGCCTGCTGCTCCTGTAGTAGAAGTTGCTCCAGTTGAACCAACTCCAGTTGCTCCACAACCACAAGAGTTAACTGAAGATCTTAACATGGAACTTCGTGTGTTCTTTGATACTAACAAATCAAACATCAAAGACCAATACAAGCCAGAAATCGCTAAAGTTGCTGAGAAGTTAACTGAATACCCTAACGCTACTGCACGTATCGAAGGTCACACAGATAACACTGGTCCACGTAAGTTGAACGAACGTTTATCTTTAGCTCGTGCTAACTCTGTTAAATCAGCTCTTGTAAACGAATACAACGTTGATGCATCTCGTTTGTCTACTCAAGGCTTCGCTTGGGATCAACCGATTGCTGACAACAAAACTAAAGAAGGTCGTGCTATGAACCGTCGTGTATTCGCGACAATCACTGGTAGCCGTACTGTAGTTGTTCAACCTGGTCAACAAGCTCAATAATTTGAGTTTTTGAACAGTAAAAAAGCGACTCGTTAGAGTCGCTTTTTTTATTGCAATTTTTAAAATAATTAGTCATTTGTAAATCTCCTTATTCTTAATTTTTTCAATCATTACTTAAAATATTTACCACACACCTTTTTTCAATTGCTGTTTAGTATCTTGTCTATCTCTACGATGCTGTGCACGAGGTTTCTCCGTTTCATGCATTCCACCTTTGTGAAGTAAAGGGGAAAGAGCCACTTGATTACGAACTTTGATCTTTGGCATTTCTTTAATTTTCATGCTTTAACCTTTAATACATAAAACTTGTTTAAGAGTGTGAATAACTTCAATGAGGTCAGTCTGATTTGCTATAACTTCATCAATATCTTTATAAGCACTTGGGATTTCATCTACTACTCCGCTGTCTTTACGGCACTCAATACCTTGGGTTTGTTCAATAAGATCTTGCTGATTAAAAAGAACTTTTGCTTTACTTCTGCTCATCTTGCGACCAGCTCCATGGGAACAAGAACAAAATGATTCAGGATTTGCTTTGCCTTTAACAATATAAGATCGTGCTCCCATTGAACCAGGAATAATACCTAGCTCATCTAAGCCCGCTCTAATTGCACCTTTTCGGGTAATCAATAAGTTTTCGCCAAAATGTGTTTCACGGCTTACATAATTATGATGACAATTAATCGCTTCTTTTGTCATTTGAAAAGAAGGGAGAAGAGGGCGGATCGCTTCTAAAATTAATCGCATCATCTCTTTACGGTTTTCAAAAGCATATTCTTGTGCCCACTCTACAGCTTCTACATAATCATCAAAACTTTTTGAGCCTTCAGCAAAATAACTTAAGTCTTTATCAGGTACATGGCCAAAGCGATGCTGAGCTTCTTTTTTGGCTAACTCAATAAAGTAAGTACCAATAACATTACCAAGCCCTCTGCTACCTGAATGTAGCATTACCCATACGTCTTGATTCTCATCAATACATAACTCTATAAAGTGATTACCACCACCCAAAGTCCCAAGTTGCTTTTGCCATGTTGTATCAAATTGTCGAAGCATTCGGACAAGACCAGGATGCTTTTTGATAATTGGTTCTAAGCGTTTTTCAAGTGGAATAATGCTAGAAGCTTTCGCTTTGACTTGTTTATGCAAAGCAAAGCCAACAGGGACTTTACGTTCAATTGCATCACGCAAACGACTTAAGTTATCAGGTAAATGCGAAGCCTTTAAACTCAAGCGAATTGCATTCATCCCACATCCAATGTCAACTCCTACAGCAGCAGGAATAATGGCGTGTTTGGTTGGAATAACACTACCTACAGTAGCGCCTTTACCCACATGCACATCAGGCATAACTGCAATGTGAGAATAGATGAATTGCAGCTGAGCCATTTTTTTGAGTTGTTCTATACTTTCACTATCTATATCTGGAGTGAAAATTTTAACCGGAACACCATAGAGTGCCTCTTCGTTTAATATTTTTTGTATGCCCATAATTTTTCTCTTATTTTTGTCCGAGTAGGCATAAAAAAACCTAGCGAATGCTAGGTTTTAAATTTAAGCATTCGGACAAGTGGTGTGAATTTGTACACTTGTCCGTGAGCTGACATCGTGCCAAATTATTTAATCTGTTTTACCTTGTACTAATGGCATGATGTCCTCCTTATTTAAAAGTGCCGTTGAAAATCTGAACGGCATTTTACGCTTTTTAAATCGAAGATCAAGCTTTTGATCTTCGATTTACTTTAATGACGAGTTTTAATCTTGCTCAGGTTTGACGTTCATTTGATCGTAAGAGATCAATTTGGTTTTATTTTTCCACTTATAACCTAACCAAATGATCAAGAACAATGGCAAGCTAATATAAGTTGAAAGTAAGCCTAACCAATCGATTTTTCCACCTAAAATGGCTTGATAGTTCTGCCCTAAGATGATGATTGAACAGAGAATAAATGCAAACCAAGGTGCAAATGGGAAAAACTTGGCACGATATGCTAAATCTTCTAATTTATAGCCTTGAGCAATATATCCTTTACGGAAACGATAGTGTGAAATCGCAATTCCTAACCAAACAATGAAACCACACATACCAGACATATTGAGTAGCCAGTTAAATACTTGCTTTTCTCCAATAAAAGTCGTCAAGAAGCAAAAAGCGGCAATAAATGTGGTGGCATAGAGTGCATTCATCGGAACGCCACGACCATCGAGTTTTGCAAACCACTTTGGTGCACGGCCTTCTTGAGCCATTTTAAACAACATGCGAGTTGAAGAATACATGCCTGAATTACCTGCTGATAAAATAGCGGTAAGAATGACAGCATTCATTAACCCCGCAGCGAAAGCAAAGCCTACTCTTTCATAAAGCAATGTAAACGGAGAAAGTGCGATATCTTCAGTGGCAGCTGCTTGCAATAAATTTGGATCATCATAGGCAATCAGAGTGCCGATAATGAAAATACATAGGATATAGAATAATAAGATTCGCCAGAAAATCTGTTTGATTGCAAGTGGAATTGTCTTCTTTGGATCTTTTGATTCGCCAGCAGCAACCCCAACCATTTCAGTTCCTTGGAAAGAGAATCCGGCAATCATTGCTACACCAATCATGGCTTGTAAACCGCCTACAAAAGGTGCCTCTTTGTAAGTCCAGTTCCCGAATGTTGCAACACCAGGAGTTAGCATAATCTTGATGATCATGGCTAAGCCAATAATAATGAATGCAACAATCGCAATCACTTTTACCATTGAGAACCAGAATTCGCTTTCGCCAAATCCCTTTACTGTCATTGCGTTAATCATAAAAATAACGGCAAGGAATAGGGCACTCCAATAGAACCCCGGAATATCAGGGAACCAGAACTTCATAATAAACTGGACTGCAACAAGTTCGAATGCAACTGTAATTGCCCAGTTATACCAATAGTTCCAGCCTAGAGCGAAACCAAAGCCTTCTTCGACATAACGACTGCCATAAGTAAAAAAGGCGCCAGATGTTGGTGTATGAGTTGCAAGCTCGCCTAAGCTGGTCATTAAGAAGTAAATCATAATACCAATCAGAGAGTAGGCGAGTAGCGCTCCACCAGGACCAGCATTTGCAATTGTTGATCCAGAAGCAAGGAAGAGGCCTGTACCAATGGAACCACCAATGGCGATCATATTCAGATGACGAGCCCCAAGCTTACGCTGGAGTTTTTCAGGAGCATGTGTTTCGCTCATGGAGATTCCTTACATAGTTTGTTATGCACAGGCATATAACACCTTAAAGCCTTGAAGATCAGTTTTAATCTGGCACTGACCAAAGTGCTTCTCAATTAAGATCGGATAGTTTAAAAAACGGTTTGCTACAATCCATAGCTCACCTGATGCCTTTAAATGTTTTTTAGCGTTTTGGCAGAGTCCTTCACTTGCATCATAGTTGGTATGAATACCTTGATGGAAAGGGGGATTACTGACAATGGCATCGAGTTCTGTTGGAGCGTCTGCAATACCTGTGACAGGCTGCAATCTCAACTGGTCTGACCCTATTCCATTTCGACTAAAAGTCATTTCCGTTGACCGTAAAGCGAAAGCATCAATATCTAGGGCATGAATAATATTACTTGAATTTATTTTTGCCAAATAGCAACTGATAATTCCAGCACCACACCCGAAGTCGGCAATTCTACCTGATTTCACCTGATTAAGATAAGGGAGTAAAACAGCTGTTCCGACATCTAGATGATTTTGGCTAAATACACCGGGAAGGGCACAAATCGTAAGCTCTTGTTCATTAACATGAACATTGTAAGTTTTAAGCCAACTTTCGAGAGGTTTAAGCTGTTCTGTTTTTTCAATTTTTAAGTGCCATAGCTGACAGTGACGTGCACTATCAAGTTTAAGTACTTTGCCGAAGCTTTGTAATTGTTTGGCAGCGCGTTCAACACCACCTTTTTTCTCACCTACTAAAAAAACAGACTGAGCAGTTTTAAGATTGCTCATTACGACATGCAGTATGTAATTTAACAGTTCTTTAGATTTCGGAACAAAAATGATCGCTTGATCGAATTCTTGCAATGGAAACTCAACTGAGAAATGCGCATTTGTTCCACTATTTATAAAGCTCTGGTAGTCGGCATAGTTCCATGTCCAGACTGACGCATCAACCTCAGTAGGTAATTGACTGACTAAGGCATCATTCGGTGCATTAATTAACAAGATTCTACCTTTTAAATAGTCTTGTTGTCTTAATACCACTTCACTTCTAGGATCCATGTACATCTCTCATGAAGAAGAATGCCCAGTGGAAACTGGGCAGTAATCAAAATTAAAAAATAGTTATTTGTGTGTTTCAGGAAGTACAACATTTAAAATTAATGCTGCTATACCACCTGTCGCTACGCCAGAGCTGAAAATATTTTTAAATAATTCTGGTAGGTGTTCCAAAATTTGAGGAACTTGAGCAACACCTAAACCTAATGCAAGTGAAATTGCGATAATTAAAAGTGCTCGGCGATCTAAATGAATCGATGAGAGGATGTTAATCCCTGATGCCGCCACGGCACCGAACATGACCATCACTGCACCACCTAAAACCGCTTGAGGAACTGCTTGTATTACACCGGCTACTGCTGGAAATAAACCTAATAAAATAAGTAAAGCAGCAATCCAGATACCCACATAACGACTAGCTACACCAGTGAGTTGAATTACACCATTATTTTGAGCAAAAACAGAACTAGGGAAAGTGTTAAATAAGCCTGCGAGTAAAGAGTTCGCGCCATTCACTAAAACGCCACCTTTAATACGCTTCATCCATTCAGGGCCATTAACGGGTTGGTTTGAAAGTTTACTGGTCGCAGTAACATCACCAATCGCTTCTAAAGATGTGACTAAATAAATAAAAGCCATTGGAATGAATAAGCCCCAAGAAAAGCTTAAACCAAAATGCATCGGCGTTGGAATCTGTACAAGAGGCGCATCTTTAATACCTGAGAAATCTAGGTAACCCATAAATCCTGCAAGAATGTAACCAATCACTAAAGCAATTAAAATTGCTGAGCTTTTAATCCACACCACTCGGATACGGTTTAGCACAATAATAATAGCAAGTACGGTACATGACATAATAAGGTTGTCTGCACTTGCAAAAGTATGGTCTTGCATGGCTTGGTAGCCACCACCCATACTAATCAAGCCTTCCTTAATAAGCGTTAAGCCAATTAATAAAACAACAATTCCAGTTACCAAAGGAGTAATTAGTCTTTTTACCCATGGAAGAATTTGCGAAACACCCATTTCAATAAAGGAGCCAGCAATTACTACACCAAAAATTGCGGCCATAACTTGGTTTACAGGCGTTCCTGCGGCAACCATTGCACTACCAATACCAATAATTGGACCAATAAAGTTAAAGCTTGTACCTTGTACAATCAGAAGGCCAGCACCAAAAGGGCCAACTTTTTTACATTGAAGAAATGTAGCAATACCCGAAATCACCAAAGACATCGATAAAATCATGTTGGTTTCTGTGCGTGATACGCCTAAAGCTAAACAAATTAAAAGCCCTGGTGTAACAATTGGTACAATAATCGCAAGCAAATGCTGGAAAGCTGCTAAAAAAGCGATCAAAGGTTTTGGTCGATCATCTAAGCCATAAACAAGGTCAAGATGGTCTTGAGAGTGTTGATTGGACATGGGTGTAGGTCCGCCGCAATTTTGCAAATTGGCGCTATTCTAATCGAGATACCTATCTTTACAAAACGAAATACAGGCTATTGGAAAATTTTTTTGTCAATGTCAATAAACTGTCACTACTCAAGAGTAGTGTTTTTCTGTATAATTTGCCCTCAAATTTCAGGCGTTTCGAATTTTCATGTCAGATATCAAAAATCTCCGTAATATCGCAATTATTGCGCACGTCGACCACGGGAAAACCACACTTGTCGATAAACTACTTCAGCAATCTGGTGCTCTCGGTGAACGAGCAGGCGAGATTGAGCGTGTCATGGACTCAAATGCGCTTGAAAGTGAACGTGGTATTACCATTCTTGCAAAGAACACTTCTATTACTTGGTTAGATAAACGTACTGATACAACTTACCGTATCAACATCGTGGATACCCCGGGACACGCCGACTTCGGTGGTGAAGTAGAACGTGTTATGTCGATGGTTGACTGCGTATTACTTTTAGTTGACTCTCAAGAAGGCCCAATGCCACAAACTCGCTTTGTGACACAAAAAGCCTTTGCTCGTGGTTTAAAACCAATTGTTATTATCAACAAAGTTGACAAACCAAGTGCGCGTCCAGATTGGGTTATTGATCAAGTATTTGATTTATTTGATAACCTTGGCGCAACTGATGAGCAATTAGATTTCCCAATCGTTTATGCATCAGGTTTACGTGGTGTAGCGGGTCCTGCTCCAGAAGAACTTGCAGAAGACATGACTCCGTTGTTCGAAACGATTGTAGACATCGTTGAACCACCAGCAGTTGATGTTGATGGTCCATTCCAAATGCAGATTTCATCACTTGACTATAACAGCTTCGTAGGTGTTATCGGTGTTGGTCGTATTCAACGTGGTTCCGTAAAATTAAATACTCCTGTTACTGTAATTGACAAAGAAGGCAATACACGTAACGGTCGTATCTTAAAAATCATGGGTTACCATGGTTTAGAGCGTATTGATGTTGAATCAGCATCTGCTGGTGATATCGTATGTATTACTGGTATCGACGCACTTAACATTTCTGACACGATTTGTGATCCGAAAAATGTTGAAGCATTACCAGCTTTATCTGTAGATGAACCTACAGTATCTATGACTTTCCAAGTAAACAACTCTCCGTTTGCTGGTAAAGAAGGTAAGTTCGTAACTTCACGTAATATCCGTGAACGTCTTGATCGCGAATTAATTCATAACGTAGCTTTACGTGTTGAAGACACTGACAGTCCAGACCGTTTCAAAGTATCTGGCCGTGGTGAACTTCATCTTTCAGTTTTAATTGAAAACATGCGTCGTGAAGGTTTCGAAATGGGCGTATCTCGTCCACAAGTAATCATCAAAGAAATTGATGGTGAAAGACAAGAGCCTTACGAAAACGTAACTTTTGACGTTGAAGAACAGCATCAAGGTGCTGTAATGGAACAAATGGGTCACCGTAAAGGCGAGATGACCAATATGGAAGTTGACGGTAAAGGCCGTATCCGTATTGAAGCAACTGTACCTTCACGTGGTTTGATCGGTTTCCGTTCTGAATTCTTGACCATGACTTCTGGTACAGGGATCATGACTTCAAGCTTCTCGCATTATGGTCCTGTTAAACAAGGTACTGTTGCGAAACGTCAAAACGGTGTATTGATCTCTATGGTTCAAGGTACTTGCTTGGGCTATGCATTGTTCAGTTTACAAGACCGTGGTCGTTTATTCGCTAAACCACAGTTAGAAGTTTACGAAGGTATGATCGTGGGTATTAACTCTCGTTCAGACGATATGGTTGTAAACCCGACTAAAGCGAAACAATTAACTAACGTTCGTGCATCTGGTACAGATGATGCTTTAACTTTAGTACCTGCAATTGAATATACGCTTGAACAAGCGCTTGAATTCATTGAAGACGACGAATTAGTTGAAGTAACACCTAAATCAATCCGTATCCGTAAGCGTTATTTAACTGAAAATGAACGTAAACGTAACCGTGATAAATAATTTTTCTTAATTGAAAAAGAAGAAACCGCTAAATTAATTTAGCGGTTTTTTTAATCGTTATATTTGAAATTAAAGTAAGCTTAAAATCATATTTTTCTTGTAAACGAATATGTTGTTAAAGTGTGAAATAGCTTTCTTTTTTTGATAAAAATATTAAATTATCAATATCATGGCGAGAACTATCTAATTCGATAAGATGCCAATGAAAAAGAAAAATATGACGTGTTTCTGCCCCCGACATCTGGAGATGTTTAGATGAGTATTATTCAAGAATTTAAAGAATTTGCCGTTAAAGGCAATATGATGGATTTAGCCATTGGTGTGATTATTGGTGGTGCTTTTGGCAAAATCGTGGACTCTTTAGTAAAAGATATTATCATGCCACTTATCACTGTAATTACTGGCGGTGGTGTTGATTTTTCACAAAAATTCATTGTATTAGGTGCAAACCCTAATAACTTACAATCTTTAGATGCTTTGCAAAAAGCAGGTATTAATGTTTTAACTTATGGTAATTTCCTCACCATTTTAATTAACTTTATTATTTTGGCGTGGGTTGTGTTCTTAATGGTGAAATTATTAAATAAACTTCGCCGTAATAAAGAAGAGCCAGAGGCTCCAGCTGCAACTCCAGAAGACATTCAATTGTTGCGTGAAATTCGTGATGAGTTAAAAAAGCAAGTTTAATAAGATTTGAAATAAAAAACGGTGCCTTGAGTACCGTTTTTTATTACTTAGTATTTTATGTTGTACTAAAACTATTGGTAACATTGCCAGTAGAGAGAATTTCAATTCAGCATATTGTAAAAGGTATATAAATTAATGAATCAGCTTTTTGTGTATGGCACTTTATGCCCGAATAAAGCCAATGCTCATATTTTAGAGCAGATTGGTGGTAACTGGACGAAAGCTAGTGTACGAGGAGTGATTCATATTTTAGATTGGGGGCCAGACAAAGGTTTAAAAGCGCTTGAGTTAGATTCGCAAGCAGATTGGGTACAAGGCTATTTATTTAGCTCTGAAAAATTGGCTGAAAATTGGCAGATGCTTGATGACTTTGAAGGTTTTCAATACCAGCGTGTCATTGCAAATATAAAATTAGAATCAGGTGAATATGTTAAAGCCTGGACATATCAGCTGAATGCACAGGCTTCTGAAAAACGATAGTTAAAATTATGGAATCAACGTAAGCTGCCCATTCTAAATTTAACTTCTAAAAGATGATAGCCAAACTGGCTTTTAATAGGGCCTTGCAACACGCGTTCAGCAGCCGTAAAAACAACTTTGTCAATGACGGGTACTAATTGACCTTTTTTGACTTCACCAAGTTCACCGCCACGTTTTGCTGAATTACAGGTAGAGTATTGCTTGGCAAGTTTGGCAAAGTCAGCGCCACTTTGTAGCTTCTTTTTTAGCTGCTCAGCTAAGTCTTTATCTTTGACTAAAATATGTCGGACAATTGCTGTTTGCATGTTGTCTTCCTCCAAAAAATTAAGGCTTTCTCAGCTTTTTAAGCGGTTGGCACTGTGGGCAAAATACGCTGGCACGCTGACCAAGTTTTAAGTTTTCTAATGTGGTTTCACAGTTAACACACATTTCTCCAGCACGGCCATAAGCGAGTAATGTTTGTTGGAAATAACCATTTTCACCCATGGCATTGCTGTAGTCTCGTAATGTAGAGCCACCTAGATCAATGGCCGACTTTAAAATGCGCTTAATCTCGACAACAAGTTTCTCAATTTGTTGCATGCTTAAGTCACCAGCGGGCTGTGCTGGGTGAATACCAACATTAAATAAGCTTTCAGTTGCATAGATATTGCCTACACCAACAACTACATGATTATCCATGAGTGCAATTTTTATGCCGACAGACTTATTCTTGAGTTTTGAAGCTAAATATTCCGCATGAAAGTCGGTACTTAGAGGCTCAGGCCCTAAAGTATCTATGAGTTTGCCTTGAGTCTCGTGGTTAAGCCAAAGAATACAACCAAAACGGCGAGGGTCATGGTAACGTAATTGCTGATCTTCAAATTGAATAATCAGATGATCATGCTTTCTCAGTTCATCATTTGGCTCGGTCAGACGAAAGCTTCCTGACATACCTAAATGCCAAAGCATTTGATCTTGTTCAAACTCTGCCAAAATATATTTTGAACGTCGATTTAACCCGATGAGACGTTGTCCGACAAGTTTCTGAACATCATCTGGTATAGGCCAGCGTAAGCTAGGATTACGTACTTCAACACTAAGAACTTTTTGATTCAATAAGGGAAATAAACTGGTTTTGGTGGTTTCGACTTCGGGTAACTCAGGCATGCCAACTCGCAGAATTAACAGATATACTGGATTAATCAAGTATAACGTGTGGTATGTAATATTTCAGAGAATACTATGTCAGATATTTTACCATTAAGCTGGTTTCAACGAGAAACCTCAGAAGTGGCTTATGATTTAATCGGCTGCGTATTGTGTAAGCGACAACCTGACGGCCAAGTGATCCGCTGTACAATTAGTGAAACTGAAGCTTATTTGGGTGTTCGTGATAAAGCCTGCCATAGTTACAATGATAAACGTACAGCTCGAACAGAGGTAATGTATGGCCATGGTGGTACGATTTACGTCTACTTAATTTATGGCATGTATGAAATGCTTAATATTATTACTCAAACAGAGGGTGTACCTGAAGGAGTGATGATTCGTTCTGCGTTTTTAAATAATGCTTCAACCAAAAAAGACCATAAGCTTTTAGCTGGGCCCGGCAAATTGACACGCTATTTAGGTATTGATCGATCTTTAAAAGGACAAATCTTGGGAGAGGAATCTGGATTATGGATTGAGGCGGCATCAACACAACCAGAAGTAGTGCTAACGCCACGTATTGGAATTGATTATGCCGAAGAAGCAAAACATTGGCCTGAACGATATTGTTGGAAAGATCATCCATCTTTGAGTCGATAATTTTAATCTGGAAATCAGTTTTTAGATATCGATGAAGAGTGTTCCAGATTTACAACAATGCAGATCGAATTCAATATCCAGACAAGACACAGCTTTTTGTTATGATAACTACAATATAAATAAAGGAAATAAGCATGTCCTTATTACGCTTAGACCGACTTCATTACTGTATTTTGATGAGTATGGGCTGTATTTCTAGCCCACTTGTTTGGGCAGAAGATTTAACACAAGATGTAACTGTATTGCCAACATTACATGTGGAAGCAACCCGTACCGATACAACCTATTTGCAGACACCGGCTTCGGTTTTTCGAATAGATGCACCTCAAGTTGATACTTCTTCACAAGTAAATTTAACTGAAGTTGTGAAGGGTGTACCGAGTTTACAGATTCGTAATCGTGAAAATTATGCACAAGATTTACAGCTCTCTATGCGTGGTTTTGGTGCACGTTCTACTTTTGGTGTCCGTGGTATTCGCCTTTATGTAGACGGTATTCCTGCAACAATGCCGGATGGACAAGGCCAAACCTCTAATATTGATTTAAGTAGTCTGGACCATGTCGAAGTTCTAACAGGACCTTTTTCTTCACTTTATGGAAACTCATCTGGCGGAACGATTTTAACGTCTACTAAAGAAGGGCAAGGGAAAGATTCAATTGAGCTGAGTTATTCGGGTGGAAGTCATGATAAAAGCCGAGCTGGACTCGTGCTACAAGGTGGGGCAAAGGATGCTAATGAACCAAGTTATGTTATTAGTTCATCGTATTTCGATACTGATGGTTACCGAGAACATAGCGGTGCAGAAAAAGTACTAAATAATGCAAAGCTCAGTTGGAATCTTGATGATGGTAGCAAAATCAATTGGGTAACCAACTATGTAAAAATTCATGCAGACGATCCGCAGGGTTTAACGCATGACCAGTGGAATGCTAATCCAAAGCAACAAGTTCCATTTTTAAAGCAATTTAATGTCCGTAAAGACATTGAACAAACTCAAACGGGTGTGACATGGTCTAAACCGATTAATGATAAAAATGAACTCTATGCCATGGCATATTTAGGTAATCGTCAAGTTACTCAATATCAATCTATTCCTAAATCAACACAAGATGCCAGCATCAATCATGCAGGCGGGGTGATTGATTTTGAACGTAATTATTATGGTGCTGACTTCCGTTGGACGGGCAAAGAGTTACTTCCTAATACCACGCTAAGTGTCGGTGTCGCACTCGATGCAATGGATGAAGATCGTAAAGGTTTTGAAAACTTTAATTTGGTAAATGGTCAACCTTCTTATGGTGTCAAAGGTAATTTGCGCCGTGATGAAGATAATACGTTGTGGAATATTGACCCCTATTTACAAGCGTCATGGCAGTTCTTACCAACGTGGCGTTTAGATACAGGCGTACGCTATAGCAATGTCCATTACAAATCTAAAGATAACTATTTAAGTAATGGCGACGATAGTGGTAAGACTGATTACAGTAAAGTTTTGCCTTCGGCTGCTTTAAGCTGGCAAATTTTACCTGAACTCATGGCCTATGTGAGTTATGCCAAAGGATTTGAAACGCCAACTTTTACTGAAATGGCATATCGCCCAGATGGAGAGAGTGGTTTTAATTTTGATTTGATCGCATCCACAAGCGATACCTATGAAACAGGCTTAAAATCACAAAATCGTTTAGGTGATTTCACTTTGGCACTGTTTCAGACTAAAACCAAAGATGACATCGTTTCAGCAGGAAACTCAAATGGCCGATCAACGTTCCGTAATGCAGATAAAACTTTACGTGAGGGCGTAGAGTTTGCATGGAATAAAAAGTTGTGGCGAGATTTAACAGCAACTGCTAGTTACACATATTTAGATGCAACTTTTGATGCTGATATTCCAGCTTTAGGAAGTATTGCTCAAATTCCAGCGGGCAATGCTATCCCTGGAATTGCTAAAAACCAAGCTTATGCCTCTTTGGCTTGGCAGCCATCGCACGGTTTATATGGTGGTGTAGATGTACAGTATATGGATAAAGTATACGTGAATGATACCAACAGTGACGCAGCGCCAAGCTACAGTGTAACCTCAGCTAATGTGGGTTATGCATGGGTAATGGGTGACTGGAAAGTGAATAGCTTTGCCCGTGTAGATAACCTATTTGATAAAAACTATGCAGGTTCAGTGATCGTAAATGATGCTAATGGACGCTACTTTGAACCAGCGGATGGACGTAACTGGAGTGCAGGTTTACGTGTAATTAAGCAATTCTAGGAATAAAAAATGTCAAAATTATTTGAAACGGTTAACTTTGATTCACTACAACTGGTCAATAGAATTGTAATTGCTCCGATGTGCCAATATTCGGCAACAGATGATGGTGAAATTACCTATTGGCATGAACAGCAATGGGCAAATTATGCATTGTCTGGTGCGGGCCTTTGTATTGTAGAAGCGACTGCTGTACAACCTGAAGGTCGGATTAGCTATGCTGACCTTGGACTTTGGAATGATCAGCAACGTGACAAAATTAAAACGTTGTTAGCTAAGGTTCATACACTTTCACCGATGCCATTTGGAATTCAGTTAGCACATGCAGGGCGTAAAGCATCTACTGAAAAGCCGTGGTTAGGTAAAGGTCAGATTGCAAAAGATCAGCCTCATGGTTGGCAAACAGTTGCTCCAAGTGAAAGTACCTTTTCAGTTCATGATGCAGCGCCTCATGCTTTGACTATTGCTGAGATTAAACAAGTTCAACAAGACTTTGCAGCAGCGGCAAAACGTGCTGTAGAAGCTGGATTTGAGTTAATTGAAATTCATGCTGCGCATGGTTATTTACTACATCAATTCTTATCGCCAATTGCCAATCAGCGTACTGATGAATATGGTGGTTCTTTAGAAAACCGTATGCGTATGACTCTTGAAGTTCTTCAGGCAATTAAACTCGCTGTACCAGAAGGTTATCCTGTAGGTGTTAGGCTGTCTGCGACCGATTGGTTAGAAAGTATTGAGCATTGGGATATTGAGTCTACAGTGGGTTTATCAAAAGCTTTAGAGCAGTTGGGCGCAGCCTATGTGCATGTGTCTAGTGGTGGTTTGCATGAGCATCAATCTATTACGATTGGGGCTGGTTACCAAGTTCCATTTGCAGAACAAGTCAAAAAGCATGTGTCTATTCCCGTTATTGCTGTAGGGTTAATTACTGAGCCAGAACATGCTGAACAAATTTTGGAAAACCAGCAAGCTGATGCTATTGGTCTTGCTCGTGCAATGCTATATGACCCAAGATGGCCTTGGCATGCAGCAGCAGCTTTAGGGGCAGAAGTTAAAATTGCACCTCAGTATTTACGTTGCCAACCTCATGGATTAAAACAGCTTTTTAACTCTTTTTAATTGTATTGGGCAACGTCATCTTTGCCCATTTTTCTTTCGCTAAGTGAGGACGGTCAGTGGTTTTTCAGGTTATTTTACCTATCTTGATACTGCTATTGATGGGCTATGTTTGTGTTCTCATCAAATTGGTAACACCTGAACAAATCAGGGGGCTTAGCGCATTCGTAATTAAAATTTCCTTACCAGCTTTTTTAATTCACTCATTGTCAAATAAAAACTTACAAGATATTTGGCACCCAGCTTATTTTCTTGCTTATGGTGGCGGGTCTTTAATTTTATTTTTCTTGGCTTTCATTCTCTATCGAAAATATTTTAAAAATAGTTTAACCCATAGCGCCGTCATATCGATGGGGGCATCTATGTCCAATACTGGATTTATGGGAACAGCTATTCTGACCATGTTGATAGGTAATCACGCTGCGATCTATATTTCTTTAACACTCATTATTGAAAATTTATTGATTGTGGCATTGATGCTCATTTTGGCCGAAGCTGGTTTACATCAACAGCAAAATCTTTTACCGCTTTTAAAACAAACATTTTTAAACTTACTCAAGAATCCTGTCATTATCGCTATTTTGGTTGGGATGGGATGCATTCTTTTAGATGTTAATCTTCCTGCGACGCTTGATCAGTCTTTAGAGTTACTTGGACGTACAGCTTCGCCTTTGGCTTTGTTTGCAATTGGCGGAAGTTTAGTAGGTATTGGAATAACAACGGTAAATATAGAAAGTATTTTGTTGGCGACCTTTAAAGTTGTGCTAATGCCATCTGTTATTTTTGCACTTTTTTTAATAACTCCAAATGTAAGCCGTGAAATGCTTTACGCAGGAACATTAATCGCTGCTTTACCAATGCCGATTGCTTTCGGAATTTTTGGACAGGCTTATGGCTTAAATGAAAAAGCCTTAACCCCGCTTATGATTAGTACAATTGTTGGTTTTATTGGGGTGAGCTGGCTGATTGCTTTGTGGTGGTAAAAGAAAAGCCCCCATAAGGGGCTAATCATTGATTATTTTTTCGGTGCTGGCTGTGCGGGAGCATTTGCAGCCTGTTTGCTCTTTTCTGCAATAATCTTATCAACCGAGGCTAAAGACTCTTTAGCGTTAGGTACATTTTGATTGGCGAGTTCAGTAAAGATCTTTTTAGCTTGCGGTAGATTTTGCGGAATGATATTGCCATTCGCCATCATGGTTGCTAAAGCCATAGAAGCAGGTGCATAGCCTTTTTGAGCAATTGACTGTAAAGCTTCGATACCTTGGCGTTTCATTAAAGGATTTTTATTTTCAACGCCTTGGCTAATGTCATAGAGTGCTTTGACCTGAATAGCAGGGTAGTTACCTTTTCGAATTAAAGGCGCTAATTTTTGAAGGGCAATTTGATGTGACTGTGGTTTTTTTTGAGCAAATAAAATGGTCGCAATTTTCACAGTTGCATCATCAGAGCCTTGAGCTGATGCCTTTTGAATATATTGACTGAATTTGTTGCTATCTTTGGCAACGCCCAATTCACCAGTCTCATAAATTTGTGCAAGGGTGTAACTCGCTTGGGCGTAACCTTTATTTGAAGCATCCTCATAATATTTTAGGGCTTTAGAAGAGTCTTTTGCTGTACCTTGGCCCATTTGAGTCATATAGCCTAAGTTATAGATAGCTTGGGCATTACCTGTTTGGGCTAGACGTTGCATTTCTTGAAATGCGGCAGAGTAATTTTTTGCTGCGTAGAGTTGCTCAGCTTGTTTAAAAACATCGGTTTTAGCAGCAGTCGCTGTGTTATCAGCTGCAAAAATTGATGCACTTGAAAGAGTGATTAGGCTTGCGATTAGTAATTTCTTCATTTCTTTTTAACCTTTTACTTCGTAGCTACATCAATCCATTGATGCATGAAAGAGTTTCAATTTCTCATCATAAATATTGATTGCTGAAAGTAAACAGCCGATTTGTATATAAAGCACTGCACTTTGGGCAAATTGTGGAGAAAAAATACCCACTCACATTCATATAATGGAGTGGGTAATATTATTATTTTGCTGACTGGAGTAATGCTTCAATTTGCTTGGCATCAGTTGGTACGCCAGAGAGTCTTTGGCCATCTTGCAAGAACAGGGTAGGTGTTCCATCGATATTTAATTTTTGACCTAAAGCAATATTTTTCTGAATTGGGCTTGAGCAACTTTTGCTATTAGTCGGTAATTTACGATTAAGCATATAGTTTGTCCAAGCTTCTGCCGGATTCTTTGAACACCAGATTTGATTTGAAACTTTTTCAGCATTTGGATGCAAACTAGTAAGAGGATAAAGGAACACATATACGGTTACGTTATCAACCCCAACCATATTTTGTTCTAAGCGCTGGCAATATGGGCAATCTGGATCACTAAAGACATAGATTGTACGTTCACCTTTACCTTTCACATATTTAATCGCCTGATTTAATGGCAAACTTTTAACGTCAATCTTACCCAATTCGGCAATACGTTCTTCAGTCATATTTTTTTGTTGTTTGATGTCGACTAAATTACCAACAAAAAAGTACTTCGCATCTTGATTAGTATAAACAATGCGGCCGCTTGTATACACTTCATAAATACCTTGCACAGGCGATTGATAAACACCTTTTACAGGCAAATCGGGATAATTCGTCTTAAGATTTTGTTCAAGTGTTTTAACATCAGCATGGGCAGAACCGAAAATAGCCAGACTCAACATGAGTGTAGCAAGTTTAGTTTTCATCTTTTTTCTCTTTAATTTCAACAGGGCTAATGATGGCATATAAAGCTTAAAAAATTGATGTTCTAATCTAATGAAATCATTAGTATTTTGTATCTATAAAAAAGCCCACTAACTTAGCAGTGGGCAGTTTGGACTAATAAAAATTATTATTGTGGTCTTGCAACGTCGCCACTTAAAGCTTCTGGCAACTCAAGAACTTGAAGCCCTAACTCTTGTAGAGCAGCAGGTTTCGCAACAACTAAAGCAAGATAGCCTTCATCATTTGCAATACTATTAACGACTTCAATATCGTTATTTAATTGAGTTGCTGAAGCAGGCGCTTCACCTGTACCCTGAACCAGATGTAACCAGTGTTTTGGTTTTGCTTTAAACCAAAGACGTGCCACAATTTCCTGACCTAGGTAACAGCCTTTGTCGTAATTGACGCCTTCACGTTGATGTAAACGCAATTCTTGGGGCTGGAATTCATGCTCAGTAGCCTGTGTAATCCAAGCTTGACCTGTCATGATGGCTTGTTTTTGCCATTCTGAAATATCAGTTTCAGCAGTAGTGAATTCAGTTTGATGATTCACAACTTTTGGAAACACAGCACCTTGTTCACTTAAGGTCATTTTTGAAAAGGCACCATACTTTTTAATATGCTTGGCAAACTCTTCGGCTTGATCTTGAGTAACTACAATTTCAAAACTTTCAGGACTAATCTTCTTTAGCCATAAGCCAAAGTGAATACGACCTTTAAGATCACAAATGGCTGTATAGCGAGTTGTATTTTCAGCTAAACGTTCAGTATCTACAGTAACTTGGCCTTGTAAAAACTTTTGTGCATCTACACCGTTTAAAGCATATGAGGAGAAAGCGAGCAGACTCATGATTAATCTCAAATTCAATATGTTTCTTTATGATTGCTGACTATTTTGCTCCATTTTTACTAAAAAATCAGCCATAGTTTTCGTAATTTGAGTTTGTCCTTAAGTTGGCTTTTTTGTTCAAAAAAACACCAAAAATATACGTTCTGATAAATCGGAAGGTTTAAGCTAATAGCCATAATTTCAATAATTTTAAGGAAATTAAAATAAGGAGAATATGATGGCAACAGGTACAGTGAAATTTCATCGCGTGTTTAAGGCACCAGCCGAGCGAGTTTACCGTGCATTTTTAGATCCAGATGCTTTAGTAAAGTGGTTACCACCCCACGGCTTTACTGCTAAGGTTCATAGTTTTGATGCAAATGTTGGTGGTTCATACAAAATGAGTTTTACCAATTTTTCAACAGGTTCAACCCATGCTTTTGGTGGAACATATGTAGAGTTAGTTCCAAATGAACTAATTCGCTACAACGATCAGTTTGATGACCCAAATTTACCTGGGACTATGCAGGTTACTATTACATTAAAAAGCGTATTGGTAGGTACAGAAGTGCATATTACGCAAGAAGGCATACCGGAAGTGATTCCTGTAGAGGCATGCTACTTAGGGTGGCAAGAATCCCTATCTTTGCTTACTTTATTGATTGAAGCTGAAATTCCAGATCAATAAAGTTACTTTGCTTTTCTTATAAAAAAGAGTAGGTCGTATGACCTACTCTTAACATAGCTCTAATTGGTTTTGTTGTTCCAATATTTTAATTATTGCTGAAAAATCGACTTGTTGTGCATCGGGTTTGGAAACCTGATTAAACTGTTGCTGAATGAGACTAAAAGCTGGGAGTTCCAAATTATTTTGAGTAACGAGATTTAGTGCAATTCCAATATCCTTTTGTAATAAATCTAATGCAAAAGTTTTTTCAAATTTACGGCTTAAAACACGTTGCATCATGATGTGTTCTGAAATATTACTTTTGCCACTAGAGTGGTTAATACAGTTCATTGCGGAGTGTAAATTTACACCTTGAGATTTAAGGATACTTAATCCCTCTGCCAACGCCCAAAGATGTGTCGCCATTAATGTGTTATTGATGGCTTTTACTGCAAAGGCAGCGCCACTTTCGCCGACATATTCAACTAAATTAGCAAATGCTTGAATGATTGGTTTTGCTCTTTTAAAAGCAGACTCGTCACCTCCGACCATTACCGTGAGAGTTCCTCGTTCAGCTCCAATCGTTTGTCCTGAAACTGGTGCATCCAAATAATCAACTCCATTTAATTTGAGCTGTTGGCTGAGTTTTCTTGCTGTCTCTGGCACACCGCTAGTGCAATCTACCCAAATACAGCCTTGTTTTAGTTGAGAGTCCGCAATTAAATTTTCTACATCTTGGCTAGTCGGTAGGCATGAAAAGATAATATCTGCTTGTAGAGCTTGTGTCAGGTCTACAGCTTGCGTACCAAAGGTTTGTTCATGTTGCTTTGCTTTAGCAAAAGTACGATTCCAAACATAGACTTGGCTGCATACTTGGGTTAAATGGGAAGCCATGTGCCATCCCATTGCACCTAAACCGATAAATGAAACACTTTGAATCAAGGAGTTTCTCCAGAACTAGAGATGCGGGACAGAATTAAGCGGTTCTACTGATTTTTCAATAGATTGATTTTCGGATTTTTCCGTTCTGTTGAGTAATAGGTTAAGAACAATTGCTGCAAGTGTCGCAGTTCCAATACCTCCTAAGTCAAATGGCCCAATATGTAGACTTAAATTGCCAGCACCCATAATGAGACTGACTGCTGCAATAATTAAAGTACTATTTTTAGTGAAATCAACTTTGTTATCGATCCAAATTTTTGCTCCAGCAACAGTAATTAAGCCAAAGACAACAATCGACGCACCGCCTAATAAAGCAACAGGAATGGTACTAATAATTGCTCCAAATTTAGGGGATAGACCGAGTAGGATTGCAAATAGTCCCGCAACCACAAAAATAGTCGTTGAATAGACTTTAGTTACAGCCATTACCCCAATATTTTCAGCATAAGTCGTCATGCCTGTACCACCAACAGAAGCTGATAAACTTGTACAGATGCCATCTGCAAAAAAAGCACGACCCATATATGGCGATAAATTACGTTCTGTCATGGCAGAAACCGCTTTAAAATGTCCCAAGTTTTCAGCGACTAAAATAAGCGCAACAGGTGCAATCAATAAAATAGCTTTGGCATTAAAAACAGGTGAGTGAAAAGTGGGTAGGCCAAACCATGCAGCTTGACTGATTGCATTAAAATCGATGGGTTTGCCTAACCCTAAGATATTAGTGAGTAGAAAATAAATAAAATAAGCACTGATGAGCCCGATGAGTAATAGAAGGCGACGAATCATACCTCTTGTAAAAACAGCAACGGCACTAATACATAAAATGGTAATGACTGCCATCCACGTGTCAAAGCTATTTGTCGAAACGCTTTTGATTGTTACAGGTGCAAGGTTTAAACCAATAATCATGACAATTGCACCAGTGACCACGGGTGGCATGAGTTTTTCAATCCATGCAGTTCCAGTTTTCATGACAATTAAACCGATGCATGCATAAATCAAACCGCAAATGATTGTACCGCCCAGCGCCACAGCTAAATTTGGATTTGATCCAACCCCTGCATAGCCTGTCGCTGCTGCGACTGCACCAATAAAGGCGAAGCTTGATCCGAGATAGCTAGGCATACGCCCACCTGTAATTAAAAAGAACAAGATAGTGCCAATACCAGTAATAAAAATGGTAAGGTTCGGATCAAAGCCCATGAGTAACGGGGCTAAAACAGTTGCTCCGAACATCGCAAAAGCATGTTGTAACCCCAAAACAATACTTTTACCGGGAGGAAGATATTCATCAATTTGTACGGGAGTTTCTAAATTACCGGTGTGCGGCTTAAATTTAGGAAACCAAGATTCTTGTGTTCGCATAACAGATCCTCTTTTTCATTTTTTATCTGCATTAGCATGCTGTTTGTAATTCGCAATAATTGCGGTTGAAGTACATAAGTGCATTAAGCCCACTTTGGTGTTTCATTGCTTTGACCGAACAAAACAAGACATCATGACTACCGATACTCATGCTTTGTACAATTTCACAATCAAATGACACCAAGGCCTCATTCAAAATCGGAGAACCAGTGATTAGCTTGCTCCATTCCCCATGAGCAAAGCGTTCTGGCATTGGTGTTTTTCCGCCGAATATTGTAGATAGGGTACTTTGATGGGCAGCTAAAGTATTGACACAAAGCACCTTGTTTTGTTTAAAAGTATTAAAAACTGATGCTGAGCGGTTGAGGCAAACCAATAGTGTCGGTGGTGTATCAGTTACACTGCATACAGCGGATGCTGTAAAACCAGCTTGCCCTGCAGGTCCATCCGTCGTGATGACATTCACTGCTGCTCCAAGATTGGCCATGCCTTGTCTAAAAGTATGCTGATCTACTTCTAAGTGTGTTGAGCATGTTTGAACCTGCTGAATAGCAGATGGAGTTAAAACCTGTTTCTCTTCTCTTTTTTGCATGATTGCTCTCCAACCCCAATGCATGATCATTACAATGAATCGAGGCTAAAACATCACATCAGTTATGATGCTTAAGGTTTTTATCAGTGACATCGTTTATCCCACATGGGCAATCGATGCAATTTCAATTAAGGCATCGGGTTTCACCAAGCCGCACTGGATACAAAAGCGAGCAGGTTTGTCACCCGGAAAGTATTCGGCATATACCGTATTCACTGCGGTATAGTCCGCCCAATCTTTAATGAAAATGGAATTGAACGTTACGTCATCCATGGTGCCACCCGCAGTTTCAATCACTTTTTTGATTGTTTCTAAAATATGGCGAGTCTGTCCTGCAGCATCACCAATACAAACCACATTATTATTTTCATCAAAAGCCAATGTGCCTGAGACATACACAATATTGTCCGCTTTGGTTGCAGGAACATAGGGTGCAAGTGGTGCCGATGTTCCTTCAGGGATAACAACTTGTTTAGACATAAAATGCTCCAAATCAAAAAATTTTAGATAAAATTAAATGTATGAATTAGGCAGATTGCTGTAGCAATGTTGATGCCGAACTAAAGGTTTCAATGAAACTATTGGTGTCAGATACCCAGCCAAAAAAAGTTTTAATGTTATATAGCGCTGCGTCGTGAGCCTCTTGAGGTCCGGCTTGATAGCAAGCATCTTTAAGTGCAACACCGAAATATTCCAAAAAGAAACCATCACGTAAGGTCGACTCGACACAGACATTGGTGGCAATACCTACAAAGACCAAATTACGAATGCCACGAGCACGTAAAATGCTGTCGAGCGCGGTGTTAAAGAAACCGCTATAACGTGGCTTTTCAATAATGATGTCTTGTGGAAGTGGTTGTAACTCATCAATTAAAGCAAAGTCCCAACCACCTTTAGATAAAAGTTGGCCTTGTAACTCAGGCTGTTTACGCATGGTTTTTAAAGCATTGGATTTATGAAAATTTGGTGAACCTAAACCACCAGCTTCGACGTAGTTTTTATCCCAACCATTTTGAAAATAGATGACCTGAATCCCTGCACTATGTGCAGCATCGATCGCCTTTTTAATATTTTCGACTACAGGCTTAGTCTTTGAGACATCAAAACCTGCTAAATCTAAATACCCACCCAAAGAGGTGTAAGCATTTTGCATATCAATGACAACAAGCGCGGTTTGTTCTGCTGCTAGTTGAATATGTTCAGGTTCGGCTTTTAATACTTTGCCTGTACCAATCTGTGCCGTGAATTCTGCACATACAATATTAGACATTTCATTCATGCGCTTTTCTCCAAAACAGTTGGTTCGGCTTGCTTTGTCAGTTCGGTAACGACACTTTCACGACATTTCATGAGCGGTTGAATGCGTTGACCAAAATCTTCTACGCCTTGTACAAAGTCATCAAAGGTCAACAAAATTCCCTCTGTCCCTTTAATCTCGGAAATTTGATCGAGCATTTTTGCGACATTTTTAAAAGAGCCAACAATGGTGCCCATATTGATATTGACGGGAGAAACGCTAGAGGCCATGTGACGAATATTGGTGTCAGTGCCAGACACTTTATCTTTTGCACCTTGGTCTTGTAGCCAACGAATAGCTTCCATGTCCGCACCGTCGTTATAGTGTTGCCACTTCTGCATTGCAGCTTCATCTGTTTCGGCAGCAATTACCATAAACAACACATAGGTCTGTACATTGCGTCCAGTTTTGTCGGTTTGAACTTTTAAGCGATCATTAATTTCGGCATAGGCTGTCGGTGTGTTTAAACCTTTTCCGAAAACAAAGTTGTAGTCAGCATATTTTGCGGAAAAAGCTAAACCAGCATCAGACTGTCCTGCACAGATAATTTTCATATCAGCTTGAGGCTGTGGTTTGACCTGACAATCATTCATCTGGAAGAACTCGCCTTTTAGGTCTGACTTCCCAGTTGCCCAAAGTTCACGTAAAACTTCGACATATTCAGATAAGTAATCATAGCGTTTAGCAAAATATTCATCGCCAGGCCACATACCCATTTGGGAATATTCAGGCATTTGCCATCCGGTTACGACGTTTAGTCCAAAGCGACCGTTGGAAATCGAATCTATGGTCGATGCCATACGTGCCACAATTGCAGGAGGCATGACTAGTGTTGCAGCGGTTGCATAAATTTGGATTTTAGTGGTGACAGCGGCGAGACCTGCCATGAGGGTAAATGTTTCAAGGTTATAGTCCCAAAACTCAGTTTTTCCGCCAAAACCACGTAACTTAATCATGGAAAGGGCAAAGTCAAAACCGTAGTGTTCAGCACGCTGTACAATTTGTTTGTTTAATTCAAAGGTAGGTTTATATTGCGGTGCATTTTCTGAAAGCAGCCAGCCATTATTTCCAATTGGACAAAAAACGCCGATCTTCATCTTGATTCCCCATCGTGAGTTTAGGAAGTCGAACTGAAAGCTATAAACGATATAATTTTCAGTGCTTGGTTGTACTTTTAATAATGCATAGCTTGTGCCAACTTTAATATTTATATATTTATCAATGTATTGAATTTATTGTTTGGTATAATTTTTATCAAATGGTAAAGAATAATGCGATTGTGCACCAAGGAGGAACTAACTTGCTTCATTGTGCATCATTTGATCAATTTTATTTTTGGAATGTGCATGACATCCAATGTTCTAAAACAGCAGAATAAAAAAGGCGACATTGAAGTCGCCGTGTAGAACTAAAGTATTTCTCTTTTGAGATTGAAGAGGGTGTTATGTATTTAACTCATTCCACTCGACAAGCCTCTTCAAAATTTAAACGGGGAAGGCGAGTATAAACTTTTTGAGGGTCGCCATAGCCGATGTTAATGATGAGATTAATATGATGATTTGTGCCTGAAAAAAATAGCTCATCAACTTGTTTCGCATCAAAACCAGACATTGGACCCGTATCTAAACCTAAACTACGACATGCCATAATTAAATATGCAGCTTGTAATGAACTATTACGAAAAGCAGTTTCATGTGCTACGGCTTCACTTGATGTAAACCATGATTTTGCATCGGCATAAGGAAATAGTTCTGGCAGTTTGTCATAAAATCTTGCATCGGTTGCAACCAAAACAGTGACAGGAGCTGTCATCGTCTTTTCTACATTGCCAGACGACAATGCTGTCTTGAGTTTTTGTTTAGCTTCAAGTGTTGTTAAAAAGACAAAACGAGCAGGACTACAGTTGGCAGAAGTCGGCGCCATTTTGACCAGATCATAAATTTGTTGAATTTGCTCAGTGCTGACCGCTTTATCTAACCACGTGCTATGGGTTCTAGCTTCTAAAAAGAGTTGATCTAAAATATTTAATGTTTTTGCATTCATGATAAGGCCTTAATGTTATGGAAAAATTGAATGAAAGTTTGATTTAGTCGTTGAGATTCGGTCACTGTGGAAGCATGGGCACCAGAGGGTAAAATGCAGAGTTGACCATGAGCGAGTTTGGTAAAAAGATCCTGTGATTTATGTACTGGAACTAAAAAATCATCTTGATTGGCAACGATATGAATTGCGGTGTCTTGCAATGCTTGTAAGTGCTCTGCTTGTAATTGAAAACGCATCAATGCTTTGAGTCGTGCAAATACATTTGTCTTAGGTGGAAAGTTTTGGAGTTGAATATCTTCGGTATTTTTAATGTGGCTATGATTCTGAGAAATCCATGCTGGAGGATACAGAAATAATGCCTGTGCACGCACATAGGCTTCAGCACCTGCTGACACTAATAATGCGATACGGGCATCAAAACATTTTTGTGTATGTGCATCTAGCTCATCCCACGCATTAATCAGTGTCAGGCTGAGCATGGTAATTGAGCTGGATTGTAGTTGTTTTGCTAGCTCCATTCCGATGATGCCGCCTAAAGCATGCCCGATCATATGGAATTCATGAATTTGAAGATGTTCTAATAAGTGTAGTACTTGATTTGCCATGTCACACATATGGTAGTGTGCAGGTAATAAAGCACTGTCTTGGTGACAGCCTTCTTGGTCATAAGTCACGATGTTGAAATGCGTACTCAACGATTCAAGTTGTGGGCTCCAAAAACTAGCATGACCACCTAACCCAGATGAGAAAATCAAATAAGGGGCATCTTTTTGAGATGAACACGGATAAATATAATATTTCATTTTTTACCATTTGATAAAATAATGAAAAACTCAAAAGCAATTTATATGCCTGAATTAATCAGTAATGGCAAATTGGACAATATTTAGCGCAAAAGATTTAGATTGTAGAGGAAGGCAAATCAATGGGATGATTAAGCCAATGATATTTAGATTGAGCTGAGTAGGTGTCAGAAATGGATATACATATTAAAAGAATTTATGAAAATGCAGAGCCTAGTGATGGAAAGCGAATTTTGGTTGACCGTTTATGGAGTAGGGGAATTAGTAAGGAGAATGCCCACTTAGATTTGTGGCTAAAAGAAATAGCACCATCGACCGAGCTTAGAAAATGGTTTCATGCTGCAACACCAGATCATTGGCAGGAGTTTAAACAGCGCTATTTAAAAGAGCTTGAGACCAATTCCGCAGTTCAAGAGCTACAACAAATCGCATTGAAGAATACGATCACACTTTTATATTCAGCCAAAGATGTTGAAAACAATCACGCAATTATTTTGAAGGAATATTTATTAAGTAAAAACTTAAAATAATATATAAATTTTTTTTTGGTAAAAGTCTATTATTTAAAACTTTAAAAAATGAGTCATTTCTCGCATAATATACTTTTTGAGATTTTTTTCATGTCTTTGCCAAACTGCCCAAAATGCCAATCAGACTATACTTACCAAGATGGCGACTTATTGATTTGTCCCGAATGTTCACATGAGTGGAAAGAGGGCGAAGTATCAGCAACTGAAGAACAAGAAATCATTAAAGATGCGAATGGAAACGTCTTGGCAGATGGTGATAGTGTCACTGTAATTAAAGACTTAAAAATTAAAGGCTCTTCTTCAGTCGTTAAAGTAGGTACGAAGGTAAAAACGATTCGTCTAGTGCCAGAGGCAAGTGATGGCCACAATATTGATTGCAAAATTGATGGTATTGGTCAGATGAAACTAAAATCTGAATTTGTAAAAAAAGCTTAAACTGTTAATTATTATTACAATTCAGCAGAGATATATGTCTATATCTCTGCTTTTTAAATTCCCAACATCATTATAATTTTATTACGAAAAAGTATAAAAAATGGACTGTTCAAGGAATATTTACGCCTTTATATTGTCATTAATAACAAATAACTTTCGTCCAGAATAATAACGAAAGTCATACCCACACCAACAAAAAAATGAGGTTTTTATGGCAGGATGGTACGAAATTTCACAAGCGAGTGATGGACAATATCGCTTTATTTTAAAGGCAGGTAATGGTGAACCTATTTTAAATAGCGAGCTATATAAGGCAAAAGCCTCTGCTGTAAATGGTATTGAATCAATTCAGAAAAATAGTGGTGATGATGCCCGATATGAGCGTTTAACTGCAAAGAATGGGAAACCTTATTTCAATTTAAAAGCTGCAAATCATCAGATTATTGGCACGAGCCAGTTCTATGCGAGCGAAGCTTCACGTGATAAAGGTATTGAGTCGGTTAAAAATAATGGTTCATCAACCAATATCAAAGACTTAACAGTTCAGGCATAAAAATTGAGTTAAAAAAAGCAGCTTCGAAAAGCTGCTTTTTTATTTAGGTATTTATTAACGCGCTAACTTAGCTAAAAGTTCTTCTTTAGTTAAATTGCTCGCTTCAGCATCGCGACGGCCTTTATATTCAAAAGTACCCGCATCAAGACCTTTTTCACCAATCACAATACGGTGTGGAATACCCATTAATTCAAGGTCAGAGAATTTAACGCCTGGGCGTTCGTTACGATCATCAAGTAACACATCAAAACCTTGAGCTTGAAGTTCTGCATAAAGAGACTCTGCTGCTTCAAGAGTACGCGGTGATTTGTGCGCATTCATTGGAACAATTGCAATTTCAAAAGGTGCAATCGCTTGTGGCCAGATAATACCTTTGTCATCGTAGTTTTGTTCAATTGCAGCTGCAACAACACGTGTTACACCAATACCGTAGCATCCCATAGTTACTGTAAATGGTTTACCATCTTCACCGAGAACTTTACAGCCTAGAGCTTCAGAGTATTTAGTACCAAGCTGGAAAATATGACCTACTTCGATACCACGTTTAATTTGTAGTGTACCTTTGCCATCTGGAGATGGATCGCCTTCAACGACATTACGTAAGTCAAAAACTTCGCTAATTTGCGCGTCACGTTCCCAGTTTACGCCAACCGCATGTTTGTCAGCTTCATTTGCTCCAGCAACGAAGTCAGAAAGAACAGATGCAGCACGGTCAACAATTACAGTTAAGCCTTTTTCGACTAAACCTTGTGGACCTGTAAAGCCAGCAGTTAAACCAAATGCTTGGAGTTGTTCTTCAGTTGCAAAAGTAAGAGGCGCAGCAACTAAAGGATGCTTCTCAGCTTTAATCTCATTAAGTTCGTGGTCACCACGTACAAATAGAGCAACGACAGGAATATTACCTTTTTCATCAGCAACGCCTTGAACCAATAATGCTTTAACAGATTGCTTTGGATCAGCATTTAAGAATTGGCATACATCATCAATTGTTTTTTGGTTTGGTGTTTCAACCAATTTTAGTTCTTGTGTCGGCGCTGCGCGTTCACCAACTAAAATAGCCTCAGCCATTTCAACGTTTGCCGCATAATCAGATTCAGTTGAAAATGCGATGTCATCTTCACCACTAGCAGCCAATACATGGAATTCGTGTGAAGCTGAACCACCAATAGAGCCTGTATCTGCTTGAACTGGACGGAAATCCAAACCTAAGCGAGTGAAAATACGGCTATAAGTGTCGTACATCACATCATAAGTTTCTTGTAATGATTCTTGAGTTGCATGGAAAGAATAAGCATCTTTCATGATGAACTCACGTGAACGCATTACACCAAAACGTGGACGGATTTCATCACGGAATTTAGTTTGAATTTGATAGAAATTTACAGGAAGCTGCTTATAACTTTTTAATTCGTTACGTGCCATATCCGTAATAACTTCTTCATGCGTTGGCCCAAGTACAAATGGGTTCGTATGACGATCTTTAAAACGTAATAACTCAGGGCCATATTGTTCATATCGACCTGATTCTTCCCAAAGACTTGCGGGTTGAGTCACGGGCATGAATACTTCCATTGCGCCTGAACGGTTCATTTCTTCACGAACAATCGCATCTACTTTTTTAAGCACACGTGTTCCCATCGGCAGCCATGTATATAAACCAGATGCCAATTTACGAATCATCCCCGCACGTAACATGAGCTGGTGTGAAATCACTTCAGCATCATTTGGGGTTTCTCTCAACGTTGCAAATAAAAAGCGGCTTGCGCGCATGGAAAAAGTCCTAAAAGTTAAGCGTTATAAAAACGCAGATTATACGATAATCGCTGCATTATGACATGAATCGTCGTGTTTGACGCAGCATAAAGTTTTTCAAGTCATCCAGATAAGTGAAAATGACGGGTACAACCACAAGAGTCAACAGAGTAGAGGTTATCACACCACCAATAACAGCGTGAGCCATTGGTGCGCTTTGCTCACCGCCTTCGCCGAGACCTAAAGCTAAGGGAACCATCCCCATCACCATAGCACTTGTGGTCATCAAAATTGGACGTAAACGGGTCTTACCAGCTTGTAAAATAGCGTCATAACGGCTCACACCCTGATCCATCGCTTTCTTAATAAAATCGATCAGCAAAATCGCATTTTTAGTGACAAGCCCCATCAGCATGATAATACCAATAATCGAAAACAGATTTAGCGTGCTTTGGAACAAGAATAGGGCAAGAAAAACACCAATCAATGACAAGGGTAAAGACGCCATAATTGCTGCTGGATGAATAAAGCTATTGAACTGAGAACCTAACACGATATAAATAAATACAATCGATAAGGTAATAGCAGTTAATGCGTATCCTGCAGATTCTGCCATGTCTGCATTTGCCCCTTGCGTATCAAATGTATAGCCCGCAGGTAGCTTAAACGCCTTTTGCATTTTATCGATATCTTGGCCAATATCTCCACTCGGGCGCCCTGAGGTATTTGCCTCAATAAGAACCTCACGTTCAAGGTCACGTCTGTTAATTTGCGAAGCCCCAAGCTTTTCTTCGGTCGTTGCGACGGCACTCAATGGAACTAATATATTTTTTCCAGCTGCATTGGTTTTATTAGAGTTGATATATAAATTTTGTACATCTTGCGGAAGCATACGTTTATTTTCATTTAAACGTAAATTCACATCATAAGTTTCGCCGTCACGATCTTCCCAAGTGGTGACATTATCGCCCGCAATTAATGGTCGAATGGCATTCGCAATTTGGGAAACAGATAAGCCCAAATCACTTGCTAGCACGCGATTAATATGAACACCTAAAGTCGGTTTAGGTTCTTTCAATGAGCTTTCTAAATCAACTACGCCTTTAATTTTTTCCATCTCAGCGATAAAACGATCTGAAATTTTTTGTAGTTCATTTAGGTCAGATCCTTTAATAGAAATCATGATTGGCTTTTGTCCGCCAGAGACAGAGTCTTGTGCTGCGGCAACAGAAGTTACCCGAATACCCGCTACAGTTTGCAAACGATCACGGAATTCATTATTGAGTGTATTCAGATCTGAGCTACGTTCTTGTTTTGGCTTTAAGGTCACCCCTAAACCAGCATGATTTTTACCAGAGTCTACTTCACTGTTAACCACGCCATAAGTAGAAACGACATCGGGGAATTGTCTAATAATTTGATCGACCTGATGTAATTTGGCTTGGGTATATTCTAAAGAAGAATCTACAGGAGTCTCGAACTGGATACGGACTTCACCTTTATCTGGTGTAGGTACAAATTCGGTCCCGATGAGTTTAGACAGGCCTAATGCAGCAAATAATGAAGCGATTGCAACAATGACTGTAATGAAACGGAAGCGTAGAGCAAGCTTTAATAGCTTTTCATAAACATGAGTAAGCCGATCTAACAAATTAGAAATATGGTTAAAAAAACGTTGTAGCCAATTATCTTTTTTCTTTACAGGATCTTTCCAATGAGCTGAAAGCATTGGGTCGAGCGTAAAGCTAATAAACATTGAAATTAAAACAGCCGTACTGACCGTTACACCAAATTGATAAAAGAAGCGTCCAATCAGACCACCCATGAAGGCTACGGGTAGAAAGACTGCCACAATAGTAAGCGTGGTTGCGAGTACAGCTAAACCAATTTCTTTTGTCCCTTCAAGAGCAGCGGTTACATGGTCTTTGCCCAGTTCAGTATGTCTGACAATATTTTCCCGAACTACAATTGCATCATCAATGAGTAAACCAATACTGAGCGATAAAGCTAACAGCGTCATCATGTTAATGCTAAACCCGAAAGCCCAAATAAAAGTTAAGGTTCCGAGTAATGTAATCGGTAAGGTTAAACCGGTAATAACTGTAGAGCGGAAAGAGCCTAAAAAGAGTAAAACAATGAGAACCGCTAAAGCAGCACCTTCAATAATGGTTCGAACAACATCTTTGATTGAAGCGCGAATACCTTTAGAACTATCAGCTACGACTTTGTAATCTAAGCCCGCAGGCATTTGATCTTTTAATTTCTCTAACGTTTCATAAGTCTGATCGACGACTTTAATTACATTGGCATCGGAACTTTTTAAGATATCGACAGAGACCGCAGTTCTTCCATTATAAAAGGCACTCGATTGTAGTTCGGCTTGTGTGTCCTCAACAGTTGCCACTTGCTTTAAAAAAATGGGTGAACCATTTTTATTGGCAATGACCAAATCACCAAATGCAAGGGGATGAATAACTTTTGATTGAATCTGTACAACCAGTTCAGAATTTTTTTGCTGTAAGGTCCCTGCAGGCACTTCAATATTTTCATTTTTTAGCGTGTTAATGACCTGATCAATACCAATGCCGTAGCTTTGCAATTGTGCAGGAATAACCTTTATTCGTATTTGCCGCTTAGCGTCGCCCAATAAATTCACATTACCGACACCTGAAACCGTTTTAAGCTGAGGTACAATTTTTTTATCTACATACGAACTTAATTGAGCCAAACTCATGCTGTTTGATTCAAATACGACTGACATGATTGGGCTAGAAGAGGGATCATAGCGTTGCACAATCGGTGTATCAATTTCATCACGGAACTGCGCTGTGACGGGTGCAATTTTGTCACGAACATCCTGAGCAGCAATCGCCGAAGAAGTATCAAGATTAAACTCAGCAATCACCATTGAAAGACCTTCACTTGAGCGTGAAGTAATTTGTTTAATTCCTGAAATTGTATTGATTTGATCTTCAAGTTTTTTTGTAATATCTGACTCAACAGCCTCAGGCGACGCACCCGCATATTGTGTAGTGACTACTACGAAAGGGAAATCTATATTTGGAAACTCTTCGACAGTCATACGTTTCCAAGATGCCAACCCGAGTACCATTAAGCTGAGCATCATCATAATAGTAAAAACGGGGTATTTCACACTGATTCGAGTAAACCACATACGCTATTTGCTACCTTATTTATTTTTTTCGGTTGTAACCGTCACTTTTTTATTAATGTCGGAATCTTCAAATTGAATACGGCTGACCAGATCTGTGCTTTTTAAACCTTCGACTAAAGCAATATTGTCGTTATAACGCTGTTCAACCACCCGAATTTTAACTTTTTGAATGGTGTGATTGCGTATCACCCATACAAACGGGTCATGTTGTATATTTTGAATACTATCTAAAGGAATAGTTTGGCCTTGATGAGTGTCATTGCGCAAAATATTTCCATTAATGAAAGCTCCAATACTTAACGAATCAATTTTTTCTTTAGGAGCAGCAAAAAACTCAATTTGTCGACTGTCTTGATCGGCAACAGGTGAAATGCGAGTAAGCGTAGCATTTAATTGTTTAGAATTGCCCTGAATCTGATATTGAATATTGCTACCTACTTTAAGCGCAGATTGCTGTTCAATTGGCAACTTGGCCTGTATTTCAAGCTGATCTGGATTGACGATTTCAAATAGTGTTTGTCCAACTGAAACAGTTTGACCGGGTTCAACTTGGCGTTTAGTAATCACACCTGAAATTGGACTAGTAATAATTCCGTCTTGATCCGCTTTTTTAGCAATATCAACATTTGCTTGTTGTGCTTTTACACTTTCAAGCTGGCCTTTATAGTCAACCTGACTTTGTTCAAACTCGACACGAGCAATAAAACCTTGATTAAATAATCTTTGTTTTCGGTTCATCAAATTACGAGCAAGTTCAGCTTGTGACTGAGCCGATGCAAGGTTGGCGCGTGCTTGCGCTAATCGTGCAACATTGTCCTGATTATTCAATCTCACCAGAACTTGACCTTTTTGTACCTGTTGGCCGACATTTGCAGTGACATTCGTCGCTGTTGCGCTTACTTGCGCCTGAATGGAACTTTGTTGAACCGCACGAATAGTTCCTGTAAATGCAGTTTGGGAGTCAAGTGCTCCTTGTTTAACTGCAATAAGGTCTTGAGGAATAAGCTCAATTTTTACAGGAGCTGAGGCTGAGGTTTGAGTTGTTTCTTGCTGATTACATGCAGCTAAAATTAAACATAAACTAATAATACTCAGTTTAAAAAAAGTAGAAGGGGTGAGATGCATTGTGTGCATACAGCATCATCCTATAATTCAAATTTTATTTTGCCCCTATTCTTGATAAACCTTTGCAGTTATTCAAGCTTTTTTAAACGATCGATAATATTTTCATACTCATGGTTGGTTCGGTTATAGGTCTTGGAAAGTGTTTCAAGTGTTTGTTTAACCCGATTAATATTATTTAGATTGTTTTCAATCAACGTCTTATGACGCTCAGGAATCGGTTCTCCTTTTCTGAAATACTCCATTTCCTGACGCTTAAATAAAATTTTGTCTTGTTGTAATTGATTAAGTTGTTCCTGCTGATAATTAATTTGCTTTTTTATAGACACTAATGCCTGATCTCTTTTAATCGAAGCTGTCTTACTATTGCTATAAGCTTTTTTTAATTTGATATCTTGTTCTTTATGTCGCGCCAATAATGCCCGCTGACTTGATTGATTTAAATCAGCTTCAGCATTATAAGAATGGTTTCTTTTTATCACTTGCATATTACGATCTAGAGCTTCATAACCATAACGAATATGAGCAGGTGTGACCGATGTACTAATATTGGCAATACCATGTTGATCATAATAACGATACCAAACCGCTTTAGATGTATCGGCAATAGCAACACTAAAGGTTAAGAAAAAGAGTGATCCGAAGGAAATAATGCCTATAGATACAGACAAACAGTTCCTGTAAAAGGCATATTTCATCCTGTGATTCATTGAAAATCCCCAAAAAAGATAGCTAAGTCGCTTATTTTTAAATATTTAATCTTTATTATATTAATTATTATTTAGCTGAATAAAAATATAGTCATTATAAAAAAAATGATAATTTTAATTAAAGTGTGATGAGGTTAAAAGTTATTGTTTATAAATGAGAAAGTAGACAAAAATGCCTCATTGAAAATAGAAGGTGAGATATGTTAAAAATGCGTATAAATGTGTAAAAACAAATTTAAGTTAAATTGCATTTATATTTTATTTTTATGGGGATGGAAGATTAAATGGAAGATGCATTCCAAAATCTGAAAGTAATGGTGATTGATGACTCAAAAACCATTCGCCGTACAGCGGAAACCTTATTACAGCGTGAAGGCTGTGAAGTGATTACTGCTGTGGATGGATTTGAAGCTTTGTCCAAAATTGCAGAAGCAAATCCGGATATTGTTTTTGTCGATATCATGATGCCTCGTTTAGATGGTTATCAAACTTGTGCTTTGATAAAAAACTCTCAAAATTATCAGAACATTCCCGTTATCATGCTCTCTAGTAAAGATGGTTTATTTGATCAGGCAAAAGGGCGTGTGGTAGGTTCAGATGAATACTTGACGAAACCTTTTAGCAAAGATGAATTGTTAAATGCGATTCGTAATCATGTAAATTCATAACTAATAATTTGAGGGCAAAAAAAATGGCACGTATTCTCATTGTAGATGATTCACCAACAGAAACTTTCCGTTTTAAAGAAATCCTAACCAAACATGGTTATGACGTGCTTGAAGCATCAAATGGTGCAGATGGTGTAACTCTTGCTAAGGCAGAGCAACCAGATCTTGTATTGATGGATGTTGTAATGCCGGGTGTAAATGGTTTTCAGGCAACACGTCAGATTACCCGTGATGAAGACACTAAGCATATCCCTGTTGTTATTGTGAGTACTAAAGATCAGGCAACTGACCGTGTATGGGGCAAGCGTCAAGGAGCAATCGATTATTTGATTAAGCCAATCGAAGAAAATCAATTGATTGATGTAATTAAACAATTTCTAAATTAACTCATCCATCCATAAAAACATAAATAACGGGCATTTTGTACCCGTTTTATAGGATCGAGTATGGCAGCGAATGGATTTATCGAGTTACTTCGTTTGTCTAAACGGGGTAATAAGAATTACGCTTCAGTTCAAAATGAAGCACAGCGATGGTCAGGAATTGCTTTTGAAATGAGAGGGCAATACTTCGTCGCACCACTTGGGGAAGTGTCAGAAGTAATCTATCCACCAAAATATACACCAGTTCCAAATACCCAAAGTTGGGTAAAGGGATTGGCAAATATTCGAGGAAGACTACTTTCAGTGTCTGATTTGGCGCATTTTATTTTAGGGCAACGAAGTTCATTTTCGTCAACTCAAAAAGTATTGTGTATTAGCCATCGCGACCAGTATGTGGGGTTGGTCGTGGATCAGGTTTTGGGGATTCAGCACTTTAATAAAAAAAGCTTTTTTTCTCAAAGCTTAGACTTAGAGGAAAATCTAAAAGAATATTGCCAAGGTTATTTTCATCAACATAACCAGCATTGGCATGTTTTTTTATTTAGTCGTTTATTGCAAAACCCACATTACATGAATGCATCGACAAAATTTATAAACTAATTTTTACGCTGTGAAAACAGAGTATTTTTCTGGGGAAAAGCTATGGGCTTTAAGCTTAAAAAGAAAGGCAGTAGTCGGGTTGCGTCCGAAAAATCGGGTGTCAATTTTATTGCAACAATCCAGTCAAAAATTGAGCAGTTTGCCAGTTTATTTGGGGAAAGTGAAAAGTCCAAGCCAATCCTATATGCAGCATTTTTATGTTTTGTGCTTGCATTAGTTTCTCTAGCCTATCTGTTCTATAACGTACCACGTCATAACCAGTTAATTCGAAGTCTAGGTGAGTTACGTTTGTTATCTCAAACGATTTCTAAACAAGCAACTGAAGCAACTGAGTCTGGCTCTCAAGAGGCAATCACCAAGCTACAGCAGTCTCAAAAAGACTTTAATGAAAACTTACTTGAGATTGAAAATATTCACGGTAAATCGACTGATGAATATCAAAAAGTTCAAGTTATGTGGACTGAACTTTCAAAAAACATCGATTTGATTTCAGCACATCAAAAAGTCCTTAACCAGCTATATGACACCAACATCTCTATTAGCGAAACCGTTCCTGAGATTCAGGCAGAATATAACTTGATGGTTGACCAAATGGCGCGTCAAGGTTTGCCAAGTAGTCAGGTAATTATTGCTAAAAACCAGGTGTTTATTGCCGAACGTATTTTACGTTCTATTAACTCGGTATTAAGTGGTACTGATGGTAATGTATCGACTAGCGATTTTGGTGTAGACATTGATACGTTTGGTACGTATTTAAATGCTGAACTTAATGGTAATGCTGAATTGGGTGTTGATCGTATTGCAGATCCAGCTTTACGTGAATCATTAGAAAGTATTAAATCTGAATATGACAAAGTATTAAAATCTGCTGCTGCCACGGTATTAAAAAATGGTAACCAGATTGTCAATGTTCGTCAGGCATCTTCTCAGATCTTCTCTAAATCAGATGTGATGTTAGATAACTTGGGGCATTTATCTGATGTAGCAAGAAAGAACTGGCTTACTTTATTGTTAGGCGCGGTGCTAATCAGTTCTTTAGCAGGCTTAATCTTCTCTGTATTTAAATTGATCACATTACGTAGTGTGATGGATAAACAACGTGTTACTCGATTACAAGACGAATATGACCGTAACCAAAACGCGATTTTACGTTTACTGGATGAAATCGCCGATCTTGCAGATGGTGACTTACGTTCATATGCAACTGTATCTGAGGATTTTACGGGGGCGATTGCCGACTCGATTAACTTTGCGATTGACCAACTACGTGACCTTGTATCCCGTATTCATGAAACCTCTCAAGAGGTTGCTCGCTATACACAAGATACGCAGAGTATTACGAACCAATTAGCAGAGGCGTCTGAGCATCAGGCTCAAGAAATTGCTGGTGCATCAACAGCAATGAATGAAATGGCGCAATCGATTGACCAAGTATCTTCAAATGCATCTGAATCTGCTGAGGTAGCAGAACGTTCGGTACAAATTGCCTCTAATGGTGCGCAAGTGGTAAACCGTTCAATTGAAGGTATGGACACAATCCGTGAACAGATTCAAGAAACGTCTAAACGTATTAAGCGATTGGGTGAGTCTTCACAAGAAATTGGTAACATCGTATCGCTCATTAATGATATTGCCGACCAAACTAACATTCTTGCATTAAACGCAGCAATTCAAGCATCTATGGCTGGTGAAGCAGGTCGTGGTTTCGCCGTGGTTGCTGACGAAGTACAGCGTCTTGCAGAACGTTCAGCATCCGCAACAAAGCAGATCGAAACTCTGGTTAAAACAATTCAGACAGATACAAATGAAGCTGTTATTTCGATGGAACAAACCACTACTGAAGTTGTGCGTGGTGCAAACTTGGCAAAAGACGCGGGTATTGCCTTGGATGAAATTCAAAAAGTATCGGGTGACTTGGCAAACTTAATTGCTAGCATTTCTGATGCAGCAAAACTTCAATCTGCATCTGCCAGCCACATTGCGACCACCATGACAGTCGTACAAGAAATTACTTCACAAACGACCACTGCAACTTTCGATACAGCGCGCTCTGTTTCTGAATTAGCAAACATGGCTGAGTCATTACGTGAATCGGTAACGGACTTTAAATTACCTGATTAAATTGGGGGATGAGAATAGCTGTTCCTATAATCGCTATTCTTCTAAAAAGTATTACAACACCAGATAAGTATTGGGGAAAACAGCTATTTTTCTGGTGTTGACTCTGTCGTTTTTCTCCATTTTGGAGACAAGCAAAAGAAGCCTTTGCTATGAAAGAAATATTAAAAACTTTAACTGAAGCAATGATGCTACCGGAAGATAGCTATTCTCAACAAGATGATGAATTCCTTGAAATCTTTGTCGAAGAAATTGAGGAAATTTTTGTTGAATTACAATCTTTGATTCACGAATGGATGCAATCTAAAAATATTGCTACGCTTACTGAAATCCGCCGTCATTTTCATACATTGAAAGGTTCAGGGCGAATGATTGGTGCCAAATCTTCTGCTGAGCTTGCTTGGACTGTAGAAGATACGCTTAATCGGGTAATCAATCAGAGTCTTGGATTAAATTCTCATATCCAACAATATATTCAGTTGGTATTTAAGTTCTATTTCTTTAAGTTAGTAGATGACTTCAAATCTAAAAAAGTTCATACCGTAGACTTTAGGCCCCTAATTTTATTGGGTCAACAATTACAACAACAGCAAAGTATAGAACCCGCGCTAGACGAACTTTTATTATTATCAGATATTCTTACTGCTGAAACTCAAACTGGTTTAGAAACAAATGACTTGCAACCAGAATCAACTGAAGTTCTAACTATTTCGACTCCAGAAGTTGCTCTAGAAACTGAACAGACTCTTGCTGAAACCTTAATTTTATTTATGGAGGAAGCAGAAGAACACTTAGCGACAATTGATCAGTTTTTGGAAAAAGAAATACATCAGCATGAAAGTTATAATGCTTTAATACGTGCGTTACATACGTTACGCGGCAGCTCTGCCATGGCTCATGTAGAACCAATCTTTGATGCCAGTACCAAAGTTGAGCATTTATTTAAAATACTATTACAAGAAGAGCTTTCTTCTCATTCAGAAGAAATTTCATTACTTCGTGATTATCGTCAGTTTATTCGAAATTGTTTAGATTCATTGGCTACCCATTGTTCTACTGAGCAATTGGAATCTGATCTACAAAAATTTAATCAGGTTTGGGATGCTTATATGGAGCAGCATGGTGAGCATTCAAGCCCACTCATGCCTCCACATGGTTTAGTGTCTCAGCTGTTACAGCTAGATGTTGCTGAATTACTTGATGCGGAGTTAGATTTTGAGAAGGGTATACGTACAGAGTTTCCTCATTATCTTGAACGTTTAAGTGAACAAGCAGATGTTTTGCTGCAACATACTCAGTCGCAGGCAATGATTGGTTTATATGAATATACTAACCAGTTGAAAGAAAGCTACGACATATTGCTTGATCGACCTGATTTATTGCAATCGGATTATATTTTTGAAATTTATCAAAAAGCGCACCAACAATTAATTCAGTTATTTGATGCGTTAGCTGCTGGACAAAGAGTAAGCATTATCGAGCAACACCAAAATGTCTTGGACGAGCTAAAACTATATACTCAATATATTCTAAATCTTAATTCTGAATCATTAGAAACTCATCAAGACGTTTTTGAACCATTGTTTAATGCTGAAGTTGAACAAACAGCGAATGATCCTCTGATAGAAAATGTATTCACTGATCAGGTCACCATAGGGCAGAGTGTACAACTAGATCGACAATTCATTTCGTCTGAGCATGTAAACCGTCATTTTGATCCAGATCTTTTAGATATTTTTCTTGAAGAAGCCGATGAGTTGCTTGAGGGAATGGATACAGATCTTAATCTTTGGGTTAATGATCAAGAAAACTTTGCCGCTCTCAATAATCTGATGCGTTATTTGCATACCTTAAAAGGTGGGGCAAATATGATTCAGGCAACTTATATTGGTTTAATTGCACATGAGTTAGAAAGTATTTATGAGCGTTTAATTAAAAAACAATTAATAGCTTCGCCTGGTCTCATTGATTTTATTCGACTAGTTCAAGATGACTTGGCTGACCGTTTGCAAATAGTACGTGAACAGCATCTAGATTATGCTGCTTCTCACACTATTCAAGCGCTTAAAAATGCAGGTCAAGTATTTGATTCTCATATTAAAGAAGTGCAAGCAGAATCTGAAACCTATGTTATACATGAAGTAAATTTTGTAGAATTACCGCAAGAAGCGATAAATAATACAGCGTTAAGCTTCAGTGAGTTAGCTTCTGGTTCTGAGCAGATTACTGAATCTAATAATCAACTTGTTGAGCAAACCGAATTACAAGTTCTTTATGCTGACCAAGGCTATACAGAAAATCTTCAAGAGCAAGATATTAATTCTGTTGTCGAGCAGACATTCATGGAGGAAGCGGCTGAACTATTAGAAACGGCCGATCATCTATTAAAACAATGGTTCGAGCAGCGTACTAACCGTAGTATCTTGCTTCAGCTACAAAGGGCTGTGCATAGCTTGAAAGGCGGTTCCCGTATGTTGGGACTTGAAACCGTGCAAGCAATTGCTTATCAACTTGAGAATGCTTTTGAGCAATTTGCGCTTCATCATTTCAGCTCAAATATTTACGACAACTTATTAGAGAGTGCAATTGTCTGGTTAAAAGAGGCTATTTTTAAACAAAATTATCAACACTTCGATGGTTTACAACAAAGTCTGGAAAATATTCAGTTCATTGAAACAGCAATTCAAATTCCTAGTAAGTTAACTCGAACTGATCTATTCAGCACAGAACCTGTAATGAGTTTTGTACAAGGTGACGGTACAGAACCACCGCCAATGATGGGTGCGTGGGAACAAACACAACGCCTTGATCAAAATAATGAGATGATTCGAGTCTCGGCAGATTTAATTGAAAAAATGATTGATCTGTCTGGCGAAAATTCAATTAACCGTTCGCGAATTGAAATGGATTTAAGCCAATTTGGCCATACTCTTGCAGAAATGGAATTGGCTATTCAGCGACTTGCAGATCAGTTGCGCCGAATGGAAGGTGAATTAGAAACTCAAATTATTGCAAAACACGGTATTGAAAACTCGCGGTATACGGAATTTGATCCTTTAGAGATGGATCAATATTCTTCATTAAACCAGTTGTCAAAATCTCTTGCCGAATCTGCATCAGATTTAGTGGATTTTAAAAATACATTATCTGAAAAGATCAGAGATACAGAGGGGTTATTGGTACAACAATCGCGTATTCAGGCTGAAATTCAAGAAGGTCTCATGCGAACACGCTTAGTACCATTCTCTCGGTTGCTGCCTCGTTTACAAAGAATTGTGAGACAGACTTCTACTGCGTTAAATCGACCAGCAGAGCTTTTTGTTAATAATACTGAGGGTGAGCTAGATCGGACAATGTTAGAGCGTTTGGTCACACCACTTGAGCACATGCTTAGAAATGCAATTGACCATGGTTTAGAAGATCGTGCGCAACGTGAACAAGCTCAAAAACCAGAAACTGGACGCATTGAACTGAATATTCATCGTCAAGGTACAGATGTTGTCGTTACATTTAAGGATGATGGACAAGGTATTGATATCGAGAAGGTTCGCCAAAAGGCATTAATGTCTGGTTTGATTAACGCAGAACAAGTATTAGAACATCAAGATATTTTACAGCTGATTTTCCATCCTGGTTTAAGCACAGCCGATCAAGTTACTCAGATTTCAGGTCGTGGTGTAGGACTAGATGTAGTACAAAGTGATATTAAAGCCTTAAGTGGCCATGTGAGTGTCGACTCTGTCTATGGGCAGGGCACTGTCTTTACCATACGTGTTCCAACTACGGTAGCTGTTAGTGATGCCTTAATGGTTAAAGTTGCTGATCAGCAATTTGCAATCCCATTGGCTCAAATTGATCGAATTGTACGGGTTTCACCAGCCTCATTAGAACAATATTTCGGAAGTACACAAGAGTTCTTTGAATTTGAAAATAAGCGCTATCCATTACGTTATTTATCTGAGTTTGTTGGTAATCAACCCATTCCGCGTTTAAGTGGAATGATGTATTCATTACCAGTATTAATGATTAAAGCAAATAATGGACAAACTGTTGCATTATTAGTTGACCAATTGATTGGCTCACGTGCGCAGATTGTAGTTAAACCAATCGGACAGCAATTCTCTAGTATTGGGGCGATTGCGGGAGCAACTATTTTAGGTGATGGCCAAGTTTGTCTAATCTTAGATGGACAAAATATTGCTCGCCAAATCCAATCTACTCACCGACATAAGTCGCTCAATGAAGCTATCTATAGACAACGTGAGTCTGACGAACGCCGTCTCATCATGATTGTAGATGACTCGGTAACTGTGCGTAAGGTAACGTCTCGATTACTTGAACGTCAGGGCTATGATGTAGTCACCGCTAAAGATGGGGTCGATGCAATTGAGCAATTGGAAAATATTAAACCAGATCTCATGCTGCTTGATATTGAAATGCCGCGCATGGATGGCTTTGAGGTTCTCAATCTTGTTCGACATCATGATCTACATCAAGATATGCCAGTCATCATGATTACTTCAAGAACTGGCGAAAAACACCGTGAACGAGCATTTGCTTTAGGGGTTAATCAGTACATGGGTAAACCTTTCCAAGAAGAAGACTTACTTCACAATATTGATGCGTTATTCATGACATTTGAAGGGGGACTTGCCTAATGAAAAGTAATATAAGTACATCCTTAATTAATGAAATGGACCAGCAAGAGCTTCAGCATTTAATTACTGTCTCAACTGGTTTTATTGATGCATATATTATCGAGTGCTATCAGCAAGTGCCGATGCTATTGCCACAAAATATAGTGTTATCTGCTATGGATGTTAAAAATGGTATCAAGCATATTGAATGGCATGATGTAAAACTCCCTGTTTATTCGATTCACAATGAAATGGATTCTCGAGCAGTAGCGTTAGTCATTGAAAGTGAAGACATTAGTCAACGTTTTGCACTTGTGTGTAAATCGATGCCAGTTTCAGTTCGTCTGCGTATTTCTGAAGTTGTAGATGAAAATGAAGATATACAAGAGTCTTTACAGCACCCAACTGTATTTAAATATGTCCGTATGGACAATCAACGCTACCATGTTCCTAATTTGCAACATATTCAAAATTCACTTCATCTATAAAAAAAGGAACTCATTTTGAGTTCCTTTTTAACTTTTACTTAGCTAACAGATTTTCCAAAATTTGCTCATAAATATCAGTTAGTGGATCAAGGTCGTGTACATCAACATGTTCGTTAATTTGATGAATTGTTGCGTTCAGAACACCTAACTCTAATACCTGTGCGCCTGTTGGAGCAATAAAACGGCCATCAGAAGTACCACCACTTGTTGAAAGTTCAGTTTCAGTACCCGTTACGTTCAAAATAGCAGTTTGCGCTGCATTAACGAGTTCACCCACAGGTGTTAGGAATGGTAAACCAGAAAGATTCCAAACGATTTCGTACTGTAAACCGTGTTTATCTAAAATTTCGTGTACACGTTGTTTAAGTTGTTCTGCTGTCACTTCTGTTGAATAACGGAAGTTAAAAGTAACTTCTAATGCGCCAGGAATGACATTTGTTGCGCCAGTGCCAGCATGAATATTTGAAATCTGAAATGAGGTTGCAGGGAAATATTCATTTCCATTGTCCCAAATCGCTTCGCATAGTTCTGCCAAAGCTGGTGATGCTTCATGAATTGGATTACGTGCTAAATGTGGATAAGCTACATGGCCTTGCTTACCTTGAACCTTTAATACTGCATTAAGTGAGCCACGACGGCCATTCTTAACAATATCACCCAGTTTATGAGTACTTGAAGGTTCACCAACTAAACACCACGTCATTTTTTCATTACGTTTTTCAAGAGTCTCAATCACTTTAACCGTACCATTAATAGCAGGGCCTTCTTCATCAGAAGTAATTAGAAAAGCAATTGAACCCTTGTGATTAGGATGCTTTGCGACAAAACGTTCAGATGCAACGACCATAGCTGCAAGTGCTGTTTTCATATCGGCCGAACCACGACCATATAATTTGCCATCGCGGATTTCTGGAGCAAATGGATCTGAATTCCATGCTTCTAATTTACCTGTCGGTACTACGTCAGTATGACCTGCAAAGCAAAATACAGGTTCTTCAGTTCCGCGGCGTGCCCAGAGATTATCAACTTCACCAAAACGCATTGGTTCAATATGGAAACCGATTTTGGCTAAACGGTCTGCCATGATGGTTTGGCAGGTGTGATCAATAGGAGTAACAGAAGGTTGTTGTAACAGTTCTAGGCTAAGCGAGAGAGTATCTGAATGATTCATACCGAAAATTGCGTGCTGATCAGGTGAAATATAGTCCGATATAATAGGCGAATCTCTACGGGATGGGTACGTAAAAATAAAAAAACCTTATCGGGAAGATAAGGTTTTTTAAGTGATGACTCTAACTTACATTTTATCTTGTGTTTTCTCAGCAGTATTTGTTACAGCATCACCTGCTTTAGAAACATCTTTACCAAAACCCTTAAACGTATTACAGCCTGTTAAAACAACAGCAATCATTACAGAAGCAGCTAAAACTTTTTTCATCATTTTCTCCGTTTAAATTTAATAATGAAGTAAATTTAGATTAAAAAACAAACGGAAAAAGAAACATGACTGTTTAATAGTAAAAACGTTATTAAATGTTTCTAGAATCTTAAAAGTGATTGTTAATTCTTTTAATTTTTACCAATTAGTATGGGTTTGACTTAAAGTTTGAGTATGCAGGGCGTCTATACATATAAAACATGACCTCTTCACTATTTTTACAATATAAACCATCTGTCCACCAATGCGCCGAAATCGAACTAGGTTGTTGATTTGGACACAACCATTCGTGCCTTTCTAATCGATAAAAGGAAGAGTGTGGAATGGTAGTACCCCAATATCCTAATCGACGCTTTAAATTTATCCAGTCTGGCAATGATTGTTGCAAATTTAACTGTAAAGGAAGATAGAGCTGTCCTTTTAGAACGGCAAAACGTTGTTGAATCTTAAAATCTAATGCTTCAGTAAACTGAAATTGTTTGTTAGTAAAATGATAAAGCTTTTTGCTTAGAGTATCCTGACGATTTAACCCAATCCATTGTTCTAAATATAAATCTGCTTCACCTAAATAGTATTTTAGCGCGACTTCCCAGTGTTCAATTTTCTGAGTTTCTTTATTTAAAATTAAAAAATCCAGCTCACCTAAAGTTTTTGCTCCATCAATTTTTTGAATACTATGACCTAACAGTTGATAAGGATGATAATTATCCTCTTGTAGCCAAAACCAAAGTAAATTTTCAAAGCGTAAACCTAAGCGTGTACTTTTAAGCTGAGATAAAAACTGGATTAATGGTTCTGGGGACTGATCAAGTTCTTTTAAACGCGGTAAATAATTTTGAAAATGTCTTTCCCATACTTCGCTTGGATGCAACTTAAAGTCGTGTTGTATAGAAAAACTTTTTGGTAATTTGCAAAGTAAATTGGGGCTAGCGATACAAAAAGCCAGTTGCCGCACTATAGGATGTTGGAATTGAAGCCATGGTTCGAAATAGGAAGTTTTAACTGAGGCAATATTCATATATTCAATACTCGAAGTAATTCATCCTATTTTCATAAGGGATCAACAAACAATCTAAGAAAAACACTTTATACTAACGCTAACAGCAGGTTAAGGTTTATATATGCGAACATTGTTCTGGCGCTCTTTGGTCGTGATTTTTATCACGCTAGGCATTATTGGAGCAATTTTACCAGGTATGCCAACAACAGTGTTTTTGATTCTGGCTGCTTGGGCGGCTTCAAAAGGGTGGCCACAAATGGATGCCTGGTTATTAAATCATCCCAAATACGGGCCAACATTACGTGATTGGCGAGCCAATGGTACAGTGCCACGTAAAGCTAAGTGGATTGCAAGCATAATGATGGCAATCAGTGGTCTTATAATGCTGTTTACTTCAGCACCGCTTTGGGTCAAGGTTTTTACTGATACTACCATGTTCATCGTTGCAGTTTGGTTATGGCTACGCCCTGAGCCAAAATTAAAAGATTGATAATCTTTTAATTTTGGCGCAAGACAAGTTATTCATTTAAATTTTTACTTAAACTCAAAGTATTTGAGTTGATATAAGAGAATAAGTTCAATGTCTCAATTTAAGCTCGAAGATGCAGATGTCCTCATCGATTTGGCAAATCAAACCTTAACCTTACCTAAGCATAATAAGTTTTATGTTATTTCAACCGGGAAGAACGGAATTGGTGAGCAGGAGAATACTGGTAGGACTCCACGTGGATGGCATAGGGTTGCAAAAAAAATTGGTGCTGACTCTCCTCAAAATGCGGTTTTTATTGCACGTAAGCCAACAGGGGAGATCTATAGCAGTGAACTAGCAGCCCAATTCCCTGAACGAGATTGGATATTGTCACGTATTCTTTGGTTAGATGGCTTAGAAGAAGGCTTTAATAAAGGCGAAGGTCATGACACCATGCAGCGTTATATCTATATTCATGGCACACCTGATAAAGAACCGATGGGTGTTCCCATGTCACATGGATGTATTCGAATGCGTAATGAGGAAATCATTGAGTTGTTTGATTTAGTCGCTGAAGATGCATTGGTTTATTTATCTGAGCAATCTTTAACCTAAAATAAGATTTTAAAAATTCTTATTTAATTAGCTGAATGAGTAAAATATTAAAATAAGTGCTTAAATAAAATACAAAAAATTGTTTTTTACTTAATAATGACTTATTTTTAATCATTCATTCGCATTTTTTTGAAAAGTTGTCGAAAAGCGTTTGACACCTGTTAAAGATTCTCTATAATGCACCTCACAAACGATGAAGACGTTAAGGGCGCTTAGCTCAGTTGGTAGAGCGTCTGCCTTACAAGCAGAATGTCGGCGGTTCGATCCCGTCAGCGCCCACCAAGCCTTTACGTTAAGCTCTCAAGTGCAGCGGTAGTTCAGTTGGTTAGAATACCGGCCTGTCACGCCGGGGGTCGCGGGTTCGAGCCCCGTCCGCTGCGCCACTTAAGACTTAACATCGTTTTACCCCACAATTGCGATATTGTGAAAGTGCAGCGGTAGTTCAGTTGGTTAGAATACCGGCCTGTCACGCCGGGGGTCGCGGGTTCGAGCCCCGTCCGCTGCG
>NZ_JAHPTH010000009.1:0-128655 GCF_025514195.1 Acinetobacter sp. WU_MDCI_Abxd143
CGCTGATGGTAGTGTGGGGTTACCCATGTGAGAGTAAGTCATCGCCAGCTCATTATTCTAAACACCCCCATTCTAATAAATGGGGGTGTTTTTTATTGTGTGGTATTTAATTTTTATAAAAGATAGATCCAAAATTAGATTTGTATCCTGACTGTATTCTATGAATATAATAATGAACTCTATTATTTTTGGGTACATCCATGAAAATCAATTCTTTCTCTCCAATACTTGAAGATGATGAAGAGCTATCTTTGCCTGCATTGATTTATTGGGCATCTTTAGGTGATATCGATCAAGTAAAAGAATTACTAATAGAGGGAGAAGATCCTAATCAGACAGATGATGAGGGATATAGTGCTCTACAAGCAGCTGCTGAAAATGACCATTTAGAGATAGTTCAATTCTTAGTTGAAAAAGGTGCGTATGTTGCTTACAAAAGTGAATACACAGCATTAGAGCTTGCAGAAATGGCAGGTAATACTGATGTAGTGGAGTATTTAAAGAGTTTATAAAATTAAAAAGGCCTCTTTTGTTTAGAAAAGAGGCCTTTTGTTCGATTAAGACAAATGATATTTCTGTAGTTTCTCAACAATGGATTGAAGTCCTTTTACTTCAAACTCATTAGCTTCGAATTTTTCATCTTTATTACGTTTAAATATATCTCTTATCTCTATTACAGCATTTGAATCAATGATACTTAAACTTGAGGTGACTTGACGTATTTGGCTAATCGAGCGAGAACCATTTGTTGAGCCATAGCCAATAAATGCAGCAGGTTTACCACTCCACTCTTTGCCTAAATAGTCCAAAGCATTTTTTAAGGCTGGACTGTAACCATGATTGTATTCTGGACTGATAAAAATAAATGCGTCTGCTTGAGCAATTTTGTCTGCCCATTCTTGTTGTTTAGGTTGATCATAAATCCCGGTAGCAGGTGGGTGAGAGCCTGAAAATAACGGTAAATTCCATTCTTTTAAATCAATTACTTCTGTCTGAAAATCTTCTAGATTAAATGATGGAATTGTGGATTCTAGCCAATTGGCAACTTTAATTGCTGTACGTCCTTCACGAACACTTCCTACGATAATATAGACCAGCATGTATTCTTCCTAAGAATTTTTATCTTTATAACTTAATTCATTATATAGATAGGAGAGAATATAGAATTTGTAAGGATTCTTATGTCTCTAATAAAAATTGAATCATAAAAAAGCCCTCATTTAGAGGGCTTTTTTATTTACATTAGCTTAATGCCTTGTTGGCCTTCAGGAGTAACCTTGAATATTTCTACTTCAAAGGTAATGTTTTTACCAGCTAACGGATGATTAAAATCAATTTCTGTAATGTCATCATTAACTGATTTTACTACACCGAATAAGGTGGTTTTTGCCTTATCTTCAAATTCGATCATGTGACCAGGAATAGGGCGTTGCTCAAACTTAATTGTATCGAAAGTTTGAACATTTTCTGGATTCCACGGACCAAAAGCATCTTCTGGTGGAAGGTGTACTGTACGGCGGTCACCCGCACGTAAACCGAATAATGCTTTTTCGAAACCTGGTAAAAGGTTTCCGTCACCAATCGTCAGACTAACTGGCTCTTCACGGCTACGTGTATTGTCAATTTCTACACCATTTTCGATAGCTACAGAAAAGTGTAGATCGACTTTAGAACCTTCTTGGATACGAATTTCTTCGTTAGGTTGAATAATTTCGGTCATATTATGCATCCGAATTTTGGTTACGTTGCTTCTCAAGGAAGAATGTATCAATGAGTAGCAAAATCGTACCTAGGGTGATGGCACTGTCCGCAATATTAAAAGCTGGAAAGTGATGATTTTGGTAATAAACATGAATGAAATCGACCACATAACCTAGGGTAATACGGTCAATTAAATTGCCTAAAGCTCCACCTAAAATTAAAGCGATGGCTACAGGTAGTACCACCATTTTTTTAGGCATACGCATTAACCAAAATACAAAAAGTACTGAAACTAAGCCCGCTAAAGATGTGAAGAAATAGCGCTGCCATCCTCCTGCATCAGATAAAAAGCTAAAAGCTGCACCATAGTTATGTAATAGTGTCCAGTTTAAAAATGGAAGTACCGGTACAGGATCTGCATAGTTGAGATGTGTACTCGCAATCCATTTTGTCCATTGATCCAATACAATGGCAAGGACAGAAAGTCCAAGCCAAATCAGATTATGTGGATAAAACTGGAATAAGCCTTTTTTAGCTTGTGAATTAGGCATATTTTCTCACTTCGCCACGACCAGTGACGTTCACAATACAACGACCACATAAACCAGGATGATCGGCATGTGTATTTACATCTGGAAGAACGTGCCAACAACGTGCACATTTTTCACCTTCAGCTGCAGATATTTGTACACGTAAGCCTTCCATTTCAGTTGCTTCACCTTGCTCAGCAAATGGATGTACTACTACTTGCGAAGTAATAAGAACAAAACGGAGTTCATCAGCCAGTTGGTTTAAAACTGTTTGTAATGATTCACTTGCCCAAAGTTCAACTTTGGCTGAAAGATTACTGCCGACAAGTTTAGCGTTACGCGCTGCTTCAATCTGTTTATTTACTGCAGATTTTACGCTAATCAATGTTTGCCAATCTTCTTCAGAAAGCAAGTTTGCTTTTGATGAAACAGGCAAGTCATACCATTCTGATGTAAATACATACTTTTCAGTTTGTTCTGGAATCAATGGCCAAGCTTCTTGAGCGGTAAAGCTTAGGATTGGGCTCATCCAACGAATAAATGCTTGGACAATATGGTAAAGCGCTGTTTGAGCAGAACGACGTGCCTGAGAATCCGCTTTAGTGGTGTATTGGCGATCTTTAATAATGTCTAGGTAGAAACCACCTAAGTCATTAATACAGAAGCTCGTTAACGCACTACACACCACATGGAAGTTCATTTCTTCATAGGCAGTGATAATAGTTTGTTGTACTTCATTTGCACGCTGTAAGATGTATTGATCTAGAGCAATAAGGTCATCTACGTCCAAAGCATCAGTACTTGGTTTGAAACCATTTAGATTGGCAAGTAAGAAGCGTAGAGTATTACGAATACGACGATAGCTATCACTTACACGGCTAAAGATTTCTTTCGATGCTGCGATTTCATAACGGTAGTCACTAGAAGCTACATATAGACGTAAACCATCGGCACCAAGTTGTTTAATGATTTCTTCAAGTGGGATATAGTTACCTAAAGATTTTGATAACTTACGACCATTTTCATCCACTGTAAAACCATGTGTTAACAAGGCCTTATATGGTGCACGATTGTGAATTGCCATGGACGTTAATAAAGAAGATTGGAACCAACCACGGTGTTGGTCTGATCCTTCTAAATATAAATCGGCAGGGCTTTCTAACTCATCACGTTGCTCAAGTACAGCGTAATGCGTTGTACCAGAGTCGAACCATACATCGAGTGTATCGCGAACAGCGTTATATTGTTCAGCATCTTCACCGATGAAGTCTTTTGCTTCACGTTTGAACCATGCTTCGATACCTTCTTCTTCGATCAGTTGAGCAACTTCTTCGATGAGTTCAGGTGTACGTGGGTGTAATTCGTTCGTGTCTTTATGAACGAAGAATGGAATTGGAACACCCCAAGTACGTTGACGTGAAATACACCAGTCCGGACGACCTTCGATCATTGATTCAATACGGTTTTTACCCCAGTTCGGTACAAACTCGATATCATTTTCAATAGCATTAAGCGCACCTTCACGTAACCCTTTTTGATCCATGCTAATGAACCATTGTGGTGTAGCACGGAAAATAATTGGAGTCTTATGGCGCCAGCAGTGTGGGTAGCTGTGTTTAATTGGTTGATGAGCCCATAAACGGCCTACAGCGCCCAAAGCTTCGATAATCTTTGGATTGGCTTTATAGATGTGTTCACCAGCATAGATTGGAGCAGTTGGGAGATAAACACCATTACCACCCACTGGGTTATCTACTTTAAGGTTGTATTGAAGACCTACTTTATAGTCGTCTGCACCATGGCCAGGTGCTGTATGTACGGCACCTGTACCGCTTGTTGCTATAACGTGTTCACCTAAAATAACCGGAACTTGACGATCAGTAAGTAGAGGGTGTTGTAAGGTAAGGTTTTCAAGAGCCGAACCTGTAAAATCAGCTAAAACAACTGGATTTTCAAGCTTGTAACGCTCAATCGCTGAAGCAACTAGGTCTTTAGCAAGAATGAAGTTTTGCTTACCGCGCTCAGTAGAAACTTGTACCAATTGATATTCAATTTCGGCATGCAACGCAACGGCTTGGTTAGCTGGTAATGTCCAAGGTGTAGTGGTCCAGATCACAATATCTGTCGGATCTTGAACTTCTACGTTTAAACGGACACTTAAATCTTTGAGATCAACAACACCAAAACCAACGTCAATTGCGTCAGATTTTTTATCTTCGTATTCAACTTCTGCTTCAGCAAGAGCTGAACCACAGTCCATACACCAGTTCACTGGCTTTAAGCCTGGCTGGATATGGCCATTTTTCTGGATGAGACCTAGAGCACGAACAATATCAGCTTCTTGTTTGTAATTCATAGTGAGATAAGGATTATCCCAATCACCTAAAATACCAAGACGTTTAAAGTCAGTACGCTGTAAATCAATTTGTTTTAGCGCGTATTCACGGCAAAGTTTACGGAAAGTTGCTGCGTCAACTTTTTCGCCCACTTTACCCACTTTCTCTTCGACTTTTAGTTCGATTGGCAAGCCATGACAGTCCCAACCTGGAACATATGGTGCATCAAAACCTGAAAGCGTACGGCTTTTTACAATAACGTCTTTGAGTACTTTATTGACCGCGTGACCCAAGTGAATTGTACCGTTCGCATATGGAGGGCCATCATGCAAAATATATTTTTTCTTGCCAATACGCGATGCACGAATCTGCTGATAAATGTTGTCGGTATACCACTCTTCTAACCATTTCACTTCACGTACTGCCAAATTTGCTTTCATTGCAAATTGAGTATCCGGCAGGTTTAGCGTGGCTTTGTAGTCCACTGCATTCTCAGGAGTTTGCTTATCGCTCATGCAAGTTTTCTTCCAGTTTAATCAGCTTGGGAGCTGACATGTTTTACAATCAAAATTCGAATTAAAAAGGAAATTGTGTCGTGTCGTTACGATATTGTCGTAACTGTTGCACGTCATTATCAATTCCTGCCTTAAGTGCCTCAAGCGAAGGGTAGTTCAATTCACCATGAAGATAGTGAAGAAAAGTCACCCGCATAAATAAGCCATACAGATTAGCAGAAACATCAGGGAAATGTACTTCTAATCTCCATTCTGGATGTTCTTGCTGAATGGCGGGACGTGTACCGACATGACCTGCGCCATAGAGGCTATTTTCATGATATCCGGCAATTCCCGGTTTCTCTGGTGTTTCTTGGCGTACTTTTTCAGTGAGTGAAGTTGTTTCGCAAATGACTTCAACGCCATAAATACCGTTTAAACAAGGTTTGTGGCGGTTGAGACGAACATTAATGGTTGGAAAATCAAGAGTTCGTCCAATTTGGTCGCCATATTGGACACGTCCAGTAATACTGTACGGACGGCCTAATAATTTAGCTGCTAAAGCGAGATTACCCACTTGAAGTACTTGGCGAATACGGGTTGAACTTACGCGTTCACCTTCAAGTTCAATGGTATGTAAATTTGTGACTTGGAAGCCATAATCTTTTAAAAATTCACTATTGCCTTGGCGGTCTTTACCGAAATGAAAGTCATCCCCTAAAACTAATGACTGGGCATTTAATTTATTTTTTAATAAATCTGCGAAGGCAGATGCGCTCATGCTACGGAAATGTTCATCAAATTTAGCAACCGCAATATAGTCAACGCCAAGCTCAGCTAGGTATTCAACTTTTTCCCGTAATGAATTAATACGAGGAGGTGCATCGTAACCTTTAAAGAACTCAAGAGGTTGTGGCTCAAAAATCATGACCAAAGTTTTTAAGCCTTGTGCTGCAGCAATGTTTTTGAGTTGAGCAATCATCGCTTGGTGGCCTAAATGGACACCATCAAAATTACCAATAGTCACCGCTGTTTGAGGTAACTGAAAATTGGGCGATAACGCATTAAGACGAAGCAGTTTCATGAACTTAAAATATGGCTATTTTTGCAAGGGCTATATATTGCCATAATCTCACAGATTCGTCTTGTTGTTGTGTTTTTACTCAGTTATTTTTCAATATGAATATCTTTATATTTAAAATATTGATGAATTAAATAAAAATAAATCAATTTTTCTTATTATTAGTTTGCTCTACTATGCCTTTATCCACTCTTTGATTAGAGAACTAAGATGAAAAAACCTTTTTATCAATTAAATCAAAGCAAAGATGTTATACGACATTTTACCCCAAATTGGTTTACAGCGACTATGGGTACTGGCGTGGTGAGTATGATTTTAATCCAGCTGCCATTTGCTCAATCTTTTTTATTCACGTTAGCAACTTGGTTATGGCAATTTAATATTATCTTATTCAGCGTTTTTTCAGTTCTTTATTTATTGCGGTGGTTTCTTTTCCCTCATGAAGCGAAGCAAATTTTTAATCATCCAAATATGAGCTTGTTTTTAGGGGCTATCCCGATGGGGCTCGCAACGATATTAAACGGGTTTCTAAGCTTCGGTTTTGGGCTTTACGGTGAAGTCGCAATCCATATCGCCCAAGCTTTATGGTACATCGATGTCTTTTTAGCGCTAGCAATTGCGTGGATTGTGCCGTTTTGCATGTTTAGCCGTCAGAACCATCAGTTACATACGATGACCGCAATCTGGCTTTTACCTGTAGTTGCTTGTGAAGTAGCAGCAAGTTCTGCGGGGATGTTGGTTGCACATTTACCAGCAGATGTGCACAGCTTTCATCTATTACTGGCTGGTTATGTGCTCTGGGGAATCTCTGTTTTACCAGCATTCGCTATTTTGACAATTTTAATGTTGCGTATGGCTTTGCATCAGTTACCTGAAAAAGAAGTCGCTATTTCTAGCTGGCTCTCTTTAGGTCCTATTGGTACAGGTGCATTAGGTTTATTGTTATTAGGCCAGCAGGCACAAAGAGTAGCGCCAAACGTAGGATTTAACCAATTTGCGAATATCTTTCAAGCCTTAGGAGTTGTAGGTAGTCTCGTGCTTTTAGGCTTTGGGTTATGGTGGCTTGGTCTTGCGATTTTAACAACGCTTCGTCACGCAAAGACAGGTATTCCATTTAACTTGGGCTGGTGGGGCTTAACTTTTCCATTAGGCGTATTTATTCTCGCACTATTTAACTTAGGACATCAGGTTGAAGTTGTATTTTTACAATACGTTGCTGTGGCATTGAGTTTTTTATTATTGGCAATGTGGGGCGTGGTAATGAAGAAAACGCTTGCAGGCGCATATAGCGGTCAACTGTTCTTTTCACCGTGTTTAATCGCTTTACAACAAAAAGTGCAGTAATGATGAAAAGGTGCAAAAAGCTTTTGCACCTGATTTATACTTATTTTCAAACTTATTTAATTTTGATTTGAGCTTTTTGAATGAACACTGATATTGCTTTAATTATGGCACTTCCTAATGAATCTAAGGGTTTATTTGAACAAGCAGGTGTAGAAGTCCATTACAGTGGTATTGGTAAGATTAATGCTGCCTTTAAAGCATTTGAAGTTATTCAAAAAACAGGATGCAAAACTTTAATTAACTTCGGTACAGCTGGAAGCTCTGCATTTAATCGACATGATTTGGTCGAAGTAAAAACTTTTGTACAACGTGATATGGATGTTTCTCCCTTAGGTTTTGAAGTAGGAGTAACGCCGTTAGATGATCACTTGCCAGCTGAAATTCATCTTCAACCACATTTTGCTGATTTGCCAAAAGCAATTTGTGGAACTGGAGACTCATTTGAAACAGGTCATCCAAAAGTCGCGTGTGATGTCGTGGATATGGAAGGCTATGCTTTAGCCAAAGTATGCCATAAGTTAGGCGTACGACTAATTTCGGTGAAGTATATTACTGATGGGGCAGATGACACCGCGCATCTGGATTGGGAAGAAAATTTATTGTTAGGCGCCCAGAAACTTTTAGCCCTTTATCAAAACCATTTCTAAAAAAAGATCGGCAAATTTGCCGATCTTTTTTTTGTTTTAACGAGGCAATACGCCGTAGAGCATCAGGTGGACTGTATGCTCAATCGAACGCTGGAACATACTGCGGTTACGAAGCGTTTTACCGGTCACCATTTCCATTTGAGTTGCAAAATCTGCATAGTTTTGCGTAAGGCCCCAAATATTTAAGATCAATAATTCTGGGTCGATATCTGGGGAAATCTTTCCTTCTTCTTGCCAAGTCTGAATGACCTTGGCTTTGCGCTTAAATAGCTTTTTCAAAGGCCCTTTCAGTATAGGTAAAATATGTGGAGCGCCTTGAATAATTTCTAGTGCAAACAATCTTGATGCTTTCGGTTGGCTACGAGACAGTTCGATTTTTTGAATTAAATAGTGAGATAAGGCTTCGGCTGGTTCTAATTCAGCTTCTAAAGTTTGTAATGGGGCCAACCATTTTTGTAAAACGGTTGTGAGCACTTCTACATATAAAGACTCTTTATTTTCATAGTAATAGAAAATATTCGACTTATGCATGTCGGCGAGTTGGGCAATTTCATCCAGACTTGCTCCACTGAACCCATAGACTGAAAAGACGTCAAGGGCCGCAGCAAGAAGCTGATTGCGCTTTTGGGTACTCTTTTTTTGTTCCATCTGCTGCATAATTAAAAAAATAATATTCCCATTGTAAGGGAAATTGTTTGATTTGTGCACAGGTGTCTTGCTTTTTTAATCAAAAAACAGCTAGTTATTTGCGTAATAGATATACTATTGTGCAAAAAATAGAGAGATTCACTAGTTTATTGTTATTCTTAAAAATATTTTTTAAATTTCGCCCTAAAAAAGAGCAATAAAGCAGCAGTTTTATTGCTCGTAAATTGGGCATTTTTCGGCTGAAATATTCTCATTGCTCATCGCAACCTTAAGTTGCTAAAACCGCATCGAGTACTTGTTGCTCAAGCTGAGCAAAAGTAATGCTTTTTTTACGCGGACGCGGCAAATTAACTTGGAAACTTTGAGCAATTTTGCCCTTATCTAATAAGATAATACGGTCAGCCAATTGCACTGCTTCACTCACATCGTGTGTGACCAAAATTGCAGTAAAGCCTTGCTCTTTCCATAAACGTTCAATCAAGCTTTGCATCTCAAGCCGAGTTAGAGCATCTAATGCACCTAACGGCTCATCTAACAATAATATGCGGGGTGTATGCGAAAGTGCACGTGCTAAAGCTGTACGCTGACGTTGACCACCTGAGAGTTGGGAAGGCCATTGTCCTGATTTCTCTTTTAAACCGACTTTTTCTAGTAATTCTTCTGCTAAAGCATGTTGCGATTTTGGTAGCCCAAGTTGAACATTTTGAAGAATATTTCTCCAAGGAAGCAAACGAGGATCTTGAAACATGACACGAATATCGTCGCTCGTAATGCCTTCACGCAAATGTCGGGCAGATTTAAATTTAATTTCCCCAAAACTGGCTTTTTCAAGTTGGGCAATTAAACGTAGTAACGTACTTTTGCCACAACCACTTCGGCCAACAATTGCTAAAAACTCGCCCGGCTGAATATGTAGATCAAGATCTTCGAGGACCTTTACCTCACCATAAAATTTATAAAGTTGCTCAATCAGAATCTCTGCACCTAATACTGGTTCTTGAGATTCTGTTGGTTCTTCCGGAATGAGCTGCACTTCATTCTGATTAATATTTAAATTCAGATTTGTCATGTTCTAAGCTCCCTTATTTCTGATATCCAGAATGCCAACGTAGTAAATAGCGTTCTAAAAGCTGTGCTAAAACATCTGCTAGTTTGCCTAGTAAGGCGTACAGAAGAATACCGACCAGAACTACATCCGTTTGTAAAAACTCACGTGCATTCATGGTCATATAACCAATACCTGCTTGAGCCGAAATGGTTTCAGCAACAATGAGCAATACCCAAACCAAACCTAAAGCAAAGCGTAAACCCACTAAAATAGAAGGCATCGCACCTGGTAGGATAATTTCTTTATAGAGCTGCCAACGTGAAAGTCCATAGCTTTTGCCCATCTCAATCAATTGAGGATCAACTGACCGAATACCGTGATAGGTGTTGATATAGATAGGGAAGAAAACACCTACTGCGACTAAAAATAATTTTGCTGTTTCATCAATGCCGAACCACAAGATGACAAGTGGGATAAGTGCTAAGGCTGGGATGTTACGAATCATTTGTAAGGTCGTATCGAGCAGGGTAGAGGCGAAACGCGAAGACCCGTTGAGTAGACCCAATAACAAGCCTAAGCCACCGCCAATCAACAACCCTAGTAAAGCACGTCCTGCACTGACTTTAACGTGCTGCCAGAGTTCACCACTCACCAGTAGATGCCAAAAGGCGGAAACTACAGCAGTAGGTGCAGGTAAAATACGGCTTTCTAAAAGACCCGAACTTGAGGCAATTTGCCAAACAACTAATAGAAGAATAGGGAAAATCCAAGGCAGCAAACGCTGCCCGATTTGTTTTGTTCCACGTGAAACAACACTTTCAGCTTTGCTCATGCAGGCTCCTTGACGGAACTATTTTGCTTCTTCTCGTCTGGAACATAATTGTTGGCAATAATTTCCCCGAATGGCCCGGTTAAATTTGGCTGAGCAAGTTTAGCGCGAGTTTCAATTGGTAATAACGGGAATACCAACTCTGCAAAACGGATTGATTCTTCAAGGTGTGGATAGCCTGAGAAAATGAAGGTATCAATACCTAAGTCAGCATATTCCTGAATGCGAGCAGCAACTGTTTCAGGATCACCTACAAGAGCTGTTCCAGCACCACCACGAACTAATCCAATACCTGCCCAAAGGTTTGGAGATACTTCAAGCTTGTCTCTGTTGCCGCCGTGGAGAGCCGCCATACGTTGTTGGCCTACAGAGTCCATTTGTGCAAATTTTTTCTGTGCTGCAGCAATAGTCGCATCATCAAGATATTGGATAAGCTCGTTAGCTGCTGCCCAAGCTTGTTCGTTGGTTTCACGAACAATTACATGCAAGCGAATGCCGTAAGTTAATTTACGACCTTTAGTCTCAGCTTTAGCACGAACATGTTCGATCTTTTGTTTGACAGCTTCTGGTGGTTCCCCCCAAGTGAGGTAAGTATCGACTTGCTCAGCTGCAAGATCGACAGCGACGTCTGAAGAGCCGCCAAACCAAAGTGGTGGATAAGGCTTTTGAACAGGTGGGTAAAGTAGTTTTGCATCATCCACTTGTAAGCGTTCACCGTGGAATGTAAAAGTTTCACCTGTATGTGAGCGTGTCAAAATCTCACGCCAGATTTTTACGTATTCATTAGCAGTTTGATAACGTGTTGAGTGATCTTCATATAAGCCATCACCGCGTAGTTCTGCTTCATCACCACCAGTCACTAAGTTGAGTAACACACGGCCATTCGACAAACGGTCAAACGTTGCAGCCATACGTGCTGCCAACGCTGGTGTCGTTACCCCTGGTCGTAATGCAACTAAAAATTTAAGGTGTTGAGTTGCATCAATTAGGCTAGCCGCCGTAATCCAAGGGTCTTCACATGAACGGCCTGTTGGAATAAGTACACCTTCGTAACCTAAATTATCTACTGCCACAGCAATTTGCTTCATATAGGCATGGTCAACCTGACGAGCGCCTTTACTTGTACCTAAATAGCGACTATCACCGTGGGTAGGAATAAACCAGAAAATTTTCATGTGCATTACCTATATGTCTATTGAAATTACTTGGCACCCCAAACAGCTTGTTTAATGCTGATTGGTTTTGGAATGATGCCTTGTTGAGTAAAAATGTCTGCGAGTTGCTGCTGCTCAGCAATCACTTTGCTGCTGAGTGGAGCTGCCGATGATGGGCGTGGACGTCGTTTAATGAATAAATCACTGGTTGCAGGCTTAAGTCCTGTGCTTTGGCCAATCGCACCTGCCGTTTCTGCTTGATGGCTTTGAACCCATTTGTCAGCTTGATTGATTTGTTTGATGAGCCCTGAAACAGCTTTAGGATGTTGTTTAACAAAATTTGGAGCTGCTAAATAAAATGTATAGTTCGGGCTTAAACCTTTACCCGATGCAAGAACACGCGCTTGGTCTTCTAGTTGTGCTGAAGCAAAGTAAGGGTCCCAAATTGCCCATGCATCAACAGCACCCTTTTGGAATGCTGCGCGAGCATCGGCAGGAGTAAGCCAGATCGGAGTAATGTCACTCCAGTTTAGGCCTGCTTTACGTACGGCTTGTACCAGTAAGTAATGTGAACTTGAACCTTTTTGCAACGCAATCCGTTTGCCTTTAAGGTCTTTAAGTTGTTTGAGCTGCGAGTTTTTGGGAACTAGAATTGCCGATGCAAATGGCTTAGCCGCTTCATAAGCAATATAATATAAAGGCTTGCCAGCCGCTTGTGCATAGACAGGAGGTGTGTCTCCAGTAACGCCTACATCAAGAGAACCGACAGCTAAAGCTTCTAAAATTTGTGGTCCAGCAGGAAACTCATTCCAAGTAATTTTTGCATTTGGGAATTCTTGCTCAAATAGTTTTTGCTGTTTGGCAATCGCGAAGTTAATCGAACTTTTTTGAAAACCAATACGAAGTTCTTTCACTGTTGGGTCAATTGCCCAAGCAGGTGCTGCGATTGTTAAACCTAATACAGCGACCGCGCTAAAGCGCTTAACTAACTGAGTCCACTGACTCTTATTAAATAATGACTGATGTTGCATATTGATATCCTTGTTCCCTTAACACAAGGCACAGCATTTATATCGTTATTTAAGCTGTGCCCAAGCTGGGTTTATTTCAGTTTTAAAATGGCTTCTTGAATGGTGAGCTTGTTGGGAATGAGCTTTTGCGCGTAGAAGGCATCAGCTACATATTGTTGTTCTTGGGCTACCTTGTCAGATATTGGCTGAACTCCAAAACCCATACGTGAAATGGAAGTTTTGAGTACATCAAACTCAAGTGCGGTAGGTTTTTCGAGTAACTTGGCAGCTTCATCCTGATGTGAACTTACCCACTCAGTGGTCTGGTTAAGTGTCTGTACAACAATGTTGAGTACTTTCGGATTATTTTCTGCAAATTTACGGTCAGCTAAATAGAACTGATGATTACTCACCAAGTTTTCGCCTGTTGCTAAAACTCGGGCCTGAATTTGATGTTCAGCCGCTGCAAAGAACGGGTCCCAAATCACCCATGCATCGACAGCACCTTTTTCAAAGGCAGCACGAGCGTCTGATGGCGGTAAATAAACTGGTTGAATATCACTTAAGCTTAAGTTGTTGGCTTCTAAAACTTTTAACAATAGATAATGAACATTCGAGCCTTTGTTAAGAGCAACACGTTTGCCTTTTAAATCTTTAATAGATTGGATGGGAGAGTCTTTTTGTACCAATAGTGCTTCAGCTTTTGGCGCAGCAGGTTGGTTTGCGACATAGACTAAATTTGGATTGGCAGCCTGAGCAAAGATCGGTGGTGCTTCACCTGCTTCACCGAGTGAAACACTTCCTACGTTTAAACCTTCAAGCAATTGAGGGCCAGCAGGGAACTCAACCCATTTCACTTGCACGCCTTGTTCTTTTAATGCTTTTTCTAAGTCACCACGAGCCTTTAAAATAGGAAGAATCCCATATTTTTGGTAGCCAATATTTAAAGTTGTGGTGGCTTGTTCCTCTTTTTTGGCACAACCACTTAACATCATCACTCCTGCAAGGCTGGCCGCGATGACTGAATATTTTGCCCATGAAGTGGTGTTGAAAAGTGCCATGAGATTTCGTGCTCCCCGAAAGAGAAAAAGAAAAAATAATTGGATGAGCAGATACCCTAAATGGATTTTTATTTCAGAAAAAATAAGTATTCGGTCTTTATTTATGTAAAAAAAAGCTAAACACAATAGGCTATAAACTTATGCGAAAAAATGATTTATCTAATAGAAATATATTTAATGAATTGCGAGTAAGTTGATGTAAATAAAATAAAAAATATTAAAATCTTAAAAAAATAGATTTTAAAAAAAGTACAACCATAAATTAATCGTGTTTACGGTTGTACTTTTTGAACTAAGCTTATCTGAAATAAGAATATCTTAAAAATAGCAAAGGCTAAGGAAGTGGTTTTTTAAAGACTAAAGAATTTCTTTGATAGTTATAGAGTGCCTGACGAGCATTGGGTAAGTCATCAACAGTAACTTGATGAAAACCATGCTCCAAAAACCAGTGAGCTGTCCGAGTCGTTAAAACAAATAATTGACGAATACCTTGTTCTTTTGCTTTTTCTTCAAGGAATTGCAAAATTTGGCTGCCACGGTTCGATTTACGATAACTTGGATGTACTGCGACGCAGGCAATTTCTGCTGAACGTGTTTCATTAAATTCTGTTGGAATTGGATAAAGTGCAGCACACGCTAGAATCGTACCATCGCGTTCGATAACAGCGAACTGGCTAATCTCTTGCTCTAAACGTTCACGTGAACGATAAACCAAGATACCTTCTTCTTCTAATGGACGTAATAAATTCATTAAACCGCCCACATCTTGAATGTTGGCCATGCGAACTTCTTCATAATGCGCATCGGTAATCATGGTACCAACACCATCACGAGTGAACAGCTCTTCAATTAGTGCACCATCATAGGCATAAGATATGAGGTGAACACGGTGTACGCCTGATAAAGACGCTTTTTTTGCTTGTTGCAAATGTAAAGTAAGTGTTGGGCTAATGGTTTGGTATTGTTGAATATAGTAGTCCAGTTGATGTGGGCTTAATTCACGTAATATTTGCTCATCTTCATTCAGCAATCCTTGTTGCTCACCTAGAAAAATGAGTTTATCTGCTTTTAAGTAAGTTGCTGTTTTAGTTGCGACTTCTTCAGCTCTTAAGTTAAATACCTCACCTGTAGTGGAGTAACCTGTTGGTCCTAGCAGTACAATATTATGGTTGTCGAGGTGTCGATCAATCGCATCGGTATCGATAGAACGAACTTCACCTGTGAGCTGGAAATCCATGCCATCACGAATACCATAAGGTTTAGCAGTCACAAAATTACCTGATACCACATCTATGCGAGCGCCGTACATTGGCGAGTTTGCTAAGCCCATAGAAAGTAATGCTTCAATTTCAAGCCGAATAGAACCTACAGCACTCATGACACAGCTTAAAGATTCACGTGTGGTAATACGGCTGTTGTCATAAAAAGGAGTTTCGATTCCTTTTTCTTTAAGATTTTGATTAATTTGTGGACGTGCGCCATGAACTAAGATTAAGCGGATGCCAAGAGAATGTAATAAAGCAATATCGTGAATGATATGTTCGAAATTAGGATGTCGGACTGCTTCACCACCAAACATCAATACAAAAGTTTTATCGCGGTGAGCATTAATGTAGGGCGCTGAGTGTCGAAACCAGTGTACATAATGCTGGGTGTTATTATGCGACTTACTTTCAGGCTTACTTGGCATACCGATCTCGAATCAACAGCAAAAAGATATAAAGATGATTCTAAACAAAAAAGACTAAAGCCGCATGTTTTAGATAAAAAAACACCTAAATTGAAATTTGGGTGTTTAAATTTTTTTGATTAGTGAACAACTCTAATGATTTTATGACTTTGTTCATTCACTAATACGTAATTTCCGTTCACTTTATACCATTTTTGATAACGACCCGGTTTAGTCAATTTTTGGTGTTGACGATAGTCGATCACGTAACGTGAATGTCGATACTCATGCGGTACAACCTGACCTACTCTCCACGCATTACGATGGTCGTCTTTTTTAATCACTTTAACTGTTTTTACTTCATGGTTTTGATAGTTGCCATGATGATTATGATCATTTGGTGCTGCCATTGCTGTTGTTGCAACTAAGCCACTAAGTGAAAGAACAATCGCTGTTGTTAATTTTTTCATTGTAAACCTCGAATGATGAGTTAAATTTCAATAACTAAAGATTAGTGAACAATTGCAGATAAATCGTGGAGGCTAAGAAGAATAAATGTGAAAACTAATTGTGAAATAAGAAGAAATTAAGAAAATATCTAAAGTGAAAATATAAAAAAGCTTGTATTTTTAAGATAGATAAACAATAAAAAAGGATAAAACCCAAAGGCTTTATCCTTTTTTACTCAGCGATAGCGAGGGTCTATCGCCTTAAAAACCACGAATACTCACAATGCTATTAGAGTCTGTGTCGACTAAAATATAGTCATTGTTGATTTTGTACCATTGCTGATTACGGCCTGGTTTCGGCAAGTTACTGTCTTTATAGTCGACTTTATAGCCATTACCACGATAGTGCTGTGGCATAACATAGCCAGGCTGCCAGCGATGTTGTTTTAAGCGTTCAAAGCCACGTTCTTCGCGCATACGGCGTTCGTCACGGATACGATCTTCATCATGATCACGTCCAAATCCTGGCCCACGATCATTCCACTCACCGCGTGGCCCTCCACCTTTAGGTCCTTTGGGACCATGGCCTCGGTCAAAAGGAGGATCAGCAAAGCTCGCCATACTTGTGGTCAGTACGGTTATGCAAAGGGCTAAGATGGTGAACAACTTTTTCATGATGCATCCTCGTTTACATCTGATGTCTCTCATGTTGAATACTCTACGCGCAAAATGCAGAGAAACTGTGAAGATCATTTAATGGTTCAATTAAAATTACGGATAGATCAAGAGTTTTTATCAATAATAAAAAAGGCTTGTATATATCTTTTCAGGTATAGGCAAGCCAGATTTGATGATTGGCCGTAATTTAATCTAGCTTTTCATCTTTAACTTTTTAATCCTGCGCATCAATACTTTGACCATTGAGTGCCAAGCTATCTTCACCCATTAAATAGAGATAGGCTGGCAAGATCGACTCTGGTGTAGGTAAGGTTTTCGGATCTTCTTGTGGGTAAGCTTTCGCACGCATTGCAGTACGTGTTGCGCCTGGATTAATGCAGTTAAAGCGAATATTTGGATAAGTATTCTCTGCTGCAAAAATTTTGCTCACTGCTTCAATGGCAACTTTTGAGACAGAGTATGCGCCCCATAAAGCACGTGCTTCACGACCTACACCTGAACTGGTAAATACGACAGAGGCATTTTCTGATTTTTGCAAAAGTGGCAATAAGGCTTGAGTCAGGGCAAAAGGAGCTCGTAAGTTAACTGCCATCACGTCATCCCATACTTCGGTAGGATAATGTGCTAGCTCTACACGCTCACCTAAAATACCGGCATTATGCAAAATACCATCTAGACGTCCAAATTGCTTTTCAAGTGTATCGACTAAAAAGTCATAATCACGGTCAGAGGCACTTGAAAGTTGTAATGGTAAAATCGCGGGCTGAGGTGCGCCTAGACTTTCAATTTCATCATAAATCACTTCAAGTTTATTTAAGGTTCTACCATGCAGGACAACGGTTGCACCATGTAGGGCATAACTTAGAGCTGCAGCTCGCCCAATTCCATCACCAGCACCGGTAATTAAAATAATTCGATCTTTGAGTAGATCCGGACGAGGTTGGTATTCTGAATATTTCATTGGTAAACCTCCTTCTTTTTATATTGATAAAACAAATAGCCGTTAAAAAAGTCTATAAAACTCTTAAGTTAACTTATCATACGCTGATTTTCCTGTAGAGCAGGAAGCTTTTGACGTAACATATCGTGTAATTCTGTCACTGTATTTACAATCGAATCGGCCTGCCAAGCGGCTAAATCATCACGGTGTTCAATAGGCAAATAACCGTACGCAGCTAAAATAGTGTACATATTGGCATTGCGACCAGCATCGATATCACGTGGGTGGTCGCCCACATAAATAATTTCATCTGCTGATATATTTAACTGTTTAGCAGCCAAATACATTGGTTCAGGGTCTGGTTTGGTTTTACTGACATCTTCAGGACATACCAAAACCGCACAGCGTTCTGTCAGATTTAACTTTTCTAAAAGAGATTCACTTAAACCGCGTGGTTTGTTGGTCACAATACCCCACGGAATTTGCGCAGCTTCTAACTCTTCTAAGAGTGGATACATACCTTCAAACAGATCTGTATCAACCACAATATTATTGCCGTAAATATCTAAAAAGTTTTGACGATGTGCCAAGAAAATTGGATTGGCCATATCCAGCTCTGGATAAACCAATTTCACCATCGCACGTGCACCTTCAGACACCTGAGTGCGAATAAGATCGGCTTCTACAACAGGGCGTCTTGCATCACGGCACATTTGCTGAATAATACGAATGAAATCCGCAGCTGTATCGATAAGCGTACCGTCTAAATCAAATAAAACAGCTTTCATCATGCACCTGTATTAATCGTATGAACCATATAGTTAACGTCAACATTTGGCGCTAACCAGTAATGCTTGGTCAGTGGGTTGTAATGTAGTCCAGTCATTTCTTTTAACGTAAGGCCTGCATTACGAATATCATGTGCCATTTCAGATGGTCGAATAAATTTATGATAATCATGCGTACCTTTTGGCAACATGCGTAGTACGTACTCTGCACCAATAATGGCAAATAAATAAGATTTTGGGTTACGGTTAATGGTCGAGAAGAACACATGGCCGCCCGGTTTAACCAGAGCCTGACAAGCTTTTACAATAGATGCCGGATCTGGAACGTGTTCCATCATTTCCATACAAGTCACCACATCATATTGACCTGCTTGTTCTTGTGCTAATTCTTCTACAGGAATTTGACGATATTCAATATTTTGAACATTTTCTTGCTGAGCATGTAAACGGCCGACAGCTAGAGGTGCTTCACCCATATCAATGCCTAATACATCTGCGCCACGACGTGCCATGCTTTCGGCCAAGATACCGCCACCACAGCCGACATCAAGTACTTTTTTACCAGCAAGACCGCCTGCGCGTTCATCAATCCAGTTAAGACGTAGAGGATTGATTTGATGAAGTGGGCGAAATTCAGAATGTTGATCCCACCATTTGGCAGCAAGTGCTTCAAACTTTGCGATTTCTTGTAAATCAACATTCAATTGCGACATGGTGCTACCTCTAAACTTGAGTTATCTTTTTGGATGTAGTTCGCCGTTAGTGTAGCGATTATTGGGAAAAAAGCGATAAACCCAATAAAAAACTTCACAGAAGCAAAACGAATTTAGCATATTTGTTTTATATTTAGGGCATAAGCTAATGCATAACAACTTAGAGGAAAAGCTGTAGCAATGAAAAAATTGGTTTTGGGTGGTTTGAGTGCAGCAATTATGGCCGTATCGGGTAGTGCAATGGCAGCAGATTTTGTTGCTGGTAAAGACTACACTGTGATTGCCAATCCAGGCAAAGTGGAAGTTCCGGGGAAAATCGAAGTTCGAGAGTTCTTTTGGTATGGATGCCCACACTGTTTTAAACTTGAACCGCATATGCAAACGTGGTTAAAACAGATTCCTAAAGATGTACGTTTTGTACGTACACCTGCTGCAATGAATAAAATGTGGGAACAAGGGGCACGTACGTACTATACATCTGAGGCATTAGGTGTACGTAAACGCACGCATTTACCACTATTCCATGCGATTCAGGTGAACGGTCAACAAATTTTTGATCAGGCTTCTGCTGCGAAATTCTTTACTCGTTATGGCGTACCTGAGCAGAAATTTAATAGTACTTATAACTCGTTTGCTGTGACGGCAAAAGTTGCTGAGTCAAATAAACTTGCTCAACAGTACCAATTAACAGGCGTACCTGCAGTGGTCGTGAATGGTAAATATGTTGTGCAGGGTGAAGATGGTAAAGTTACTCAAGTTCTTAATTATTTAATTGAGAAAGAACGTAAAGCAAAATAAGTTGTTTAGGCTTTACTTCAAAAATGGGCTTCATACGAAGCCCATTTTTATATTTAATTTATCGTTAATTATCACGAAATAATTCAATTAATTTTTCTGGTTTTCATCTTCAATTTGAAAATTTAAAACGTCAAAATTAGCGGTTTGAGTCGGCAGTGATAATGCTTGGTTAATATATAAATTAATTAATTTTTGGCGAGAACCAATCGAACGCTGATAATAAGTAGAATTTAAAAGTAGTGATGCACCATAAGTCAGTGACCAGATATAAGACAAATAATCACGAATCGACATGTCATAATTTAATGATTTTAAATACTTTTCGGTAATATCTTTAATTGCCAAAATACGCTGCTGTCGAATTTCATACAGCTCTTCGAAAAGATGCTTTAACTTAGACTCTGTCATCGTCAGATTTTCTTCAAGTTGATGCAATAGAATCGTTTTACCTGGTGCAAGTAAATGATGAAGCATGTAATGAGGAGCATACTCTTTGAAATCTGTATTATATTTTTTAGAAATTTCTAAAATTTGCTTTTCATTTTGAATAATGAGCTCAAGTAGAAGCTCATTTTTACTTCTAAAATGCTTATAAAGTGTGCCTTTAGCAATATCTAGCTCGGCCACTAACTCGTCTAGAGTAATTTCCTGATTGTTTTCTAATAACAACTTTTCTGCCACGCTCAGAATTTTTTCTTTACGCATCAAAAACTGTGTATGACGATCAAGATTCATAGGTATTCCCACACCAGTTTGGCCTAACTAATAGTTTACTTCCTGTAAAAAAGAAAAAGACTTTTCTCGAAATTTTTAGCCTTTTTCTTTCTCTCTTTACGTATTACCACATAACCTGTTTTTTGTCATTTGCCGCTTCTATCGTTCCCAGTTTGCAATCCCTCTAAAGAGTAAGCGAACTTGTGTAGAAGCATTTTCAATAAAGGCAGTTTGTTGCAGCTTGAGCTGTTCACCTTGATATTGTTTCGATAGGTTGAGCCACGTCATTGCCCATGTAAATGACATATTAGTCAAAATGGTAGATAAGACATTTAAGTCTTGAGAGTTTTGAATATGTTTAAAATTTTCAAGTTTCGTAAGATCAGTTGTTAGATCTTCAATCAGAAATTCAATTTCTCGTGCAATTGCTGCACGGACTGTTTCTGAGCCGCCCCAACGTTCAGCAATCATAAATTGCCATTGCTTAGGGCTATGATTCACTGCCTGCACAAATAGCTCAATACTGGTTTGGGTTTTAGCAGACTTGTGCTGTAAATAACTTTGACCGAGTTGATGTAAGACACTTTTTAAATGTAGGGCAACTTGATCGACCAATTCCTTGCCGAGCTCATCCATGTCCTGAAAATGGCGGTAGAACGCTGTCGGTACTAAACCTACTTCACGTGCAACTTCACGCAAACTGATACTACTGAACGAACGCCCAGACGTGCTCAGATGCAAGGCTGCATCGAGAAGTGCCTGACGACTTTGCTGTTTTCGTTCATCGCGTATCGACATTAAAAGAACCTATTTAAACCGTGAGCCAAAGTCTAACAAAAAAGAGCAAACTTTCATAAAAAAAATAGTGAACAAGTGTTGACTGAGTGAACGGTTATAAATATAGTGTACATGTGTTCACTATACGAACATGTGTTCACTATACGAACATGTGTTCACTCAAATAAATAGCCAGATACAAAAGAGGAACGTATGAACGCAACACTTAGTTATCAGCCACATTGGGTTCGAGAAGATTTCGTTGATTTTGTCTTGCAGAAAATTAACGTGACTTGGGCGTGGAAAAGGGTACTTGCAGAAGTTACCGCCGTTCAGCCACTTCATACCGATATGGTGCTCATTAGACTTAAACCAAATCGTAATTTTAATTTCGATCAGGTCCGCGCAGGTCAAAGTATTTTACTGACTTTACTTATCGATGGCGTTTACCAACAACGTAGTTACTCGATTATTGAAGTGACAACGCAAGGTGAAATTGCTTTAGGTATTAAAGTCCAAGGCTTGGTGTCTCGTGCAGCTCAACTGTTACATGTGGGTGAGTGTGTTGAAATTTCACAGCCACAAGGTGATTTCACTTTGCATCAAGGCCAACAGCCTGCCATTTTAATTGCATCCGGAAGCGGTATAACTGCAATTTATTCACTCTTGCAGCAAGCTTTAAAACAGCAACTTGAACAAATTCATGTCATTTATTTTAATCGTGCGGAAATTTTTCATGCTGAATTAAAAGCTTTGGCAGAACAGCACCCACAGCTTCAATATCACTTTTTTAATACCAGCGAGCAGAAACAGCATTTAACTAAAAGCTTACTGCAAAAGCTGGTTCCAGATTTCGAGCATACAGCAACTTATGTTTGTGGTCATCACGGCATGATGCAGCAGGCGAATGAAATTTATATACAAAAAGGTGCTCAGTCGCAGCTTCATCAAGAGTATTTTCAGCCACTTCAAGTGACTGGTACACATGTAGCACAGCCTGTTATTTTCCGCCGTGCTCAACACGAGTTTTTAGCTGAAACAAATTTACTGAGCAGTGCAGAGCAAGCTGGTTTACGCCCACAACATGGTTGCCGTATGGGTGTCTGCAATAAATGCAGCTGTACCAAGGTAAGCGGAGTCACTCAAAACCTGTTAACTGGTGAAATTGAAGATCAACCGAACCGTCCAATTAAACTATGCGTGAGCCAGGCATTAAGCCCAGTCACGATTGATCTATAAAAAGAATTAAAGAGGATTAACCCTATGAATATGGCATTAGAATTTTCTACTGTTTCTAAATCTGCTCATTTAACACCTGAACAGACTGAAGAGTTTGGTCGCCGTGTTGAGCAGATTCGTCAAGACGTTATGCAAAGTCTTGGTGAGCAAGATGCAAAATATATCTACAAAGTACGTAATTTTGTTCGCTATACCGAAATCGCATCACGTGGCATGTTGATGTTTGGTGGGTGGATTCCGCCTGTTTGGCTACTAGGCACAGGCTTATTAGGCATTTCTAAAATTGTAGAAAACATGGAACTTGGTCATAACGTCATGCACGGGCAGTTTGACTGGTTAAATGAACCAAGCCTGAACGGTAATACTTACGATTGGGATACCATTGCTTCGGGTGATGACTGGCGTGAAACACATAACTATGTGCACCACACCTATACCAATATTGTCGGTAAAGACCATGATGTCGGTTATGGCATTTTGCGAGTAAGTGATCAACAGAAGTGGGAACCTCGCCACCTGTTTAATATTCCACTCGGTCTACAATTAATGTTTTTCTTTGAATGGTATGTAGGCGTGCAAAACTTACATCTTGAAGATGCTTTAGTTTATAAAACCAAGAGTTGGAAACAGGTTTGGAAAGATTCGGCTAAAGTACGTAAAAAAGCCACACGCCAAGTTTTAAAAGACTATGTATTTTTCCCTGTCATCTCTGGTCCTATGTTTTTACCAGTTTTTGCAGGAAATGTAGTTGCGAATATTATTCGGAATTTGTGGTCATCTGCGGTGATCTTTAATGGTCACTTTACTGAAGATGCAGAAACGTTTGAACCAGATAATACCGATACTGAAACCAAGGCAGAGTGGTATTTACGCCAGATTCGTGGTTCAAGTAATTTTAGTGGTACAGAATGGCTGCATTTTATGAGCGGTAACTTAAGCCATCAAATTGAACACCATTTATTTCCAGATATGCCAGCTAACCGCTATAAAGAAGTAGCCCCGAAAATTAAAGCACTTTGCGCAGAATATGGCATTAACTACAACGAGGCGAACTTTATGCGCCAGTTCTGGAGTGTATGGGTACGTTTAGCGAAATGTTCACTGCCAAACCATACCACTGGAAAAGTGATGCAGGCATTGGAAAAGTTAAAAGCAAAATTCAAGTTTGCATAATCTAAATTATTTCAAAATAGCTCCTTTTTAGGGGCTATTTTTATTTTTGAATTATAAAAATTGCAGACTTACATTTGAAAGTAGGGAATAAACTCAACCTGTCAAAATCCTTTGCTATACTATGCCCAAGTTTGTATTTAAGAGAAGTTAGGAAGGATTATGCGTATTGACCAACGTGCATTAGACCAATTACGTGAAGTGAAAATTACACGAAACTACACCCGTTATGCTGAAGGTTCTGTGCTGGTCGAATTTGGTCACACCAAAGTCCTTTGTACTGCAAGCATTGATAACTCAGTGCCACGCTTTTTAAAAGGCCAAGGCCAAGGCTGGGTAACGGCAGAATATGGCATGTTACCGCGTTCAACACATTCACGTTGTGACCGTGAAGCGGCTCGTGGTAAACAAACTGGTCGTACTCAAGAAATCCAACGTTTGATTGGCCGTAGCTTACGTGCGATGGTTGATTTGAAAAAGCTTGGTGAAAACACAATTACCATCGACTGTGATGTCATTCAGGCTGATGGTGGTACGCGTACTGCTTCAATCACTGGTGCTGCTGTAGCATTGGTTGATGCGATGAATGTTTTATTGTCTCAAAAGAAAATTAAGCATGATCCGCTTAAAGGGTTGGTTGCTGCAATTTCTGTAGGCATGTATCAAGACGAAGTGTTGCTCGATCTTTGCTATGAAGAAGACTCGAACTGTCAAACTGACCTAAATGTAGTAATGACACAAGCTGGTGAGTTTATTGAAATTCAAGGTACTGCCGAAGACAAACCGTTTACCCGCGCTCAAAGCAATGCCATGTTAGAAATGGCTGAAAAAGGGATTGCCGAGCTCATTAAAAAGCAACAAGAAGCTTTAGGCTGGTAATTTTACGCTTTCTAAAAAACGCATCTTTGGATGCGTTTTTTTATGCCTTCATCAAATCGACATAAAAACATCACTTGCCTGTCACTTTTACGCTTTATTAGTAGTTCGCATTTAAACCGTTTGGAAAAAATCAATGCGAAAACTTTCACTTTTATTCATTACATCTTTAGCGCTTATGCTCAGTGCTTGTAACGATGATAACGACTCAGATAATTCATCGCCAACAACACCGCCCACCAGTAATTGCAAAATGCACTGTGCACCATAATAAGAACTCAGGATAGAACTAATGAATCGTCGCGAATTTCTTTTAAACTCTACAAAAACAATGTTTGGGACAGCTGCTCTAGCGAGTTTCCCGCTGAGTATTCAAAAAGCGTTAGCAATTGACGCCAAAGTTGAAAGTGGAACAATTCAAGATGTTAAACACATCGTCATTTTGACTCAGGAAAACCGTTCTTTCGATAATTATTTCGGAACATTAAAAGGTGTACGTGGTTTTGGTGACCGTTTTACCATTCCTATGACAGAAGGCCGAAAGGTTTGGGAACAATATGATGCGAATAAAAAGAAAGTATTGCCATACCACTTAGATAGTCGTTTAGGCAATGCTCAGCGTGTTACTGGTACAAATCATTCATGGTCAGATGGTCAAGGAGCTTGGGACAATGGTCGAATGAGTGATTGGGTAGCACACAAACAACCACAGTCAATGGGTTACTACAAAAAACAAGAAGTCGAATATCAGTTTGCTTTAGCGAATGCTTTTACGATTTGTGATGCCTACCATTGTGCTATGCATGCGGGAACTAACCCGAATCGTAAATTTATCTGGACGGGAACAAATGGCCCTACAGGTGCAGGTGTGGCTAGTGTAGTAAATGAATTTGATGGGATTGGGCCATCAACAAAAGGTTATGAATGGACGACTTATCCTGAGCGCTTACAGCAGGCTGGGGTGACATGGAAAGTTTATCAAAACATGCCAGATAACTTTACCGATAATCCTTTAGCTGGTTTCAAGCAATATCGCCGTGCAAACGAGCAATCTGGTCAGCCTGTCAGTAACGATGCGCTAACGTGCCCAGCATATGATGAAAAGATTGATGCGACTCAACCACTTTACAAAGGTATTGCCAATACCATGCCGGACGGGGGGTTTTTAGGAACTTTTAAAGCTGATATCGCACAAGGTAAATTACCGCAGGTGAGTTGGTTAGTTGCTCCTGCAACTTACAGTGAACATCCGGGGCCATCTAGTCCTGTACAAGGTGCTTGGTATATTCAGGAAGTATTAAATGCATTAACTGAAAATCCTGAGCTGTGGAGCCAAACTGTTTTATTGGTAAACTTCGATGAAAATGACGGTTTCTTTGACCATATTCCTTCACCAAGTGCACCGTCTAAAGATATTAAAGGTGTCGTATATGGAAAAACGACTTTAAGTGATCAGCAACTAGCTTATGAATATTTTGACCATCCCGCAGTAGCGGCTTCAAAATCTCAACCTACGCCAGATGGTCGAGTGTATGGACCAGGCGTACGCGTTCCAATGTATGTGATTTCACCGTGGAGCCGTGGAGGATGGGTAAACTCTCAAGTCTTTGACCATACCTCTATTTTACAGTTCTTAGAAAAGCGCTTTGGTGTGCAAGAGCCTAACATTAGTCCATACCGCCGTGCTGTATGTGGTGATTTAACCACAGCTTTTGACTTTAAAACACCGAATCTTCTACCTGTCGCTGAACTAGAGGGGAAAAAAACAAAAGCTGAAGCCGATGCAATTCGTATTGCTCAAGAATTATTGCCGCAAGTTTCTGTTCCAAGCCAACAGCAATTTCCTCAGCAGGAAATGGGGATTAGACCATCACGGGCTTTGCCATATATTTTGCACACCAGTGCCAAAGTTGATGCGACTAAAAAAACGGTAAAGCTCATGTTCTCTAATACGGGTAAACAGGCAGCCGTTTTCCATGTCTATAACAGATTAGATCTTACGGCAATTCCACGTCGTTATATGGTTGAAGCGGGTAAACAGCTTGATGATGTATGGAATACTGCAAATGGACAGTACGATTTATGGGTACTTGGACCAAATGGTTTCCACCGTGCGTTTAAAGGTAATTTGAGCCAAGCTAACCAGACTCAAGCATTACCGGAAATTAGAGTATGTGTGGAAGAGTGTGATGCGAATTTGTATTTAAAAGTTCGTCACGATGGTAATAAATCAGTCAAAATCAACGTCAAGGCAAATGCTTATCTTCCAAACAAGACATGGACGATTGAAACGAATAGTTCTGAAAAAGAACTAGTTTGGGATATGTCTGAATTTGGTGGCTGGTATGACTTTACTGTGACTTTAGCTGATGACGCTACGTTTAGTCGTCGTTTTGCAGGTCGTATTGAAACTCAAGAAGATTCAATTTCTGATCCATATATGGGTTATTTAGAGTCTTAGGTTGGTAAGTTATTTCCCTTAATGTAGGTATTGAAATTTATACCTCATTAACTGGTGCTAAAAGTCATCTGCAACCTGTCTATAATCTATAAGAATCTTATTTTTGCAACAAAATAAGATAGAGGATGAAAGTGGGCAGGTTTTGCAGATGACAATGCCTTTGGTCTTACGTGGCTTTAGCCGCCACTCAGGGCGCAACCAAAGTAACAGAATGGGCTGTTGGCAAAAAATTCTAAGCGATAAGACTCTGTCGCGTAGGAAAAGAGATATCCATGTCACGATAATAAATAAAGGGAGTTATGCTGTTGATATAAAATATTATGTGGGAATATGCTGTCGTATAGATGAATAATAAAAATAAAGACTTACCTTTTGTAACAGAATCTCCTAAGCCTAGTCATATTTATCTTTTATCTTGAAACCCTGATTTTTAAAGTAATGGGGAAAATTTATGCTACAAGGTTTTATTGTATTATTAGCAGTCGTTACATTTGTTTTAATGGCTGCCGACCCACGTGATGGTGGGGCACAAGCGACTCAGTCAGCATGGCAGAAAACACAAGCGGCAGACATGACCAAGTCGCAAAAAAATACCAATAATGACGCAGATTTTATCTAAGCATTAAAACGCATAGATAAATCAACAGCTCTAACGTCTTTAGTTAGGACGCCCATAGAAATATAGTCAACGCCAGTTGTGGCAACTTCACGCAAGTTTTCAATAGTGATATTGCCAGATGCTTCGAGTTTACAGCGTCCCGCCACATGTTTTACGGCATCAATCATTTGCTGTTGGCTAAAATTGTCGAGCATGACAATGTCCGCACCAGCTTCAAGCGCTTGGTTTAGTTCATCCCAAGTTTCAACTTCTACTTCAACAGGTTTGCCTGGCGCAATTTGATGTGCTTTTGCAATTGCTTGGGCAATACCGCCCGCCGCCATAATATGGTTTTCTTTAATTAAGAACGCATCAAATAAACCAAGACGATGGTTTTGTCCGCCGCCAATAGCAACCGCATATTTTTGAGCAATACGTAAGCCTGGTAGGGTTTTACGTGTATCGAGAAGTTTTGTATTTAAACCTTCAAGATGCTGAACATATTCAGCAGTTTTGGTTGCAACAGCCGATAAAGTTTGAATAAAGTTTAAAGCAGGGCGCTCTACGGTCAGTAAGCTACGTGCAGAACCTGCAAGCTTTAAAAATGCTTCGTTTGCAGTAACACGCTCACCTTCTTGTTTTAACCAAATCACCTGTACAGTGTTGTCATAAGCTGAGATGAGTGCATTTACCCACGGTTGTCCAGCTAAAACCATATCTTCGCGGCTAATGATGGTTGCGGTAGCCTGTTCATCTTCTAGCGTGAGCATGGCGGTAATGTCACCGTCCCCAATATCTTCTTGTAATGCTTGTTGAATATTGATTTGAATTGATTGTTCAAGCAAAGACTGAGGTATGCTCATACGGTTTCCATTTTGTCGATGACCCTAAAACTTGCGATATATTAGCATCGTCGACCTGAAAAATAAGCTGTTTTATGAGATTAATCGCGATAAACAATCGCATTTACTACTTTGAAAAGCTCATAACTGTTTTAAACTAAAATAATTGGCAAGCAATTTATTGGCGTCTCAATGAAGCAAATCACACCGTATGAAGTTATAGATGGACAATTAAAAGGGGCGAGACAAATCCCTTCTCCAAATTTTAACCAGCGTCCGACTGGTACCGAAATTCAAATGATTGTGGTTCATAATATTAGTTTGCCGCCGTCTCAATTTGGAGGCGGCTATATTGAGCAGTTTTTTCAAAACAAGTTAGATTGGTCAATTCATCCTTATTTTCAGACTATTGAAAGCATGCAAGTTTCTACACATCTGTTAATTTTACGTACAGGTGAAGTCCTACAGTTTGTTAATTTTAACGAGAGAGCATGGCATGCAGGACGTTCGAGCTATTTAGCTAAAGTTGAATGCAATGACTATTCAATTGGTATTGAGCTTGAAGGAAGTGATGATTTACCTTTTGAAGACGTACAATATGAAGTGCTAACTGACGTTGTTACCGCTATTCGCCAAGCTTATCCTGAAATTAAAAACCATATTGCAGGGCATTCAGATGTTGCTCCTGGCCGAAAAACCGATCCGGGACCTTATTTTAAATGGCAGCACTTTAGACAATTGTTAGCTCAGAAAAAAACTTGAGTTTGTTCATCATTTCACAACGAAAAGATTTTCTAGTTTCATTACAATAGCGTCTTTCGAATATAGCTGTAGGTGAGTGCGATGGCATTGTGGCGATCGACTTTTATTGTCAGTGCAATGACGATGTTGTCACGAGTGTTAGGGCTCGTGCGTGACGTCGTATTGCTCAACGTGTTTGGTGCAGGTAAAGATTTTGATACCTTCGTCGTCGCTTTTCGTATTCCCAACTTCTTTCGCCGATTGTTTGCCGAAGGCGCCTTTTCTCAGGCCTTTATTCCAGTATTAACTGAATATAAAACAGGTCGAGCACACGCTGAAGTACAGATTTTAATTAGTCGAGTATTTGGTTGCTTGCTAACAGTCATGACCTTACTGACTTTTGTGGCTATGGTTTTAGCACCTGCAATTATCTATATGTACGCACCGGGCTTCCACAGCGATCCGGAAAAGTTCGATTTAGCTGTCAGCATGTTCCGTTTGACCATTCCTTATTTAATGTTTATGTCGCTCACGGCTTTTGCCAGCAGCATCTTAAATAGTTATGGCTCGTTTGCTTCGCCTGCTTTTTCACCAGTTTTATTAAATGTGGCAATGATTGCAGGAGCGTGGTGGCTTACGCCGTATATGGCTGAGCCAATCAAAGCTTTGGGTTGGTCAGTTGTTGCAGCTGGGGTATTACAGTTAGCGATACAAATTCCTGAATTGTGGCGTAAGAATCTGCTGATTCCACCTAAGGTTGATTTTAAACACGAGGGTGTAGAGCGTATTTTAAAACTAATGCTCCCTGCATTATTTGGCGTATCTGTGACTCAGATTAACCTGCTGTTAAATACGATTTGGGCATCCTTTATGCAAGATGGTTCTGTATCTTGGCTCTATAGTGCCGAACGTATGACTGAGTTACCTTTAGGTTTAATCGGTGTTGCGATTGGCACAGTAATTTTGCCTTCGCTTTCTGCCCGTCATGCAGAGCAGGATCAAGCAAAGTTCCGCAGTATGATCGATTGGGCTGCAAAAGTCATTGTATTGGTAGGATTGCCGGCAAGTATTGCTTTATTTATGCTTTCAACACCGATTATTCAAGCATTATTCCAGCGCGGTGAGTTTGATTTACGTGATACACAAATGACAGCTCTAGCATTGCAATGTATGAGTGCTGGTGTAATTTCTTTCATGCTCATTAAAGTATTCGCACCAGGTTTTTATGCACAACAAGACACAAAAACACCAGTGCGCGTAGGCTTAATGTCGGTCGCAGCTAATGCGATTTTAAACGTTGTATTTATTGGCTTCTTTAAGCTTATTGATTGGCATGCAGAACATATGGCACTTGCACTAGCATCTTCAGGTTCAGCGTTAGTAAATGCTGGTTTACTCTACTTCTATTTGCATAAGCGTAATATTTTCCGATTTGGTCCGCATTGGAAAAAATTAGGACTTCAATATGGTTTAGCAAACCTTGCTATGATTGCAGCACTTTGGTTTGGGCTCAATTGGTATAACGGAGAGCTTTCACAGTGGCTTCGTGTTGCCGAAGTCGTAGGGCTATGCGTAGTTGGGATAATTGCTTACCTGATCGGGTTAATCCTTACGGGTTTTCGACCTAGAGATTTAAAACACTAAAAATAAAAAAGCGATCTTAAATGATCGCTTTTTTATACTAATACATTTATTTTGGCAAAACTTGTAGCAATTCAATATCGAAAATTAAAGTGCTGTTTGGACCAATCGTGTCACCTGCCCCGACTTCACCGTAAGCAAGATTGGCAGGGATAAAGAAACGAGTTTTACCGCCTTCTTTCATGGTTTGCAGACCTTCGGTCCAGCCTGCAATCACTTGGCTGAGCTGAAACTCAACTGGATGATTACGTGCGATTGAGCTGTCAAATACAGTTCCGTCGAGTAAGCGACCTTCATAATTCACTTTCACACGTGATGCGGCTTTCGGCTTTTTGCCTGTACCTTCTTTTAATATTTGATATTGGAGACCTGATTTAGTCGTGATTACACCTGATTTTTTTGCATTATCAGCAAGAAATGCAGCACCTGCTTGAGCATTTTGTTGACCTACTTTTTGAAATTCAACAAGCTGCTTAGCTTCTAAAGTTTTTTTATAATCATTAATCGCTTTCGCCATTTCTTCATCAGTTAAGCGTGCTGTTTTACTCTGAGCACCTTCCTGTAGGCCTTGATAAAAAATATCTAGATTCAGATCTTTTAATGCATCAGTATTATTACGGCCCATCAAATAGCCATAGCTATAGCTAAATTGTTCTTTCGCCGGGCTTTTATTTGTAATAGGTGCAGCAGCAAAAACAGATAAACTCATTGTTGATGTTGCAATAATTAAACCAATTTTTTTCATGCCGTTTTCCAAAAAAAGGAGAGTACTGCTTTACTCTCCTGAATGTTTTTATTTCACTGAAATGAGTTCTACATCAAAAATCAGCGTACTGTTTGCTGGAATGCCAGGAAGTTCCTGAGGACCATAAGCAAGATTAGATGGAATGAAGAACGTCGCTTTACCACCTTCTTTCATAAGTTGAAGCCCTTCTGTCCAGCCTGGAATAACCTGATTGAGTGGAAACTCAACTGGTTCACCGCGCTTATAAGAACTATCAAACACTTGACCATTAATTAAACGGCCTTCGTAATGTACCTTAACCATAGATTGCGCAGTTGGTTGTTTACCTGTGCCTTCTTTAGTAATGATGTATTGCAAACCAGACGCTGTAGTTTTTACACCAGCTTTTGTTTTATTTTCTGCAAGGAATTGAACATCTGCAGATTCAGACGCTGCTCCAGCAGCTTGTTCTGGTTTATCTTGCTGTTGCATTTTTTGTTGCAACTCTTTTTCATAAGCAGCAACAGCAGCTTTTAATTCTTCTTGAGTATAAGCACTTGGTTGCTTATTACGAGCATCATGAATCCCTTTCACAAATGCTTTTGTATCTAGTTCAGGTGGAGTTTGCTGAGCAACTTCGTACCCAAGAACATAACTGATTTTTTCAATTGGAGAGGCATTTTTATTTGCTATGCTTCCGACTTCTGTGGTCGGATGTTGGCTTGCATAATAAACTGGTACAAGTGCAGCACCGCCTAAAACTACAGCGACAGCAATGGGTAAGGCTTTACTCATAAAAGGTTCCAAAAATAATCATTTGAGTCTAAAAAGGCTGCTTTTGATCTTAGCATGCTTAAGCATAGAATGTTTAAGAAAAAAAACGAGTGGTTTTTTATATATTTTAGTTAGTTTTAGTAGGGATAGACTTAAAAAAATCTTAAATAAAAAACCGGATCATTTGATCCGGTTCTCTTATCACTTTTCGGTTAATCTTCTTTTTGCGCTTTATATGCGTAAGCGTAGTTATAACCATAACCGTAGCCCGCGCTCGCACGTTGAATGTCATTAAGAATAAATCCGTTGACTTTAACACCTGCTTGTTCAAAGCGGTTAAGGGTTAATTCCAGCTCTTTCATTTGCGACTTCGCATAACGGGCAACAATTAAGTTCACACCTGTATATTGCGAAATAATAATACCATCGGTTACTGCAAGTACTGGCGGAGTATCAATAATGATGTGGTCATATTGACTTTGAACTTTTTCAAGCAAGTCTTTAAACTGATTAGAGCTTAAGATTTCCGAAGGGTTCGTTGGGCTCTTACCACGAGTAATCACATCTAAGTTAGCAACTTGTGTTTTGTGAAGAACCTGTTGAAAGTCTACCTGTCCACTTAGTAGTTCAGAAAGACCAGGTTTTACATCTACATCAAAATATTTATGCATATAACCGCGACGCATGTCAGCATCAATCAGTAAAACTTTTTTGTCACCTTGAGCAAAAATAGTTGCAAGGTTGGTCGAAATAAATGATTTGCCCACTTCTGGAGAAGGGCCAGCAATCATGATGATATTATTCTTAGCATTTGTTAAAGCAAAGTGAATGGCTGTCCGAATGCTACGTAAGCTTTCAATTGCAATATCATCACTATTTTTAACAGCAAGGATAGGAATGCTCTTCTTCTTCTTCAAGATATTCATTCGAGTTTCTTGAATTGGAGAACGTGGAACTGTTGCATAAACCGGTAAATCTAGTTCATTCTCAATTTGACCAGAGTCTTTAATGCCAGTACGTAACATATTACGCAATAGAGCAATTAAAGTTCCAATAAAACCACCAACAAAAAGTGATAAAACTAGAACGAGCAGTTTTTTGGGTTTAATTGGTTCAACAGGTTCAACTGCTGTATCAACAATACGGACATTACCAATTTCGCCAGCTTTGGCAATGCGAAGTTGTTGGTAGGAGTTGAGAAGCGCAGTATAGAGCTGGGTTTTGACTTCTACTTCACGATACAATTGTAAATATTGGCGCTGTACATCAGGTAATTGTTTTAGGGTGCTATTGAGTTCGCCAATTTGTTTATTAATAGCTGCAAGCTGTCCATTAATCTCACGCATTGCTGGGTGTTCTGCAGTGTACTTTGCGACCATTTCAGCTTGCTTTTGTTCAAGTTCAGCTTTTTTAGTCTCTAATGTAATGCTTTGAGTTAAATAAAGCTCAGATTCTTTTGTGACATCAACTGTGTTGTATTGTTGACGGAACTTATTAAATTGACGTTCAGCATCATCTAGTTGTTTTTTAAGGTCTGGTAATTGCTCATCCAAAAACTTTAATGTTTGAGCAGATTCTGCTGAGCGGCGTTCAATATTTTGTGCACTATAAGTCGCTAAAATTGCATTAAGTACTTTGGTGATATGCTCTTTATCTTGACCCTGATAATTTAAACCTAGCACTCCAGTAAGCTTACCGCGTTCTCCTACTGAGTAGTTAGCAGTAATAGCATCTACAGTTGCAGGTAAAGATGAATTAGTAATGTTATAAGTTGCATCAAGCTGATCTTTAGTAAAGACGGCAACTTTCCAAACTCCGTGAGGACCAGCAACACGGTTAGCATGATTTAGAGGAACGGTTAATAGAACCTCTTCTGTTTCTGGATCGGTTAAACGTAAAGATTGTTGATCAAAATTAAGAAGTAAATTTTTATCTAAATAGTATGCTGGTACTTCAAATTCACGAATTTCAAAACTTTTTAAGTCGTCTTTAAATAAAACCGATTTTTGGGTGTATTCGGTTTTATATTCAGTATCGCTTAATAAACGATGAGTAAGGGTATTTTCTGTGCTGGAAACTTGTATATTCAGATGTAAGTCTTTAATGACTGAACCCAAAACCAGACGAGATTTTAAAATTTCAATTTCTGCTTGAGCGGGTGATTTTTGCTCAATCATTTGTGACAAATCGCCTAAAAGTGCTGCAGAGGCCCCTTTACTATCTTCAACCTGAACCAAAGCATCAACCGAATAGGTGTCTGGCGTTACACGTAAATAGAGCAGAGCGCACACAAGGCTTAAAATAATACAGAGCGCAATTAGCTTCCACTGAGCAATGAGTGAAAAAAACAATTCTTTTAAATCAATTGTATCTTCGGTGTTTGTATTTTGGTTCATAAGCTTAAAATCTTGGCGTTAAATATAAGGTTTCCAGTCAGCAACACATTGCTGTATGAGTTGGCAGGTTTCATCAAAAATAGTTTGATCGTGCTGATATGGATCTGGCACGTTTTTGTTCTGCCAATGCCCCAAGCGGTAGATTTTACCTTTTGCAAAGGGCCAAGTTTGCTCAATATGCTTTTGCTGGTTGTTACTCATGACCAAAATAAGGTCGGCTTTTTTAATATGTTCAGCGTTAAGCTTACGTGCCACATGTGGTTGCATGTCAATCCCTAAGCGCTGCATACAAAGTTGTGCTTTATTGTCTGCCTGATGCCCCACGAGCCCTGAAATGCCAGCAGACTCAATATTTAATTGGGGATATTGCTGCTTTAAGAAATATTCTGCCATAGGGCTACGGCAGATATTTCCAATGCAAACCACCAAAATATTTTTAATTTGCATAATATTATTGGCCCAAGCGGTCTATATTATATAAAGCATTTGAGAATGGAATAATTTGGTTAATCACACGCTGCCAACGAGTTAAGCCAGTCGCATCCACATACACAATATCATTACTACGTAGTCTAAATTGATTTGCTAAACCAAAGTCGCCAATACTCATTAAATTTAAGTGATAAATTTCTGTTGTGTGATCATTTGGGTTAGTGCGTACTACATAAATGCGGCTTGCACTTGCCGAGTTCGGGTTAATCCCTAAACTTTCACCTAAAGCATCCGTTAGGGTCATGCCTTGGTCACGCATAGGTAAAGCTTGGTTTTTACCTGACTCACCCATGACATAAATTTTCTGGTTTTCGCGTGTGCTCACATAAATTGTGTCATTGGGTTGAACCAAGAGCTTATGGAGTGAATAGCCAGCTTTTTCTAAATCAATCGTATTTAAATTATAAGTCCGGCCATTCCGAATGAGTTGAATATAAGTATTATCACCTGTGGTAGTAACGCCACCTGCCAGACCTAATGCAGTATAAATGCTGACAGGTTGATCACTTAAATAAAACTGACCGCCTTTGGTGACACTGCCTTGCACAGAGAAGCGTTGACCTTCATAAGATAGTACGCGTACAACTACATCAGGGTTCTTCAAAAAACGAGAAAGTTGATTGTGAAGTTCACGGTTAACTTGAGCGAGTGACTTCCCAGCAGCTTTATAACGACCCACTAATGGGAACTGAATATAACCACTTTGGTCAATAGGGTAACCATTCGCTTGAATAGATTGTTCGCTACTAATGTTATTTACAGGTGGGGTAATTTCAGGGTAGGCCCAAAGCTGAATAGAGAGAATATCTCCTGGGCTTAGGCGGTAAATAGATTGCTGATTTTTAAATAAGCTTGCATAGTCACGCTGGTAGTTGACTTGGGCAGGTTGAATTGCTGGAAGCGTTTCTTGAGAAATTTTAACAACATTAACCGTAGTTCCAAGGTCGGTTCTATAAACGCCTTCATTTGGAATATCGTAAGTTTGTAAACCAGAAGTGACTGCACAACTGGCAGCACTCAAACTTAAGGCAAGAACAGAAAAAAACTGGCAATACTTCACACGCAACCCTTTGTGTATTTATCTTTAATTGATATTGTTCACTGCATACTAACAAGTATCTATTAAACGCAGGATGAACAGATTCTAGCTGAAAAGAAATGAAAAAACACCGGAAAATCGTAGTGCTTTGTATGTTTAGTTTATCCGATAGTGGTATCTAAGCTATAGTCATTTACCAGAAATATTAAAAATGTATTATTTTAGCTAAACTCATCAGTTCTACTTATAAATGCTGTAAACACATTTATACAATTGCTGTGCGGGGATAACTAAAAATCTGATATAGTACGCTAGATTATCAGTGCCAAAAGCATGATTTATTAGATTAAACTCTAAGGAAAAAGGCTCGTTTATATGCAAATTGCCAATTTAAAAATAGCAATTATTGGGTTGGGCTATGTAGGCTTGCCATTGGCAGTTGAGTTTGGGAAAAAAGTACCAGTTGTTGGTTTTGATATTTATCAAAAACGTATTGATGAGCTCAAAAACGGTAAAGATCATACCTTAGAAGTGTCACCACAAGAATTACAACAAGCGGAACAATTAAGTTATACTGCTGACTTGAAGGACTTAAAAGACAGCAACTTCTTTATTGTAACGGTCCCCACTCCAATTGATGACTTTAAACAACCGGATCTTACGCCTTTAATTAAAGCATCGACCAGTATTGGTCAGGTGCTTAAAAAGGGCGATGTGGTAGTTTATGAGTCAACGGTATACCCAGGCGCAACAGAAGAGGTATGTATTCCTGTTTTGGAAAAAGTTTCAGGTTTAAAATTTAATCAAGACTTTTTCGCAGGTTATAGCCCTGAGCGAATTAACCCAGGTGATAAGCTTCACCGCGTAACTAATATTTTAAAAATTACTTCAGGTTCTACACCTGAAATCGCTGATTATGTTGATGATGTCTACAATCTTATAATTGAGGCAGGAACTCATAAGGCGCCGAATATAAAAGTAGCAGAAGCTGCCAAAGTGATTGAGAACACCCAACGTGATGTCAATATTGCTCTTATTAATGAATTGGCGCTTATTTTTAATAAATTAGATATTGATACAGAAGATGTGCTTAAAGCCGCGGGTACAAAATGGAATTTTTTACCATTTCGTCCTGGGTTGGTAGGTGGACACTGTATTGGGGTAGATCCATATTATTTAACCCATAAAGCCCAATCTATTGGATTGCATCCGGAAATTATTTTAGCGGCCCGACGCTTAAATGATCGTATGGGTGAACATGTGGCAACCCAACTTATCAAAGAAATGGTGAAACAGCGTATACAAGTTGTTGGAGCTCGTATTTTGGTGATGGGTCTTAGTTTTAAAGAAAACTGTCCAGATATTCGTAATACAAAAATTGTCGACTTTATTAAAGCTCTGAAAGAGTATGATTTAGATTTAGATATCTATGATCCATGGGTCGATGATACAGAAGTACAACACGAATATGGCCTAGCGCCAATTAAAGAATTACAACAAGGCTTGTATGATGCGATCGTCATTGCGGTAGCACATAACCAGTTTAAATCCATGAGTGTTGATGAGTTCCATGCTTTAGGTAAAGAAAAGCATGTACTTTATGATTTGAAATATGTTTTGGATAAAGAAAGTTCAAATATTAGACTTTGATTAGGGTTTTATAATGTCTACAGATATTCAATTAAATTTAATTGGCAGAACACAAGAGCTTTTTGTTGATGATATTCAACATTGGAATAATAAGTTAATCGAAATTGTTTCTTCATCAAAGTTTTTAGTTTTAGGTGGGGCTGGATCTATTGGCCAAGCAGTTGTTAAAGAAATTTTTAAACGCAACCCTAAAAAATTACATGTTGTTGATATTTCAGAAAATAACCTAACAGAAGTTGTTCGTGATATTCGTAGCTCGTTTGGTTATATTGATGGTGATTTCCAAACATTTGCACTAGATATTGGCTCTGCTGAGTATGATGCATATATTCAGAATGATGGTGATTTTGACTACGTTTTAAATCTTTCTGCTTTGAAGCATGTACGTAGTGAAAAAGATCCATTTACATTAATGCGAATGATTCATGTCAATATTTTGAATACTGAAAAAACGATTCAGCAGTCTATTGAAAAAGGCGTGAAGAAGTATTTCTGTGTTTCAACAGATAAAGCTGCTAACCCTGTAAATATGATGGGTGGTTCAAAACGTATTATGGAAATGTTCCTTATGCGTCAAAGTCAGCATATTGATATTTCCACGGCTCGTTTTGCTAATGTTGCATTTTCAGATGGTTCTTTATTACATGGTTTTAATCAACGTATTCAGAAAAGCCAGCCAATTGCTGCGCCAAATGATATTCGCCGTTATTTCGTTACTCCAAAAGAGTCAGGTGAGTTGTGCCTCATGTCTTGTTTACTAGGTGAGAATAGAGATATTTTCTTCCCTAAGCTTAGCGAGCACTTACACCTCATTACTTTTGCTGATATTGCAGTCAAATATCTTAATAACCTTGGATATGAGCCGTATTTGTGTGAGTCTGAGGATGAAGCGCGTAGCTTAATTCAGACTTTGCCAAAACAAGGGAAATGGCCTTGTTTATTTGCTGGAAGCACAACTACGGGTGAGAAAGATTTTGAAGAGTTCTTTACTGATAATGAAACTTTAGATATGCAACGTTTTAATAATTTAGGTGTTATTAAAAACGAACTAAATGTTGAAGAAGACAAGTTGCATGTATTTGAAGAAAAAATTCATACAATGCTTTTAAATAAGCAGTGGAATAAAGAAGAAATTGTTGATCTATTTAACTATATGATGCCTAACTTTGGACACAAAGAAACAGGTTTATATTTAGATGGGAAAATGTAATGGATACTTCTAAATTTAATCAATTTGTACGAGATATTTATCGTACCAATAATTTTATTCCATTACACGAACCTCGTTTTCTGGGTAATGAAAAGAAATATGTATTAGATACTATTGATAGTACTTTTGTCTCTAGTGTTGGCGCATATGTAAATGACTTTGAAGCCAAGGTTCAACAATTTACAGGCTGTGCTAAAGCTATTGCGACTGTTAATGGAACAGCTGCATTACATATTGCTCTTTTACTAGCTGGTGTAAAGCGCGACGATATCGTAATTACGCAAGCTTTGACTTTTGTCGCAACTTGTAATGCCTTGTCTTATATTGGTGCGGAACCATTATTTATTGATGTTTCATTGAAGACACTCGGTTTGTGTCCAAAAGCATTAGACGCTTATTTGCAAGAAAATGCTTTTATTGATGACCAAGGTGTATGTAAACACAAAGCAACGAATAAACGTATTTCTGCAATCGTTCCAATGCATACATTTGGCCATCCTGTTGAAATTGATGAGCTTCAACAGGTCGTAACCAAGTGGAATATTGCATTAGTTGAAGACGCTGCCGAAAGTTTAGGTTCTTACTACAAAGGGAAACATACTGGAACTTTTGGTCTAGTTTCAGCACTTAGCTTTAACGGAAATAAAGTCATCACTACAGGCGGTGGCGGTATGGTCTTGTGTCAAGATGAAGAACTTGGCATAAGAGCGAAGCACATTACGACAACTGCAAAAATACCGCATCCTTATGAGTTTTATCATGATGAAAATGGTTTTAACTACCGTTTACCGAATTTGAATGCTGCTTTAGGTTGTGCACAAATGGAAGGCTTGGAAGGTTTCCTTGCTAGAAAGCGTGATTTAGCTCAGCAATATCAAGATTTCTTTAAAGATAGTGATATTTCATTTGTTGTGGAACCTGAAGACTGCCAATCTAACTATTGGTTAAATGCCATTGTTTGCAAAGATAAAGCACAACGAGATTTGATTTTGGATGAAACCAATTCAAATAAGGTGATGACTCGCCCAATCTGGACTTTAATGATCAGATTGCCAATGTACCAAACTGCATTACAAGGCGATTTAACTAACTCATTATGGTTGGAAGAAAGAGTCGTAAATATTCCAAGTTCAGTTCCTCTGGAGTAATGAGAATGAAAAAAATAGCCGTTTTTACAGGGACTCGAGCTGAATATGGTTTGCTGTATTGGTTAATGCGAGATATTCAGCAAGATCCAGAGCTAGAGTTACAAATTCTAGCTACGGCTATGCATTATTCGCCTGAGCACGGCGAAACTTGGAAAACTATTGTTCAAGATGGTTTCAAAATTACCGAATCGGTAGAAATGCTATTATCATCTGATACATCGTCCGCTGTTGTGAAGTCAATGGGTGTGGGTTTACTTGGATTTGCAGATGCATTGAAACGTATGCAACCTGATTTATTAGTTGTTTTGGGTGATCGTTTCGAAGCTTTGGCAGTGACGCAAGCTGCTTTAATCATGCATGTTCCTGTTGCACATTTGCACGGTGGTGAAATCACTGAAGGTGCATATGACGAATCAATTCGTCATGCGATCACCAAAATGTCTAATATCCATTTTGCTGCGGCAGAGGAATATAAGAAACGAATTATTCAGTTAGGCGAGCAACCAGAAAAAGTCTTTAATGTCGGCGCCCTAGGCTTAGATCATATCCAGCGTACAACATTTAAAAATATTGCAGAATTGAGTGAATTATATGATTTTGATTTTTCAAAACCATATTTTCTCATTACTTATCATCCCGAAACTAATCTACTAGAAGAAAATGTTGCACCTTTATTTGATGCACTTAAGCAAATAAAAGATGTCAATTTTGTCTTTAGTTATCCAAATGCCGACAATGGTAATACTAACATTGTGAAAGCAATGCTTGATTTAAAAGCACAGTTGCCAGATCGTGTATTGCTTGTAAAGAGTTTTGGTATTCAAAACTATTTAAGTGTTTTGAAAAATGCTTTAGCTATGGTTGGGAACTCATCAAGTGGCTTATCAGAAGCTCCAGCATTACAGGTACCAACAGTAAATATTGGTGATCGTCAAAAAGGACGCTTACGTTGTGAGTCTATACTTGATGTTAGATTAGACGAAAGTGAAATTTTAGGAGCATTGCAAAAAGCAATTAATTTCCCAGACGATGAATTGAGTAAAGTTGTTCCACCATTAGGGTTAGGCAATACTTCTCAGAAAATAATTGAACTTATTAAAACGACCGATTTTAAAAAGAAGGCGCCATTTTATGATCTTTAATCAAGACGAAATTTATGTTATTGCAGAAATTGGTGTAAATCATAATGGCTCTGTAGAGTTAGCAAAAGAGCTTATTTTAAAAGCCAAAGATTGTGGTGCGAACGCTGTTAAATTTCAAACCTTTAAAGCAGATAGTTTATTATCTGATCAAACTGAAATGGCTGCATATCAAAAGGAAAATACCGGTTCTAGCCAAAGCCAATTAGAGCTTGTAAAAAGTTTAGAGCTCACTTATGAGCAGACAGAAGAAATACAGAAATTTTGTGATGAACATCAAATTACTTTTATTTCAACGCCGTTTGACTCTGACAGTTTAAATTTCTTAGTAAATGACATCGATGTACCTTACTTAAAAGTATCATCTGCTGATATTTCAAACTTACCATTTCTTTATGAAATTGCATGTTCAAAAAAACATGTCATTTTATCTACAGGAACGGCGAGTCTAGGTGATATTGAACAAGCCTTATCAGTATTTGCTTTTGTTATTGATAAGGGAACGGAAGTTCGACCATCTCAGCAGTTATTTAGAGAAGCTTATTCTAAAATTTCAGTACGTAAACAGTTGAAGGAACAGGTTTCTATTTTACACTGTGTGACTCAATATCCGGCATTATTTGAAGAAAGTAATCTTAAAGCCATTTCAACTTTAAAAAATGTATTTGATTTGGCAACAGGGTTTTCTGATCATACGCTTGATGAATATGCAGCGGTTATTGGGGTAAGTCTCGGTGCTCGCATTTTTGAGAAGCATATTACATTAGATAAAACGATGGCTGGCCCAGACCACGCAGCATCAATGGAACCCGATGAATTTAAACATTATGTCGAAATTTTGCATAAAACACATGCAGCTTTAGGTGATGGTATTAAATTTATGCTAGAGCAAGAGAGCGATAATTATTACCTAGTACGTCGTAGTATTGTGGCTAAAACAGATATTGCGGAAGGGGAGCTTTTAACCCCTGACAATGTCACGACAAAACGAGCTGGTCGCGTTTGTTTAGAACCAAATAAGTACTGGGATGTTGTTGGTACAAAAGCAAAACGTAGCTTTAAAAAGAACGACTTTATTGAAATTTAAATGAAAAAACTAGCGATTTTTGGTTCAGGTGGCTTTGCAAAAGAGCTAGTAGATTTAGCAATAGATCAAGGCTACCGCCATATATTTTTTTTAGAAAGAAATGCCAAAGATGGTGACACCTTACTTGGTTTCCCCATTTTGCCTGAATCAGTAATACCGACATTAACGGATACGGTATATGCGATCGGTGTTGCTGATCCAAAGATTCGTAAAAGAATATATGAAGCCTATCCCGATTTACCTTATCCCAATTTGATTCATTCTCAATCATCACTTGGGTATGGTATTCGAGAGTTGTTAGAAAATAGTAAAGGTGTGGTAATTGCGGTTGGAGCACGAATTACAAATTCATGTCGTTTTGGTCATTTTATTATAGTAAGTTTTAACAGCACAATTGGGCATGACTGTATTCTAGAAAACTACGTTTCTGTCATGCCAGGTGTTAATGTGTCTGGTTGTGTTCATTTGAAGCAAGGCACTTACATTGGAACAAATGCTGCTATTTTGCCGGGCAAAAGTCCAGAGCAATTGAAATATTTAGGTGAAAACTCCGTTATAGGCGCGGGTGCTGTGGTTGTGAAACATACGGAACCGAATAAGGTCTATATTGGATCACCTGCTAAGGAATTAAGTCGTGACTAGAGATGTTAATAATATAATTTTGCATAAAAATGATTCAATTTTGAAAGCATTAGAGCTACTTGATTTATATGCTTTAAGAATTGTTTTGGTCGTTGATGATCATAATCAATTGATCGGAAGTATTACAGACGGTGATATTCGTAGAGGGCTTTTAAAAGGCCAAGATGTGCATGCAGCTGTTGAAACAATCATGCATACTAATCCTTATAGTATTGAAGAAGGTAGCTTAAATAACCGTCAGATTTTTGAGATCATGCGTGAAAAAAGTTATCTGGCATTACCAGTAATTAAAAATAACCAACTCGTTAATATTATTACGCTTGATGATTTGATTCGTAAAAAACGTAAAGAAAATCCAGTTTTTATTATGGCTGGTGGTTTTGGTACACGTTTACGCCCATTGACAGATACATGCCCAAAACCAATGTTACCTGTTGGTGGTAAGCCTTTATTAGAAACCATTATCTCAAGCTTTAAAAATCAAGGCTTTTATAAATTTTATATTTCTACTCATTATTTACCAGAAGTGATTAATGAGCATTTTGGTAATGGTGAGAAGTTTGACGTACAGATCCAATATGTACATGAAACTGACCCGCTTGGAACTGGCGGTGCATTGAGTTTATTGCCAGCATCAGATATTAAATTACCATTCATAGTGATTAATGGTGATGTACTAACAAACATGAATTTTGAAAAATTATTGGACTTTCATGAAAAGCGCGAAGCTATTGCAACGATGTGCGTGAGAGAATTCCAATATCAAATTCCTTATGGCGTAGTTAACTCTGAAGATAATGTAATACAAAGCATGACTGAAAAACCAAGTTATTTCTTTGATATTAATACAGGTATTTATGTCATTTCCCCTGAATTGTTGGCACAAGTTAATGCACAGTTTATTGGTATGCCGACTATCTTAGAACAGCAAATGGAAAAGAAAAATAAAGTCTTGAGCTATCCTTTACATGAATATTGGCTCGACATCGGTCATATGGAAGACTATAACCGTGCGCAAAAAGATATTCATATGTTGGGTTTAGAATAATATGAAAAATATTGCTGTTATTGGTTTAGGTAATATTGCTACCCGACATCGTCGTAACCTTAAAATGCTTTTTCCTGAAGCACAATTAGTTGTGATGTCTGCTAGTGGCCGTATTCCTAAAGAGCCAGTGGCTGATAGCGATCATATAGCAGAAAGTATTGATGAAATTATTCAGTTGCAAGTTCAGTTTGCAATAATTGCCTCACCAGCTCCTTTTCATGCCCAACATGCAATACCACTTATTAAAGCAGGTATCCCTGTATTAATAGAAAAACCAGTTTCAGTTACCCAGACAGATGCTCAAGCTTTAATTGATGCAGAAGCCCAGTATAAGACACCTGTAGCAGTAGGTTACTGTTTGCGCTATTTACCTTCAGCGCAGCAAGTACGACAAATGATACAAGAGGGTGTCATTGGAAACTTATATAATGCATTTATTGAAATTGGTCAGTATTTACCAGATTGGCGACCTACCAAGGATTATCGCGAAACAGTATCTGCTAAAACTGAATTGGGTGGAGGAGTCTTATTAGAGCTCAGTCACGAGTTAGATTATGCTCAATGGATTTTAGGTTCGCTTACTCCTAAATATGTCGTTTTACGTGCTTCAGAAGAGCTCGGTTTAGAAGTCGAGGATAATGCCGATCTTTTAATGACAACAGCGAAAGGAGCTGTTGTTAATATCCACTTAGATTTTTTGCAGCGTAAAGCACATCGTAAATGTCGTTTTATTGGCAGTGAAGGATGTATTGAGTGGGATTTAATTCGAAATGAAGTTGTGCTTATTAAAGCTAAAGAGCAACAAGAAATTTATAGCGCCCCTGAGTGGGATAAAAATCAAATGTATTTAGAAATGGTTACCGATTTTATTAAAAAAATAAACGGACAGTCAAACCAATCTATAAGTCTGCAAGAAGCTGAAAGAACAGTAGGCCTGATTGTAGAGATGAAAGAATTTGTGACGAAAGAATGAGACTGCTTATATGAGAAATTTTGCATTTATTTTTGCTAGAGGCGGCTCTAAAGGTTTACCTGGAAAAAATATTAAACCATTGGCAGGAAAACCGTTATTACAATATTCAATTGATACCGCTTTAGCATCGGATTTAATTGAACAAGTTTTTGTTTCAACAGATGATCAGGCTATTGCACAAGTCGCTATAGAAGGTGGAGCAATTCTTATAGAGCGACCTGTTGAACTAGCAACTGATCAAAGTCCAGAATGGTTGTCTTGGCGTCATGCAGTTGAGTGGGCAACTGAGCACTATGGCTCATTTGATGGGTTCGTTAGTTTACCTGCAACTAGTCCATTACGTAGCCAAGAGGATGTAGAGGCTGCGATTTTAAAAAGACAAGCAGACACAGCTGATATTTGTATTGCAGTTACACCTGCAAGTCGCAGTCCATATTTCAATATGGTTAAGTACAATGAAGCTGGTTTTGTTGAGCTTGTCAATCAGCCTGAAGGTGAGGTATCACGCCGTCAAGATGCTCCCAAAGTTTTTGATATTACAACAGTAGTCTATGCGACAACACCTGAGTTTGTATTAAATAACTACGGTTTATTTTCAGGAAAAGTTGCGAGTATTGAAGTGCCAAAAGCAAGAGCTGTGGATATCGATGATATTTACGATTTTCGTTTAGCTGAAGCTATTATTAAAGGTGAATAACTGATGCAAAATTTATTAGAGAATAAAACCTTTTTAGTAGCTGGTGCGGGTGGACTACTAGGCACGCGTTTGGTGGCGGCTATATTAGAGCAAGGCGCAAAAGTTATTGCTGCTGATATAAACCTTGAATCTATGGCAACTCGATTAAGTAGTTTGGGAGTTGATCCTACAAACGAAAAGTTATCGTTGGTTTCTTTAGATGTAACAAATGAATCAAGTGTAAAGTCATTTTTTTCAACAGATCTTAAAATTGATGGAGCTGTTAATACAACATATCCACGTAATAAGACATATGGTTCACATTTTTTTGATGTGACCCTTGAAAGCTTTAATGAGAACTTATCACTACATTTAGGTAGTATGTTTTTGTTCACTCAGCAATGTGCAAAATATTTTACACAATGTCAGACTCCTTTTTCGCTTGTGAATATTTCATCTATTTATGGAGTCGTTGCTCCAAAATTTGATATTTATAACAACACAAAAATGACAATGCCTGTTGAGTATGCTGCAATTAAATCGGCAACACTCCATTTAAACAAATACACAGTTGCTTATGTCAACGATAGTCGATTCCGCATTAATTGTGTAAGTCCAGGTGGTATCTTTGATCATCAACCTGAACCATTTTTAGAAGCATATAAGAGCCATACCCATGGGGCTGGTATGTTAGATGTTACAGAAATCATAGGTTCAGTTTTATTCTTACTTTCTGAACAATCAAGATATGTAACAGGGCAAAATATTATTGTAGATGACGGTTTTAGTTTATAAATGAAATTTAGTGCAATCAAAAAATATAGGGCTATTGAATGAAGGTATTAAAAGATAGCTTTATTTATTTGATTGGGGAGCTTTTTGCGAAAAGTCTCCCCTTTCTGATGTTGCCCTATTTAACACGAAAGCTGGGGCCTGATGGTTTTGGTGAGTTATCTTATTACCTAACTATTTTATCTCTATTCGGGATTTTCGTTGGCTTAAGTCAAGACGGTGCAGTTACACGCTATTTTTATTTTTATGGTAAGAAAGCTTTAAATACCATTGTTAAAGCAGGGTATTTATTTAATCTTGCTATTTCTTTTATATTACTAATTGGTTGCTGGTGGTTTAAAGCAGAAATCATGGCATATGTTGTGCTTGCAACAATGTTTCAGTCTTTTGTTAATGTCCAGCTCGCTTTACGTCAGTGCCAAAAACAGCCTTTCAAATATATCGCAATTCAAATTATATTATCCTTAACTAATGTGCTATTTACAATTGCTGCCCTTGAATACTTTAGTCAAGATTTAGTGGCTTATCGAATACTAGCCATTGTTATTGCTAATTTTACTACATTTGTAATTGCAAGTTTAATTTTAGGTGATCTGTTTAGAGATAATTATCGTTTTTCATGGCGAAGACTAAGTCTTGGGCTATTTTATATTTTTTCGTTTGGGCTACCGCTCATTCTGCATCAATCTAGCTTCTTTGTTAAAGGGCAACTAGATCGTATTTTTATTTATCAACAATATTCAAAAGCAGAGCTAGGAGTTTACTCAGCTGGTGTGCAAATAGCAGCTGTATTGCCAATTATTCTTATGGCACTCAATAAAGCAATTGTACCGTATTATTATCAAGGGCTTAAGAATAACTCTTTAACGATAGCTAAGATAAAAAAATATACATTGTACAGCTTGCCTTTAAGTATACTACCTGGAGTAGTAGGTTGGCTTTTGCCTGAACAAGTGTATCTTTGGTTTTTAGGGCAAAGTTATATTGGTTCAAAGTACTATGTTGTGATGTATTTACTAGGCTTTGGGGCTAATCTGCCATATCTTATGTTGGTAAATTACTTCTTTTACCATGGCAAAAATCTAATGATTTCTAAGATAACGACTTTATCATCAATCGTGTATCTAGTCTTTTTATATTTCTTTGCAAAAGAATCTGTAGAATTAATTCCTTATGCTTTGTTAGTTAGTAATTTAATTTTAATTATTAATATGTGGTGGATGTTAAAAAATGTTAGTGACAAATAAAAACTTAATTATCTGTTTGACGCCATTGCAAATGTTAATAATGGAAAAAATACTTAGTAAGAAAAAAAATAGGGGGGAAGATTATACTTTTATTTGTATCTGCTATAACTATAATGAAAAGTATGATACCTATTTTAATAGGTTGAGTAAGAGTGTGGATTCTAGTTTTATATACAAAGTCTCATCTGTAAGTAAGATAGGGAGATTTTTTGATTTATTGAATTACAATAAAAGTATTGTGGATAAATTAGAAGAAAATTTTAATAATATTTATTTTGCAAGTATAGATAATCCATTTGTTCAATTAATTTTGTCTAAAGTAAAAAGTAATAATTTTATTTCTTTTGATGATGGAACCGCTAACTTGTGGGAGAATAGTGTTTACAATAGACCTCTTGAGAGAAGTAATATTCAAAAAATATTATCAAGATTAGTTGGGATAAAATTTAATGAAGAGTTAATTAAATCTAAAATATCCAAACATTATACTATTTTTTATAATAATAGATATTTAAAAGAAAAAAGTGAATTTATTTCATTGTTTAATTTGGGTGTTAAAAATTATTTATATCACAAGAGAGTTAAAATTTTTCTAGGACAGCCATTATCTGATTACGGCTTTGAGCTTTTTAGTAAACAGAACGTGGAAAAAATTATAAAAATGTTAAAAATAGATTTTTATTTCCCACATCCTAGAGAAATAGAAATAATACCTTCACTTGAAATCATAAGAACAAATAAAATATTTGAAGATTATATAATTGAAGTTTTAGGTGAAGGTTATATTGTTGAGGTTTATACTTTTTTTAGTTCGGCAGCACTTACTGTAAGTGGATTGGAAAATGTTCAAATATTTTCTGTCGTAAATAAACAAATCTTTAGTTATTTTTCTGATTTATTTAATATATTTGAGGAAAATGGTATAAGATTTATAGAAGTGGAATTTTGAAGATGCAAATATCTTATAATAGATTAAACCAAGGCGCATTTTTGGTTTTTATTCAGAACATTATCTATTTTATGTATTTGTATACAAGAAGTTATATTTTTTTAATTGTTTTTTTCTTGCTGATGATTCCTTTGTTTTTTTTGGTTGAGTTTAAGAGAAAATATTTAAATTATTATTTTTTTGGGCTTATCTTATTTATATTATTCTTACTAGTAAGTGTATTTTCTCAAGAGTATCCTTTTTGGATCTCGTGGTATAATTTGCTTTATGGGGGAGCTGCACTACTTGCTGCGTATTTTTTTGTAAATAGTGAAAAAGGACTATTATATTCAAAAATTAGTTTTTTTTGCTATAGTGCTTTCTTGTCTTATTTTATCATGAAACTGGGAGGAGATGGTGAGGCATATAATGAAATTTTAGAGGGGTCAAGTCGAAACTATTTGAGTGCTATTTCAATTTTTTTAACAATTAATATATATATACAATTATTGTTTAGAGCAAAATATATACTTTTGTACCCTGCAATAATTAACTTTATTTTATGTCTACTGTTGTTTGGTAGAAGTGGTATTGCTTTATCATTGTTGATTTTATTTTTCGTTATATATATTCGTAGTGTAAAAATATTTTTAGCTTTTTTTATACTCAGTATTATTGTAGTTTTTTATTATCTTGGAAGTATTATTTTTTACTTAGATGAAAAAACAAATTTTGCTATTGGGTTGGAAAGTGAAAGAAGTATATTTCGGAAGGAATATATGAGAGGTATATTTGATAGTTATGATTTTCTGATTGGACGTAAAATATATAATTGTTGTGCTTACATTCAGAGTTTTGGTAATCCTCATAATTCCTTTATCATGGGGCATTTGCGTTACGGTATACTTCATACTTTTTTCTCAATATTTTTGATACTTTTTGTACTATATAAAAAAGATATTATAATGCTATTTTTCTTAATTATTATTTATTCTAGATATTTTCTAGATCAGCTGGGGCTGTTCGCTTTCTTTGATTTCGCTTTATTTAGTTTGATTTTTGTTTCTATATTGGGTCGAGATAAGCCTGTTGGGAGAAAATTTTTATGAAAGAAAGTTATTTAATTTTGACTCATAAAAATATCGATCATATATATAAATTAGCATCAGAAATGCCTGCTTCTAATTTTTATATTCATATTGATTTAAAGGCCGATATTACTCAAATAAGAAAAGGCCTTCATAATATTGAAAATATTTTCTTTGTAGAAAATCGTGTTGATATTAAATGGGCTGGATTTAGTATGATCCAAGCTACCCTAAATTTAATGAACTATGCATTACAGCATGATACTCAGAATGAATACTTTCACTTAATTAGTGGTGATGATGTCATTTTAAAGAAAGAGCAAGTCTGGGACGATTCTACGATCTATATGGAATGTAGAGAATCAGTTGAGCATAGATATCGTATGCGATTTAATGCTCCCCACGCAGATACTCAATATCAAAGAAGTATTTTTGGTAAATTTCTAACACAAGGCTATAAATTTTTAGATAAATTATTTTCATCCACAGAAAAATTCTATTTTGGTAGTCAGTGGTTTTCTATTCGCCGTGCGCAACTGCAAAAGATTTTGGATTCGATTTCTGTTGAAGACATAGAGTTTTTTAGAAAAAAGCTATGTCCAGACGAGCATTTTTTTCAATATTTAGTGATTAAAAACTCATTGTTGGCTAATATTTCTTCTTTAGGGAATAAGCGTTTCATAATTTTTGATGAAAATTACCAACGAGGGTCTAGTCCAATATTCCTGACGACTAAACATCTTCTAAAAGCTAAATCAGAGCAATACTGGTTTGCAAGAAAAGTTGAGCAAAAAGTAATGTATGAATTCTATAATATAGGTAAATAAAAGATTAGTATGAATTTCTCGGTCCTATTATCCTTGTACTATAAGGAAAAACCTGAATATTTTGAGAAGTGCTTTGAAAGTATTTGGGATAACCAATGTCTGAAACCTAATGAAATCGTACTGGTTTTGGATGGTCCCATAGGTGAGGAACTCAATACTTGCGTACAAACGTGGCAATCAAAAATTAGTGATTGCTTAAAAGTAGTTGCACTACCTCAAAATGTTGGGCTTGGGAAAGCATTAAATGAAGGTTTGAAACAGTGCAGTAATGAATGGGTTTTCCGTATGGATACGGATGACATTTGTACTCCTGATCGTTTTGAAAAACAGGTTGCTTTTATAAAACAGAATCCTGAGGTTGTTTTATTTAGTGGGCAAGTGATGGAGTTTGATCAGGATATTTCTGATGCAAATATGCTGAAATCGGTGCCAATGACACATGAAGAAATTAAAGAATTTGCACAAAAGCGTTGTCCATTTAACCATATGTCCGTGGCTTATAAGCGAGATGTAATTTTAGGTTTAGGTGGTTACCAGCACCATTTATTCATGGAAGACTACAATTTGTGGTTACGGGTGATTGGAAATAACTACAAAGTAGCAAACTTGGCTGATGTTTTACTTTACGCTCGTGTTGGTAATGGCATGCACGCACGTCGTAAAGGTTTCGAATATATTAAAAGTGAAAAACAGTTACTAGATTTAAAAAAACAACTAAAGTTACAAAATCCTCTATATGCTAACATGCTGTTTCTGGTACGGTCTGCGTTTAGACTGCTTCCAGCAAATTTATTGGGTAAAATTTATAATACCTTTCTTCGTAAAGATATTAAAAAATGAGTGAATGAAAATATGAAGCGTTTAGTAGACATAGTCATTTCTTTAATAGCTTTAACTGTTCTGTCGCCAATATTTCTGATTGTTGCTTATAAAGTCCGTAAAAATTTAGGGTCACCCATATTCTTTTATCAAGAAAGACCAGGAAAGGACGGAAAATTATTTAAAATGATTAAGTTCCGTTCAATGAAAGATGCTTTTGATGCAGAAGGAAACCCGTTGCCAGATGAGGCACGTATTACCCCATTTGGTCAGAAATTGCGCTCTACAAGCTTAGATGAAATGCCTCAGCTCATTAATGTACTGAAAGGTGACATGAGTGTAGTTGGACCTCGTCCAATGCTTAAAGATTTTGTTGCACTATATTCACCAGAGCAGGCACGCCGTTTAGAAGTGCGTCCGGGAATGACAGGCCTTGCTCAGGTAAGTGGCCGTAATGAGCTAGACTATGAAGAGCGATTTAAGTGTGATGTGTGGTATGTCGACAATCACAATGTTTGGGTCGACTTTAAAATTATGTTTAAAACAGTCAAAGTAATGACTAAGCGTGAAGGCATTAATGCGCCAGGACATGTTGGACCATCTTTATTTAAAGGTAATGATGCTCCAGAAAATGTTGATTCTTCTGTAAAGTAAATTTTATATCTTGAAATCTTTGTTATGATCAAAAAAGCAGTTTTACCAGTAGCCGGTCTAGGCACACGTTTTTTACCAGCAAGTAAGTCAATTCCAAAGGAAATGGTGACTGTTGTTGACCGTCCAGCCATTGAATATGTAGTGCGTGAGGCAGTTGAAGCAGGAATTGAACAAATTATTTTGGTAACTCACTCTTCAAAAGCGTCAATTGAAAATTATTTTGATCGAAACTTTGAATTAGAAACAACATTAGAGCAAAAAAAGAAATTTGATTTACTTGCAGAAATTACCCAAATTGTTCCACCTCATGTGAGCGTTGTAAGTGTAAGACAACCTCAGCCGTTGGGTTTAGGGCATGCAGTTTTATGTGCAAAGAGTATTGTTGGTCAAGATGATTTTGCAGTGTTATTACCAGATGTGTTGGTGAAAGACGACTCGGGACGAAATGATTTAACCCGTATGATTGCACGTTATGATGCAATTCAAGCAGCACAGATTATGGTAGAAGCCGTACCTGATAACCTTGTTGATCAATATGGGATTGTAGATGTAGCGCATAGCCCTAATGAGGGTGAAAGTATTGCTATGCAAGGCATTGTTGAAAAACCAGCAGTTGGCTCTGCGCCTTCTAATCTTTCTGTGGTGGGTCGCTATATATTACCTGCAAAAATTATGCAACTTTTGGAAAACACGCCAAAAGGTGCAGGTAATGAAATTCAGTTAACAGATGCGATTGCAATGTTGCAAGAAACAGATATTGTTGAAGCCTATCGTATGCAAGGCCAAACGTTTGACTGCGGTAGTAAGCTTGGATATTTAAAAGCTGTATTACATTATGGAATTCAACATCCTAAATTAGGGTCGGAATTTAAACAGTTAATTCAAGAGCTTAAGTTGTAGTATTGTGTAGTTCTACTTAAGTATTTGTAAAAACTGCTGAATATAATAAACAGTCCATATATTCTCTTCCCTTAATGGGAAGAGAAATCTATAGAATATTAAAAATCAGGTGTGCAATGAAAATCGCAGTGTTTGGAACCACCTTACACGCTGGTGTAATGGCAGCATTACTAGCTGAATATGGCAATCAGATTTATTGGTGCACAAGTGTCACCTGCGAAGAAAATATTTCTGTACTTTCCTATCAAGATCAAGAAGTTAATAACTATTTAAATAAACAAAGAAGATCGGGTTTTCTACAAGAAAGTCCTTTTTCTGCTATTCCTCTTGATGTTGAGGTTTATTTATTCTGTTTTAGCCCTACACAAATTCAGCTTGCTTTAAATACAGTTGAGAAGTTAAGTCAACGTCCTATTGTTCATCCTCGTTTAATGGTAAATGGTTCTACATTTGGCTTACATGGAACTGATCAGTTAAAACAATATTTACCAAAAGACGAGTGGGTCTATTTCCCTGATGTAATACAAGAGGGGAATGCCATTAATAGCGTATTGAATGTAAAGCATGTCATTATTGGTGTTGAGTCCAATCATGCACGGGATACAATGCAAGAGTTGTTACGCCCATTTTTCCGTTTTAGTTATCAATACTTATTTATGCCAATCTTAGACGCTGAGTTTACCAAACTGAGTATTTCTGGCATGTTGGCGACCCGCATTAGTTATATGAATGACTTAGCTATGGTGGCGGAGAAACTCGGTATTGATATTGCCAACGTAAAGCATGGTATTGCGGCTGATACACGTATTGGTGCGGCTTATTTATCCGCTGGAGTTGGTTTTGGCGGTGAAAATTTTTCGCATGATATTTTAACACTTTCAAGTACTGTTTCTGAAACTGGGGCGAAAAGTCGACTGTTAGAGCAGGTATGGGCGATTAACGAACAACAAAAAGAAATTTTATTCCGTAAGCTGTGGAATTATTATCATTGTAATTTGAATGGTAAAACCGTGGCTATTTGGGGTGCATCCTTCAAAGAAAATACCTCAAGCATACATAACTCGCCAATTCATATTTTATTAGCTGCATTGTGGGCGCAAGGTGTAACAGTACGTTTGCATGATCCTCAAGCATTAGATGAAATTGCCGCTACATATGGTGACCGTAAGGATTTAATACTGTGTACTGATCAATATGAGGCTGCTCGAGGCGCACATGCTTTATGTTTGGTTACCGCATGGAAACAGTATTGGAGTCCTGACTTTAAGCAGTTACAACAATTGATGCAACATCCTTTAATTTTGGATGGGCGTAATATTTATGACCCAGCATATGTAAAGGCTAAGGGCTTTGCTTATGAAGGAGTAGGTCGTTTATGAGTAAATCTATTGAGAAATTTCCTAAAGAGTTGGTTTCACCTTTACTAAAATTACAGTTAATGGGTGAGAAAAATTCAAAGTTACACATAAAAGAATTGTTCGCTTCAGAACCAGATCGCTTTCAACAATATTCTATAAAATTTGATCCATTAGTTTTTGATTATAGTAAGCATCGTGTGACTAAAGACATTTTGGAACAATTGACTGCTCTTGCGAAAACTAAACAATTAAATCAATGGATTGAACGTCTTTTTTCACAAGATAAAGTAAATTGTACAGAGCAACGTGCAGCAATGCATTGGGCACTACGCTTGCCAGCTGACTATTCGAAGTTTCCGGAATTAACAGCACAAGTCCATAGCCAGTTACAACGTATGTATGCTTTAGTAGAAAAGATTCATGCTGGTCAATATCGCGGTGCAACCGGTGAAGTGATTCAAGATGTTGTGAACATTGGTGTGGGTGGTTCTGATTTAGGGCCACAAATGGTTACGCATGCGTTGTCAGATTTTAAAGTGAAAACAGCTAAACCTTTAAATGTTCACTTTGTATCAACCATGGATGGTAGTCAGTTATCGGAATTACTCCATCAACTTCGTCCAGAAACAACACTATTTATTATTTCTTCAAAATCTTTTGGAACGATTGATACCTTATCAAATGCTCAAACGGTACGTCAGTGGCTTGAAAAAACCTTGGGGACACATACTCGAGTTTTAAAAAGTCATTTTGTTGGAGTATCAACAAAAGCAGATAAAATGACTGAATGGGGGATTGCCCCAGAAAATCAATTACTGCTTTGGGACTGGGTAGGTGGTCGTTACTCATTGTGGTCATGCATTGGGTTACCTATTGCGTTGAGTATCGGGGTTGAAGGTTTTCAGCAACTCTTAGCTGGTGCTCATGCAGTAGATGAACATTTTCAAAATACAAGTTATGAGCAAAATATTCCTGTTTTAATGGGATTATTAGGCGTTTGGAACAATAATTTTTTAAATATTCAAACCCATGCCGTATTGCCTTATGATGGTCGATTAAAGTATTTCGCTGCTTATTTACAGCAGCTTGAAATGGAATCTAATGGTAAATCGGTACAACGTGACGGTCAAAAAGTCGAACTCGATACGTGCCCAATCGTATGGGGCGAAGTTGGACCAAATGCTCAACATGCCTTCTATCAGTTATTACACCAGGGAACTCAAGCAGTCAGCTGTGACTTTATTGCCCCAGTCCAACGCTATAACGCTGACCATTTTACCTATGTTGAAAATGCAGACGCTTTAGTCGAACAGCATCATCTTGCATTATCGAATTGTTTGGCGCAATCAAGATTATTGGCCTTTGGTAATGAAGCTTTAGACTCAACTGAATTAGAAAAACTGCCGATTTACAAGCAATATGAAGGTAACCAACCGAGTTCGACCTTATTATTGAAAGAGTTGAATCCATATAGCTTAGGAATGTTAATTGCTTTATATGAGCATAAAGTTTTTGTGCAGTCTGTAATTTGGAATATTAACCCATTTGATCAATGGGGCGTCGAAAAAGGCAAACAGATTGCTGATCAACTATTACCTATTTTAAATGGGGTTCAAAATGATCTTTCATCATTAGATGCCTCAACACGTGGATTAATTAGAATATTATTAGGAAAAGTAGATGGCTAAAATCCTAGTTACTGGTGGAGCTGGTTATATTGGTTCACACACCTGTGTAGAGCTTTTAAATGCTGGCTATGAAGTTATTGTTTTTGATAATCTATCGAACAGTTCTGAAGAGTCATTAAAGAGAGTTCAAGATATCACACAAAAGAGTTTAGCTTTTGTTAAAGGTGATATTCGTAATGCAAATGAACTTGATCGTGTATTTCAGGATCATTCAATTGATGCTGTAATTCACTTCGCAGGTTTAAAAGCAGTAGGTGAAAGTCAGGAAAAGCCGCTAATTTATTTTGATAATAATATTGCTGGTAGTATTCAACTCATTAAGTCGATGGAAAAGGCAGGTGTTTATACGCTTGTGTTTAGTTCTTCTGCGACAGTATATGACGAGGCTAATATATCTCCATTAAATGAAGATATGCCAACAGGTATGCCAAGTAATAACTATGGCTATACTAAACTGATTGTTGAGCAATTATTACAAAAACTGTCAGATTCCAATTCTAAATGGTCGATAGCTTTACTACGCTATTTTAACCCAGTTGGTGCACATAAGAGTGGCCGTATTGGTGAAGACCCACAAGGTATTCCAAATAATTTAATGCCATATGTGACTCAAGTTGCTGTGGGACGCCGTGAAAAGCTATCTATTTATGGTAACGACTACAACACTGTAGATGGGACTGGGGTACGTGACTATATCCATGTAGTCGATTTAGCGAATGCACATTTATGTGCTCTAAATAATCGATTAGAAGCGACAGGTTGCCGCGCATGGAATATTGGCACAGGTAATGGTTCATCAGTTTTGCAAGTTAAAAATACATTTGAGCAAGTTAATGGTGTGCCTGTTGCTTTTGAGTTTGCACCACGTCGAGCAGGGGACGTAGCGACATCTTTTGCCGATAACGCTCGTGCAGTTGCTGAGCTAGGTTGGCAACCACAATATGGTTTAGAAGACATGCTTAAAGATAGCTGGAATTGGCAGAAGCAGAATCCTAAAGGGTATAAATAAGGCTTCGTTTGTAGTAAATGTTTTAAAAATTATTTTGATGCTTTAGTTTATAGAAAACTAAAGCATTTAATCAGATATTTTTTAAGATATTAAAAGTGTTAGAATTATTTTCTAACTATATTTGAAGATTTTTTATTAATAAAAGTATTTCTAATGGATAAAGTACACTCAGCTGAAAGTTTAAGGGGGTTAGCCTGTCTAGCCGTAGTTTTTTCACATTTTTTTGGAACTTTCTTTCCTCAACTACATAATTTTTATAGTAGTAACTTACCAAAATTTGAATTTATTGAATCGATATATAATTCCCCCTTTGCTTTTTTTTATTCTGGTACAGGGGCTGTTTTTGTGTTTTTTGTATTAAGTGGTTATGTGTTAACATTATCTTTCTTAAAATCAAAAGATTCAAAAAAAAAGTTAAAAGAATCTTTAATTAAGCGTTATCCTAGATTAGCTATACCTGCAATTTTTTCTTGTGTATTAATGTGGGCTATACTTCATTTTTCTGTTAATCTGGAGAATGTATCGGAATGGTTTCGTTCAGTAGGTTCTACAGCTCCTAATTTATTTGATGCTATATACTCTGGTGCGATAGGATCATTTATTTTTGGAGAAGCAAAGTACAACCCTGTTCTGTGGACTATGCAAATAGAACTATTAGGTTCTTTAATTATTTATTTTATTTGTTTTTTTCAAAAAAATAATATTATTAAATATTTGTTAATTTTAATAAGTATTTTGGCTTCGATGTCATTATCATTTATAGCTTTTTTAGGCATATTAAGTTTTATACTTGGGCACTTTCTATATTTTTTTTCTAGAAGAATTCCTGAATTTGTATGTATTTTTCTTTTTATTGTTGGCTTGTATTTCTGTGGAGCCCATAATGAGAGTGTTAGTTATAATTTTTTTAGTAAAATACTAGGGGAAAGGACATATAATATTCTAAACTTTTTTGGAGGAGGATTAATTGTTTTTGCATCAATTAAATCCAATCTTATTGATAATTTTTTTAATAAAAATATTTTTTTATTATTAGGTAAGTTGTCATTTTCAATATATTTAATTCATATTCCTATTATGTATATTTTAGGAACTCCAATATTTAATATATTTTTCAATGAAGGTTTTAACTTTCTAACTTCTGCACTAATTTCTATATTTGTCTCTCTGTTTTTTACTATAACTTTTTCATTTTTATATAGTAGATATGTTGATGATTTTGCAATCCAATTCTCTAACAAATTATCTAATTTAATATTGAAGAAAAATAAAAATAATATTTTTGAAAAAACATTATAGTTTGCAAGGCTTTAGATGAAAATAAAAGAGATGGAAAAATAATTTTTCCATCTCTTTAAAAATAAAGATATTAAGACTTAATTAACCCAGTTAACTCATCTACATAATGTTGCATTGGCTGAGCTTGGCGATCGGCACGGCTTTCAATGTTGAGACGTAGTAAAGGCTCAGTGTTTGAAGCACGCACATTAAAGCGCCATGCACTAAAGTCGAGGCTGACACCATCGGTACGGTCAATTTGTGGATTTTGATCGGCATAGAAGTCGAAAATCTTTTGAATCGTAGCTTGTGTATCGGCTACTTTAAAGTTGATTTCACCACTGCAAGGAAACTTGGTAATCATATTTTCAACGAGTGTTGAGAGAGATTGTCCTGTTTCAGAGAGTAGGGCAACGGTGAGTAACCAAGGAATCATGCCGCTGTCGCAGTAAGCAAAGTCACGGAAATAGTGATGGGCACTCATTTCACCGCCATATACAGCATTGTGTTCACGCATAACGTCTTTAATAAATGCATGGCCAGATTTTGACTGGACGGCAACACCTTTGTATTCTTCTATGATATCAAATGTGTTCCACACTAAACGTGGGTCGTGCACAATTTTCTCACCTGATTGCTTAATCAAGAAAGCTTGAGCCAATAGACCAACAATATAGTAACCTTCAATGAACTGACCTTTTTCATCAAACAAGAAACAGCGGTCGAAGTCGCCGTCCCAGGCAATTCCCATATCCGCTTTATGCTCAATTACAGCATTACGGGTACTGTCACGGTTTTCAATTAAAATTGGGTTAGGGATGCCATTTGGGAAAGTACCATCTGCTTCATGGTGAATTTTAATAAATTCAACTGGTACGTTAAGCGCCTTAAACTTTTCTTCAATGGCATCAATCACGTGACCAGCTGCACCATTACCCGCGTTTACCACCAACTTCAGTGGGCGAATTTTTGCAGGTTCAATATAAGTTATTAGGTGGTCAACGAACTCAGGCAAAATGTTATAGCTTTGAGTTATACCTTTTTGACTAACTTCTTCAAAGTTATTGGTCTCTGCTAAAGCCTGAATTTCTTTTAAACCAGTATCGGCACTAATTGGACGAGCGTTTTCTCGAACCAATTTCATACCGTTATAATCCATTGGGTTATGACTTGCAGTAACTTCGATACCACCTTGTACATCTAAATGGAAAGCGGCGAAGTAAACTTCTTCAGTACCCGTCATGCCTAAATCAAGCACATTCACTCCCGCATCATTTAACCCGCGGATGGTCGCTTGTTTTAAAGCCTCACTGCTTAGACGAATATCACAACCTACAACCACAGTCTTTGGTTTATAGATTTGTCCGTAAGCGCGGCCAATTTTATAGGCGATTTCTTCATTCAATTCGGTGCCGAGTTTGCCTCGGATATCATAAGCTTTAAAACACGTTAAAGTAGTCATTATTCAATTCAATACATGTGGTTTGAGTTGTGTGCACATTATACATAGATCATCAAATTAGTACGTTTATAGTTTTTATATTCAAATTTTTCACTTCATTTCTGTAGTTTATATCTAAATTTATAAGAAAGATTTTTACGACTTTAGTCTAATAAATGAATTTATAAATTAGGAATTACTTGATTTTGCTTAGTACTATTGGTCATACCAATTATGGTGTTAATTTAATGATTGATCTTATCAATATCTGTGTTTATGATGCGATCTGTGGTTTAAGGAACAACATTTGCACTTAATTTTTAATTGGTCATACCAATTGTGTTAAATGTTTAAGGATTTAAGGTACAAAAATTCGCCCCGGCATTTCAAGGAGATGACAATGCTCAATATGTGGCAACAACTTTATGACCCTTTAAATAATATTTGGCTGTCCAGTGCGGTTGCATTAATCCCGATTATTTTCTTCTTTTTGGCATTGGCTGTTTTTCGTTTAAAAGGCAGTATCGCGGGTACGGGCACAGTCATTATTGCATTATTGATTGCATTATTTTTCTATCAAATGCCGGGTCAAATGGCCTTTGCGTCAATCATTTACGGTTTCTTCTACGGTCTATGGCCAATTTCATGGATTATTATCGGGGCAGTTTTTCTATACAAAATTTCGGTAAAAACAGGTCAGTTTGAGATTATTCGCTCCAGCATTTTGTCGATTACCGAAGACCAACGTCTGCAAATGCTATTGGTTGGTTTTGCATTTGGTACTTTCCTTGAAGGGGCGGCGGGTTTTGGTGCTCCTGTAGCAATTACCGCTGCACTCCTTGTTGGTTTAGGGTTTAAGCCACTTTATGCTGCTGGTTTGTGTTTAATTGTAAATACAGCACCAGTGGCATTCGGTGCAATGGGTATTCCAATTATTGTGGCAGGGCAGGTTTCTGGTGTAGACACCATGGAAATTAGCCAAATGGTTGGTCGTCAGTTGCCATTTCTCGTGATCATTGTGCTGTTCTGGATCATGGCGATTATGGATGGCTGGCGTGGAGTTAAAGAAACTTGGCCTGCGGTATTGGTCGGTGGTGGCGCTTTTGCGATTGCCCAGTATCTTACATCTAACTTTATTGGCCCTGAGTTACCAGACATTACCGCAGCAATTGCTTCATTGGTGAGCTTAACTTTATTGTTTCGGGTTTGGAAACCAAAACATATTTTCCGTTTTGAACCTGAAGTGGGTCAGACTTTGACTCAGCAACCTACTACGGTTCAACGTTATAGCATTAGCAAAATTGTAAAGGCATGGTCTCCATTTGCCATCTTAACGGTGATGGTCACCATCTGGAGTGTTAAGCCATTTAAAGCATTATTTGCAAAAGATGGTGCTCTTGAGCACTGGATTTTTAAATTAGAAGTACCGTATTTGCATAAATTGGTCGAAAAAATGCCGCCAATTGTGGCAGAGATGAAGCCATACGAAGCGATTTATAAGTTTGACTGGTTCTCTGCAACAGGTACTGCAATTTTTATTGCTGCAATCATCACTGCTATTTTCTTAAAAATGAAAGCAAGTGATGCAGTAACAACCTTCGGTGAAACGCTCAATGAGCTAAAAACACCGATTTATTCGATTGGTATGGTGTTGGCGTTTGCTTTTATTGCGAACTATTCAGGTTTATCTGCAACTTTGGCTTTGGCTCTATCGCATACGGGTCATGCGTTTACTTTCTTCTCACCATTTTTAGGTTGGCTTGGTGTATTCCTTACGGGTTCAGATACCTCTTCAAATGCTTTGTTCTCGGCATTACAGGCGACCACAGCTCAGCAGATTGGTATTCCAGAAGTGTTATTGGTGGCTGCTAATACCAGTGGTGGTGTAACAGGTAAGATGATTTCTCCACAGTCGATTGCGATTGCGTGTGCAGCAGTAGGCTTAGTTGGAAAAGAGTCCGACTTGTTCCGTTTCACGGTAAAACATAGCATCATATTCACTGTCTTTGTTGGCATCATTATTACGGTTCAGGCTTATCTGGTGCCGTGGATGATTCCATAACTCCAGTGAAGGAAACGCGATGAGAATCTCCGATCAAGTGGTCATGAAATTGCAGGCATTAATTGAAGAGCGTCACATGAAAAAAGGTGACCGTTTACCTGCTGAACGCCAGCTTGCAACTAGCTTGGGAGTTTCTCGTCCGTCTTTGCGTGAAGCAATTCAACAGCTCAATAGTCAAGGCGTGCTCAGTAGTCGCCGTGGTGATGGGACTTATATTCAGCAGTTACCTGAGCAGTGGCCACAACAACTGATTGTGAACCCGATTAGTAACCTGATTGAAGAAGATCCGTTATACCGTTTTGATGTGCAAGAGTCGCGTTTGGTACTTGAAGGGGGGACTGCATGGTATGCCGCGTTACGTTCGACCCCAGAAGATCGCGCCAAAATTCATCATTATTTTAATGAAATTAGTCGCCATCAAAATGCGGGTGACTCAGCACAGGCTGCGGTCGCGGATGCTGAATTCCACTTAGCGATTGCTGAAGCATCTCACAATGTGGTGCTGATTCAAATGATGCGAAGTCTATTTGATTTGCTGCAATACAACGTCTTGTTAGGGCGTAAGAAAGTTTATAACGACCCCGTAAATGGTGACTTGCTGAGCGAGCAGCATTTTCAGGTGATGGATGCTATTGATCGTAAAGATCCCGAGGCCGCACGCCAAGCTGTCTGCGGTCATATTGAATTTGTGATTAACCATGTGCGTTCTCTGGATGAAGATGAAGCTCGCCAGAAACGTGCAAATCGTTTAAATAGAGTTGATTCAAAATGATTATTTCTTCTGGCAATGATTATCGTGCTGCGGCACAACGTCGCTTACCTCCATTTTTATTTCATTACATTGATGGTGGAGCGTATTCGGAATATACCTTAAAGCGTAACGTACAAGATTTGTCAGAAATTGCATTGCGTCAACGTGTGCTGAATGACATGTCAGCGTTAAGTTTAGAGACAAAACTGTTTAACGAAACCTTATCGATGCCAGTTGCTTTGGCGCCTGTGGGGTTAACAGGTATGTACGCGCGCCGTGGTGAAGTTCAAGCCGCAATGGCAGCCGATAAAAAGGGCATACCATTTACACTTTCAACGGTTTCGGTGTGTCCGATTGAAGAAGTTGCACCTGCAATTAACCGTCCAATGTGGTTCCAGTTATATGTATTACGTGATCGTGGTTTTATGCGTAATGCTTTGGAACGTGCAAAAGCGGCGGGTTGTTCAACTCTGGTGTTTACCGTAGATATGCCTGTGCCGGGTGCGCGCTACCGTGATGCTCATTCGGGTATGAGTGGACCAAATGCTGCGATGCGCCGTTATATGCAGTCTATGTTCCATCCACATTGGTCGTGGAATGTCGGTTTAATGGGGCGTCCGCATGACTTGGGTAACATCTCTAAATATTTAGGTAAACCAACTGGGCTTGAAGATTATATCGGCTGGTTAGGCTCGAACTTTGACCCATCCATTTCATGGAAAGACCTTGAGTGGATTCGTGAATTTTGGGATGGCCCAATGGTGATTAAGGGTATTTTAGACCCTGAAGATGCCAAAGATGCTGTGCGTTTTGGGGCAGATGGGATTGTGGTATCAAATCACGGTGGTCGTCAGTTAGATGGTGTGATGTCGTCTGCTCGTGCGTTGCCTGCAATTGCCGATGCAGTGAAAGGTGATTTGGCTATTTTGGCCGACTCAGGCATCCGTAATGGTTTAGATGTGGTGCGTATGTTGGCACTTGGGGCCGATACGGTTTTACTTGGCCGTGCGTTTGTGTATGCCTTGGCAGCAGCAGGTGGGCAAGGGGTGTCGAACTTACTTGATTTAATTGATAAAGAAATGCGTGTTGCGATGACGCTTACGGGTGCTAAGTCGATTTCGGATATTAATGCGGATTGTTTAGTGCAAGCGATGAAACAAGGTTTTTAAGAAATAACTTTTTAAGTGAAGCAATAAGCACAGCCTCAGAATTTGGTGATTTGCTAATGTTTTACATATAGGCATTTGTCACTTTTGAAAGGTCAAAAGTAACCAAAAACCTTTTGTTGAGCAAACCGTACTTCCTTGTACAGTTGCTCAACAGGCGGCATCCCTGCCGCCAACGCGTAGCCAATTTAAATTAAATCTAACACCTAGAGACTGCTAGTGCTAAGCGTCACTTACAGCCTGCGTAGCATGAGCAAGGTATTGTTTTTGCAATATAACTGGGAAAATGGATGCAGTGAACAGGTTCTGTAAGTGACAATGGTTTTGATTACTTTTGCCAAAACAAAAGTAATGGAATTAGCTACTTTAAATATTAGTTCTAAACGGAAAAACTCCGTCGAGCTTTTCTGATTTTTAAAAAACTATGTGGTATGGATGACCAAAAGGAAACCATCATGCAAACATTTTCTCCTCAAACAGTGATCGAACGCTTACAAAATATTGTAGGGCGTTCTTATGTTTTGACCGATGACCAAAGTACGCGTCAATACCGTCAAGGTCGTCGTTTTGGTGAGGGGAAAGTACTTGCTGTAGTGGTACCGGGTACCTTGCTAGAGCAATGGCAGGTTTTGCAGGCAGCAATTGAGGCAGATTGTATTGTCATTATGCAAGCAGCAAATACAGGACTCACTGGTGGTTCGACCCCGTATGGTGATGATTATGACCGTCCTGTGTTGGTCATGAGTACGCGCCGATTAAAGGGTATACAAGTTATTCATGATGGTAAGCAAGTGATTTGTTTACCGGGTGCGACCTTAGACAATTTAGAGCAAATTTTAAAAGGCTATGACCGTGAACCTCATTCGGTGATTGGTTCATCTTGTATTGGGGCATCAGTACTAGGCGGTGTTTGTAATAACTCGGGCGGTGCATTGGTACGCCGTGGACCTGCGTATACTGAACTGGCATTATATGCTCAAGTGAATGCTACTGGTCAGTTAGAACTAGTGAACCATTTAGGGGTGAATTTAGGTTCGACTCCTGAAGAAATTCTGACACGTTTAGAGAAGCAGAAATATCAAGCCGCAGATATTTTAGATGATAGCGAAAAGCAGGCATCGGATCATCGCTATGCGCATGATGTGACCCAAGTTGATGAAGATACGCCTGCTCGTTTTAATGCAGACCCGTCACGTTTGTTTGAGGCTTCGGGTTCGGCAGGTAAAGTCTGTGTGTTTGCGGTTCGTCTTGATACTTATGAAAAAGTAGAGAGTAATGTCTTTTATATAGGTACGAATGATGCCGATGATTTAACAGCGATTCGCCGTTACTTACTGACCTCACTACCAAGCTTGCCGATTGCGGGTGAGTATATTCACCGAGATGCTTATTTGATTGGTGAGAAGTACGGAAAAGACACATTCTTATTTATTGAGAAATTTGGCACAGCCAATGTTCCAAAAGCCTTTGCGATGAAAGATAAAGTCGATGGGTTTTTAGAAAGATTTAAAATTAAAGGCTTAACAGATCACATTTTACAGGCCATTACCTTCTTTTTACCCAGTCATTTGCCGAAGCGTATGACCGAATATCGAGATCGTTATGAGCATCATTTAGTGCTGCGTGTCGAAAATAATTCAAAAGCTCAGACCGAGCAGTTTTTAAAAGAATATTTTGCAGTCCATCAGTCAGGACACTATTTCGTATGTAGCGAAGAGGAAGGCCGAAAGGCTTTTTTACACCGTTTTGCTATTGCAGGGGCGGCAATTCGTTATCGTGATACGCATCGTAGTGAAGTTGAAGATATTGTGGCGCTTGATATTGCGTTACGTCGTAATGACCGTGAGTGGGTAGAGCAACTACCAGCCGAGATGGAAAAGAAAATTATCCATAAACTCTATTATGGGCATTTCTTTTGTCATGTGTTCCATCAGGACTATATTCTTAAAAAGGGCAATGACCCGTTAGAAATGGAACATCAAATGTGGAAATTACTCGATGCGCGCCGTGCTGAATATCCAGCAGAGCATAATGTTGGGCACCTTTACATTGCCAAACCTGCATTAGCCAATTTCTATCAAAAACTCGACCCAACCAATAGTTTTAATGTGGGTATTGGTCATACCTCAAAACTGAAATATTGGGGCAAAACCAAATCTTAATATCGAGAAATAAAAAAAGGCGCCGAAGCGCCTTTTTTTATAGATGTATTATGCCGCTTCTGTTGATTTAGCAAGTACTTCTGCAACTGCTTTAGCAACAGTGTAAACATTGTTCATGTTTAAACCTGCTACACAAATACGACCACTACGTACTAAGTAGATTGCATATTCTTCACGCAAGATATCCACTTGCTCAGCAGTTAGACCTGTGTAGCTGAACATACCTTTTTGGTTTACAAGGTAGCTAAAGTCACGGTCTGGTAATGCTTTAGTAAGTTCATCTTTCAAGATGCTACGCATTTTAATAATACGCTCACGCATCTCTTTTACTTCGCCTTGCCATTGTTGGTTAAGTTCAGCGTCATTTAACACTTCATCAACTAACCAAGCACCTGTTGTAGGAGGGCTAGAGTAAATACGACGTACAGTCGCTTTTAACTGACCAAATGTGCACTGAGCAGCTTCTGCATCGTCACATACGAAAGTTAAGCCGCCAACGCGCTCGCCATATAAAGAGAAGATTTTAGAGAACGAGTTGCTCACAATGAAGTTTAGACCCGCTTGGTCTAAAGCACGGATTGCATACGCATCTTCTTCCATCCCGTCACCAAAACCTTGGTAAGCGATGTCTAGGAATGGAATAAGGTTACGGTCTTTTAATACTGCAATTACTTGATCCCATTGCGCTGGGTTTAAGTCAGCACCAGTTGGGTTATGACAGCATGGATGTAATAACACAATGCTTTGCTCAGGCAAAGTTTTAAGTGTAGACAACATACCGTCAAAATCTACACCACGTGTTTCGTTATCGAAATATGGGTAGAAATGAGTCTTGATGCCAGCGCCGTTGAAAATCGCAACGTGGTTATCCCAAGTTGGTTGGCTTACCCAAACATCTGAATTTGGGAAATAAGTTTTTAAGAAATCTGCACCAACTTTCAATGCACCTGAACCACCAAGCGTTTGGATGGTTACAGCACGGCCAGCTTTAACTGCTGGGCTGTTTGCACCAAATAAAAGTGCTTGAATTGCTTCACGGTAAGGTTTGAAGCCTTCCATTGGCAAATAAAGTTTGGTTTTACCGTTCTTAGGCTCAATACGCTTTTGCGCCTCGATAATGGTCTCTAACTGAGGAACAATGCTGTCTTCGTTATAATAAAGACCAATACTCAAGTTCACTTTTCCAGAACGAGTGTCAGCATTGAACTGTTCCATTAAAGAGAGAATTGGATCGCCTGCGTATGGGGGGATATGTTGAAACATCAAAAAAGTCCTTTCATTCAACAATATGCATAGTGCTCGGTTTTTTCTGTCTCGAAAAATACGCCACAACTATGTCGATGCTCAATAATGTATCAATAAAGCTACCGTGAAGCACCTGATAATTTCACTAATATCGATATTTTCTGGCTAAAAATGATAAAAAGATTTAAAAGAAATTACGGTAAATAGATACTAATTTATAACTCATGCTTTCATTCAAGCAGATTGTCTACAATCTTGCTGTAATACATTGGTTGTAGACTAAAGTTTGAAACAAAAGTTTAATGACTAAAACGTAACTAAGAAAGAGTCATAAAACTATAGACAAATTGACACTAAATTATTGTTTTATAAATATTAACTGGCAAGTGGTTTAATGCTTTAAATATAAGGTGATATAAGCGGTCAGGCTATAAAAATTGACCTGATGCGTTCTGTAAAGTGTCAACAATCACCTTGATTTTTTTCATTCATACCGCTATAAAACTCATAATTGATTAAAAATTGTCGACAATATGCAAGATTTGACCCACGCACCAGAGCCACTACAAAGTCAGGGAAGAACACTGACCGAGAATGTATTTAAACAAATACAGACGGCGATTGTTTTGGGTCAAATTCCGGCAGGTAGCAAGATTTCTGAGCCTGAGCTGGCACGCACTTATGGCATTAGCCGTGGGCCATTACGTGAAGCGATTCATCGCCTTGAAGGTCAACGTTTGGTTGAGCGTACTGCACATGTGGGTGCGCGCGTGGTTTCCCTTTCACTGCAACAGTTTAAAGAGCTTTACCAGATCCGTGCGTCATTAGAAGGTTTGGCTTGCAAACTTGCTGCACAGCATATTGATAAAAAGCAAATTTTGGCGCTACGTGATGTATTGCGTATGCATGCCGAAGATGAAAACTTTAAAGCAGGTAAAGGATATTACTTGCAAGAAGGGCAGGACGATTTTCACTACTGCATTATCAAAAGTAGTGGCAATAAAACCCTAGAAAAAATGCTATGTGATGAGCTTTATCACCTCATCCGCATGTACCGAATTCAATTTTCAAACACACCCGATCGACCTAGCAAAGCTTGGGACGAACATATCCGTATTTTAGATGCAATTGCAGAAGGTGATGGTGAACTTGCCGAGCTGCTCATGCATCGACATATCAATGCTTCTTACAAAATTATTGAGCAAACACTGCTACAAGCACAAGGAGAACATAACAATGGCTAAACAATCCGCAGGTCAGCTATTTCGCGATGCAGTAGCCCAAGAAAAGCCATTACAAGTGGTTGGAACCATCAACGCCAATCATGCACTTTTGGCAAAACGTGCAGGTTATAAAGCGATTTACTTATCAGGTGGTGGTGTAGCCGCTGGTTCTTTAGGCTTACCTGATTTAGGAATCAGTAACCTTGATGATGTGTTGACAGACGTACGCCGTATTACTGATGTATGTGATCTTCCTTTATTGGTCGATGCGGACACAGGTTTTGGTGCTTCTGCATTTAACATTGCCCGTACGACAAAAGCACTGATCAAATTCGGTGCTGCGGCAATGCACATTGAAGACCAAGTGGGCGCAAAACGTTGTGGTCACCGTCCGAACAAAGCCATTGTGACTCAAGAAGAAATGGTTGACCGTATTAAAGCTGCGGTCGATGCACGTGGTGATGACAGCTTCGTGATTATGGCACGTACCGACGCATTGGCCGTAGATGGCTTACAAGCTGCAATTGATCGTGCAGGTGCCTACATTGAAGCGGGTGCAGACATGTTGTTCCCTGAAGCAATTACCGAGCTTGATATGTACAAGCAATTTGCTCAAAAGACAGGCGCCCCAATTTTGGCGAACATTACCGAATTTGGTTCTACACCACTGTTTACCACTGAAGAATTAGCATCTGCCGATGTAAGCCTTGCGCTTTATCCGCTTTCTGCTTTCCGTGCCATGAACAAGGCAGCCGAAACTGTGTATGAAACCTTGCGTACAGAAGGTACACAAAAGAACGTGATTGATATTATGCAAACGCGTAAAGAGTTATATGAACGCATTAATTACTACGCGTTTGAAGACTACTTAGACAACGCATTTGCTAAAAAGAAATAAACCAACCTTCTTTTTAAAAGAAGGGGGAAGCGATGGTCTTGGCTATCGTGAGGGCGGCATGGATGCCGCTACGTTGGACTGCGATATAGGGATATATCGTCAGGCCAACAAGGATTTTTGCTTACTTTTCATCCGTGAAAAGTAAGGCGAACGGCAGGTTAATCCCGATATAAGAAGTGAAAATGGTACGACTCCGTCGTGCTTAATAAATAAATTCAGATAGATAGGAAAGGACAATCTTATGAGCTCAAATGAAACAACAACAGGCTTCAAACCAAAAAAATCAGTTGCACTTAGCGGACAAGTTGCAGGCAACACAGCACTTTGTACCGTAGGACGTAGCGGTAACGACTTGCACTATCGTGGCTATGACATTCTTGATCTTGCGGCAGGTAGCCAGTTTGAAGAAGTTGCTCACTTGCTCGTACATGGCAAATTACCAAACAAAGCTGAACTCAAAGCGTATAAAGCAAAATTAAAAGCACTTCGTGGCTTACCAGCAGCACTTAAAACTGCACTTGAACAATTACCACCGTCTGCACACCCAATGGATGTGATGCGTACAGGTGTGTCAGTGCTAGGTTGTTTAACTCCAGAACATGAAGACCACAACGAAGCGGGCGCAAAAGACATTGCTGACAAATTAATGGCAAGCTTAGGTTCAATGCTGCTTTATTGGTATCACTTCAGCAATAACGGTCGTCGTATTGAAGTTGAAACAGATGACGACTCAATTGCAGCGCATTTCTTACATTTACTTCATGGCGAAAAACCATCTGAAGAATGGATTCAAGCAATGCATACCTCTCTTATTTTGTATGCTGAGCACGAGTTCAACGCGTCTACATTTACCTCACGTGTGGTTGCAGGTACAGGCTCTGACATGTACTCGGCAATTACAGGTGGTATTGGTGCACTTCGCGGACCTAAGCACGGTGGTGCAAACGAAGTTGCATTCGTGATTCAACAACGTTACGACAACGCAGACGAAGCAGAAGCTGACATCCGTAAACGTGTTGAAAATAAAGAAGTTGTGATTGGTTTTGGTCACCCTGTCTATACAGTTTCTGACCCACGTAACGAAGTGATCAAGAAAGTTGCGCACGACTTAGCAGAAGCACAAGAGAACACCAAAATGTACCTCATCGCTGAGCGTTTAGAAGCAGTGATGAAAGAAGTGAAAAACATGTTCCCGAACCTCGACTGGTTCAGTGCAGTGAGCTATCACTTAATGGGTGTTCCAACTGCTATGTTCACACCATTGTTTGTGATTGCACGTACAGCAGGTTGGTCAGCGCACGTGATTGAACAACGCCAAGACGGCAAAATCATTCGTCCAAGCGCGAACTACACAGGCCCTGAAAATCTTGAATTTAAACCATTGGCGGAGCGTGGTTAATGAACACAAAATACCGTAAACCGCTGGCAGGAACCCAGCTTGAATATTACGACGTGCGTCAAGCCGTTGAAGATATTCAGCCAGGCGCATACGAAAAACTGCCTTACACCTCTAAAGTACTCGCAGAGCAATTGGTACGCCGTGCCGATGCCGAGAACTTAACTGCCTATTTAACGCAGTTAATTGAACGCCGTCAGGACTTGGACTTTCCTTGGTACCCTGCGCGCGTGGTGTGTCATGACATTTTGGGTCAAACTGCATTGGTTGACCTTGCAGGTTTACGTGATGCGATTGCTGACAAAGGCGGTGACCCATCTAAAGTCAACCCAGTTGTGCCGACTCAGCTCATTGTTGACCACTCTTTAGCAGTGGAATACGGTGGTGCGGATCCAGACGCTTTTGCAAAAAACCGTGCTGTTGAAGACCGCCGTAACGAAGACCGTTTCCACTTTATTGAGTGGACTAAAACAGCATTTAAAAATGTCGATGTGATCCCTGCGGGGAACGGCATTATGCACCAGATTAACCTAGAGAAAATGTCTCCGGTGATTCAGGCGCGTGATGGCGTAGCATACCCAGACACATGTGTAGGTACAGACTCACACACACCACATACAGACGCTTTGGGTGTAATTTCTGTGGGTGTAGGTGGCTTAGAAGCTGAAAATGTCATGTTGGGCCGTGCATCTTGGATGCGTCTACCAGACATTATTGGTGTTGAGTTTGTAGGTCAGCGTCAGGCAGGCATTACTGCAACAGATATCGTGTTGGCTCTAACTGAATTCTTGCGTAAAGAGCGCGTAGTGGGTGCTTACCTTGAGTTCTTTGGTGAAGGTGCTGACAGCATGTCTGTAGGCGACCGTGCAACCATTTCAAACATGACACCAGAATATGGCGCTACGGCTGCAATGTTCTACATCGACCAAAACACAATCGACTACTTACGCCTAACAGGCCGTGAAGATGCTCAAGTGGCATTGGTTGAACAGTACGCAAAAGAAATCGGCCTTTGGGCATCTGATATGACCAAAGCAGAGTACCCACGTGTACTACGTTTTGACCTATCGACAGTCACACGTAACATTGCTGGTCCATCAAACCCACATGCACGTGTTTCAACTGCGGACCTTAAAGAAAAAGGTATTGCGGGTGTTGTTGAAAACCGTTCTGATGGCTTAATGCCAGATGGCGCAATCATTATTGCTGCAATTACTTCATGTACCAACACTTCTAATCCACGTAACACCGTGGCGGCAGGTTTGTTGGCACGTAAGGCAAATGAACTTGGTTTGGTTCGTAAACCTTGGGTGAAATCATCATTTGCACCGGGTTCAAAAGCGGCTGCACTTTACCTCGAAGAAGCTGGCGTACTTAAAGACCTAGAGCAACTTGGTTTTGGTATTGTGGCTTACGCTTGTACGACTTGTAACGGTATGTCGGGTGCGTTAGATCCAGTCATCCAACAAGAAATTATTGACCGTGACTTGTACGCAACAGCAGTACTCTCTGGTAACCGTAACTTCGATGGCCGTATCCATCCATATGCAAAACAAGCGTTCTTGGCATCTCCACCATTAGTTGTGGCATATGCAATTGCAGGTACGATCCGTTTCGACATCGAAAAAGATGCGTTAGGTCATGACAAAGACGGTAACCCGATTTACCTCAAAGACATCTGGCCATCTGACGCTGAAATTGATGCCTTAGTTAAAGAAGCTGTGAAGCCTGAACAGTTCCGTAAAGTCTATATTCCAATGTTTGACTTGGGCGAAGTTGAGCAAGCGAAGAGCCCACTTTATGACTGGCGTCCGCAAAGTACTTACATCCGCCGTCCACCATATTGGGAAGGGGCGTTGGCTGCACCACGTACTTTGGCGAACATGCGTCCGCTTGCGATTTTGGGTGACAACATCACTACCGACCACTTGTCGCCTTCAAACGCGATTTTGATGGACTCGGCTGCGGGTGAGTACCTTCACAAAATGGGTGTACCAGAAGAAGACTTCAACTCATACGCAACGCACCGAGGTGACCACTTGACTGCACAACGTGCAACATTTGCTAACCCGAAACTCTATAACGAAATGGTGGTTCGTTCAGACGGTACCATTAAGCAAGGTTCAAAAGCGCGTGTAGAGCCAGAAGGCGAAGTGATGCGTATGTGGGAAGCAATTGAAACTTACATGAACCGTAAGCAACCGTTAATCATTATTGCGGGTGCTGACTATGGTCAGGGTTCAAGCCGTGACTGGGCTGCAAAAGGTGTCCGCCTTGCAGGTGTTGAAGCGATTGTGGCAGAAGGTTTTGAGCGTATTCACCGTACCAACTTGGTGGGTATGGGCGTGTTACCGCTTGAGTTTAAACCGGGTGTAAACCGTAAGACTTTAAAACTAGATGGTACAGAGCTTTATAGCGTGATTGGTAATATTGCACCGCGTTCGACTTTAACTTTAGTGATTGAACGTGCTACAGCGGATGGTAAAGAAGAGATTCTTGAAGTGCCTGTGACTTGCCGTTTAGATACAGAAGAAGAAGTTTCTGTATATGAAGCGGGCGGTGTATTACAGCGTTTTGCGCAAGACTTTTTAGAAGGCCAAGTGGCTTAATATTTAGTCTATAACTGATTGAAAATTATTCAAAAGAGCCCTATCTTGATGATGGGGTTTTTTTAATTTAATGGAATAAAAATGAAATTGGTTTCAATTGAGATAAAAAATTTTCGCTGTTATGAAGAAAATATTTTAATAAGCTTTGATAACTTAACTACTTTTATTGGTAAAAATGATATTGGAAAGTCTACAATTTTAGAGGCTTTAGAAATTTTTTTTAATAATAGTACAGTCAAAATTACACAGGATGATTTAAATATCAATAGTACGGATACTGATGTAATTATCACTTGTGAATTTAGTGACTTACCTCCAAAAATAATTCTTGATAGTGGTGTGGAAACGAATTTAAAAGATGAATTTTTAGTTAATAAGAATGATAACTTGAAAATTAAGAAAGTTTTTGATTGTTCTAAAAAAAATGTTTCAACCGAAGTCTTTATAAATGCTTATCATCCAACTGCAATAGGTTTTGATAATCTATTAGAGTTAAAAGAGAACGATTTAAAGAAAATTATTCGAGACGGAAATATTGCTAGTACGCTAAAAGGAAATCCCTTAATGCGTAGTGCTATTTGGAGTTCTTGTTCTGATTTATGTTTAGCTGAAAAAGATATTCCTGTTTCAAAACCGAAAGAAGATATTAAAAAAATATGGGAACAGCTAGAAAAGTATCTTCCTATTTTTGCTTTATTTCAGAGCGATCGTAGTAGTAAAGATTCAGATGGGGAAGTACAAGATCCTATGAAAGCTGCTATTGCCACCGCTATTTCTGAGGTTAGAGATGATATTGAAAAAATACAGGAAAAAGTGAAGCAAAGAACAGAAGAAATTGCACGAAAAACACATAAGGCATTAGAAAGTATTGATAAAAACTTAGCAAGTCAATTAACACCTGAATTTACAATGCCAACCAATTCGAAATGGGTTGGACTTTTTAATGTGGGGTTGAATACAGACGATATTCCATTGAATAAAAGAGGAAGTGGAGTTCGACGCTTAGTGCTTGTTAGTTTTTTTAAAGCAGAAGCAGAGCGCCTTTTAAGTGAAAAAAATAAGCAAAGTATCATCTATGCAATTGAAGAACCAGAAACAGCTCAACATCCAAATAACCAAAAGATTCTACAAAGTGCATTTGTTGCTTTAGCCAATGAGGATAATTGTCAGGTTTTATTAACAACGCATAGTCCAGGTTTTGCATGTGATTTACCATCAGATAGCATTAGATTCATTAAAAGAGATGAATTCCATAAACCTGTAATTGAAAAAGGTGTAGAAATATTTGGAGAAGTAGCCAATGCTTTAGGAATTGTTCCGGATAATAGGGTAAAGGTACTTATCTGCGTAGAAGGACCAACAGATGTGAAAGCTATGAAAGCTTTAAGTCTTGCCTTACATAGAAAAGATGCATCACTACCTAATTTATATACAGATCAATCGTTTGCATTTGTTGTAACAGGGGGGAGCACGCTTAAATATTGGATTGATCAACAATATTTGTCTGGTTTGGGAAGAAAAGAATTTCATTTATATGATTCAGACGTGACTAGCTATGCTGCTGAAGTAACAAAAGTAAATACTCGTGGAGATGGTTCCAAAGGTTTTATTACTAAGAAATATGAAATAGAAAGTTATTTACACGCAGAAGCAATTAAGCAAGCATTTGATGTGGATATTGAAGTATTAGATCAATTAAATGAGCAAAAGAAAGCAACTCCAAAATTATTTGCTGAAGCCTATTCACTTAAGCAAAATTTTGATGGAGTGATGGGAGACACGAAAGCTAAAATCTTACTAGCAGATAAAGCCTTTCCTTATATGACAGCGGAGTTGATTGCTCAACGTGATCCAGAAGGTGAAGTTGAGGGATGGTTTAGACAAATGGTAGGGATGTCTAGTTAATTATTCTAAAACAGAAAACCAAGAATATAAAAAAAGCCCGACATCCTGTCGGGCTTTTTCGTATTTGGTTGCTAGATATGACTCCTGTCGTATCTCACGATCCTGATGCATGAACCTATTATTGTTGTTTTATGTTCCGGAACATCCTGTTCCTGTATGAAATCATCATAGAAAAAAAGCAGGGGACAGCCAATCCGCTAAATCCCTAAATCTATGTAAGATAAATCGTACAAATAACATTTTTTGCATTTATGCCATCATCATCGGGCGAAATGGACAATTGACATTCACTTTAAGTGGGTTATATTCCTGTTTAATATATATACGATTATAGGAATGTAATCATGGTAACAGCTGGCGAAAAACCCGGAACAGGCTTCTACTTCTGTGCTCAGTGCGGACATAGAGTGTTTTTAGAAATTAATACCGACCCTTTACCACCTTGCACGAAATGCTACTGCACGCAATTTAAACGTTAAGAATGAAATAATATTTGCGTTCGCATTTAACAAAAAGCCCTGTCACCTGATGGGGCTTTTTTGTTAATTTAAAAATAAGACTTACATAACAAGACCCGTGATGGGCATGAAAAGGAAACCGTTATGGAAACAATATTGGGTTTATGTATTGGCGTGGGGCTGAGTGCTGCCTGCGGTTTTCGCGTGTTTGTGCCGCTACTGGTTATGAGCATTGCAACCATGATGGGATGGTTTGAACCATCAAAAGGTTTTGAATGGTTAGCTCTGCCATCGGTGTGTTTGGCTTTGGGCGTGGCAACGGTGTGTGAAGTCGCAGCTTACTATATTCCTTGGGTCGATAACGCCTTAGACACAGTCGCAACTCCTGCGGCGATGATCGCGGGTACGTTAGCGACAATGGCGGTGAGTAGCGGAGAAATGTCTCAGTTTGCCAGTTGGGCGGCTGCGATTATTGTGGGCGGTGGTACGGCAGGTGTGGTGCAAATGAGTACCGTTGCTGCACGTGGTGTTTCAACTGCAACCACGGGTGGCTTAGGGAATTTTGTTGTCGCGACAGGTGAATGGATTGGAGCGATCTTACTTTCGGTTTCGGCCATGTTAGTGCCTGCACTTGTTGCGGTAGTGGTGCTGATTGCGGTTATTTTAGCGGTACGTTGGATTCGCCATAAAAAGCAAGAACAGGCGCATAGTCCTCTATAGGTTTAGCCTAAACATATTTTAAACAGCAATAAAAAAAGCCCAACATCCTGTTGGGCTTTTTCGTATTTGGGTACTAGATATGACTCCTGTCGTATCTCACGCTCCTGGTGCTTGAACCTATTATTGTTGTTTTATGTTCCGGAACATCCTGTTCCTGTATGAGTTCATATTAGGAAAAAATTGGTAAGTCGCCAATCCGCAAAATCCCTAAAAGTTTGTAGGTTAAAACGTACATTGAAACATGGTGTGAGGCGTTTTGTAGTTACAGAGGGGGCGAATAGAGGGGGCTTACTTTTATACCTAATCATTTAAGATGTTGAGAAGAATAAGAGTTGCTATTGATAACAATATGTTATGTTTAAGTTTGGTTGTAAAAAGAACAATTTTATCGGGAGTAATAAATAAATGACCGTTATGTTGGTAAAACCTCATTTAAGGTTTAAAGAGAGCTATAACAACTATATTAATGAATTAGCAGATGAAGATCGTCACCCTTTGACAACGGAGTTTGACCATACAAATTTTGAATCATTTTTGAATAAACTGAGAGATTATGAAAAAGGGGAATCCCTAGAAGAAGGCCATGTTCCCAACATTACATATTGGTTAGTAGAAGGTAATGAAATTATTGGTGCGTCTAACTTGCGACTTAAACTCAATGAACAGATTGAATATTGTGGTGGGCATATTGGTTTAGGTATTCGTCCTTCTAAACGTGGACAGAATTTTGGCTCGAAATTGTTAGAGCTTACAATTCAGGAGGCATGGAAGCTAGGCCTAACAGAATTACATATACATTGCTATAAATCTAATTTAGCTTCTGCAAAGACCATTCAAGCAAATAATGGCCGCCTTCACTCTGAAATTACTCTCAACCAAGTAGTTCAAAGGTATGTTGTAAATAAAACAATATAAGAATTTTCTTTTAGAGCATTTTTAAACAGCAATAAAAAAAGCCCGACATCCTGTCGAGCTTTTTCGTATTTGGTTGCTAGATATGACTCCTGTCGTATCTCACGTCCTGATGCATGAACCTATTATTGTTGTTTTGTGTTCTGGAACATCCTGTTCCTGTATGAGTTCATATTAGAAAAAAAGAGGGGTGTCGCCAATCCGCAAAATCCCTAAAAGTTTGTAGGATAAAACGTACAAGATCGCTTTCGATATATATTATTTTGAATTCAACTTTAGGCCCCTGTGCCACAACAGACTTTAATCTTTTGCGCTGATTTAAAGTAATAAACTATTGCGGTACAGAGATAAAGAGCTAAGCCAAACGCTTAGCCCAGACTACTTTTGTCACACCGCTGCATGACGCTAAAGAAAGTAGGGGCAAAGTCCCGTGGGAGAACAGGACTTTGCAAACTGACATGTTCTAGCTGCTGCATCAGCTTGGGTGAGTAGGTTTGTTCAAGTCGCTGATAAATACATCCACAACTGGTCTTAGTGTGTCCACCCGACAGGCAAATTTTTTCAAACTCCTGCTGAGTGCGTAAGTTACAACCCGAAATTCCCAAGCTCGCTACAACCAAACTTAAAGCCAAAATAGGTTTATAAATTGTCATATTATTCTCATAATGATTTATATCTATGAGTAGAATAAAAATATAATTTGTTTTAAGGCTTAAAATAATTTTTAGGTAATAATTAACCCTCCCATGTATATAGGAAAATAAAATAATTAAATTTTTAAAATAAAGATAATTTATTTATTTAAAAAATGGGTGTAGAAAAACCAAATTTTAAATAAATAAAATGATTAAGCAGGAGAGGGAATAAGTTTGAAAAATATCATGGTCAACTCCTTATAATTTATGGAGTCCTACCACCAGATTACCGCGAATTAATTTATGGTGGTAGAACGAAAGGGGGTTGACAGACTGGACTCGTAGAACCAGCACGCACGGGGCGTCCCCCTCCCGTCCTACCGCAAAGAAAAGGGGACGCAAGGGTCTAACGAATTATAGTAGAACTATAACCCGCTACGAGTTACGGTCTGTCAAAACCGTCTGGCAATGTAGGCCAGCAACGAGATAATAATCGGTGATTTTAATTACGTCAATTTAATATTTAAAATATTTTTGATTTAATAATAAATCTAAATGTATTTTTAAAATAATAGAATTAATATTTATATTTAATTAGAAAAAATAAATAATAAAATAAGTTGTAAGTGTAATGTTGTTGATAATAGAGATTCATTATCTTATAAATAAAAATATTATAGGACGACAGCTTTTACTCTAAACTTTTAAGCATTTCTTTAGCATCTACATCGCCTGAATCGGCAGCTTGCTGAAACCATTTCTTTGCCAGTTGTAGGTTTTTCGGCGTGCCTTCACCATTTAAATACATCTGGGCCAAGTTGTACTGAGCATCGCTTTCATTATGCTCAGCCGCTTTGGTGTACCACTTAAGCGCTTGCTCATCACTTTGTGAAACGCCGTGACCTTTTTTATATAGATGAGCTAAATTATATTCTGCGGGTGGGTAGCCTTGGTTGGCAGCACGACTAAACCACTCAAACGCCTTTCCATAATTTTGTGCAGTTCCTTCACCTCTGTCATATAGCACCCCTAAGTTATATTGCGCTTTCGCATGGTCCTTGGCCGCAGCCTTAGTAAAATAATCAAAAGCGCGCTTGGCATCTTTTTCAACACCCGTACCTGTGTAATACATCATCCCTAAACTATATTTTGCCCCCATACTTCCATTTTGATCAGCCACAGTTAGCCATTTAAACGCTTGTTCATAGTTTTTAACAACACCTTGTTCACCACTTAAAAGCATCATCCCCAGATGATATTGAGCAACGGATTGTCCTTGTTCTGCACGATATTGAATATCGGCCACGCTCGGTTCAGCAAATGCTGAAGAATGAAAAGAGAAAATCACCGTAAATATATAAAAAGCAGACTTTTCTATTTTCATATCTCATCCTGAATTTTATTAATTTGAGTAGTTACTTTCTTTAATATCCATTTGAATATAAAAGAAAAATATTAAATATGTTTGGCTGATTTAGAGTGCTTTAAAATGATCTGATTTTACGGTTTAAATACCTATTTAATAAGAAATTAACGTAAAACTGCATATTTAGACTAGTTACATTTTGAAAATGAGTATAGATAGACAGATTAGTCTTTTTTTAATTAAAATGCGGCCTAAATATAAGTTTGATTGATAATAAAAATGCAGATGAGTGTGTCGAGTATATTGGAGCGTTTAGGCCTTGTTTCACAAAATCGCGCTGTTCATATCCAATTCTCAAATCAGTCTTTAAATCAGCAAGTTTTCTTGCAACGCATTGAGGGCGAGCATACGCTCAACCAAGGCAGTGTTGCTGAGTTACTGTGTCTGTCGACCAACGCACATATTGCATTAAAACAATTTATTGGCTGTCAGGTTGCCGTAGATCAAGTCACTGACACAGGCCAATTTTTTAGAACAACAGGCATTATTACTGAAGCGAGCCAAGGGCAAAGCGACGGCTCACTCACCATTTATAACCTTACCTTAAAAGATCCAACCGCACTCTGGCATAAACGTCGTAATAGCCGCGTGTTTATGAATAAAAGCGTGCGGGACATTAGCGAAATTCTATTTAAAGAATGGCAAGGTAAAAGCCCGTTATTTGCTTCAAGCTTAACACTCGACACAGCAGGATTAAACAAAGACTATGATGTGCGTCCGTTTGTGATGCAGTCAAATGAAAGTGATTATGACTTTTTAACCCGTTTATGGCGTAGCGAAGGCATTAACTGGCTGGTCGATGAATCGCAACTTTTTGTCGCTGACCCAAATGCTTCTATTCAGCCACAAGTGTTACGTTTAATTGATGATAACCAAAACTATCAAGCCCTTGAACGCCGTAGCCTCCGCTACCAACGCAGCAGTGCGACAGAACAGTTCGATACCATTACCCAAGTCAAAGCTGAGCGCCGCTTACAACCGACTTCGGTTCATGTGCAACGCTGGCAAGCCGATGTCCTACAACAAGAAGAAGGCAGCGGTAGCGTACAAGGCACGCAAAAGCACAGCGAACACTATGACAATGCCAGCCTAAACCTTGAAGATGCATGGCACGTTAGCCCCGCTTGGATGCAGGACTTAAATGGTGAAGACCAAGCTACAGCTTCAGGCAATAGCCAGATTGAACAGCTTAACCAGCACATCAATGCTTACCATCACCTAAGTTCGAAACAATTTACTGTTTCAGGTAATGTTCGTGATGCACAGGTCGGTTACTGGTTTGCACTGAATGACCATCCTGAACTCGACCAACATGATAGTGCCGATAAAGAATTCCTAATCTTAAGTAAGCACTATTACAACCAGAACAATTTACCGAAAGAATTACAACAGCAACTTGAGCGTCTGTTGCCAAAAGACAAGCTCAAGGCAGCTCAACTCGACAGCCAAAACCCCGAGCAGCGCCACTTTGCTGAGCTGAACGTGGTTCGACGTAACATTAAAGCTGTGCCTGAATATAAACCGCTAGAGCACCGACCAGCCGCTCACCCGCAGCGCGCTAGAGTGGTTGGGTTAGAGGGCGAAAGCATCCATGTCGACCAGTGGGGACGCATTAAAGTCCGTTTCTTGTTTACCCGAGCTGATGATCATAGCCATGACGGTGGAGCAGGAAGTAACGACAATGACACTGACTCCGCTTGGGTTGATGTACTCACCCCGTGGGCAGGTGCGGGTTATGGCGCACGCTTCTTACCACGTGTGGGTGAGATCGTGGTGATCGACTTCTTTGACGGCAATATTGACCGCCCTTTTGTGGTGGGACGCATTCATGAAGCCGAACGTCACCCAACCCAGTTTGACCAGAAAGGCCAACTACCTGACACTAAAAAACTGAGCGGTATCCGCTCAGAAGAAGTGGATGGTAAAGGTTTTAACCAACTCCGTTTTGATGACACTACAGGGCAAATCAGTGCCCAACTGCAAAGTAGCCATGCAGCAAGCCAGCTCAACTTGGGTAACTTAAGCCATCCAAAAGACAAGGCGGAAAGTGAAGGCCGAGGTGAAGGTTTTGAGCTACGAACAGACCAGTGGGGCGCAGTAAGAGCTGGCAGTGGTTTACTCGTAAGTACCCATAAACAGGACCAAGCTCAAGGTGTACATCTTGATGCAAATGAGGCTAAGCAACAAATCGAAGGCGGCCTTAACAATGCCAAGGCACTCAGTGAAGTTGCTAAAAACCAGCAAACTGATCCGTTAGAAAATTTAGAAAACCTAAAATCTTTTATTGAAAAACTTGAGCAGCAAGACAACGCAAAAGCCAAAACCTTTAAAGAGGCGATTATGTTGTTGGCGAGCCCAAATAGCATCGCGCTGAGCAGTAACGAAGACATTCACTTAAGCGCAGATGGGCAGCTAAACCAAACTGCTGGAGACAGTATTAACCTGTCTACCCAAAAGAATTTAATCGCGCATGCTCAAAACAAGATTAGCCTTTTTGCAGCGCAAGAAGGCGCAAGACTCTATGCAGGCAAAGGCAAAGTCGAGATACAAGCACAAGGCGACGCAGCAGATTTAATTGCCCGTAAAGCTGTTCAGATTATTTCAGCAGAAGACAAAATTGAAGCGACTGCAGCCAAAGAAATTGTACTCACCGCAGGCGGCTCTCAAGTCAAAATTACCGGTTCAGGCATTTTTATGACTACGAGCGGCAAGTTTGAGGTGAAGGCTGGGCAGCATAAATTTAGTGGCAGTCAAAAAGTAACAACCGATCTACCTAATCTTCCCTCATCACCTAATGGTAAGTACATATTAGAATTCGATGTTCGTCATAAACTTGATAATGTGGCATTAGAAAGCTTACCAACATATAGCCTTATAGACTCTCAAGGTAATATTAGAACTGGTAGTGTTCCAAAAGACGGAATTGTGCGTGTCGCTTCGTCAGATAAAGAAGAAAAATTTACCCTCATGGTTCATAAGTATGATGTAGAAGCTATGGAGGAAAAGGAGTGACTTATACTGCTCGTTTAAAGGTATTTTGCGACAATAAAGAAATTCTGACTAAGCTAAATTATACTTTTACAAATACAACAACAAAACAGAACTATGGAGGCAAGCTTGATGCGAATGGATGTACGAGAGTTTATCCATGCAACAAGTTGGATCTAATTTTTGTTGAACTCATTTTAAATAATTCTAAGCTCGCGAGAATTCGTGTTCCTGCATTGGAAAATGGAGAGTTTAATAAATCCACTTTTCAATTAAAAACAACGAGTGGCTCAACAAAACAGGCTGATACTAATAAAGTACCTGTTAAAGTAAAAAATGAACTGGAAATAGCATTAGATAGTTTAAATGGTACTGCTGTTTATTTTGGAAATAATTTCCTAGCTCATGATTCTCATCTACGTGAAATTTATATCCGTGAAGTGAAAAAGATGAGTGACCGCTACCTTCAGTTAGTCAAAGAAGGAAAGATGACAGTAAAAGAGGCGACCTCAGAGGCAACGAGTTTAAGAAATGAAATATTAGAAGGTATTCGAAAACGTAATTCACCAGTGGGGCGTGCTATAGCAGAAAAAGAAAAACTGCTCACAAAAACAATGGATGAATTCATGGAGTACTATGCATTACAAGAGAAAAACCCCAAATTGTTTGATGAGCTTAAGAGTAAGGGGCGTAGTGCGATAGATAGTTATGTTAAGGCCTCTGCAAAACAAGGAAACCCTATTTTTAAATCGCTTAATGATTCACAAAAGAACCGAGTGTTTTACAGCATATTAAAAGGTTCAGGGAAAACGAATGCTGGATTTAATTCTAAAATTTCATTTATGAAATGGGGGGGGAGAGCAATTGTAGTTTTTTCTGTTGCGTATGCAGGCTATGAAATCTATAACGCGGAAAATAAAGAAAAAGAAATTTACAGACAAGGCGCCTCTATTGGTGCTGGTATTGCAGGAGGCGCGGCAGGTGGAGCAATAGCAGGAGGAATTTGTGGTCCAGGATCACCTATCTGTTCTGGTATTGGTATCCTCATTGGAGGTGCAATTGGGGGGATTGCTGCATATCAACTGGTAGATGCATTCGATAAAGAATTAGAAGCATTTACTGCTTGGACTGTATTTTAAAAAGAGGTAAAACAATGCTATTTAATTTTTTTAAACAAGAAAGTAATCATAAAGAAGAAAAATCTTCTCCATATTTAACGAAAGAATTATCTTGGGATGAAGAAAAAATAATAGCAATTCGATTTAATGGTACGCAGCGGACTATGTATTATAAAAATATTATACGGATAGAAATCATTATTACTAATCTGTATTTACCCGTACCTAAATGGGTTATACAAGATGATAATTTAGAAGATCATACGACAATAGATTTTTATAATGACATAAAGCCAAATATTAATGATTTGGTTGTTGATATGTTTAATAAAAAAATAAAAAATTATGATAACCAGAAAGTTCATGAAAAAATTATAGAAGCAATGGGTGAAAGCAGTGGCTTATTTCATTTATGGAGCAGAGAAGATCTTGAGCAGGTACTAAATAAGATATGGGATAATAATAAAGATAAAATAGAAGCTAATATTAATAAAGCTATCAAAGATGCGGAAGAGCAGAGAAAAAACAAGCAATGGTGGAAAATTTTTTAAAAGATTTAGGATGGGTTGGCTATAATTATGCCCGAAATCTAGAGAAATAAAGATGAACTTTAAAAACTTAATAATATTGTTTTTAATGACAAGTTTTTTAGGGTGTAGTAGAGATTACAAGATTGAACCATATGAGCTCCCAGTAGCTTATGTAGGAAAGTCATATAGTCAATTTATTAAAATTACAGGTGGTAAACTCTCAGAACAACATTTTGAATTAACTTCTAATATTCCAGAAAATCAGGGTTTCCAAATTACTCCAGTAGATGATATAGATGGATACAATCATATAAAAATTGATGGAATTCCAAAATATAAAGGGAAATATGAAATTGTAATTAATGCATATTTCTATGGGCGAGGCGATGACAAGCTAAATAAAACCTATGAATTTGTAGTTAAAGAATAAAAAGACATGTTTCGATATATTTTATTGGCAATGATTCTTAATGGTTGTAGCAACTATGATGTACAACCAAAGGAACTCGCTGTAGCTCATGTCAATGAAGTATATTCCCAGAATATAAAAATTACTGGCGGAAAAGTAGTGGATAAGTACTTTGAAATAGAAACTAATATGCCTGATGATTTAGGATTGAAAATTCAACCGAACAATGATACTAGCGGTTTTAATGACTTTTCAATTAAAGGTATTCCCAAACATAAAGGTGAATATACAATAAATATTTCAACAGGGTTTTATGGCCGTGGTAGTGATCAGCTAAATAAGAAATATAAATTAATTATTTTAGAATGAATAGATGCATAAATATTTTTTAATTATTTTATCCATTTTATTGTCAGGTTGTAATCCTTTAGGCAAAAATGAGAAAGAAAATTCTAAGGATATGACCCTTAAGAATTTAACTTATTCTCATATGGATGGTATGAGTGGTGATGTTTTTAAATTTAATTTAGAAGTAACTAATGATTTAAAGGATATTTATCAAGATGGGAATTATAAATATTCACATTTTAAGTGTGATAATATTAAAAATTACTTTGTGACAGGAGCTATTTCAGTCGAGGGAGAGAAGTTAAAAAATGGAAAATATACTTCATCTGGGTACTTCAAAGTCTGCGAAGATGAATCAATGAATGTATGTATCGATAAGAATCAATTGGAAAAATTGTTAATTAGCAATATGTCTTGTAGAGTAGTTTTTGGGGGCTTATTACAAAGCAGTAAAGTTGTGGCAGATAATATTCTTATATCAAAAGAAGCTATAAGAAAATCCAATTTTCAATAGAGTTTGGAATGAAAAATAATTCTGTGACATACAAACATAAATTTAAAAATCAGAAGAAGCCTAATTAATTATGCTTCTTCTCCCATAAGAAATAATTTTAAGCAGCTTGAATTGCTTCACCACAAAAGGAAACAGTTTCTTGTTTATGCTGGTGTAAATACCAGAACTGCTCTGCAACCGTTTCTGGATGTACCGTGTAGGTCTTATCTTGTGCTCCAGAAGTCCCATCAACGAAACCATTCACAATTACTTGGCTCACGTAAACATTTGAGTCCGCTAGACTATGAGCAAGTAAGTTGGTGGTTTTATATTGGGCGGCAGCGGTAATGGCTAATGATGAATATTCTTTGGCAACTAAATCGATACCCACTGCATCGAAAGCAAAAATTCCGTTTGTCGATAAAATGCTACCGTGGTTCTTTTCTAAATCACCTAAGCAAGCTTGCACCGTCGCAATATAGCTCGAAACGCGTATATGAAAGCTTTTAGTAAGCTCTAGTGGAGGGGTTTCTAAGATATTGCCTTCAATATCATGGAAAGCATTCCAATGAATATTTTTAATGTCTCCTAATCGGTCTTTAATACGATGAATAAGATTTGGTATATCTTCAAGAACCGCTAAATCACATGCAAAAGCGTAAGCTTCAATACCTTGTGTTTTAAGTTCTAAAATGGCTTTTTCGAGTTTTTCAGCATTACGTGCCACTAACCCGATTTTATAGCCTTCTTTACCAAACTTATGTGCTACGGCTTTGGAAATACCTGTTCCATAACCAAAAATTATAATATTGTTGTTCATTATAAAGTTCCAAAAAACCAATCATTTGGTTAGAAATAGTTTATAATATGTTTTTATAATGTATTCAAGCGCAAAAGTTATCTCTAAGAATAGTGCCCAAAGAATAAAAATGCTTAAAAGTGGGGATTAGGGAGTCAGCTTTACATGAGTTATTCGGCTAAACATGCGCTGTTGAAAGAACTTCCAATTTAGCTTATAAATTTTTGTTGGTAAAATAAACCGAAAAATACAAATAAAGTGGAATTTAAATATAATTAATTATTGGTAAATGGTAATAAATTCTTTTAAATTGGCTTAATGTTGTAAAAATTCCCAAAAATATTAAAAATTCGCTTTTCTTAGAAAAACAATCCCGCAGGGTGCTGGCTAAACTATATCTCAAGGGTGTGATAGGGATCGAAAAGAGTAGCATGCACCAAAACGTATAACGTTAGTGTGTACTCACCCAAAAGGTCTCGATTCGGCTTAGGACGCTATAGATCAAAAGTTTATAGGCACAAGGTTATAACTTACAAAGTTATGATTGTTGAAGTAAACCATAGATGTTTTCCCTTGACACCCTAAAAAATTCTCTATAATAAAAACGATACTTTACAAGAATATAATTTATGAATAAGCCTTATCTTTCTTCGCTACCTTCTGACAGTCAAATCTCATCTCAATTGAACAATGCCTACTTCCACGACTCGTGGAGCATTGTGCTTGGTCAACCTGATCTAAGTGTATTTGAGCAGCTTATTAAGCTATTTCAGCACACTCCGCAGTGGATAGAGTGGAGCATGAATATGCGTAATAAAATTACTTCAAAGATTGGGCTTAAAGATTTAGGAAGTTTTAAGCAGATTGATACTCATAAAAAAAGAAAATGAGTATGTGGCAGGCGACCGAATTGGAATTTTTACTTTTTTGCAGCGTACCGAAAATGAATTAGTGATTGGAGACGATGACAAGCACTTAAATGTGACTTTATCTATTTATAAAAATGAAGATACCCAAGTGCTTACCGTAACTACAATAGTGCATATTAAAAATTGGCTTGGGCGATTGTATATGCTACCTGTAATTCCTGCCCATCGAAAAATCGTACCAGCGACTTTACAGATTTTAGGTTAGAACACTATTTTATTTACGATGTGATCAGCCAAAATTGTTTATATAATAATCTTAATATCAATTGCGAGCTGGATAATATGGAGAATAAAAACCAGAATCGGCAATGTGCCGTTTGCAGCAAGAATTTTCCATTAAAAGATCTAGTATCTGGTGAAGTCATTCGTAATGTGATTAGTGATGAAATTTTAAAAGACCATCCAGACTGGAGTTACTCAAGTTTTATTTGTCGGGCTGACCTGGCAGATTATCGAATTAAATATGTGCAGTCGCTATTACGCTCGGAGAAAGGCGAATTATCTAATTTAGAAAATGAAGTGATTGGCAGTATGCAACGGCATGAGCTGATTAGCCGAAATACAGAAACAGATTTTGATCAAAAATGGACGCTTGGAGAAAAACTGGCAGATAAGATCGCGACATTTGGTGGTAGCTTGGCTTTTCTCATTTGCTTTGCTCTATTTTTAACGGGCTGGATTATTCTAAATACAGTTGTGATGGTGGTACGTCCTGTCGATCCTTATCCATTTATTCTGCTTAATCTGGTTTTGTCTTGTTTAGCGGCAATTCAGGCACCGATTATTATGATGAGTCAAAACCGCCAAGAAGCCAAAGACCGCTTACGTTCTCAACATGATTATCAAATTAATTTAAAAGCCGAACTTGAAATTCGCCATTTGCATGAAAAAATGGACCACCTTTTATCGCATCAATGGGAAAGGCTTGCGCATATTCAAGAAATTCAGCTCGATCTTTTAGCTGAAATGAATAAAAAACGATAAAGATTTTCTGAGTTTCACGTGGAACATGAGTAGAGCGTTATAGATTATTTTGCGGTAGGTTCGAAATTTCTTTATGATTTGCCGCCATGCTCCATTGCTGCTTCTACGACCATGCCTTTAAACGATAATTTTGTTTACGCTCCGCCACAAGATCCGCTTTCAATTTTATTTGAAGACGATGATTTGATTGTGGTTGATAAACCTGCTGGCTTGTTGTCGGTGATGGGGCGTTTACCTGAGCATCATGACAGCGCTTATTTACGGGTGTTGGAAAAGTTTCCTTTAGCAAAGGTCACGCATCGTTTAGATATGGCGACTTCGGGCCTACTTATGTTTGCCAAACATCGCGATGCAGAAGTTGCGGTAAGTAAAATGTTTCAGGCCAGAACAGTCAAAAAACATTATATTGCTTTGGTACAAGGCCAAGTCGCACAAGAGGGAAGTGTTGAAGTTCCGCTCATTACCGACTGGGAAAATCGCCCAAGACAAATTGTACATTTTGAACTAGGTAAACATGCTAAAACGTTGTTTCAACCGTTGGTTTATGATGAAACAACAGATCAAAGTCGAGTATTACTTGAACCAGTAACAGGGCGTTCGCATCAGTTACGTGTGCACATGATGCATATAGGACATCCGATTATGGGGGATAAGTTATATCACCCTGAGCCTAAACGTTTTCACTTAAACCGCATGGCCTTACATGCCGCATATTTGGCTTTCCAACATCCCTTAAATGGAACGGATGTGGTGATTGAGTCACAAGTGCCTTTTTAAAATTTATATAATTAAAAAATTAATTTGATGCAATTGGGAACTGAATATATACCCAAACTGCAATAAAAGTCGGGTATTCTTGATGTCGAATAATATTAATACCGCAACAACAACAAGGATCACTTTATGACTCGTGACTACGAACAATTTCCAGATGACGATAACGGCAATGTACTTTGGCAAATGGCTGAAGACGGGGATGATTTAACCGAACTGCATGAAATTGAATTTTCTATTGCTTTTCATGATCAGAAAAATGCAGAGCAATGTGCACTTTATTTGCTTTACCAAGAACAAAAAGTTTCACTTTTTCAAGATGATTCTGTTGAGCCAAATGAATGGGTGATTACCATCTTCGTTAACATGGAACCTGAGTATTCAGATATTGTTGACTTGGAACAATGGTTTGCCAGTATCGCTGAGAAATTTCAGGGCGAATATGATGGATGGGGCTGTATGGCCTATGTCTTCGAGGAAGACGACGAAGAAGATCTGTTGCAGTAAGGTCTAAAATAAAAAGTAGGAGATAAATATGAACTTATCTCAAAAACAAATTGCAGTACGGTTTTTAGAGCTTGCCGCAGCTGGTGAAGTCGATGAAGCCTATAGCAATTACACCGCGCCAAACTTCAAGCATCACAATCCTTATTACGCGGGTGATGCAACTTCTTTAAAGGAAGGGATGCGTGAAAGCGCGGCTGAAACTCCAAACAAAGTCTTTGATGTTCAACATGTCATTGAAGAGGGCGATTTGGTTGCTGTGCATTCAAAACTTGAAATGCAAATGAATGGGTTAACCACCTTGGCCGTGGTTCATATTTGCCGCTTTGAAAAGGGTAGAATTGCTGAGTTTTGGGATATTGGGCAAGTACAGCCCGACCCACTCGTCAATGAAAATGGTATGTTCTAATAAAAAAGCCCGAAAATAATTCGGGCTTTTCTATTTATGGAAGAATTAAAATTTCCACTGTGCCGAAATTGAGGCGTTCAGGGGTTCACCTGGTTGAACCCATAAATCGCTATAGCTTGAGACATAGTAGGTTTTATCAAACAGATTATTTACATTGAGCTGATAACGTAAACGATCAGATGGGGCATAGTAGCTATTTAAATTGACCAGGGTATAGCTTGGTAAATTAAAGCCATTATCTAGATTATGCCCGCTGCGTTCACCGACATAGGTGAGGTTGGCACCTACACCTGCTTTTCGTGGACCTTCTTGTAGAAACTCATAATTGGTGCTTACGGAGCCTTGGTGTTTTGGAACATTGCTCAGACGTGCACCCTTTGCCAAGTCTTGGTCTTTTTCAATTTGAGCATCAGTATAACTATAGTTGGCATTGACGAACCAACGGTTAGTGATTTGGCTATTTAAGTCAAACTCAATCCCTTTACTACTTACTTCGCCAGCTGCGGTTTGGAAGTTACTGTCGATTGGGTCGGTTGTCAGTACATTCTGTTTTTTCATTTTAAACAGAGCGAGACTCAGCACACTTTGGTCGTTTATTTTATATTTGGTGCCGACTTCATAACTTTCGCCTTTTTCAGGGGCAAAAGTCTGACCATTTCGGTTCATACCACTATTCATGGCAAATGAGCGACCATAGTTGGTATAAAACGCCCACTGGTCAGAGGCCTTAAAGTTTACTCCGAAACGCGGACTATTTTGATGAAGTGTCTGGTTGCTTTCAGTCTGAGTCAGGTGATTTTTAAAGTCTTGTTCGACCTGATCAAAACGGTTACCGAATAGCACACTCCACTGATCATTAAAAAAGATCTGGTCTTGAATATTGAGTGCAAAGTAACGCTGCTGTTCTTTGGTATTGGTAAACGGAGCTAAGTTCGGTAAATATTTGCCATATTCGGGTTGGTAAATATCAATTGTGTTAGGCATGCCAGCACTGTGATTACGACGAAGCTGGTTTTGTTTATAGTCGAGTTGACCAAGCTCGGTTGAAAGCAAAATTTCATGGCGAGCCCATGAGGTATCAATCTTGCCAAGTAATTCTGTCTGAGCGAGCACATCTTCACTCTTATAATCACGATAGCGACGTTGACGCTCTAAAGTACGTCCATCGGCTTGCATACGCCGTGGTTCGGTTGCAAAACCGACCATTTTGGCGTCTTTATAGCTGACTGCACTAGTTAGCTTCCAGTCAGGGTTAAACTCGTGACTCAGACGTAATTGGTAAAAGTAATCTTTTATTTTCAAATCGCCGTCGTCAGGTTCACCTGTAAATGTTTTCGGGTCCATCACAAACTGGTGATTGACTGTGCTTACCCCACGATCAAAGGTTCCTTTGTGCTCTGTAAATTCACTGTCAAAGTCGAGTTGTGTCTGGTCTGAAATTTTCCATGTGAGCTGCGGTGAAAAGAACCAGCGTTCACTGCTGACATGATCACGGAAGCTTTGATTATCTTCGTGAGCCACTGCTAAACGATAGGCCAGTTCATCGTTAATAGGGGCAGTATGCTCCAGACTTATGCGATATTGTTCTTGGGTATTGGCACGTAAGTTAAGTTCACTTTCGCTTTCCCACTGTGGTTTTTTACTGTTGAGGTTCAGCAAACCACCTGTTTCGCCGCGACCATATAGCGCCGCCATCGGTCCTTTTAAAAACTCTAAAGATTCAATATTCACTACATCTTTTGGAGCGCTAATTCCTCGGTTAACACTCAAACCGTTACGGATCATAGCCGCACCTAAATTGGGATCGGTACTAAAACCGCGGAAAGAGTAATTATCCCAAAAGCCACCACCGAAACTGTTTTGATGAAAAACCCCGCTCACTAAGCTTAATGCATCATCAATCCGTTGCACGTCTTGCTGTTCCATTATTTGTTTAGAAAGATAAGCACGGTTAAAAGGGACATCTAAAACATCGTGAGTAAATTTAGTTGCCGAGCTATTTTGGCTCACATCTTCTCGGGTACTTTCAGCCTGAACACGTATGGTCTCAAGTACCGTTGACGTTTCCTCTCCCCAAGTGAGTGTCGATATAAATGATAGACCTAACGAAGACAACAATCCTAATTTGTGTCGCATAAATAATCAGCCATAAAAAGACAAAAGGAATTAAATGTAATAGTATAACGTTACATTATTTTGTTGATTACTGCTATGTCTATAGAAAAAAATATTGAACGTTTACAGTCGATTGATGCATTGCGTGGTTTGGTGATCATCATTATGTTGCTCGACCATGTAAGAGAAACTTTCTATTTACATAAACAGGTTACCGATCCAATGGACGTAACAGTAACAGAACCAGCATTATTTGGCAGTCGATTATTGGCACATATTTGCGCTCCGGTTTTTGTACTTTTAACGGGTATTTCTGCGTTTTTATTTCAATCAAAAAAACAGGACTTACAACAAACGCGTGCCTTTCTATTAAAACGTGGCTTATTTTTAATTGTATTAGAGCTTACGCTTGTGAATTTTGCATGGACAGCAACTTTTCCACCCGAAGTCATTTATTTACAGGTGATCTGGGCGATTGGTATTAGCATGGTGGTGCTAGCGTGCTGTGTAAGTTTGCCTTTGCCTGTTCTTGCGGGCGCAGGTTTAGTTATTGTTTTTGGGCACAACTTGCTAGATTCAGTGCACTTCTCACAAGGCATCCTACAGAATATATGGTTGGTTTTACATGACCGTGGTTGGATTGAGATTGCAGGCATCAAGCTTCGCACAAGCTATCCTGTTTTACCTTGGATTGGCGTGATTTTATTGGGCTATGCGTTAGGTCAGTTCTTTAGTTCAAAATATTCAGCAAAGCAAAGAAGCCGCACTTTACTCAGCCTTGGTTTAGTAAGTATTGGATTGTTTGTTTTACTGCGTTTTATCAACGTCTATGGCGACCAGCCGTGGCAACATTTTGAGTCATTACAACTGAGTCTCATGAGCTTTTTTAATCTCACCAAGTATCCGCCGTCTTTATTATTTATTTTGCTGAATATTGGAATTGGCTTGATTGTGCTGGTGGCTTTTGAGCGTATGCAGCAATATTCATTTCTAAAACCCTTGGTGGTGTTTGGCTCGGTGCCTATGTTCTTTTACTTACTGCATTTATATGTGTTGAAACTGATGTATGTGTTTGCGCTCAGTGTGTGGGGAGCTAACTACGGAAACTATTTGTCGGTCAATCATGTGTGGATGCTGTGGTTAATCACGATTGTGTTGTCTTTTGCGCTCTATCCAGCAGTTAAGTGGTTCTCGAAGTTCAAACATCAAAATAAACATATTTCGATTTTAAAATATTTCTAATTTCCAAAAGGTGAGTAAAGCGATTTCAATTAATGCTCGCTTTACTTGCTTACATCTAGATATAGAGTTTCTTTGACTTCTTCCATAACCACATAACTGTGTGACGATGCTGAAGCGGGGAGTTTCTTTAGTAGATCTCCTAATAAGCGACGATATGCACTCATTTCTTTTAAACGCGCTTTTACGAGGTAGTCAAATTCGCCTGAAATAAGGTGACATTCAAGCACTTCAGGAATTTCGACTAAGTCTCTGGCTACCTGATCAAACACATCGCCAGATTTGGCAGATAACTTAATTTCTAAAAAGACAAGCAGGTTACGGTCCACAAAGGCTGGGTTTAACCGAGCGTAATAACCCATGATAATGCCATCGCGTTCTAGGCGTTTTACACGCTCCGAACAGGGGGTGGTCGACAGGTTAACTCTCGATGCCAATTCACTAATCGCAATTCGTCCTTCGCGCTGCAAAATATCCAGAATCATGCGATCTATACGATCTAAGGGGCGCATAGATATTTCCTCTTTTTTTAAAATTCTCGTGAGAAAAACATAAATTTACCTAGATTATAGCCTGAAAAACAGTGAAATAAACTATTGAAGCAGAAATATACTAGTTAAATAAACTGGTGTGCGTGAGGGAATGGAAATGCGCGTAATTGTTTTAGGTAGCGGCGTTATTGGAGTGGCAAGTGCCTATTATCTAGCTCAACAAGGAGCTGAGGTTACTGTTCTCGATCGCCAGTCAGGTCCTGCTGAAGAAACAAGCTTTGGTAATGCAGGTCAAATTTCGCCTGGGTATTCTACCCCTTGGGCAGCACCAGGAATTCCTTTTAAAGCCGTGAAATGGATGTTTCAACACCATGCACCGCTTGCGATTAATTTAGATGGCAGCATGTGGCAGTTACAGTGGATGGCGCAAATGCTAAAAAATTGTAATCCACAAAGTTATGCTGTTAACAAAGAACGTATGATGCGCGTGGCTGAATACAGCCGTGACTGCTTACGTGAACTTAGAAAAGATACGGGTATTAACTACGAAAACCGTGCTAAAGGTACGTTGCAGTTATTCCGTAAAGAAGCACAAATGGAAGCGGTTCAACGCGACATTAGCGTGCTTGAAGAGTGCGGCGTAAGCTACGAATTATTAAATGGCAACGAACTTGGTCGTGTAGAACCAGCGTTGGCAAATGCGCAAGATAAACTTGTCGGCGGTTTGCATTTACCAAATGATGAGACAGGCGACTGTTATTTATTTACCAATGCTTTAGCTCAAATTGCTAAAGAGCTAGGTGTTAATTTTCAGTTTAATCAGAACGTAGAAAAATTGATTGTTGAAGGCGATGAAATTAAGGGCGTTCAGGTCAATGGTAAAGTCTTAACCGCAGACCGTTATGTTTTAGCGTTTGGTAGTTATTCACGTGATTTCTTGAAACCACTTGATCTACAGTTGCCTGTATATCCTGTGAAAGGTTATTCGTTGACGATTCCAATTGTTGACCCAGCTTTTGCTCCGCAATCTACAGTACTTGATGAAACCTACAAAATTGCGATTACTCGTTTTGACCAGCGTATTCGCGTAGGCGGTATGGCAGAGCTAAGCGGTTTCAATTTAGGTCTGAACGAAGACCGCCGTGCAACCTTGCAAATGGTGACACAGGACTTGTTCCCGGGCGGCGATATGGCACAGGCGTCTTTCTGGACTGGTTTACGTCCAATGACACCAGACAGCACTCCAATTATTGGCGCAACTCGCTTTAAAAATCTGTTCTTGAATACAGGTCACGGTACTCTAGGCTGGACGATGGCGTGTGGTTCAGGAAAATTAATCAGTGACATCGTATTGAATCATAAGACTGATATCAGTACCGATGGCCTTTCAATTCAGCGTTATTCACACGCGCATGCTGCATAACGGACGTTAGGAAAGTAATCATGCCTCGTCCTATTACCGCAGTCATCCACCGTCAAGCCTTACAAAATAACTTGGCGGTGGTACGCAAGGCTATGCCAAACAGTAAGGTCTTTGCCGTTGTAAAAGCCAATGCTTATGGACACGGAATTGAACGTGTTTATGAAGCGTTTAAAGCGGCAGATGGCTTTGCCTTACTTGATCTTGATGAAGCAAAACGAATTCGTGCTTTAGGCTGGACAGGTCCAATTTTATTGCTCGAAGGAATTTTCTCTCCTCAAGATTTATTTGATTGTGTGCAGTACCAACTCAGTTTCACCATTCATAGTGAAGCGCAAATCGAGTGGGTAGAAAAGCATCCTTATCCGGCTCAATTTGATGTTTGCCTAAAAATGAATAGTGGTATGAACCGTCTTGGTTTTAAACCACAGCACTATGTTCAGGCTTGGGAACGTTTAAACAACTTGGCGAACGTGTCCAAGATTACGCACATGATGCATTTTTCAGATGCAGATGGCGATCGTTTCGGTCAGCAAGGTATTGATTATCAAACCACTGCATTTGAAGAAATTGTTAAGGATTTACCGGGCGAAAGATCGGTAAGTAATAGTGCGGCAATTCTGCGTTATCAAGACCAGCTCAAATCAGATTATGCACGTAGTGGCATCATGCTCTATGGCAGCTCGCCAGACTACCCGACGCATAGTATTGCGGACTGGGGCTTACAACCGACCATGAGCTTACGCAGCGAAATTATTTCCGTTCAGCATTTAGAACCAAATGAAAGCGTAGGTTATGGCTCAAACTTTGTCGCAGAGCAACCCATGACGATTGGGATTGTGGCTTGCGGCTATGCCGATGGTTATCAGCGTATTTCACCAACAGGTACGCCTGTTTTAGTGGACTCTGTCCTCACTCGTACAATTGGCCGTGTCAGCATGGATATGTTGGCAGTCGATTTAACAAGTATTGAAAATGTCAAAGTCGGCAGTGAAGTCGTGCTTTGGGGCCAATCAAGTACAGGTGTCGTTTTACCTATTGATGATGTCGCTGTTTCATCCGGTACGGTGGGCTATGAACTGATGTGTGCTGTCACCGCCCGTGTTCAATTTATTAATCAGGTATAAGGAAATCCGAATGTCTAATTCAGATATACAAAAGATTAACACTAACGAAGTCATGAGCGCCGTGACTGTTTTTAACAAAGTGGTTTATCTGTCAGGTCAGGTACCTAAAAATACCGAGCAAGACGTGGCAGGCCAAACTCGTGAAATTCTTGCCACGATTGATGAACTTTTGGCATTAGCCAATACCGACAAATCTCGCTTGCTCTCTGCACAGCTCTATTTAAAAAATCTTTCTGACTTTTCAACCGTAAATGCAATTTGGGTTGACTGGTTAAAAGGGTGTGTTGCTCCATCGCGTGCCACAATTCAGGCCGATTTGGTCAATCCAGATTGGTTAATTGAAATTGCCGTGACGGCAGCACAAAAGTAATTCGTTTTTACTCTAAAAATGATGATGTATCTAACAGAAGGAAGATAGATACGGTTTATCCAGTCATTTTTGGTGAACAGATTCAGCGGCCTATGGCATACGGTTCGATTTTCGCCATAGGTTGCTGATCTTAACAAAGGAATTCAAAAAGGAATTTTAATATGACAATGGCTCGTCATTCAGATACGGAAAATTCTCCTGATCATCTGCAACGAAAACTGTCTAACCGTCATTTACAACTGATTGCTATTGGCGGTGCAATTGGAACCGGCCTATTTATGGGGTCGGGCAAAACTATCTCCCTCGCAGGTCCTTCAATTCTTTTGATCTATATGATTATTGGAGGAATGTTCTTTTTCTTAATGCGTGCAATGGGCGAGTTGCTCCTTGCAAATCTGCATTACAAATCTTTTGTTGATATGGCTCATGACCTGATTGGTCCTTGGGCTGGTTATTATTTGGGCTGGACTTATTGGTTAGGTTGGGTGCTGGTGGGTATTGCGGACCTTTCAGCGGTCATTAACTATTTAGGTTTCTGGCTACCCGATGGTGCAAGCTTCTCTCCGATACAGCAAGCCATGATTAGTGCAGGCTGTGTGTTGTTTGTGATGGGCCTTAACCTACTGACAGTACGCCTATTTGGTGAAATCGAATTCTGGTTTGCTCTCATTAAGATCTTGGCGATTATTGGCCTGATCGGAGTGGGTGGCTACATGATTTTCAGCCATTTCCAAGCTCCTCAAGGCGCTGTTGCAAGCATTAGTAATGTCTGGTCACATGGCGGTTTATTCCCGAAAGGTACGGAAGGCTTCTTGGCAGGATTCCAGATTGCTGTATTTGCTTTTGTCGGGGTGGAACTTGTAGGTACGACGGCTGCTGAAACCAAAGATCCACAGAAGAACTTACCGAAAGCGATTAATGCGATTCCGGTACGTATTATTTTATTCTATGTGTTGGCACTCTTTGTGGTGATGTCGGTAACCCCTTGGGATCACATTCGTGCAGATAAGAGCCCGTTTGTTGAGTTGTTCTTAAATGCCGGTATTCCTGTTTCTGCGATCATCATGAACTTGGTGGTGCTATCTTCTGTCATGTCTTCAATGAACAGCGGCGTGTTTTCAACCAGCCGTATGTTGTTTGGTTTATCAAAAGACGGTCAGGCACCGGGTGCATTTGGACGCTTATCAAAACGTGCAGTCCCTTCAAATGGTTTGATTTTCTCTTGTACTTTCATTATGGGCGGGGCAGTGCTTCAGTACTTTGTTCCAAACACGATGGAAGCATTTACTTTAGCAAGTTCACTCTGTGTAATTCTATTCATTAGTGTCTGGAGTCTTATCATGGTGTGCTATTTACGCTACCGTAAATTACGTCCTGAATTACATGAAAAATCAACATTCAAAATGCCAGGTGGCGTTTGGATGAGTTATGTTGTTTTGGCATTTATGCTTTTCACTTTAGTCATCTTGGCATTAGAGCCAGATACATTGAAAGCTTTATATGTCAGTCCAGTATGGCTGGTCATTTTAGGTGTTACCTATCATGTGCTCTATAAACCACGCATGAAAAAACTAGGACGTGAACTCGTCAACGATCATTAAGTTATATTAAAAAGCCAATCAATCATGATTGGCTTTTTTTATTTTTATTAGTTTTTTTATCGGAATAATATTGTTTATTTTTGGATCAATAGAGCAGTTTGGAGGGTATTCGAAAAGTACATATAGCAGGATCACATGCTACACTTCGGCTAATCTGGAAACCCAGATGGATTAATTAAAATTGCCGTGAAGGCAGTACATAAATAATGTGACTTAAAAAAATCAGGACAAACGATTTATCAATTAAGGAAAAAATATACTTGAACATCTTGTCCTGAGGTATAGACTCAGCAACCCACGATATACGGTTCGTTTTTCTCCCTATAGGTTGCTGATTTAAGTTAAGCAAAATATAAAAAGGACTTCTAATATGACAATGGTTCATCATTCTGATGAGGCAGGCTCCCCTGATCATTTACAACGGAAATTAAATAATCGCCATCTACAAATGATTGCAATTGGCGGTGCAATTGGAACCGGCCTATTTATGGGCTCGGGCAAAACCATCTCCCTCGCAGGTCCTTCAATCCTCGTTATCTACATGTTAATTGGTGGCATGTTCTTTTTTCTGATGCGTGCATTGGGTGAACTACTGCTTGCCAACTTACATTACAAATCATTTGTCGATATGGCTTATGACTTGATTGGCCCATGGGCTGGCTATTATATAGGCTGGACTTATTGGTTAGGCTGGGTACTAGTCGGTATTGCTGATTTGTCTGCGGTCATTAACTATTTAAGTTTCTGGCTGCCCGAAGGCGCCAGTTTCTCACCAATGCAACAGGCCATGATTAGTGCAGGCTGTGTACTATTCATTTTAGGGCTTAACCTTCTTACGGTGAAGTTGTTTGGTGAAGTTGAATTTTGGTTCGCACTCATTAAGATTTTAGCCATTATTGGCTTAATCGGAGTAGGTGGCTACATGATCCTTACTCATTTTCAAGCTCCGCATGGTGAGGTTGTGAGTGTAAGTAATGTGTGGTCGCATGGTGGCATATTTCCAAAAGGTGTAAGCGGATTTTTGGCAGGTTTCCAGATTGCCGTGTTTGCCTTTATTGGTGTTGAGCTGATTGGTACAACAGCCGCTGAAACGAAAGATCCAGAGAAGAATTTACCGAAAGCAATTAACGCGATTCCAGTACGTATTATCTTGTTCTATGTGTTGGCACTCTTTGTGGTGATGTCAGTAACACCTTGGAATCACATTCGTGCAGATAAAAGTCCATTTGTTGAGTTGTTCTTAAATGCGGGTATCCCTATTTCTGCAATTATTATGAACTTGGTTGTACTGTCTTCGGTGATGTCTTCAATGAACAGCGGTGTGTTTTCAACCAGTCGTATGCTGTTCGGTTTATCGAAAGATGGTCAGGCGCCAAGTGCATTGGGGCGTTTATCAAAACGTGCCGTACCTTCAAATGGTTTAATCTTCTCATGTATTTTCATTATGGGTGGGGCAGTGTTGCAGTACTTTGTTCCAAACACGATGGAAGCATTTACTTTGGCAAGTTCACTCTGTGTGATTCTCTTTATTAGTGTATGGCTTCTGATCATGGCATGCTATTTACGTTACCGTAAGTTGAGTCCAGAGTTACATGCTAAATCGACCTTTAAAATGCCGGGCGGGGTGTTGATGGCGTATGTGGTCATCGCATTCTTCTTGTTTACTTTGGTGATTTTGGCGCTAGAGCCAGATACTTTGAAAGCACTCTATGTTAGTCCATTATGGCTAGTTGTTTTAGGCGTTAGCTATCATGTGTTTTATAAACCACGCATGAAAAAACTAGGCCAAGAAACTTTTGATTAATTATTAATAATTTTAAAAAAGCCAATCAATCATGATTGGCTTTTTTATTTATACTCTCTAATCAACCAACAAATGTTGATATTTATCGGCTTGTTTACGTAGATAATCCCAGACGAGTTTAATGCGCGGTTCATGTTGTAAATCAACAAAGGTCAGCATCCAAAACGTGTGGGTAAAGCGAACTTGTTGCTCTAACACTTCTTCAAGTTCCGGTTTATCATCTGCCAAAAACTTGGGCAAAATCGCAAGTCCTGCGCCAGCACTCACCGCAATTTGTTGGGCCAAAATACTGCTGCTACGGAAGTTAGCATTCAGCTTTAAAGGTAAACGTTCTAGACAATACAACTCAGGGCTATACACTAGATCATCAATATAGTTCACAAAGCGATGTTGGGTTAAATCTTCTAAGGCACGGATAGGCGGGTTTTGAGTCAGATAGTTTTTGCTACCATAAATTTTTAAACAATAATCTGATAATCGCGTAATGATGTAAGGGCCAGACGTAGGACGATCAATTGACACAACAATATCTGCCTCACGGTGTGAAAGCTTAATCATTTTTGGCACTGGAATTAGGTCGATGGTGAGCAGTGGATATTGAATCGAGAACTCAGCCAATAACCGAGCTAAAAAAGCAGTACCAAAACCTTCAGGTGTGCCAATTCGCACACGACCTTGCAAAGGTTGGTGTGGTTTTTCAATTTGTAAGAAAGCTTGTTCCATTTGCTCAACTCGAGGAACCAGTGCCATCCCTTCGAGTGTTAGCTCATAACCTGTCGCTTCACGCTTAAACAGCGTTGTACCCAAAGCAAGTTCTAGGGCCTGAATCCGTCTAGCCACTGTACTGTGTTCGACACCAATAATCCGCGCAGCGTTGGTCAAAGTTTTAGTCCGAGCTAAAACCAGAAAAAAATGTAGATGATCCCAATCCACTTTCATTTTTGTTGTCATCCTTGTGCATATTTGCACAACAATCGTGCATGAATTTCCGTTGGTGGTCAAAGTTTTCTTTGCTAGTCTCAATTGAAACTGGAATAAAGAAAATACGATCAAAAAGTATTTTCTAATAATTGAACACAATAAAAATATGGCCTACGGAGAGGTTATGAACACAATCCAAAAAATCGAATTGGAAACCGCTAAATTACTCATTAACGGAAATTTTATCGAATCTGAAACACAAGAATGGCAAGACATTATTAACCCTGCAACACAGGAAGTGATTGGTCGTGTACCATTTGCAACGGTTAAAGAAGTTGACGCTGCTATTCAAGCTGCACAAGATGCTTTTGCTTCTTGGCGCCAAACCCCAATTCAGGCACGTATGCGCATCATGCTCAAGCTACAAGACTTAATTCGTGCCAACATGAAAGAAATTGCACAAGTATTGACGGCTGAACAAGGCAAAACCTTGGCAGATGCAGAAGGTGATATTCAACGTGGTCTAGAAGTCGTTGAACATGCTTGTTCAGTTGGCACTTTGCAAATGGGTGAATATGTTGAAGGTGTCGCGCGTGGTGTAGACACGTATACCTTGCAACAACCTTTGGGTGTCTGTGCGGGTATTACGCCGTTTAATTTCCCAGCCATGATTCCACTTTGGATGTTCCCAATGGCAATCGTGTGCGGCAATACATTTGTTTTAAAACCATCAGAACAAGACCCGTTATCAACCATGATGCTGGTTGAACTTGCCATTCAAGCAGGTATTCCAGCAGGTGTACTCAACGTTGTGCATGGTGGCAAAGAAGTGGTTGACCGTTTGTGTACCCATAAAGACATTAAAGCGATTTCATTTGTAGGTTCAACTGCGGTTGGAACACATGTTTATAACCTTGCAGGACAACATGGCAAACGCGTTCAGTCGATGATGGGTGCAAAAAACCATGTGGTTGTGATGCCAGATGCCAATAAAGAGCAAACCTTAAATGCTCTAGTGGGAGCAGCGTTTGGTGCAGCAGGGCAACGTTGTATGGCATTGTCTGTTGCAGTCATGGTTGGTGACAGCAAACAGTGGATTCAAGAGTTAGTCGAAAAAGCCAAAACCTTAAAAGTAAATGCAGGCCATGAACCAAATACTGACATTGGCCCAGTCATTTCAAAACGTGCTAAAGCGCGAGTGCTGGACTTAATTAATAGCGGTGTTGAGCAAGGTGCAGAACTTCTGCTTGATGGTCGTGATGTTCAAGTACAAGGCTATGAATCGGGTAACTTTGTCGGCGCGACGATTTTTAGTGGCGTAAATACCGATATGCGTATTTATAAAGAAGAAATCTTTGGCCCTGTACTTTCGATTATTTGTGTAGATACCCTTGAGGAAGCGATTGCGCTTATCAACGCCAATCCATTTGGTAACGGTGTAGGTCTATTTACTCAAAGCGGTGCCATTGCACGTACTTTCCAAAACTTAATTGATATTGGTCAAGTGGGTATCAATATTCCAATTCCTGTGCCAGTGCCTTTCTTTAGTTTTACGGGTTCAAGAGGTTCAAAACTGGGTGATTTGGGACCATATGGCAAACAGGCTGTGCAGTTCTACACTCAAACTAAAACCATTACCAGTCGCTGGTTTGAAGATAGCCATGAAGTTGGCGGTGTAAATACAACAATTAGTTTACGTTAAGGGGATCACGGATGAATATCGCCTTTATCGGTCTAGGGAATATGGGCGGCAAAATGGCCCATAACCTACTGAAAGCCGGAATCAAAGTTTATGGTTATGACCTCAGTGAAGTCGCGATTCAGCACTTTGCCGAGGCAGGTGGGGTAGTGTGTGATAGTCCACAGGATGCAGCTAAACAAGCAGATGTCGTTATTACCATGTTGCCTGCGGCAAAGCATGTTAAGGAAGTTTACTTAGGTGAAAATGGTGTATTGGAGGTGCTAAAAGCAGGTAGCTTATGCATTGATAGCAGTACCATTGACCCACAAACCATTAAAGACATTGCCACTGTTGCACATAGCAAAAATATTAAAATCTGTGATGCACCCGTCTCTGGTGGAACCATTGGTGCTCAAGCAGGAACCTTAACCTTTATGGTGGGTGCCGATGATCAAACCTTTAACGAAGTAAAACCTGTGCTTAGCCACATGGGCAAAAACATAGTTCATTGTGGTGATGTCGGTGCAGGCCAAATTGCCAAAATCTGCAATAACCTGATTTTGGGTATTTCAATGGCAGCGGTGGCCGAAGGTATGGCACTTGGTGTGAAACTCGGCATCGACCCACAAGCATTGGCCGGCGTCATTAACACCTCAAGTGGTCGTTGCTGGAGCTCAGATGTGTGCAACCCATGGCCGCATATTAATGAAAATGCCCCAGCATCTCGAGGCTATCAAGACGGCTTTGCAACTCAGCTGATGCTAAAAGATTTGGGTCTTGCAGTAGAAGCGGCAGGCCAAGTCAAACAGCCAGTCGTATTAGGTGGCATGGTGCAACAGCTGTATCAGCAAATGTGCATGCGCGGTAATGCTAATCTCGATTTTTCGAGCATTATTCAGCAATACCTGCCACAAGAGGCATAACGGTAAAGCCAAAGGATGGCTTTAAACACATTAAACCCTGTCGTGAATAACAACAAATCCGGACTGAGGGAAAAGATATGATGGATTATCAAAATGCTGCACAGACTTTCGATTTGGAAAGCACTGCAAAACAGATGTTATCAGGTTCACTTGATGCCTTAAATGCTTGTTATGAATGCTGTGATCGACACGCAGATGGCGACAAAATTGCGCTGTATTGGCAAGGAAAAGATGGTCGCAAAAAGCAATATACCTTCCGTGAATTAAAAGAGTGGTCGAGTCAGTTTGCCAACTTTTTAAAATCACAAGGTGTAAAAGCAGGTGACCGTATTTCAGGTCTATTACCAAGAACACCTGAATTGATCGTGACGATTTTTGCAGCTTGGCGAATTGGTGCTGTCTATCAACCACTATTTACTGCATTTGGCCCAAAAGCGATTGAGCACCGTATTCAGCTTGCACAAAGTAAGCTAGTGGTGACCGATATGGGCAACCGTAGCAAGCTTGATGAAATTGAACATTGCCCTGCAATTGTGACTGTCGCCGACGCACAAGGTACTCCGCTTAAAGCAGGTGATTTTAATTTTTGGAATGAAGTGAAACAGCAGTCTGATCAATGCGATCTGGTTATGCGTAGCATTCAAGATCCTTTCTTGCTCATGTTTACTTCAGGCACTACAGGTCCTGCTAAACCATTGGAAGTGCCTTTAAAAGCATTGATTGCCTTTGGTCGATATATGCAAGATGCCATTGGTTTAACCGAAGAAGATTCGTTTTGGAATATTGCTGATCCGGGCTGGGCGTATGGTCTCTACTATGCGATTACTGGGCCGTTATTCTTGGGTCACGCTACTTTGTTCTATGAGGGTGGTTTCAGCACAGATAGCCTATGCCAAATTGTGAAAGATTATAAAGTTAATAATTTGGCAGGTGCACCAACGGCTTACCGTATGATGATGGCAGCTGACCCAGCACAAATGGCGCCCTTAAAAGGGCAGTTCCGTGTAGTGAGCAGTGCAGGAGAGCCGTTGAATCCAGAAGTGATTCGCTGGTTTAAACAAGTGCTTGATGCTCCAATTTATGACCATTATGGGCAAACTGAAGTGGGCATGGTGGTGTGTAATCATCATGGCTTAAAGCATGAAATTCATGCCGGTTCAGCAGGTTTCCCAAGTCCGGGCTACCGCGTTGCGATTGTCAATGAACAAGGTGAAGAGCTTCCAGCGGACACCCCAGGAATTTTAGCAGTCGACATTAGCCAGTCTCCAATGATGTGGTTCGGTGGCTATAAAGAAAGCCGTAAATCGCCTTTCGTTGGTCATTACTATTTAACTGGCGACACTGCCGAGCTTCATGCCGATGGCAGCATGAGCTTTGTTGGTCGTAGTGATGATGTAATCACTACATCGGGCTATCGTATTGGGCCTTTCGATGTAGAAAGCGCACTACTCGAACACGATGCTGTAATTGAAGCAGCAGTGATTGGTGTACCTGATCCGGACCGTACCGAAGTGGTTAAGGCCTTCGTAATTTTAGCTGCGGATGCTCAACCTTCCGATACGCTTGCTGAACAACTCAGTCAATTTGTAAAAAAACGACTTTCTGCACATGCTTACCCACGTTTAGTTGAATTTGTGAGTGAATTACCTAAAACTCCAAGTGGCAAAATTCAGCGCTTTTTATTGCGTAATCAAGAAATTGTTAAACAACAAGCTAAAGCAGGGTAAAGGAAATAATAATGCAATTTACCGAAGAACAATTACTCATTCGTGATATGGCGAAAAGTTTCGCCCAAGAACAAATTAAGCCTCATGCCAGTGATTGGGACCGAGACGGAACATTCCCGAAAGATACTCTGACTCAAATGGGGCAACTCGGTTTTATGGGAATGCTTGTTTCAGAGCAATGGGGTGGTTCAGACACGGGTAACTTAGCCTATGTACTGGCTCTTGAAGAAGTTGCGGCAGCAGATGGCGCAACCTCAACCATTATGAGTGTACATAACTCGGTTGGCTGTGTGCCTATTTTAAAATTTGGTACCGACGAGCAAAAAGAGCGTTTTTTAAAGCCTTTGGCTCAAGGTGAAATGATCGGTGCTTTTGCTTTAACCGAACCGCATACCGGCTCAGATGCGGCAGCCATTAAAACTCGTGCAGTGAAAGATGGTGACGATTACATCTTAAATGGTGCCAAGCAGTTTATTACCTCTGGTGATAATGCTGGTGTCATTATTGTGTTTGCCGTGACCGATCCGAGCGCAGGTAAAAAGGGCATTAGTGCCTTTTTAGTTCCACGCGAAACTCCAGGCTATGAAGTGATTCGTGTTGAAGAAAAACTAGGTCTGCATGCGTCGGATACCTGCCAAATTGCGCTGACAGATGTACGTATCCATAAAAGCTTAATGCTGGGTAAAGAAGGCGAAGGCCTGAAAATTGCTCTCGCCAATTTAGAAGGTGGACGTATTGGTATTGCTGCACAAGCAGTCGGTCTAGCACGTGCGGCGCTCGAAGAAGCGACTCGCTATGCCAAAGAGCGCATTACTTTTGGAAAACCAATTTTTGAGCATCAAACCATCGCGTTTCGCCTTGCCAGCATGGCAACAGAAATCGAAGCAGCGAGACAACTGGTTCACTACGCTGCGCGTTTAAAAGAAGCAGGTCAACCATGTCTCAACGAAGCTTCAATGGCCAAGTTATTTGCTTCAGAAATGACGGAGCGCGTGTGTTCGAGCGCCTTACAAGTGTTTGGTGGCTATGGTTATCTCAGAGACTTCCCAATTGAGCGCATCTATCGTGATGCGCGTATTTGCCAAATTTACGAAGGCACCAGTGATATCCAACGTTTAGTGATTGCACGTAGTCTATAAAATCAGAACAAGGAATAAGTAATGCAGTGGCAAAGTATTTTATTAGAAAAGTGTAATGGGATTGGACTGATTACATTAAATCGCCCTCAAGCGCTCAATGCTTTAAACAGTGAATTAATTAGTGAAATTAATCAGGCATTAGATCAGCTCGAAAAAGACCGCGAAATTGGTTGCATCGTATTGGCAGGTTCTGAAAAGGCTTTTGCCGCAGGCGCTGATATTAAAGAAATGGCTGATTTGGCATTCCCTGATATTTATTTAGATGATTTTTTTCATCTTGCAGACCGTATTGCACAGCGCCGTAAACCTTTAATTGCTGCGGTGAGTGGCTATGCATTGGGTGGTGGCTGTGAATTAGCACTCATGTGTGACTTTATTTATTGTGCTGACAACGCCAAGTTTGGTTTACCCGAAGTCACTTTAGGGGTAATTCCGGGTATTGGTGGGACACAGCGTTTAACCCATGCCATTGGTAAAGCCAAAGCAATGGAAATGTGCCTTACCGCTCGTCAAATGGGTGCAGTAGAGGCAGAACAAAGTGGTTTGGTTGCACGTGTGTTTAGTAAAGAAGAATTACTTGAACAAACCTTGCAAGCCGCTGAAAAAATCGCAGCACGGTCTTTAACTGCAAACATGATGCTCAAAGAAACGATTAACCGTGCTTTTGAAGTGAATCTGACTGAAGGCTTACGTTTTGAAAGACGCATGTTCCATTCAATATTTGCAACATTTGACCAAAAAGAAGGAATGCAGGCTTTTGTTGAAAAACGAAAGGCAAATTTTAAAAATCAATAAGAGATCAATAAAATGAATACAGAAAATCACTTAATGATTGAGCAACAAGGTAAGTTGGGCATTATTACCTTAGATCGAGTGACTCATCTCAACGCATTGTCGCTAGATATGATTAAAAGTATTGGTGCCCAATTGGAACTGTGGCGAAATGATGCTGCTGTTCAAGCAGTTTTAATCAAATCAAATAGTCCAAAAGCCTTCTGTGCAGGTGGAGATATCCGCTATCTCTATGATAGTTATAAAAATGGCACGGCCGACTACAAAGGCTACTTTAGCGCCGAATATAAAATGCTAAATATACTGCGTGAATATGAAAAGCCAATCATTGTTGTGCTTGATGGCTATGTATTAGGTGGCGGTTTTGGCTTGGCTCAGGCTTGTCACATTGTGGTGAGCAGCGAAAAGTCCAGATTTGCCATGCCTGAAACAGCGATTGGTTTTTTCCCAGATGTTGGGGCAACACACTTCCTGTCTCGCCTTGATGATATTGGCGTTTATATGGCAATTACGGGTGAGCAGATCAGCAGTAGCGATGCACTCTATCTCGATTTAATTGACTACCATGTGCCAAGCGAGCAGTTACAAGCGTTGCAAGATGCTCTTGTTGAAGCGCCAAGTTTAAGCAAAGAGGGAATTGAACGCATCATTACCCGATTTATTACTCGCCCTGCCGAAAGCGAATTAAAACAATTGGCTGAAGGTATTCGTAAACACTTTGGATATCAGCATTTAGATGAAATCGAGCAAAGTCTTGAAAATGAACAAGATGAAAGCTTAAAAACTTGGGCAAGTAAGATGCTCAGCATTTTGCAGCAGCGCTCATTTATTGCCAAACAAACCAGTTTAAAACTGCAACATTTAGGTCGAGGTCTCTCCTTACCTCAGTGCATGCAGCTTGAACGTGATTTACAAGATATCTGGTTTGAGCATGGTGACTTTATTGAAGGTGTTCGTGCTCTCATTGTCGATAAAGACAAACAACCACAGTGGCAAGAACGTAATTCGAGATTTGAGCCAATTTTAGAAAAATTGAGCTAAACCGAATTACAAAAACATAAAAAGTTTAAGGAGATAAAGCGAGACCTGAAAATGCTTATGGTCAGGGCTGGTCATAAGCATAAAAAAGATAAAACAAGAAAATCTAAAAAGGATATTACGATGCAATCAATACATGGAAACGGTTCAAATACTAAAAAGTCGTCACATCGATTAGCAGGCATCTCTAGCATGGTCGGCACCACCATTGAGTGGTATGACTTTTTTATTTACGGTGCGGCAGCAGCGCTCATTTTTAATAAGCTATTTTTCCCAAATCTAGACGCACTTACCGGCGTGCTTGCTGCATTTGCAACCTATGCCGTTGGATTTATTGGGCGACCATTAGGAGGCCTGGTCTTTGGTCACTTTGGTGACAAGATTGGCCGTAAATCGATGTTGCTACTGACCTTGATGCTCATGGGGATCCCAACCGTACTTATTGGCTTATTACCAACTTATGAATCAATTGGATATTGGGCTGCGATTGGTTTGGTTGTCTTGCGATTCATTCAAGGTATGGCAATGGGCGGTGAATGGGGCGGTGCTGTGCTCATGGCCGTTGAACATGCACCAGAAGGCGGTAAAGGATTCTGGGGAAGCTTGCCTCAAGCCAGTACAGGTGGTGGCTTAATGCTAGCCTCAATCGCTTTGGGTCTGGTGTCGTTATTACCTGAAGAAGCACTGTTTAGCTGGGGTTGGCGTTTACCATTTCTTGCCAGTATTATTTTACTGGCAGTGGGTTGGTATATACGTGTAAAAGTGCCTGAGTCGCCAGATTTCGAAAAAGTAAAACAACAGTCTGAAGAAGTCAAAGTTCCTGCTTTACAGGTTTTTAAAAACCATCCAAAGCAACTCATCACCATTATTTTGGCTCGCGCAGCTGAGAATGCATGGTTTTATATTGCCTCAACATTTACATTGGCTTATACCACTGCACAACTTGGAATCCCACGCCAAGAAATTTTATTTGCCACCATTTGCGGCGCAGCCGTCATTTTATTTATGACGCCGTTATGTGGACATTTGTCGGATAAAGTAGGCCAACGCAATATGTTTATGTTTGGTCTATGCATATTGGCGCTTTATTGCTATCCATTCTTTACCATGCTCAACACAAAAGATCCTGTATTAGTTTGGACAGCAATTGTTTTAGCGATTGGTGTTGTGTTCCCGATTATGTATGCACCACAAGCTCAGCTTTTTGCACGTCAATTTCCAGCGGAAATTCGTTATAGTGGAATCTCGATTTCGGTACAGTTAGCTGGCGTATTGGGTGGTGGTTTAGCACCGATGATTGCTACTAAATTATTGAGCGTTGGGCAAGGTAATCCATATCTAATTATGCTTTATATTGGAAGTATGGCTGTGGTTGCAATTATATCGACGACATTTATGCCACGCGATTGGAGTCCTAAAACAGATGAAGCTTATTATAAAAAGTCGAATTTAAATTTAAAAACCAAGATTGATTGATAAGCCTTAAGATTCTTGGTCATATTGTTACCTGACTATATAAAAATTGGGACTCATGCTAAAAAATAGGTATGAGTCCCAAATAAGCAATTAAACATCAATCAAGCAGGCAAACATCGCATATCCATTAATAACCATAGGTGGGCCCGCGCGATGGGCCCGAAAACCCGCAGCACGTAATAAACGTTCTACACCAAGAGGAGAGGTCGTAATGAGTTGTTTGGCGCCTTGTTCTCTTGCAAAGTTAATAGCTTCTTGCAGAATGGCAATAGAAACTGGCGATGACACTGCTTGACTCGCTGTGGTAGGTGGATTCGAGAAATCTACAGCTGAAAACCTTGAGAGTTCCCAAATTTCTGGCGAGCAGGGAATAGGCATTCCATTCATTAATTGGGGAAATATTTCACCCAGTAAATAGGGTTGAGTCGTGGGTAGTAATCTTGCACAGCCAATAATATTGGATTCTCTATCTTGAGCGACTACATAAGCTGTGTCGACTTTATCAAATTGATCTAGTTCTTCATTGTTTGGACAGTTCAACTCCCATCCCAAATGCTCAACAAATACCCTGTAACGGTAACTTTTAAATTTGGTATACAAGCCTTCTGAAAAATTGTTTTGAAATCCAGCAATAATATTCATTACAAGTGCTTCCACTTATTTTTCAAGCGACTTTACTGAACAGCTGGAAAGGCGGTAACTGTAAGAATTTACAGGTTTCTAAGAGATGGTTTGACTTAATTAAGACTGGATTAATGACGTATTGATTTGGGCATAAATAAACGGTTCCCAGAATAAAGTATCTATTTTTTTCTTGAGGAATGTTTCATTGGTATCAAACCCGATATCTATACCAGATATATCAACAATCATGATATTGCTTCGAGGCAAACCTACTCGTTTTACGGTAGTGATGCCATTGTACTCAATAAATTCCCAATCCCATCCGGTACTTAAAGCTGGAGTTTTTAACGTTGCCCATTCGGTAAAACCATAATAGAGAATTTTAGAATCTTCAATTTGTGTTGATTCAACAATAGAGATGATGTGTTGGAGAGGATAACTCATGAGTTGGTTTTCGTTCATTCGAATAAAACCATCTGTTGAGATAGAGAAATGAGGGAGTATGCTAACCATGCTACCTGCTTAAGTACCCTAAATTAAGATTTAGTGAATAAATAACATAAATTTTTGCCAATAAAATACTGTTATATTTAACAGGTTAACTATAATTTGATGGTGCACCTTTAAGCTATTCTTATCAGAGATGTTTTTGGGTAAAAACTCTTTTTTTTAACGAGACTAGCTCGATAGAATCTATTAGATAGTCAATAATTTTAATACTAAAATAATAATTACAAGTATGGGGAGTTTTGCTGTAATTGTTTGGTTTTTAAAATATTATAATTATTTTTAGTTTTTTATATAAAAAACAGGGGAATTGGAGGTATTGAATAATTGAAAGGCAATATTATTTAATTAAATTAATAAAAACATACTCTCAAGATTAAGTGATCGAGTTCTCTATAAATTAAAAAAATATATATTTTGGAATAAAATGCATCCTGTAAATTTTAATTTTTAAAGCATAATCTGCGCATGAAATATAACAACCTTGAAAGCGTTCAGACATATAGTTTATCTGAATAATTTGCAATCATTCCGGGCTTAAAAGTGTTGTTAATTGGATAATGAATTCAAAATCTGTAATTGAGGGCTCTAATAGAAGAGCAGGTGCCGAAAATATATTTAGTAACCTAAGAGTGTTTTAGATTATTGATGATCTTTATTGAAATTACGGTAAAAGATTAGGCTTACACTTCAATTTGATTACTTTGGATTCACAATATGCAACCGAACAAAAAATAGTTTGTGAATGGAGTCTAATGAGAGCAAATGGAAAGTTGGCAAGAGGATTTATTATCAGCATCTTTGGTGGTAAAAAATGAATACCAGTTGTTTGAGATCGTTAAATCTACAGCATTAAAGCTCGGATTTGACTATTGCGCTTATGGTATGCAATCACCCTTATCTATTGCTGAACCAAAAACGATTATGTTGAATAATTATCCAGAAGCATGGCAGAAACGTTATGTGGAACGGCAATATGTGAAGATAGATCCGACAGTGCAGCATTGTATGGTATCACTTCAACCTCTTGTTTGGTCGAGTCAATCTGCAAAGACACAGGCCGAAAAAGATTTTTGGGAGGAAGCGCGTTCTTATGGTTTAAATGTCGGTTGGGCTCAGTCAAGCCGTGATTTTATTGGGACCAGAGGAATGCTAACACTAGCAAGATCCAACGACCAATTATCAGAAAAAGAGCAAAAGGCACAATATACGAATATGTACTGGTTGACTCAAACAGTGCATTCTAGCATTGCTAAAATGGTGAATGATGCAGAGTTTGCTCAATTCAATCTTTATTTAACGAACAGGGAAAAAGAGGCGCTACGTTGGACTGCTGAAGGTAAAACGTCAGCTGAAATAGCTCAAATTCTTGGAGTAACTGAAAGAACCGTAAATTTCCATCTCAGTAACTCCATGCAAAAGTTAAATGTAAATAATAAAATTTCAGCAGCTATTCGGGCGGTAATGCTGGGGCTTTTATAGAGATTATAGAAAATAGAGGAATTTAATATTAGACTTAAGAAAAAATAAATATTTTAATATTTGTATGTTTAGTTTAAGGGAGCTAAATTTTATTATTAAAACATAATATAAATCTTTTTGTTTATTAATATCTATGTTGTGCTATTATATAAATATAATAGTTTTATTTTATAATTTTTATAAAACAATTTAATCTAAAGTTAAAAACAATAAAAAAGAAACTTTTAAGAGTAAAAAGCCTTTGAAATCTTGGCTTATGAGTATCTAAATTAGAAATGGATGAGGCTTTAATTTAAAATAATTATAAGAAATTAAAAATATATAGTTGCTCAAAAAATGATTTATATAAAGGATTTAGCTTCTTAATTTTCGATAAGTGACCACTTACCTGTAAATCCTTACAGGTGTAACAAATAACATTCATAATTAAAATATAATGTGAATTTATATTTTAAACAAAAAGTATATTCATTTTATTAAAAGCCCTAGCTAGAAATGTAATTTCTGAATTAGCGAATTTCAAGGGTGAATTATAATTAATCGGAGTAATTTATGGCTGTAATGGATACGGATAATATCATTGCAACATTGGAATCCCACGCAAATTTAAATGGAAGTAAGGTTGCTTTTGAGTATTTAGGGCGCCAATCAGGTGGCATTCATTCTCTTACGTATGAAGATTTGAATACGCGCGTTCAACATCAAGCTCAGATATTAATGAACCTTGTAGATAGTGGTGATCGTGCAGTGTTGTTGTTCGAGCCTGGGCTAGACTTTATCGTATCGTTCTTTGCTTGTCTAAAAGCTAAAATTATCGCAGTACCAGTTAGTTTGCCGTTTAATCGTAATGGTTTTTCTAATATTTTGAATATTATGAATGACTGTGAACCAAAGATAGTACTCACAACAAAAAAGATTCTTGAGCTATCGGGTCTAATCACATTAAAAGCTCAAAATGAAAGTTTAATACTACATGCTGTTGACGCCGAATTTCAGCGTGACTTGGTGGAAAAAGATCTCCCGTATATTGATGCAGATGATGTTTGCTTCCTTCAATACACTTCAGGATCAACAGGTTGGCCTAAAGGAGTAATTGTCACCCACAAAAATATTATGGCAAATGAAGCCATGATTGCTGAAGCCTTTTGTACACAACCTGATGATATTGGCCTGACATGGCTGCCTGTTTATCACGATATGGGATTAATTGGCTCAGTTTTGCAAACCGTTTATGTAGGGCTGACTTGTTATGTCATGTCGCCGCTGGACTTCATTCGAAGACCTCTTAAATGGCTACAATTTATTAGCGAAAGAGGCGTCACGATTAGTGGTGGGCCAAACTTTGCCTATGAATTGTGTCTGAATCGCATCACTGATGAGCAGGCCGCATCGCTTGATCTAAGCCGTGTACGTGTCCTGTTTAACGGAGCAGAGCCAATCAAAGCTCACGTCATGCAGCGTTTCATGGAGAAGTTCAATACTCAATCGAAATTGAAGCTAGATACTTTCTTGCCATGCTATGGCCTGGCAGAAGTGACGCTTTTAGTTAGTGGTGTGACAGGCCCTCTCAATGCGATTTCGCTTGATCGTGACAAGTTAAATGCTCACTTGGTAGAGAAAAGTCAGGATCAAACTGCGGTGCAAGTGGTGAGTTGTGGCAAGATCTCGGCACACATTGATTGCCGCATTGTTAATCCACATACTCGTAAAGAAGTAGCGGCTCATGAAGTTGGTGAAATCTGGCTAGCAGGAGAGAGCGTTACAGCAGGTTACTGGCAGAAGCCAGAGGTCAATCAAGAAACCTTTGAAGCAACTATCCTTGATGAGGCAGGTCAGCCGAGTAAAGAATATTACTTAAGAACGGGTGATATGGGCTTTATTAAAGATGGAGACCTGTATGTAACTGGCCGTCTTAAGGATGTGATTATTATCCGTGGTAAGAACTATTACCCACAAGACATTGAATGCTCTGTTGAAACGGCACATCCTGCCGTCCGTAAAGGCTGTGTTGCAGCAGTAAATTTTGCTGATTCTGATGGCGTTACAGTTGTACTTGAGATTAAGAAGAAGTCCTTAGACAAGACACTTAATTTTGAAGCCATCAGAACTCAGGTTAAAGAACAAGTTGCAGCTGATATTGGCTTACCTGTAGATGGCGTCTATTTATTGCATCAAGGCCGAATAAATAAGACCACTAGCGGCAAAATTAGAAGAAGAAAAATTAAAGAGCAGATCGAACGCGGTCAACTGGTCTGTTTAACCCATCCAAACCGTAGAACGGTGATTGCTCGAAACTATGTCAAAAACGGCTTAGAAGTCATCCGTGATCGTGAGCAGCGGGGGCAGCTGATTCGTTATAGCTCCAATCTACTCAACTCAATGATCAAGGAACGTGAAGTACGCACGCTGATTTTTAATCGTCTGAAAAGTGCTTTGTTTTAACCCTTACCCTTTAATCATTTGAGTGAAAATTCATGTCACTTACATCCAATTTGCGGCAGTTTCAATCTGCTGCTCGTCTGGAGCAAATTTTAGGCTCCGTACACGATACCAATAATGATTTTTCTTGGTCCGCAGCCATCGAGCGTGATGAGAAAGAGCAGTACCCTCAGCGAGCTGTTGATTTCCTGAATGCGGTGGGTATGAACCGTTTTTATGTACCTTCAGAACTTGGAGGTCGTATGGAAGTTGGTGAGGAGTTGCTATATCTGCATCGTGTGTTAGCACGACGTGATCTAACCATCAACTCGACCTATAGTACGAATGCTTGGTCTGTGATCGTATGGATCGGGGGTAATGCGAACCAATGCCAAAATATCGCTAGTCGAATTTTGAGTGGTGCTGCTCCAGCGCTGGCTTATAGCGAGAAAGCCCATGGTGCCGATCTGCTATCTAGTGAAGTAACTGCACAATCTGCCGAGAGCAAATATGTCTTAAATGGCGAAAAATGGTCGATCAATCGTGCCACTTTAGGTGACTCTTTAAGTCTGATTGCTAAAACATCGAATGATCGTGGACCACGTAGTTTAAGCGCATTTTGGCTCGATAAGCGCCACATGGCTTCTAAAGGAACTTATAGCCTGAACCGTCTGCCAACAGTTGGTATGCGTGGGCTAGATATCAGTGGTATTGGCTTTAACAATGCTGAAATTCACAAAGATGCTCTCATCGGTGAAGAAGGTCAAGGGTTAGAGCTTGGTCTCAAGACTCTACAGGTAACGCGTGCATATTGCAGTAGTTTCTCTCTGGGAGCAGGCGATACGATGCTACGCATCGCGACCGAGTTTGCTATTGAACGCGAGTTATATAACAAAAAAGTAATAAGCATTCCGTTGGTACGTGAGCAACTCGCTACAGCCTATGCTTATCTTTTAGCGGCTGAAGTGTTATCACTTGTTGGTGCGCGTGGTTTGCACGTATGTATCAATCAGTTCAGTACATGGTCACCAATCGTCAAGGTGCTGGTACCTGAGTATGTAGAATCGCTTGCCAAGATCACTTCTTCAGTGCTTGGGTCACGCTTTTTCTTAAGAAATGCGTATGCGGATGGAATGTATCAGAAAGCATTCAGAGACCATCTGATTGTTAGTGTGTTTGACGGTAGTAGCACCGTTTGCCTAGACAGTCTGAGTTTTCAGCTCAAATCTGCCAATAAAGGTCGTAGCAAAAAAGCCGACCATCTCAATCAATCAGAAGCTAAAGCACGCTATCGCCAGTTGTATGACTTGCAGGTAGAGACAGGCGCTATTGATTTCCGCGAGCTTGAGATTTTCAACCGAGATGGTGATTTGGTGATGGAATCACTCGAAACAATCATCGAAATGCTCAACGATGCCGATGTCACAGCAGGATTGTCTGCTGAGACACTTACTATGCTATGTGAACAAGCAGACCAACTTCTAGTTGAACAACGTTCTTTGGATCAAAAAATTCAGGATTACTTCTCAAATTCTGAGCAGAGCAAAGAGTTTGAAACGTTGCGCTTTAGTCTTGCTCGTAGCTACGCCGAGTTATTTGCTCGTATTGCCGTGTTGGGTTTCTGGGTCTTTAACCGTCAGGGCCTAAGACCAGCTTTACAGGATGGTGCATGGTTGATCATTTTCTTAAATGCCGCTGAAGGACGGACAGCTCCTCCTATGACGTCATTACGTGAAAGTACATTGGCAGATTTACTAGACCGAATTTCAACTAACCATATGTTATCCGTCATCGATTTTGCACTGGCACCACGTGATGCCAAACCGGTTAAAGAGGAGATTACCCCATGAATAAAGATAAAGCTTACTGGAGCGCAATTATTCGTACGCTAGTAGCCAAAGAAATGCGCGTAGAGCCTGAGACGATTGATCCAGATCAAAAATTTACCAGTTATGGTCTTGATTCGATCGTTGCTTTGTCTGTATCTGGGGACTTAGAAGATCTGACAAAACTGGAGCTTGAGCCGACCCTCTTATGGGATTACCCAACAATCAATGCGTTGGCGGAATATCTTGTTTCTGAGTTGCAACAGGGAGTTGCTTCATGAACAACCTTGCACGACTAGAACCGGAAGTTCTGTCGCGTCATGCGATTTCTGCGGAACAGCTTGGTATTTGGTACATCCAGCGTCTTGAGCCAACTTGCAGTGCCTACAATATGGTGGTGGCCTTTGACGTGAAGGTCAATCAACCATTAGGCAACAAGCCGATGGAGATTCTGGAAGCGGTCATGCATGATTATCCGCTGTTGCGTGTCAGCATGCCTGCCAATGATCAGGGAATTGAGCAACTCATCTGGGATCGCGTCTATCCGAATATCATCTTTTCTGATGCTCGTCATATTGAAGCTTCTGATTTGACGCAATTGGTTGAGCAAGATACCAAGCAGCCATTTGACCTGACTCAGCCACCATTGTGGCGTGTTCATTGTTATGAGCGTGGACAAAATCACTATGTGATTGCCGTTGTGATTCATCATGCGCTCATGGATTTTTGGTCAATTGGTCTGTTGCTGCGAGACATTAGTAAACGTTTTGGACTCGTTGCAGAATCGGATACAGTGAACGGAATTGAGTTTGCACAGTATGCCGATAAGCAGCAGAGCAGCGTAATCGATGATACTGATGAAAGTTTACTTTTCTGGAAAAATGCACTGAAGCATGCACCACATGTGCATAGCATTCCGCTTGATTATCCTCGTCCAGCTGTACAGCAGCATAAGGGTAGCTCACTGGCTTTCCGTGTACCTGAATCAGTGTCATCTGGTCTTGTAAACTTGGCGAAAGATTATGAGATCACATTGTTCGGACTTGTGCTATCGGGGTTCTATATCCTGCTGCACAAACTATCTAATGAAAATAATCTAGTTATTGCCACACCTGTAGCTGGTCGACTTGAACGCTCTTTGCGTAATGCATTGGGGCAGTTCGTCAACACAATAGCTATCCAGATGGACATCGATGCTGATTTGACTTTACGTCAATTTACCCAGCAAGTTCAGGAACAATTAAGACAGAGCCTTAAGCATCAAAAAGTTGCTTTTTCTAGAGTAGTTGAGGTTGTTTCACCAAAGCGTGATGGCAGTATTAACCCATTGGCTCAGGTAGGAATGTTCTGGGAACGTCTAGGCGGTATGGATGAGTTTAAAGAACTACTTCTGCCAATCCAGACCCCAGCTACTTTGGTTGGTCAAGATTTAACTTTAGGAAGTTTTCCGGTTCGCCAGCAAGAAGGTCAGTTGGATATTACGCTAGAAATGGGCGGTGAATATCAGGGTGAACTTGTTGGTGTATTGAAATATAACACTGAGTTATTTTCTGCGCAGTCTGCCGAAAATATGGTGCAGCTGCTGCAAGCTGTATTATCTGAGATGGTGGCTCATCCAGAACGTAAGATCGTTGAGTTAAATATCGCACCTGATTATAAAGATGGCATTCAGTTCGAGGCCCTTCGTGGAAAGGTGACTGATTATGCTCAGCATGATCTATTCGCAATGATTTTTAAGCAGATTGATGAGCGTGGTGAAAATCATGCTTTAACCTCAAAAGATCATACAATTAGCTATCGTGCATTAGGTCAACATATTGCTGGTATTGCTGAATATTTGCGTGTACACGGTATTACACGTGGTGATCGTGTAGGTCTGATGTTAGACCGCACGGCGTTATTACCAGCAGCAATCCTTGGGATCTGGGCGGCAGGTGCAGCTTATGTGCCACTGGATCCTAATTTCCCAACTGAACGTCTACAGAACATCATTGACGATGCCGAACCTAAAGTCATCTTGACTCAAACCGAGTTAATGGATGCTCTTAACGTGTCTGTTCCACGCTTAGATATCAATCAAGCTGGTGTTGTATCCCTTGAGCAAGTGCGCGAGACACTTGCCTTTGGCGACATTGCTTATGTGATGTACACATCAGGCTCGACAGGTAAGCCTAAAGGTGTCCGTATTGGGCACCCTTCAATCATCAATTTCTTGCTATCTATGAATGATAGATTGCAAGTGACTGCTGAGACTCAGCTATTAGCAATCACTACTTATGCTTTTGATATTTCAATTCTTGAGTTGCTCATTCCGCTGATGTACGGCGGTGTAGTACATGTTTGCCCACGTGAGGTATCACAAGACGGCAATCAATTGGTGGATTATCTAAATACTAAATCTATCAATGTTTTGCAGGCAACACCGGCTTCTTGGAAAATGCTCCTAGACAGCGAGTGGGGCGGCAATGCAGGGTTGACTGCACTCTGTGGAGGCGAAGCGTTAGATACTATTCTGGCAGAAAAACTGCTGGGTAAAGTCGGTTGCCTATGGAATGTCTATGGTCCGACCGAAACTACAGTGTGGTCTAGTGCGGCTCGTATCACTGATGCAAAGTGTATTGATTTAGGTGAACCACTGGCGAACACCCAGCTTTATGTCCTTGATGAGCAGCAGCGTTTAGTTCCACCAGGCGTTATGGGTGAGCTTTGGATTGGCGGTGATGGTCTGGCAGTTGATTACTGGCATCGACCTGAATTGACAGATGCACAATTTACAACTTTGCCATCTCTACCAAATGCTGGTCGACTCTACCGAACAGGGGACAAAGTCTGTCTGCGTACAGATGGACGCTTGACTCATCATGGACGTCTAGACTTTCAAGTCAAAATCCGTGGATTCCGTATCGAATTAGGTGAAATCGAGAATGTCCTCAAACAGATCGACGGTATCACAGATGCAGTAGTGCTGGTTAAGACTACAGCTGGCAATGACCAGAAATTGGTGGCATATGTAACTGGACAAGAGCTTGATATTGCCGGTTTGAAAAAGACCATGCAAATCCATCTTCCAGCTTATATGGTGCCAAGTGCGTTTATCCGATTGGATGAATTTCCAATGACGGCCAACAATAAGTTGGATCGTAAGGCATTTCCTGAGCCAGTGTTTGAGCAGAGCAATGATTATGTTGCACCGCGTGATCCGATCGAAATCGAGCTGTGTACTACCTTTGAACAGATCTTGTCGGTCAAGCGAGTGGGTATACATGATGATTTCTTCGAACTAGGTGGGCATTCACTATTAGCTGTGAAGCTTGTTAACCATCTTAAAAAGGCTTTCGGTACCGAACTGTCAGTTGCTTTGTTGGCACAGTACTCCACTGTGGAGCGTCTGGGTGAGATCATTCGCGAAAATAAAGAAATTAAGCCATCTATCGTAATTGAACTACGCCGTGGAACCTATGAACAACCGCTGTGGCTGTTCCATCCAATTGGTGGCAGTACCTTCTGTTATATGGAGCTTTCGCGTCATCTCAATCCGAACCGTACCTTACGTGCTATTCAGTCTCCTGGACTGATTGAAGCCGATGCTGCGGAAGTGGCGATTGAAGAAATGGCGACGCTCTATATTGCTGAAATGCAAAAGATGCAGCCTCAAGGACCTTATTTCCTCGGTGGCTGGTGTTTTGGTGGAGCGATTGCCTACGAGATTAGTCGTCAGTTGCGTCAAATGGGACAACACGTCACAGGTATTGTCATGATCGATACTCGTGCTCCAATTCCAGAAAATGTGCCTGAAGATGCCGACGATGCGATGCTTTTGTCTTGGTTCGCTCGTGATTTGGCTGCACCTTATGGCAAAAAATTAACGATCCCAGCGCAATACTTACGTGAATTGAGTCCAGATCAAATGTTTGATCATGTACTTAAAGAAGCCAAGGCCATCAATGTTCTGCCTCTAGATGCAGAACCATCAGACTTCCGACTTTACTTTGATACCTATTTGGCGAATGGCATCGCACTCCAAACCTATTTCCCAGACCCTGAAGATTTTCCAATTCTTTTGGTTAAAGCCAAAGATGAGCAGGAAGACTTTGGAGAAAGTCTAGGTTGGGATCAACTGGTCAAAGAAACGTTTACACAAGTGGATTTGCCTGGTGACCATTCATCAATTATGTACGCTGAGAATGTTGTGGCTGTAGCCCAGACAATTGATCAGATGTACCCAATTCCTGCATAAGAAATACAAGAAGGTAGAACCACTATGGTGACCATAGAACATGCTTTCCTCATACCGGCCGAGATTGACAAGGTTTTCAACTACCTTTCAAACCCGGCCAATGATGCAGGTTGGCAATTGTCGTGTAAGCATTCTGAGCTGCTAGACAGTACTCCGCGTGTGGGTAGTAAGTACGAAATTGGTTTTAGCTTTATTGGGCGTGAAATGTCCTTTAAAGGTGAAATTACACATCTAGTACCGAACGAATTGTATGCGTTTAAAGTAGTGGAAGGACCCTTTCACTACACCGGTACTTACCGTTTCAAACCACATCCGGAAGGTACGTGGATTGAATGGGTGTTTGAGGCAGAACCAGGTAGCTTTTTTGGTGTATTGCCGCCAGCGCTGCTAAAAAAGATGGTGCTCGCTCAGTTCAAGAAAGATGTTGATAATCTTCAAGCATTGGCTCAGAAGGGTGAAGCCTATGAGTCGGTTGGCAATGAAAATAAACCAACTATCGAGACCAATAAACCACCTCGTAAGACTCAACAAATGATGGAGAAATACGCGCGTTGGATTCTTAGCCATCGTCGTATTGTCTTGACTGTGGTGATGCTCTTAACACTTGCTCTAGCGTATCTGGCATCTGGTGTAAAAATTATTATTGACCCAGATGCACTTGCGCCTAAAGGGCATCCTTATATCACCTCGACCAAGCTGATTGAAAAGAAATTCGGCTCCAAATATATGGTTGTGATCGGTATTACACCGAAGCAGGGTGATATTTATCAGCCGCAGGTGTTGGAGAAAGTCAAACGCATTACCGAAGAAGTTGATAATGCACCGGGCGTAGTCCGTTCCACTATAATGAGTCTGGCTGCACGTCAGGCGAAAGGTATCGAGGCGAATGCAGAAGGGTTCGATGCCAAGAAACTATTGCCGAGTAGTTCAGTCACTCAGGAGGATATTGATCACCTGAAAAAACTACTGGCACTGAATCCAACCTATATGAATTCAGTGGTATCTAAAGATCAACGAACTGCTGCGATTTTGCTTGAGCTTGAGGAAAGTCCAGAGGGCTTCCAGAAAATGATGGGCCCAATCAACAAAATCGTAGAGAGCGAACAATCTAAAGATATGACGATTAGTGTCGGTGGCAATCCTGTGTATCTGGATAAAGCTGAAGACTACTCTAAGCGTATCAATATTTTGTTCCCGATTGCTGTATTAGTGATTGGTTTATTGCACTTTGAAGCATTCCGCAGTAAGCAAGGTTTGATTCTGCCACTCGTTACAGCTTTGTTGGCTGTGGCATGGGGTATGGGCATGATGGGCTTGTTCAAACAGCCAATGGATATCTTTAACTCGCCTACACCAATTCTGATTCTGGCCATTGCAGCAGGGCACGCTGTGCAGTTGCTCAAGCGCTACTATGAAGATTTTGATCGTCTGATTGCTCAAGGAATGGAGCCTAAAGCTGCCAATAGCGAAGCTGTAGTGCAGTCTTTGGTTCGTGTTGGTCCAGTTATGGTGCTGGCTGGTGGTATTGCAGCAGCTGGATTCTTCTCTCTGTTGACTTTCAACATTCCAACTATTCGTTCATTCGGTATTTTTACAGGGATCGGGATCATCAGTACGCTGGTGATTGAGATGACTTTTATTCCGGCACTCCGCTCAATGTTGCCACCACCTTCGGTTGTGAAGGTTAAACGCAAAGGCTTGCCAATTTGGGATTGGATTCCAAACCGTATTGGTGATGTCATTTTGTCAGTTCGTCCACGAATGATGTTAATGACTGCGATTGCGGCAATGGGCGTCTTTCTTGCTATTGGCACAAGCCGTATTGTGGTTGATAACGATAGCCGCAACTTCTTCTCACGAGACCTACCGATGCAGCAAGACGACAGATTTTTAAATCAGTCTCTTGGTGGCACAAACAGTCTCTACATCATGGTCGATACCAAGGTTCGTGATGGTATTGAAAATCCTGAAATCTTAAAAGCGATTGATAATACTGAAAAGTTCGCAAACTCAATTCCCGAGGTCGGTAAAACAATCTCTATCGTGGACTATATCAAAAGGATGAATCAGGCAATGAATGCTGATCAGCCACAGGCATTTCAGGTTCCTGCAACCAAAGATGTCGTTGCTCAGTATCTGCTGTTGTATTCAATGTCTGGTGAACCGACTGATTTTGAATCCTACATTGATACCACTCAGCGCTATGCCAAGATTACGATTCTTCTGAAAACCGGCAGTAATCATCGTATTAAAGAAATCCTTGAGTCGCTAAAAACGTATATGGCGGGTCAATTGGGTGATAAGGCTGTAGTAAGTTTTGGTGGTGATGTGACGCAAACCATTGCTTTAACTGAAACGATGGTTCACGGCAAGCTAATGAACATTCTACAAATTTCATTTGCCGTATTCTTTATTTCAGCACTGGTCTTCCGTTCGATTTCAGCGGGACTGATTGTTCTTACACCACTTCTATTCTCAATTCTTGCCATCTTTGGTGTGATGGGTTGGCTCGACATTCCACTCAATATTCCGAACTCACTCATCTCGGCCATGGCTGTGGGTATTGGTGCGGACTATGCCATCTACTTCCTCTATCGCTTGCGTGAAATCTTGCGCGAAGAAGGGGGCGATATCAAAGATGCTATTCGTAAGACTTTAAGTACTGCTGGTAAGGCTTCTCTTTTTGTCGCGACTGCGGTTGCTGGTGGTTACGGCGTACTGTCCTTATCACAAGGCTTCCACGTCCATCAATGGCTCGCGATGTTTATTGTCATTGCAATGCTTTTCAGTGTATTTGCAACCTTAATTATGGTGCCTACAATGATTCTAATATTAAAACCTCGTTTTATCTTTTCTTCAAAGAAGAAGAGCATTCCTGTTGCACAAACAGTTGTGACAAGCCTTTTGTTAGGTACGGCGCTCACTTTTTCATTACCTAAAACATCTCATGCAGATGAAGTTCAAGATATTGTTAATCGTAGTGATGACGCCTCTAAGTTTTTATCTTCAACGGCTAGTGCCAAATTTATTTTGACCTCTAAAAATGGTGAGCAGCGCGTACGTTTGACCAAAAATATGACTAAGCTTGCCGGAAATACTCAGAACAATATGCGTTTGACCGAGTTCATCTCGCCAGCAGATGTCCAAGGAACCACAACGCTGTTAATTGAAAATGCAAAAGGCAGCGATAGCATGTTTGTCTATTTGCCTGCATTGAAAAAAGTACGTCGTCTTGCATCGGCGAATAAGGGCGATGCTTTTATTGGTACGGACTTTAGCTATGGGGATGTACTTGGCTATAAGCTCAGTGACTGGAAGTACACCAAACTGGCAGATGGCAAATTTAATGGCAAAGATTGTTACATGATTGAAGCAACGCCAATCAATAATACGGTGAAGAGTGATTTTGGTTATAGCAAACGTCGTATGTGCATACTCAAAGACAACTTTGTTACAGCAACCATCGACATTTGGGATACGGCAGGCAAACCATTAAAACATATTGAATTCACCGATATCCGTCCTTACGGCAAAGTGAAACCAAGATGGCAGGCTATGAAATCGATGGCGAAGAATCTGCAAACTCAACATATGACACAAGTTATCGTCAATGATTTTGTCGCAGAAAAAACCTTATCCGATAAGCTTTTCTCACCGCAGAGTCTTGAAAAATGACGCAAGGTGCCTATTGGGTATTTGCATGCTGCAGTAGCTTTATGCTACTGCAGCATGCTCATGCAGATGACAGCGAAATTAGTTTTGTGAGCCAGAACTCAGCCAGACTCGATGTGTGGTCATCAGATCGTGATTTAAGTTCGTTAAAAAACATTGGACAAGCAAGTTTCTGGTCCAATGGTACGCTCAAGTTTAATCCAGAGTTTAAGATCCATTACGACATAGTGGTTGGAGACGAAACGGACCATACTGTGAACCCAGATCAGGTGAGTAAGGTAAATCGCAACTTACATGAGTTGTATGCTTCTTATAACTGGGATCAGACAGTCTATGTCGATGTTGGTCGCCAGATTGTAGTCTGGGGGAGAGCTGATGGGATTAACCCCACAGATAACCTCTCGCCTCGTGACTATACGCGTCTAGTACCAGATGAGACAGATCAACGTCTTGGAAATGATGCACTCAAATTGACATATATTCCTGAATCAGGAACCAATAAATGGACTGCATTGTGGTATCCGCGTAATCGTTCAGATGTGATTCCATTGCGTCAGATTGCTGGTGTTCAGTATGACATAGACCGTAAGAGCCGTCCTGCATTTGCAATGCGCTGGGATTATTCCGTAGATGGTCTAGATGTTGGGGCATCGTATTTCTCAGGCTTGGATCACATGCCTGATCTGTCAATTCTTTCTGTATCTCCAACTGGGGAGGCAACATTGCAGCTGAAAAATAATCCTATGTCCGTCTATGGATTTGATTTCAGTTATAACCATAACGATCTCGTGTGGCGCGGTGAAGCTGCATATACAAAGACTGACTCAAATGGCAGAGAAGATCTTACCCATAAGAAAAATAATTTAACTGTAGTTATGGGACCGGAATGGTCATTAAAAAATTCTACGCTGAGTTTAGTAGGCGTGTACAAGCATACAGAGGACTTTAAATCTGCCGATAGCCTAACAAATCCAGCATTGAGAGAAGTCTACCGTTATCAGCAAACAATCAGCGATCAATATGAGCAAGATCAGTATGGAGCTATGCTGCGTTATGCGCTTAACCTACTAAATGACAATTTAAAGTTAGAGTTTACAGGATTCTATTTTGCACCAGAGCCTAATGAATTGTTGAGAGTACGTATTAACTACAACCTCAATGATCACTGGCAGTTAAATGCAGGTGGAGATCGCTTCTGGGGCAAAAATGATACGGTGCTAGGACAATTTAGAGATAACAGTCTGGTGTATGCCCAGGTTCGATATAACTTTTAAGATAACTCGCTTCTAAACAATGCTGGAGTGCCCAGCACCTAATAAGGTGATTTATGGATAATTTAAATAACGCAAAAAAAGATAATTTTTCACGGAAGACCATATTAGTAACAGGTGCAGCAGGTTTTATTGGCAGCAGATTGATCGTTGAACTTCTGCATGAAGGTCATCAGGTGATTGCTGCACTGCGTAATGCCGCAACCAAGAAAGATAAGCTATTAGATTTTATTGCAACCCAAGGGCTAGCCGATCCATCTATTTCGTTTGTTGAATATGATTTAAGCCGCGATTTTAAGCTGGATTCTCTGTTAGCGGATGCTCAGACAAAGATCCATGTGATTTATCATCTTGCTGTATCCTTTAATTGGGGTATTAGCAAAGCTGAAGCTGAGCGTACCAATATTAAGTCAGGGCTTACTTTGATTAAATGGGCTGCGACCTTGAAGCAGCTTGAACGATTTATCTGGATTGGGGGGTATCGTGTCGCTACGCCGCCGCAAGAGTCGGCTGATGAGTTGTATTGCAAACATGGTGGTTATGAAGCTTCAAAAATTTTAGGTTATCAAGCTTTCATTGAGGCCTGTAAGCGTTTAAATGTGCCATGGACTGCAATAAATCCAGCGACGGTCATTGATGGTTTTTATAACTATGGCGATATGCAATATATCGGTATTGCTGACATGATTGATAAGCTCTATCAGGGACGTCTGCTGGCATTGCCAGGTGGGCGTGACACATTCCTGCCCCTATGCAATATGCAGTATATCGTGAGCTTTTTGATCCGAACGATGTCTTATCCTGAGACCATTGCTCAGGAGTATATGCTGCTTGATCCTGCGACGCCGAAATTTCATCGTCTGGTTCATCTCGCTGCTGAACACTTGGGAGTCAGCTCACCACATTTGCAAGTACCCAAGGTTCTATTGGAGAAATTGCCTGAGGTATTGCTTGACGGTTCTAAAGAGCAACTCTCATTCATTTCTACCGAGCACTATCATGTTGCGGGGGCAGAGGCGATGGCAGTGAAGATGGGCATCGCGGACCTGATCAATATCACTCCTTATTTTTCTCGCTGGATTGATCGTCTAGTACTTACACGCTTTGGTCGTATGCAAGTACCAACACCTAATTCTTTTAGCTATCAGAACCGATATTGGACAGAAATCTATACTAAACAGCCAGTTGGTTCAGAAAAATCTTCCGCACTGTTTTTACACGGCATTCCATTTGATAGCACATGCTGGTCTCCAATCATCAATAAAATTACCTATGATCAGGTTGCTATGATGGATCTGCCGGGACTTGGCCGTTCAGGTAGTTATGAGATGATGGAGGATAACAATCATGAATTTATCGACACTGCTGCAAAACTTTTAGCGCCAAATAGTGTTGTTATTGCACATTCGTTAGGTTGTCTCTTTGCATTAAATCTTGCAAAGGAATATCCCGAAAAAGTTGCACGCCTCATCCTTATATCGCCTTATTTTGTTCAGGCGCAGGCTGCTAAAATGTTTCAGATACAAGCAATATCTAAACTAATTTTCCGTTTTGTGCCGAAAGATGTGATTGCTAAAGACTTGCATCCAGATGGGCAACAGAATCCGGCGGTTGGTTATGCGATGGATTCATTACGTCGAGTGTCGGTAGCCAAGCATATTAGTGAGTATATGCATCGGATTAGTTTGCCAGAACAGCGCGTAACTCAAACAGCTTTGCTCAATGAGCTTGGATCTAAAGTTGAAATCATTGTGGGAGATAAAGACCCGATGGTTACTACAATAAATCCTGATATCCCTGTACATATGATAGCTGGTGCAGGCCATAATCCACACCTCACACATGTAGAGGCAGTTTCTGACTATCTCGCACCTGTTCTGATGAAATACAACAGCACTATCGCTTCCTAATGTCTAATCGTGACCAAGTACGGGTTTATGTCTGCCCAGTTTCACGGGTACCACAAGACCATTTGGTATTGAGCCATTATCTCGGCTTTCTCAGTTTGGCAGAGAAGCTGAGATATGATCAATATCATCCTAAGGCGGCTCGCCTTTTCTTGATCTCTCGCGTATTAGTGAAGACTGTCTTAGCGGATAAGCTAGGCATCTCACCCCATGAAGTTAATATTCAATTACATCCCAACGGCAAGCCTTTTGTAGAAGGTAGTAAGGCTGTGTATTTTAATCTTAGTCACTCAGCAAACATTATTGTTCTTGCGGTGACTGAAGCAGGGGAAATAGGGATTGATGTTGAACAAGTGGATCGTGAGTTCGAATGGAGACGTGTCGATAGTGTGCTAGCATCGAGTGAAATTGAGTGGATTAAACAGAATGAACTCATTGATCCATCCAGTGTATATCAACGGTTTTTTCAAATATGGACTTTAAAAGAGGCTTATATCAAATGTACTGGCGAAGGAATGAGCTGTCATTTAAAAAAGCTCAACTTTCATGTGTTGCCTGAGCATATACAGTTTCTCGACTCAACCAATGATGCTCAAAAGACAGAAGAGTATTATTTTGAAAGCTATATTTATGATTGTGACTTTATATTTTCTATATGTTTACAGCAGAGCCTTGCCCAAGAAAGTTTTCATCTGGACTGTTTTCAATTATTGCCGTGTATATCTATGCACCGAATAACCCCAACGCTTTATAAATATAACTAGATTAAATCGTTGTAAGTGATGATTTAAAAATGTGAATCTAGCAATGAAATAGCTGGACTTTGCTTGGCTTTGAGCCGAACTCTTCTCAATAAGTTATGTGTGAATCGGTAAAAAGAAAAAAGCCCCAGTCTTTCGACTAGGGCCTTTTAAATTTGGAGCGGGAAACGAGACTCGAACTCGCGACCCCAACCTTGGCAAGGTTATGCTCTACCAACTGAGCTATTCC